>NZ_BCWD01000001.1 GCF_001592085.1 Levilactobacillus senmaizukei DSM 21775 = NBRC 103853
AGCCATGTAAATACGGTAACTAGGTTGCCAACAACAGTTATCACAAGAACCTTTTGCACCACGAGAACTCATCTCCCCCACCGCAGATAAATCGGAGGAGACAACTCCCGTACCGTTAATGGATTCATAAATGAACCTCTATGTCAGTTCAGTAACAGTTAACTGACGCGTTAGCTATTTTTTTAATCTCACCGTCTCTCCTATTCTCACTATTCACAGGATCGTCACCCCTCCTGGTACCCGAAACCGGAAAAAGGCAATCACCCAGATCGGACTAATCGGAACACCATTCGCATTGTGTAACTTAACTAAAGCCCCTATACTGACAGCGATTATAGTTAATATTCAGAAAGGGAACCATTTTATGTGATTAAAAGTCTTTGGGATATCGCTGATTTTTGTCACCGCTAGTCTCGGCTTATAGATGGGACAACCGGTACCGACCGTTCACGCGGCCGATACCACGCCAACTACCAGCGTTGCGGGCACGGATTATGGAGTGGCCGGTGCACCATATGCCATCTGGGCGAAGCTACCGGCTGGATCAAATTTTTTTATGATTGGTTCAGATTTTGGTTACGATTACATTGCGTCGGATAATACGGATCAATGGATTATAACAACCTTGACCGATACTGATCATAACGTTCGATCGACGCCTAAAGTCATTGTAGGCCCCGATTGGATACCACAAGACACGCAGACCGTGTCTTACTCACATTGGGGACTCCCGCCCAAAAAGTTAACGACTATGGTCTTTCCTATCGTTTAGTCAAAAAGGACGGCACCCCTGATGATTACCTTGTCCGGGGAACAGGTGTCGTTAGTGTTGATGCCCACTCCACTGACAATGAAGACACTAATGGGACGATCACCGGATACGGTGAATCAACCGCTGGTGTTGCCCTAAGCTTTAGATTTGTCGATGCCAAAGGTCAGGACATCGTCGGCAGCAAAACCATTCAAACCAGCTACTATCCGGACGATCCAACGCTGACCAACCTGCGCAAGGCTGTAATGCTTGCCGACCTGTCAATCTCCGGTCATACGCTTCGCACCACCAACCCCGTCACTGTCTCCGGTGATACCTATACCTATCACTATGTAAGCCCTACTGATATCAACGGTCACAGTGGAACCGCAACTCCGGCACCAAACACCTCGTCATTATCCAGCTCCTCAAATACCGTTATGTCCTCCCCAAACCGCGTGGTTGCAAAAGGGATTGCCATTTACGTCACCAAGAAAGTCGGACTCGATCGACATGCCAACTTTGACACCAAAAATCGTGAACTCTGGTACTCGAAGCAAGACCGAGCCAAGCGCCCGCAATTTGTCGTCACCGGCTACGCTCATACAAAGAAAGGCACATTACGTGACCATGTTCGCGACCTCAACCATCACACCAAGTCAAACGGGCGCACCGGTTATTTGACCACACTAGCTTCGTTGCGCCAACCTACTACGCCACTGTCCCCAAGCAGATTGACGTTCTTAATGCACACGGTGTGAACGCGTATCACACTACCAAATTATCTGGTAAGGCCGTTCAGCACTACCGTCACGGTCAGGTTTTGAAAGTTAAAACCATTAAGCATTATCATTTAACCAACCGTTTCCAATTAACCAATGGCTACTACATCACTGCTAACAAGACCTTGGTGATTAAAAAATAAGCAAAAAACGCCTGCGAATTTATATTTCGCAGGCGTTTTATTTATCATTTGGTGACGTCCCGGAGGCCACCGAAAACTAATCGTGCCCTTCTTTGCCCAACAGAAGCCATCCACAAAATGGCCTTCATGCATGGCGACTTTAATGCCGTGTTTTAGCTAACCGCGTCAAGAATCGCCGTAAATCAATCGGTAATTCTCGTTTTCTAAATAACAACGTCCGGTGCCGATTCAGTCGCAGATAAAAGGCCGAATGCGTCTTCTTGACCCGATACAGCTGTTGATAATAAATAGTCGTCTTTTCGTTAAAATAATGCATAACCACCCGATCATCAAAGAACGCAAAGGTTGTAGGACCATCCCAAACATTTCGCCATTGCTGTAGGTACTGGTGCGCCCAACGATTACCATAATAGGTTATGTAACCGATCTCTGCGACAACTAGAACAATCGTTTCACCGCTAATCCAGCCAAGTGGCAAGAGTGCCGTGTAGTACTCTGTACAGGTCAGAATAATCCATAGTGGTGTCAGCAGGGCTAACAAGCTACGTCCCGTCGTGTGCCAAAACAATTGCCGGACATCGCTCAACGTATACTCCAGCGTGACCGTCATTGGTTCATCTTCCATTAACCCCACCTCCTTGGTGATATTAAATCAATTATAATCCAAATCGTTTTAGAAGCCAGGCGGTCCCAATAAAATTCGCCAGGACAAGCGGCGTTGGCCACTCACTCTACCCGTGGCCGGTGCCCATAAAATTCAGCCTTTGATGCGCCAGTCCATCACCGCGAGTTGGTTAGAGAAGTTAGGTATCTGTTCATTTCATTTTTAGCCTAAACCCGCTATAATTAACAGAGTTGAAACCGTTTTATTTAACGCAAATTTTCTGTAGAGGAGGTGCCCTGATGACTGAACCAATTGTCGAGCTTGAACAGGTCACCAAAAGTTATGGGACCCATACGGTCCTAAAGGACATTAGTATCACACTTGAACCAGGAAAGTTTTACACTCTCCTGGGACCTTCCGGCTGTGGTAAAACCACTATTTTACGAACTATCTCCGGTTTTACTACCGTCACCTCGGGCAACGTCCTATTCAAGGGCAAGCGAATCAATGATGTCCCGGCCAACAAGCGCAATGTTAACACGGTTTTCCAAGACTACGCTCTGTTCCCACACATGACGGTTGCTGAGAACGTGGCTTTTGGCCTAACCCTTAAAAAAATGCCCAAAGATCAAATCGACGAACGAGTCAATCAAGCTCTGCGGTTAGTCCAACTCGCGGACTTTGGTGACCGGGCCATCGACGAACTCTCCGGTGGCCAACAACAACGGATTGCCATTGCTCGAGCCATCGTGATGCAGCCCCAGGTCTTGCTCCTTGATGAGCCTCTCTCTGCCCTCGATGCCAAATTGCGCCGTGAAATGCAATATGAACTGCGCGATCTCCAACAACGACTGGGAATCACCTTTCTCTTTGTCACTCATGATCAAGAAGAGGCCCTCGCTATGAGTGACGAAATTTTTGTCATGAACCAGGGTGAGGTCCTCCAAAGCGGATCGCCCGTTGATATTTATGATGAACCGATTAATCACTTTGTCGCTGACTTCATTGGGGAAAGCAATATCTTACCGGGAAAAATGATGGGCGACTATCAAGTCGCCTTTGGCGGGCACCAGTTCGAGTGTGCCGATGCCGGGATTCCCGTCAACGAACCCGTTGAAATTGTCATTCGACCGGAAGACCTGAACCTGACCGAACCCGAACACGCCAAACTCAAGGTCACCATCGATACCCAACTCTTTCGCGGTGATTACTATGAAATCTCTGCGACCGATAGGTTGGGTAACGATTGGCTCATTCACTCCGTCAATCCCGCCGAAGATGGTGAAACGATCGGCATCACCTTCCGCCCTCAAGACCTTCACGTCATGCGTTACGATGAAAAAGAAGAGGAATTCGATGCCCGTCTAGAGACCTACGAGGGAACGGAGGATGATGACCTTGACGAAACGTAAGACTTGGTTTTACTTCATCCCTTACGGCCTGTGGCTAGGACTCTTCGTGATCGCACCTTTGGCCTTGATTTTTTATCAATCGTTCTTCAATCTCGACCATCATTTTACCTTTAGTAATTACGCTAATTATTTTCAGTCACTAACCTACTTAAAGATGACGCTGAACTCGGTCTGGTATGCCTTGTTAATTACGGTTTTTACCGGACTAATCAGTTACCCAACCGCCTATTTCTTACACGGCTTAAAACATCGCCAGTTCTGGCTACTGTTGGTCATCTTACCCACCTGGATTAATATTCTTTTGAAGGCTTATGCCTTCATTGGCATCTTTAGCCAAGCAGGGATCGCCAATCAATTTCTAAGCTTCATTGGCATCGGACCACAACAAATTCTCTTCACCAATGCTAGCTTTGTTTTCGTGGCGACCTACATTCAAATTCCCTTTATGATTCTACCTATTTACAACGCCCTCGATGACCTGAGCCCAGCGTTTATCAATGCTAGTCAGGATCTCGGCGCTAGTGGTTGGCAAACCTTTCAGCGCGTCATCTTTCCGTTAACCTTACCTGGTGTGAAGGCTGGTGTACAAGCCGTTTTCATCCCCTCACTATCCCTCTTCATGTTGACCCGCTTGATCGGTGGTAACAAGGTCATCACCCTGGGGACCGCCATCGAAGAACACTTCCTGACGACGATGAATTGGGGAATGGGTTCAACCATTGGGGTCGTCCTAATCGTTGCCATGGTCATCGTCATGCTATTGACCGGTGACCAGAAGCCGAAGGGGGGAACGCCACGATGAGCAAACGACTGTCAAATGCCTTCTTAATTCTGGTATTTATCATTCTCTATGCCCCGATTGTTTTCCTAATTGTCTACTCCTTCAGCGCCGGCGACACGATGACGGCCTTTCACGGTTTCACTTGGCAACACTACCGCGACCTCTTCAACGACTCGCGGATGCTGGCCATCGTGGCCAACACCTTACTAGTAGCCCTACTTTCCGCGCTAATTGCCACCCTAGTCGGAACTTTAGGCTCCCTGGGAATCAACCGCACCACCAGTCGGGTCACCAAGGAATCGTTGCTGGCTTTAAACAACGTTCTGATGGTTTCCCCGGACGTCATCATTGGGGCCAGCTTTCTGATCTTCTTTACGATGCTTAAGATCCCCTTGGGCTTCGTATCCGTTTTACTCAGTCACATTGCCTTTGAAATCCCGATTGTGGTCCTGATGGTTCTCCCCCGATTACGGGAAATGTCGAGTTCCATGTTGGACGCCGCACAAGACTTGGGAGCCACCACTCGGCAACTACTGTCGCACGTCATCATCCCGTTCATTTCACCCGGAATCTTCGCCGGTTTCTTTATGGCCCTCACCTATTCACTTGATGACTTCGCCGTCACCTTCTTCGTGACGGGCAACGGCTTCTCAACGATGTCGGTTGAAATTTACTCGCGAGCCCGCCAAGGGATTAACCTGGAAATCAACGCCCTGTCCGGCGTGATGTTTCTCTTCTCACTCTTGTTGGTCGCTGGTTACTACTGGATTGAACAGGCCAGTTCACGGCGGAAGCAACGGAAACGGAGGATGGCCTCATGAAACGTTTAATGCTTTTAATCATTGGGCTCCTCGCCATCTGTGGTCTGTTGGGCTACTCCAGCCAACAACTGGAGCGGTCGAGTGGGAGCACGGGCAGCCGAGTCCTCAATTTGTATAACTGGGGCGATTACATCGACCCGAAACTTCTCACCAAGTTTCAAAAAGAAACGGGCTACCACGTCAATGTTGAAACCTTTGACAGCAACGAGGCGATGTATACTAAGATCAATCAGGGTGGAACTCATTATGACCTGGCCATTCCCAGTGAATATATGGTCACTAAGATGAAACGGGCACACCTGTTGAAGCCACTCGACAAGAGCCGACTAACTGGGCTTAACAACTATGATTCTCGCTTCATGAATGAGTCGTTCGATCCCAACAATCGATACTCGATACCTTACTTCTGGGGAACATTAGGCATTATTTACAACGATAAAACCATCAAACCCGGAACGGTCGACCATTGGAACGACCTTTGGTCCAGCAAGTATCGCGACCAAATTATGTTGATTGATTCTGCTCGCGATATCATGGGGATGGCCTTGATTACGCAACATCAATCGATGAACGCCACCAATCCGACCGTCCTGAGAAATGCCGAAAACAAACTTAACGCCCTAGCCCCGAACGTGAAAGCTGTCGTGGCCGATGAAATCAAGATGTACATGAGCCAAGACGAGGCCCCACTGGCGGTTGACTGGTCAGGAGAGGCTGCCGAAATGCTAGCCAATAACCACCACCTTCACTATGTGGTCCCCAGTGAAGGTAGCAATCTGTGGATTGATAACCTGGTCATTCCCAAAACTGCTCAACATGAGAACGCCATCTACGCCTTCCTGAACTTCATGAGTAAGCCGGAAAATACTGCCCAAAACGCGGAATACATTGGTTATGCCACGCCGAACCGGAAAGCTAAGGCACTATTACCGAAGTCCGTGCGCGCTGACCGCCAGTTCTATCCGGATAACACGACGCTCGATCATCTACAGATTTACAAAGACCTGTCACCAGCCAAGGTTCAGCTATATAACGATCGCTACCTCGAATTCAAAATGCATCACTAAAACTTAACGCCTAATGGCCGGGAATCATGGTTCCAGCCGTTAGGCGTTTTGTGATCTAAAAAAGCCCCGTGAGCCAACGCCATTTCGTTAACTCACGAGCCTCTTTAGCCGAAGCTGCCGGCAATATAATCTTGGGTGACTGGAATTTGAGGATTGCTAAACATCGTGCCAGTAGACGTGTATTCCATCACATGTCCTAGATGGAAGAAAGCACATTGGCTGCTAACCCGCGCCGCCTGTTGCATGTTGTGCGTTACGATGATAATCGTATATTGCTTCTGCAACTCGAGCAGCGTTTCTTCAACCTTCACCGTGGAAATGGGATCTAGTGCGCTACATGGCTCATCGAGCAATAGCACATCCGGCGCCATGGCAATCGACCGCGCAATGCACAACCGTTGTTGCTGGCCACCGGACAGTGACAAGGCACTCTTATCAAGCGTGTCCTTAACCTCATCCCATAGTGCCGCTCCCCGTAAACTCGTCTCAACGCGTTCATCCAGATCGGCCTTAGACTTCATACCATTAGCCTTCAAAGCGTAAACGATATTTTCCCGAATGGACTTCGAAAACGGATTTGGCCGCTGAAAGACCATCCCAATATGCTTGCGAATTTCATAAATATTTACGTTGGGCTCATTGATATTTACCCCGTGATACCAAATCTTACCGGTTACGGTGGCGATCCCATCGTTCATACGGTTCAGAGACCGTAGGTACGTTGACTTCCCCGAACCGGAAGCCCCAATCAAAGCGGTAATTTGGTTCTTAGGAAAGCCTAAGTTGGCATCATGCATGGCATGATTGGCACCATAGAATACTTGAAGATCTTCCGTCTTCAAGGCCAACGTCGTCTGCGCATCAAACGACTGAACGGCCGTCTTTTCAAATGAATATTGTTTTAACATTGGTCGTTCCCCCTACTTACTGGCCGTGACACGGCGATACAAGAAATTACCTAATAGGCGGGCTCCCAAGTTAAACAACAGGACCGCCAAGATCAGAATGGCTGAGGCTGCCGCGGATAACTGAGCGGCATTTTCGGCCATGCCTTCGGTATTAATCTTCCAGATATGCACGGCAAGGGTTTCTGCCGGCCGCATTGGATTCAATGGGCTGGCCGGATCCATCGGATTCCAATCGGAAAAATTCGTGACGGGAGCACTCTGGCCGGCCGTATAGATCAATGCGGCGGCCTCACCGAATACCCGTCCGGCACTCAGAACAACCCCCGTCACAATCCCCGGCAAGGCCACGGGCAGAATAATGCCGATCTCCGTTTTCCACTTAGACAGGCCCAGAGAAAGACCCGCTTCCCGCTGACTACGCGATACGGCGCTCAGAGATTCTTCAATGTTTCGTGTCAACAAGGGCAGATTGAAGAAGGTTAAAGCCACGGCCCCAGAAATAACGGAGAAGCCCATTTTAAACTTCACCACGAAGAGCAAGAACCCAAAGAGCCCGACTACCACAGAGGGCAGCGAACTCAAGACTTCAATTGCGGAGCGAATCAGGCTGGTGCGCCAATTATCCTTGGCATACTCTGCCAGATAAATTCCGGCGCCCAACGAGATTGGGATCGAAATCAACATCGTTAAGACTAGAAGGTAGAAGGAATTAAACAGTTGAACGCCAATTCCACCGGCACCACTCATGGGGTCAGAGGCCCCCGTGATAAACTTCCAGCTAACGTGCGGTAGACCAGCACTTAAAATGTAGACCAATAAGAACAATAGAATTCCCACAACGGCAGCGACAATTAGGTCAATAATCACCGTGGCTACGCGATCTCGTTGTTTAGCGTTCATGTTTTAATTGCCCCCTCTTCGCAATGAACCGTACCAAGGCGTTGAAGAACAATGACATTAGCAACAGGATTAAGGCTAACGACCACAAGGCATTGTTGGGTAGTGTCCCATCAATGGTGTCTCCAATCCCCGACGTCAATTGACTCGTTAAAGTTGAAGCGGCGGAAATCAGGTTCTTTGGCATCACGGCCGCATTACCGATCACCATTTGAACGGCCAAGGCTTCCCCAAAGGCCCGTGCCATACCGAAGATGACCGCCGTCAAGATCCCCGACGTTGCCGATCGTAAGATTACCCGTGAAATGGTTTGCCAACGCGTGGCACCTAATGCCAGTGAGGCCTCCTTGTAGTAACGAGGAACGGCCCGCAGGCTATCGACCGTCATGGACGTAATCGTGGGTAAGACCATGACGAAGAGAACGAAGGTTGCGGAAATAATCCCGAACCCGGAGCCCCCGACCAGGTGTCGCATGAATGGAACGACAACGGCTAATCCAATAAACCCATAAACAACCGAGGGAATTCCGACCAGCAATTCAATCACCGGCTGTAAAAGCTTACGACCTCGATTGGGCGAGATTTCAGTCATGAAGATGGCCGTCCCAATCGCGAAGGGTGTGGCCACGATCGCCGCCGCAAAGGTCACGGCAAATGACCCCACAATCATAGGGGCGGCCCCAATGTGGCCGGTATCCGGCGCCCAGTTAGTCCCGGTCAAGAATTTCCAAACACTCACGTGATTTTGCGTAAAGGTAGCAATTCCTTTAGAGCTGATGAACCAGAGCATCGAAGCCACCACCAAGATAATCGCGCCAATACAGAGGTAACTAATACCCCGACCGGCCCAATCTTCCCGGGTGGCCCGAGTAGCATGATGCAGCCGAGCATCCCATTCATTGGTTTGGGAATCCGGCTTGTTAAGTTGTAAATTAGTTTGTTCCATAAGTTGACTCCCCCTTTAAAAAAAGTGAAGGTGCTGCAACCGCACCTTCACCCCTGTAACTAACACCGCCTCAAATCGGTACTAGTTTTGTGTAACGACACCCTTTGCATCCTTGGCGACCTTCATGTCATGGATACTGATGTAACCCATGTCCTTAACCAAGCTATCTTGAACCGTCTTGGAGTTCATGTAAGTCAGGAAAGCAGCCGTTGCGGCGTCAGGCTTGCCCTTCGTGTACATGTGTTCGTAAGACCAGATCTTCCACTTGTTGTTTTCAACATTGTTGTCCGTTGGCGTCACGTTGTTGATGGAAACGGCTTGTAACTTGTTCGTGAAGTATGAGAAGGCCAAGTAACTAATTGCCCCTGGTGTTGAAGAAACAATCTTTTGAACGGCACCGTTGGAGTCTTGTTCTTGTGACTTAACGGCCGTTGCCCCTTTTAAGACAGCATTTTCAAAAGTTGCTCGCGTCCCACTACCTTGGGCCCGGTTCACAATCACAATCTTTTGGTCCTTACCACCGACTTCTTTCCAGTTGGTAATCTTCCCAGTAAAGATTTGCTTCAATTGGGCCATCTTCAAGTTCTTAACACCAGTGTCTTTGTTAACAACTGGTGCCATACCAACAACGGCGACCTTGTGGTCAGTTAACTTGTCGGCCTTAATGCCATCCTTTTCTTCGGCGAAGATATCGGAATCACCGATGGAAACGGCACCGGCTTGAACTTGGCTCAAACCAGTCCCGGAACCACCACCTTGAACCGTCAAGGTAACCTTGCTGTTCTTAGTCGTGAAGTTGGTGCCGGCCTTTGCGGCTAATGGTTGTAAAGCAGTTGAGCCCACCGCCGTGACCTTACCGGACAACGCCTGACTGCTACTACTGCTCTTGCTACTAGTTGAACTCGTGGCCTTACCACAACCAACCAGTAATAAACTAATTGCCGCAATCCCCATTGCTAACTTTGACCCATTATTCATCTCTGTCACTCCATGTCTTTTTAAGATATTGTAGAACCACCACATCGTAAGCTAAGCACTTCTTGTGGTGCCTCCCCTTAACTTACAATTTAGATTCTAAGCGATTAATATGTAGTCTTCGTCGCAATCATGTAAATTTTCGGTAAATGTTGCCAAAGTCCCCATAAATTCACTTATGAAAGGGATTTAGCGTGACCAGTAAATAAATGTTTGTTCCTAATTGAATCATTGCGCTTCAATTGTAAAATGACTAAAATGAAATTAAGAGGTGAGTCGCAATGGCTAAAAAAAATGAACGGGCAGCCCGCGAAGCCATCATTACCGATATGAATGACTTTCTGATGGACTATGCAGCAACGCGGTTAGGTAAGGATCCTAATCTGGCACAATCGGTGTTTGCCGCTGCCAAAGACGATCTGACGGGATTAGACACGTTATTCAAGGATAACGGCATCGGCCGCCGGACCAAGTACCTAGATGTCGCTTCGGGCTTTCTCCACGACGAGGTTCAAACAGATGAAGCCGATCCCAACACGGACTATGACGCCGAAAGTCAAGCCTTAGCCCAAGAAGCTATGGCTTACTTAGGTAGCCATGCTGGCGATTTCGACCGCTGGGAAGAAGCCTAAGGGTTCTAAATTTTGTCAAAATTAAAGGCATTAGGATAATTTAGCCTAATGCCTTTTTGAGTCGCTATTGCCATTGCCATAGGTCGGCCTTCATATTGGTCGCAATAATCTGAGCCAATAGGTCAACAAACTGGTCTGGCATATACTTTGCCGTATCCAATTGCGTTGGCTGACCATTAATCTTGGTAATGACCAACCCTTGGCTCTCCAACGTCAGCCCATACTTCGGGGCAATTTCGCAGAGCCGTTTCACTTGTTCTTCACTCATTAGCTAATCTCCATTCACGCAACTCCCTTGAGCTTACGCAAAACCGCGATTAGCGTCAAGCGCTTAATTACAGTACTTGTCCTTGGCTAATTGTTGATGCAGTGCGGCAGCCAATTGGGCCTCATCCGGACCATCGGTAACCACTTGAACGAAGTGACCGGCATGGTCGGCCAATAAGCTGACTTCATCTTTATCCCGCGGATTGATTTCAATATCGTGAATCTTAATGGTTGCCTTGGCTTGATGTCGTTGACAGATCGTCGTAAAGGCATCGGCCTCGTCTACTTTTGGCATATCCTGGTGTAACTGGAACCCAATTGTTTTCATCAAAAATCACCTCTAGCCTAATTGTAAGCGATTACATTAAGCTTGCCAACCACTTTTTTAAATTCCCGGAGACTCGGTCGTTCAACGAACACGCGTTCAATCCACCCGCAAAATATGGTATGATATTGCCAGAAATGGAGGCGTTCCTTTGATCAAATTAGGTGTCCGGGAATTAGTTGAATTTACCTTACGAACTGGCGATCTGAGCAACGTCTCTGGCAGCCAGAATACCGCCCTCCTCGGGGCCCAAATCCATCGGCGTTTGCAAAAGCAGCGCGGGGCCAACTATCAAAAAGAATATTATTTGGACCTGAAACTGTCCCTAAATGATCAGGAATACCTGATCCATGGTCGAGCCGACGGGGTCACCTTAACGGAAAACTCGGCCAGTATCGAAGAAATCAAAACCTCCGAGACCGTCTTCGACAAGCTAAGTGACAACACCCTCACCCTCTACTGGGCCCAGGTTAAGATCTACGCCTACCTACTCATGCAAAAGGAACCTGATCTAGATAAGGTCAAGCTAACCCTCACGTACTTCCAAACCAATACGGAAGAAACGACGCAGACGACACAAACCATCAGTCGCCAAGCCGCCGGTGACTTCTTTCAGCAAGTCATCGACGAATATGTCACCTGGCTGAAGTTTCGATCGGACCTGCGTGAGCGCCGCGACCCCACCATTCATCGACTTACCTTTCCCTTTGACCACTATCGACCGGGACAACGCGAGCTGGCCGTTGCCGTCTACAAGACCATCCTGACCCAGCAACGGCTCTTCGCTGAGGCGCCAACCGGCACGGGTAAGACGATCTCCACGCTTTTCCCAACCATTAAAGCCATCGGCGAGGGCGTCATTCAGCGAATCTTTTATTTAACCGCTAAGCAAAGTACCCGCCGCGTCGCCGAAGAGGCGCTCGACCTCATGGCCTCGCAGGGTCTCAAGCTAAAGAGCATCACCCTAACCGCTAAGGATAAGATTCGTTTCCCAGAAGAAGCCGACCTGCAGCCCGAAGAGAACCCGTTCATGCTCGGATACTACGATCGACTGAAGCCCGCATTGTTGGACCTGATCCAAAATCATGACCAGCTGACGCGCCCGGTCATTGAGACCGTTGCCCGTAAACACACCCTGGATCCATTTGAATTTCAACTGGATGCCAGCCTATTTTGTGATGTCATCATTGGCGACTACAACTACCTCTTCGATCCCCAAGTCCATCTGCAACGATTCTTTGCTACCACGGACCCCGACAACTTTTTCCTCATTGACGAAGCCCACAACCTGGTCAATCGTTCGCGTGAAATGTACTCCGCAGCCATCAGTAGCCGTCCACTGAACCACCTACTGCGCTTAAGTGACGAAGCCGGTGCAGCAACACCTAAGCTTCGCCGCCGGCTGGGTGACCTGCGGGCGACCTTCGATGACTTGGCGGCACCCCTCATTGCCGACCATCAAACGGATAGTACCTTCCTCACACCACCTGAAAATTTCGAACACGATCTAGCGCGCCTGGTCGAGGCCGTTCATGACTGGCTGATCGACCAGCCCCAGACCCCCTTCGTACAAGCCATTTTAGACTATTACTTTGCCGCGATTAGTTATCAAAGAATTAGCGAATACTATGACGACACCTACCGGATGCGCCTCGAGCTCGATGAGGGCAACATTACCTTGAAAAAGCTGTGCCTAGATCCCAGTGTCTTTCTGGCCGACAGCCTGGCATTGGGCCACGGTGCGGTGCTCTTCTCTGCCACCCTCTCCCCGCTCGATTACTACCAAGCCGTCTTAGGCGGGAAACCAGATAGTCTGGCCTACCGCTTGGATTCACCATTTCCACCTCAGCATCAGGCCATTCTAGTCACCAACTACATTCAGACCACCTATCAACGACGCGATGCAAACCTGGCCAACATTCTGCTCGCCATTAAGCAACTCATCGACGGTAAGGTCGGTAACTACCTGATTTTTCTGCCCTCCCATCAATATTTGGTGACGGTCAGTCAGGCCTTCCAACTGGCTTACCCCCACGTCAAGACGGTCATTCAGCAGAACCAGATGGCCGAAGCCGACCGGACCGCCTTTCTGGCCAATTTTACTAGCAATCCCCAGACCAGCTTGGTAGGCTTTGCCCTCCTTGGCGGCATCTTCGCCGAAGGAATCGACCTCAAGGCCGACCGTTTAATCGGCGTGGGCATTGTCAGTGTCGGCCTTCCCGGCATAAATCCCGAAACCAACCTCATCCGCGACTACTTTGACGTACAATCTCATCAAGGATTCGCGTTTGCCTATCAACTTCCAGGCCTCAACAACGTCTTTCAGGCAGCTGGCCGTTTAATCCGTGGATCACACGATGTTGGCATCATTTTACTCATGGACCAGCGATTTGCCAGTCCCCGCTACACCAACCTATACCCGAAACACTGGCAACATTTCCAACGCCTCTACAGACCCGAACAACTCGCCCCAATGATTCAAGCATTTTGGCAAAAGGAGGCTCCCGATGAAGACTAAATTAACTCTCGACTTAGAACGAACCCTCTACGAGTATTGTCGCGAGACGGGCGCTGCTCCGGTTGAAGAGGTCACCATGCCGGATGATCAAGGAATCGTGGACACCCTCAGTTATCAAGCGTTACCTTCCGGCGACATTGAGTGGCGCTGCTACGAATTGAAGGTCACCAAGAGTGATTTTCACTCACAAGCCAAGCTTTCCTTCGTGGGCCACTACAATTACTTTGTTTTACCACTAAAATTGTACAAGCAGGTGACGGACGAGATCCCCGCCGGCATTGGCGTCCTCATTTACCGACCATTCAATCCCACGATGTTGGCCACGGCCACCGAGCCGCCACTGACACCCGGGTATCTCACGGTAGCTAGGTCGCCGCGGCGCCAACCACTGCAGGTACCGGCGACCGAACTCACCACCCGGTTCATCGCCTCCCAGGCCCGTGAGGTCTACAAGGCCAAGCAAATGGCCACTGGACTCAAACAATATCACACCGACCAACTCTATCATGAACTAAAGCGGCGCCACCAACACTACGATATCTACGATCCGGACCGTAACTTTTACGATCAATTCATCGAGGATACCGAATCTACCGCGGTCACCGCCCTGCAAAGCGAAGTCGATGCCCTCAACTTGGAAATCTACCAACTCCAGCACCCAGAAAAGAAGTGACCGTCGTGTATTATTTCCCCTACTTTCGAGGTCGTCAATTCGACCTGCTAGCATTAAAAACGGTGGCTCAGCAACGGCTACTTCCACCCAACATCATCCCCATCATCGAACCTGTCCGCGACATTCCTGCCTTGCCCAAAACCATTGCGGCCTTCATGGATCGTCACCAACCGCTCGCGATCATCGCCAACCCCACGGTCAGTGACTATGGTCTGACGCAACAGAAATTGCACGACTGGTCCCCTTGGAAAGCCGACCCGGCACTGATTGTCGGTCACATCTTGTCACCAACCCTGGTGGCGGAGGACCTGATGGCTCAACCGGGACAGCAAACCCTCCTGGTGGCGCGACAATACGATGAACTCGTGGCCGCCAAACAAACCGGCCTACTGACGACGCCCACTCACTTGTTGGTTCCGCCGGAAGCCCGCATTCGCCAACTATTAGACCGGCCCACCATCCAGCTCTTCGATCACGCGTGGTTCCCGGAACATGACCGGACCTACGCCGATCTGCCAGACGCCCTGTTCAGTGACGACTGGGTGGCTGGTACCGGCCCCTACAGTGGGTACAGTGACTACGGGATTGGTGGTGGCCACTACAGTGAACACGGTTACCCCGCACGGGCGGTGACCATCCACCTCACGTATTTTCACGGATCACAGCTACGAATTCACCGATTCGTCTCGGACGATCACGTGGACTTCAAGCATCCAAAAGAAAAATTCTTCCAGGCGATCGCCAAGCTCGCCGCCTGGTTACCTACTCAGGACGCGGCCGTTCAAACGCCGGCCGCCCAACAACTGGCCAGCTACCAAGCCACGCAACATTTTCCAGGATTAGGCGTGATCAAACGCCTGAGCATTATTCACCATCTCCAAGTCATGGCGAACTACTTCAAGCAAAACTATCCCATTTAAAATCATCACCGAACGCCAAAAGGAGCCATGACAATTTGTCATGGCTCCTTATTTAGATTCGTTTGACTTATTTAACGGGTAAAACACAGACGCCTTCTGGCACCATAAAGTCTTTTTGGGCCAATGTGAGCTTACCGCTCGAGGCATCCCGGGTATAAAGACTCGCGTTATCGGAATTCTGGTTCACCACCAGAACCAGCCGTTGACTGGCATCCCAGTTAAAGTCACGTGGGAAGTCCCCTTCCGTGCTAATCCGTTGAACCGTGGTCAACGTCCCGGCATCGTCGGTCGCAAAGACCGTGATTGAATTATTGCCACGATTGGAAACGTAGATAAACTGACCATCGGCACTCATCCGAATAGCCGCGGCCCCGTTATGTTCCGTCCAGTCGTCAGGAATCGTTGAGACAATTCCCTTCAGGGCTAAGGAACCCTTGACAGCGTCGTAAGCCAGGGTGGCGACGTTGCTACTCAATTCACCAACCAGATAGGCCACCCCCTTCTTGGCATCAAAGGTAATGTGCCGCGGGCCAAAGCCATCGGGTAAGGCCAATTGACTCACCAGCGTCAGCTTACCGGCGTCGGTAACATCATAGATGTACACCCGGTCAGTCCCTAAATCACAAACGACTAACCGATGATCCGGGGTCAGGTCAGCAAAGTGCGGATGTGGGCCATCGGCCTGCTCTGGTGCCGTGCCAACTGGGCCTTGATCGACCACTTCATCTGCTTGGGTCAACGTCCCGTCAGCAGCAATCGCGTAAACGGTGACCACCGCCGTATGATAGTTGGCTGTGTAGACCAGTTGTCGGTCTTCATCCACTGCCACGTAAGCTGGTGAGGATCCAGCGCGTAGAACCTGTTGAATCGCCCGCGGCTTCACATCGGTTACGTCATAGATGATTAACCCACCTTGAGTTTGACCATCCGTTTCTTTTTTATTGATGACATACAACCGCTGGGCTGCCGCCTTTGCAAGGTAGGTGGGACTACCTGCAGACGCCAACCATTCACAATCAACCAATCGATTGGCCTTGGAATCGACGCTCACCCGATAAATTCCGCGACTAATGCGCTTGGTGTAGGTCCCAATATAAAAATCTTCCGTCATGAATGCTGCTCCTTTCTCTTGCCGTACTTACTATTAAGTATAGCACAGCCGATCTGATACCACCGATAAAGTCACTGGTCAGCCTCGGCAATTACCGATACAATGGAGATAAATGTTCAGAAAGGACGCGAGTCACATGGCCAGCTTTGAAGGCTACCACCCACTCTTAACCTCTCGTTATCGTTTCGATTGGTTAACGCGCTTTAATTTAAAAAATGTTGCCGATTTAACCCAACAAGATCTTTCAATCACCGCTGACTGGATCAATACCACCATGCGTGACACCATGGATCGCCGTAAACTGGTCTGGGGCATCGAGGATCGCACCACCCACAAGCTCGTGGCCTGGGGCGGTTTCCCCATTCTCGACCTCACCGATCAGGCCGGGCAAGTCTACGTCTTGGGACGCCCGCTACCGGCAAATGACCAACGGGAGATTCTGGAACGCCTCGTCGCCTTTGGGCGAGATGAATTGCAACTCGACACCCTCACGTTACAAACGGCCAAACACCTCGACCCCACCGCGATCGAAGCAGCCGGCTTCACTAGTAAATCCCCACAACATTGGGAATGGCATCGTTATCGTTAACCATGACTAACCGATTTAAAAACCCGTCAAGTTGACAGCGTGTGTACAAGGACACACGCCGCCAACTTGACGGGTTTACTTTTTATTCTTTTTCGACCACGCGCCGATTCAATGACCGTGCAATGTCCAGCGAGTCACTCTCATAGGCATCGTGCACCCCAAGATAGTAACAGGCAAGACTGCCGAGGATGACACCAACAAAATCGAGTGGGTAGCTCAGCCAGCCACTCCCACCAAATTGGTGACTCCCCACCACAGACATCAACGTCAGCCACACCATTTCGGCCAGTAACCAGCGTCCGCCACGCAGACTAGCCCGTAACGATTGCCAACCGGATGGACGCCGAATCTCATAGTAAACGTAAAAAATCAGGCCCAGGGCAATGACGCCAAAGACTTCGACCGTGGTTGGCCATTTAGCCCAGTAGATGGCCAGACTCGCCAACACATAGGCCAAAGGTGACCACCACTGCGCGGCATGCAGCCGAAACGGCCGCACAAGCTCTGGCGCTTGCCGCCGCAGTGAGCTCACGGTGACCGGTCCGGTTAGGTAGGCGATCAGGGTCGACGTCGAAATCACGTTCGACAGAGTGCCCCAGTTCCGAAATCCCGCGACTAAAACAACCCCGAGGAACAGGTTGACCACCATCGCCCGCCGAGGTGTTTGATACTTCCGGTTAACTTCGCCCAGCTTGGTTGGCATATGCTTGGTCCCAGTCATAGCAGCTAAGGCCCGACTGGTCGTGGCGACAAACGAAACCCCGGTTCCAAATGGCGAAACGAAGGCATCTAGGTACAGTAGTGTCGACAACCACCCCAAGTTCAACAGAATGGCAATATCCGCAAATGGCGACTGGAAGTTGACGCCATGCCACCCGTGCACGAGGCTCCCACCTGGGACTGCCCCAATAAAGGCAACCTGCAGGAGCGTATAGATAACCGTACTAATCCCAAAGGCAATCACGATTCCCCAAAGGATATTTCGCTCAGGATGTTCAATTTCATTGCCCATGTTAATGGTCGTTTGAAAGGCATTGTATGAAAAGATAATGCCGGCCGCCGTAGTTGCTGAGAAGATCGCGGAACTCCCATAGGGCATGAAGCCTCCTATGTGGGCAAAATTCTGCGGTTCAAATCCCGTGATGACCAGGACGATAATCGTTAAGGTTGGAATCACTAATTTAAAGACTGAGACGAAACTAGTAAAGCGAGTCAACAGCTTCACCGACCAAAAGTTAAGCAGTGTAAATGCCAGAATAAAGAGGAAGACGATGACCAACCCCTCATTGGTCACGTTTCCCGCACGCAGGAAGCCACGGGTCCAGTTGGCCCAGGCCCAGGGCCAGGAGCTCATGTACTGAACGGCGGCGACGGCCTCAATTGGAATGATGGTCAGGAGTGACAACCAGTTGGCCCAACCGGCAACGAACCCCAGCAAGGGCCCGTGGGAAAAAGCCGCATACTGGCTCATTCCCCCGCTGGTTGGAAACATGGTGCCCAACTCGATGTAGTTCATCGCGATCAGCCCAATCACAAGGGCCCCTAGGAGCCAGGAGATAATGGCTGCAGGACCTGCGATCTGCGCGGCCATTCCGGCACCAAAAAGCCACCCAGAACCAATAATGGCACTGAGTGTCAGCATGACCAATGAAAATAAACTCATCTTCCGTCTCAACGGCATTCCCTACTTTCTAAGCAATCGTATTGCCTATTGTACACTAGCTGGGGAAGCCTGACCATGGTCGACCGTATCTCGACAATCGGTTAGAAGAATTGCCCAACATAGTAATGAATAAACATGGTAATAATTCCCACAATGACATTACGAATAATGGCCGTTTTAACTAACCCGTGACCCAACTTGGCGCTGAGATACCCGGTTAATGTGACCGACAATAACACGGCCACAATGGTGGCGGGCCACTGCGTCGCCGCCGGGAAGATGGTCATGGCAACCAGGGGGAAGGTGCCTCCTAGTGCCGCCGCAAACAGGGATGAAAAGGCCGCATCCCAGGGATTCATGTAGTGTCCCAGCTGAATGTCTTCCTTCACGTTGACGACCGTTCCCAGGGCGTCCTTATTCATTAAGTCTTCCGCGATCGCTTCGGCGGTTGCCGTGGTCACCCCACGTTCTTCATAAAAATGACGAACGGCGGCCAATTGATCGGCATAATTAGTCTTCAACAGCGCTGCTTCCTTAGCGACAGCAGCCTTTTCTGTATCCTTCTGTGTGCTGACGGAAGCGTATTCCCCTGAAGCCATGGAGAAGGCACAGGCCAAGAGGTCGGCTAGCCCAGCAATGAAAATGGTAAATTGATTGGTGGTTGCCGCGGCCACACTGAACAAGACCCCAACAACGGTTAGAATACCGTCATTTGACCCGAGCACACCGGCCCGCAAGGTATTCAGGCGTTCATCCATGGTTTGATGTTGCTTAGCTTTTTTTACTTGTATTTTTTCATTCTCTGCCATAACGACCGCCCCCTAAGCGAATAAGTGTCCGATGCCATAGGTCACTAACATCGTCAAGATGCCGGCGATCACGTTACGTGCCGTCCCATTGCGCCGGTTGGCATTACCCAAGATTGCCGCCACGTAGCCGGTGATTGACAAGGCAATAACGACGGCCGCAAAGGTCCCAACAACCCGCCATTGACGCGGTAAGAGACTGATGGAGACCAAAGGCAAGATTGACCCGGTTGGAAATGAGATCATTGACGCAATTGCTGCCGAAAACGGGTTGGTATATTCGCCAACGTTGAACCCAAAACGTTCTCTGACCGTCGCCTTCAGGGGATCCTTCGTCATCATTTCCTTCGTTGCTTGTTCAGCCAATTCGGGCTTGATCCCCGTGGCGACATACTTACGACGAATGAAGTTGGCCTCCCCTTCATAATCGTTATCCAGCGCAATCGTCTGCGTTTCAATCGCTTTACGTTGGGCATCCTTCTGGGTGTTCACCGAGACATATTCCCCCATCGCCATCGAGACGGTGCCGGCAATCATCCCCGCAATCCCCGAAATAAAGATGGCATAACTACTAGTGGCGGCGCCAGCCACACCAACCACGATCCCAGCAACGGATAGGATACCATCGTTGGCCCCCATCACACTTGCCCGCAACACGTTGATTCGCTGTGCCAGTGTTGCCTGCTTCTTATTCTTCTTCATACTCTTTCGCCCCCGAAATCATGGTGCCTATCGCACCAAGTCCATGTTAACACACATGGAGATAAAAGTTTGGCTTATCTAACTTTAACCATCACTTTAGAATCATTCTTAATTGCTTAACGAGGCCATTGTACTCAATTTCTAGTTAAATGTAAACCATCCACCATTAATTCTTTGTTAACGCTAATTTTTACCAATGATCAATCATAAAACTGGAAGTATTCTAAAAAAGTGGTTTAATAGATACAAACTAGAGCGATTACAAATAAGGAGGGATAACCTTGGCTAGTCAGAAACAATTGTTAAATCAAGCCTTGCAAACGTTAAAGTCACATCACGTGCGGGTCACCCCCCAACGAAGGGTCATCTTAACCTACCTGGTCACCCACCATAACCACCCGGCAGTCGAGACGATCTTTACGTCATTGGCAGACGAGCTCCCCAATCTCAGCATGGCCACGGTTTATAACACCCTAAATCTTCTGGTGGACCTTGGTATCGTCATCGAGTTACCCAATGATAACGGTGGTTTGCGCTATGATTTCTATGGTCGGCCCCACTACCATGTGATCTGCGAAAACTGCGGCAAAATTACCGACGTCTTCGCGCCTAACTTTGCGGAAATTGAACGGTCCCTAAATGACCAAGCCAGTGAGCAGACGGGCTACCTGATTACCAGTAACCACGTCGAAGTCTATGGGCTCTGCCCCGAATGCCAACAAAAGCTGCATATCGACCCGGCTCGACAAACCTGGTCACAACCGGAATAGCTCGACTCAAGCGTGTGGCCCCGGCCAGACGCTTTTTGATTGGAAATTGGGAAGAAAATGACCTGCACCCAGCATATTACAAGGAGATTACAGGTGTCGTGAAGTTTTAATCTATTTGAAAACACGCCGAACAAAGCCCATTAGGCTCGTTATAATCGGCGTAATATTACACGAAAATGCCGTCAGGCCGGTTGTCGTGGGCCACAATAATGTTTATAGTTGATAACGAATAATATCGAATAGGCAACGGTCTAACGGACGGTTGTCAAATGACAAGAAAGATTTGAGGGATGATCAGGGTGAAGATGCAAAAAATTGTTTTAACCGTACTGGCCACACTGGGGGCTGCTGGTTTTATCGGGATGTCCACGACCACGGCATCAGCAAGTAGTTCCAAGGTCAACAACTATATTAATAGCAAGAAGATTAAGCCTGCTAAGGTAACCAAGTCCGTTTGGAGTGGTTTCCCTAAGAATAAATACCGTCATGGTAAGGCTAAACCAGAAGGGGTGGTCGTTCACGAAACCGCGAACCCTTCCTCAACCATTTACAACGAAATTGCCTACATGAAGCGCAACTACAACAACGCCTTCGTGCACAGTTTCGTCGATGGTTCCCGGATCATCAACATCGCTAACACGGACTACCTGGCTTGGGGGGTTGGTTACCCTGGAAACGCTCGTTATGTTCAATTCGAACAGGTCGAGGTTCACAGCAAGTCGGCCTTTGCCCACGAAATTGCTAACGCTTCCTGGTACACGGCTTACCTGTTAAACAAGTACAACCTGAAGCCTAACGACGCCGCCTATGATTACAAAGGGACGGTTTGGTCTCATAAGGCCGTTGCGCATAAGCTCGGTGGGTCGACTCATACCGATCCCGTTGGCTACTACTCTTCTGCTGGTAAGAAATACTTCGGTCAGTCTTACAACATGGCCGCCTTCTACCAGATGGTTAAGAAGTACTACAACGAGATGAACACGAAGCACACCAAGTTAATGACCGCAACTTACACGTCCGTTAACCAACAAGCTAAGTTGAGCAGCAAGTACACGAAGTACTATCTGTACAACCATCTTAAGGGTGCCAACAAGAACGCTAAGCGTCAAAGTTGGTCCAAGATTGCGCCTAAGGTTGGCAAGACCTACAGCATCGACATGGTCGGTAAGAAGAGCAACGGGACAACTTGGTACCGGATCAAGCCGGCTACTGACACCACCAGCAAGACTCGTTACTGGGTATACGCTGGTAACTTAACCGATATTGAGGATGCTCAAGACACGACATCTGCCAGTTCCAGCAACTAAATCGTCACCACCCCAAATCATTAGTTAAAAATAAGGTCGCCTGAGAATTACTCAGGCGGCCTTTTTGGGCTAGTTAATGTTTAAACGGTCCAGTCATCTGGATCAAGATGAACGGGATTCTTGACGTACCCGCGGGGATCCTTGGTGTAACCAATCTTAGCATAGAAGTCTTTGGCTAATTCCGATGCGAAGAGAACCGAATGGATACTATGCCCGACCTCTTGGTCCACGAGTTCAAGCAGGTGCCGACCGATGCCTTGATAACGGTAATGTTCATCAACCGCCAAGTCGGCCACGTAAACGGCGTCCGCATAGTCGGTTAGACCACGGGTATAACCCACAACTTGGTCCCCGTCCCAGGCCGTAAAGAGGTAATTAGCATTGTCCAACATGCGCTGTAATTTTGCATCGTCGTTGGTCTGCCGGTGAATCTTAGCCCTGAGAATTAAATCCTTAAAGGTTGCCACGTCCAGCATCTTATCCACTTTGTATTCAATCATGATGTCGCCTTCCTATCCGTTAGATTACCTTAAGTATAGGCAATCCGTGACCTGCGAAAAGTGACAGTTCTGATCAAATTTAAACGGACAATGTGTTGAGAATCGCAACCAGCTTTGATAAGCCCTGATTGAATTCCGCCTTAGAGAAATGAGCAAACCCAATGATGTAATACCCCGGCTTAACCTGAGTGAACCAGCACCGATCCATTGCCCGCAGGTACAGATGGTGCCGGGCTAACGCTCTTTCAAATGGGGCAATATTCGTGACGTTACACAGGTGGAAGACGATATGAATCCCCGCCTCGCCAAACCGGGCCGCTAATAATCCCCGATTGACAAACGGCGTCAGTCGGTCCTTCAACAGGTCATATTTCTGGCGATTCATTTGTAACGACCGGCGAATATGTCGGCTGTAAGCCCCCGATCGAATAAAGTCGGTCGTGGCTGCCTGGGCAATATACGAGACCGAACTACTCTCGTACTCGAACAACCGGTGATAAGTTGGCAGTAATTTCGGCGGCAGGACGATAAAGCTTAACCGCAAATCAGATGAAATCGTTTTGGAAAAACCACTCAGATAGATCACCTGATCGGGCGCCAATGCCTTCAAGGCTGGCACGGGTTTGCTTAAGACCGAGAACTCACTATCATAATCGTCCTCGACTACCAACCCCTGCTTGGCCGCCATGATTTGCAACAGTCGCCGGCGCTGGTCGACGGCTAACGGTGCCCCTAGAGGAAACTGATGTGATGGGGTCACGTAGACCAAATCCAACGGGGCTTCTGCCACACGGTCAACCACGATCCCGGCCGTTGCGGTCACCGGAATGGGCACCAGGTGAACGCCTTGGCGTTTCAAGGTCTCGTATGCGTTACGATAACCCGGGTCCTCAATCCCCAACGTGACTGGATGCTGCAACCAGCCCCGAACGATCTGGTTGACCACTGTCAGGGACTCGGTACTCCCAGTGGTCACAATCACCTGATCTGGATCGCAATGAATTCCCCGTTGGCGGGCCAGTAACTTGACGATTTCTTCCCGGAGCTCAATTGAACCTTGCCGTCGAATGGCCGTCTTGGCAATCCGGTCAAACTGCGACTGAATGGCTGTATTCAACGACCGCTTCCAGGCACTCTTGGCATGGGTTTCCAACATTGAAGAGGCGTATTGGAGAGAGAAGTCAAAATCTGGTTGGGCCAAGTCACGGTCGTGTTCACTGACGTCTTGTAACGCCACCGCGGTCTTAACGAAGAAGCCTTGTTGTGGCCGATTCTCGACTAAATCCTCCGCAACCAATAATTCATAAGCATTCTCAACCGTCCCCTTGGAGACCTTGAGCTCGTCTGCCAAGGACCGAATCGAAGGCAGCTGCCCGACCAATTCACCACGGTGAACCGCGGCCTTCATTTGGCTGGTCAGTTGCTCATAGAGTGGTGCGGACGCCGTTGTCTTTAAATAGTACATTACCCTTCAACTCCTATTGATCATCCGTTGACCGGACCGGATGCCGTCGCTGACGGCTCACTGCGCGGGTCATCACCCACGTTGTAATTGGCACGGTCAGGATCACACTGATCATCGCAAACAGAATCATCAAAATTTCTGAGACAAAAATTTTATCGTTAAAGATTTCACCAAAAGAATAGTGAACGCCGGTAAACCAGATGAACAACGCCAAGAAGCCCCCAAAGAAACCGAAGAATAGGGTATTAAATGTCGTCCCGATAATCTGCTTACCCACCAGGATACCTTCCTGGTAGAGGTCACTGATGGCCACTTGCGGGTGCTGCTGGAGGATTTCACTCAGTCCAGCGGCAATGGCCATGGCAGCCTCCGCAATGGCTCCTAGGGTACTTAAAATGGCAGTGGCGGTGGTAACCTGAACAAAGTTAATCCCTACCAGCACCGATAGACCTTCCAAGTCCTCGCTATCTTCGGGGCCAAACCCCTGAACCAGGCCCCATTGTTCAACTGGAACAATCAAGCAGACCAGCGCCACCAGCACAACCGCCGAAGCAATGAAGGCCACGGTACTGGATAGGTCATCCCCACTGCTCATAAAGATGGTTAGTGCTAATACCAGTAGCCCCACGACCAGCGTCACGATCAACGGTGAAAAGTGAAAGGCCACCAGGACAATCGCCAGGAATAGCAAGCCAAAGTTCAGTAACAGTGCTAGGAACGACTGGGCCCCCGCCTTGCCGCCAACTAAAATCATTAAAATTAATAAAATGAGACCTAAAACGGTAATCGCACTCATTTAATCACCCGCTTTTCCATGAATCGACTGGCCAAGTAGCTGGCTAACGGGACGGCTAACACGATACCAATCCCGCTAATCAGGCTCTGGACGACCCCGAGGGACATGTTCATCGTGAAGGTATACCCCCAGCTATTGCCGTTCTTTAGAAACAACATCGCCATCGGGAAAGTATCCGCCACGAAGATAAAGAACAAGACGTTAATCAGCGGTCCCATGATGGTGCTCCCAATCTGCCGGCCGGACTTGAAGACTTGCCCCGCCGTTAATTCCGGGCGCTCCCGTTTCAAGGCGAAAAGCGAGGAAATAATATCGGTTGACTCATCCATGACCGCTCCCAGTGATCCCAGCAACGTTTCCGCCAAGAATAAGGGCCGGGGGAGTTGGGTCACATATTGCATTGATTCATAGGTAACGCCCCGTTCATGGGTAAAGTGAAAGACCAGTAAGCCAATAACCAGCGCCACCATGGTGCCCCCAATCGTCGTGGCCAAGGTGATCAACATTTGCCGGTTCGTCCCAATGACTAGCCAGAGGGTCAGGGCCGCAAAGACGACCGCCAAGCTGCCGAAGATCCAGAGGACCTGGGCTCCTTGGGTCGAACCATTAATAAGGATGGCGATGTAAAATAACACCCCGTTGGCGGCCACACTAAGAAAGGCCATCAACCCACTGAATTGAAGAATTAAGAGTAAGAGTGCAACGACCAACCAGATCATGAAGACTAGTGTCGTGTCACGCTTCAAGTCCTTCGCGGTAGCTGTCAACTTCGACCGGCTGTGGTTATGAATCACCACGAACAACTGACTTCCTCGGCGGTAACGCTGATCCATGGCTCGCGACCGTGAATACGTGTTGCTAATCGTTAATCGCCGGCCCCGGTGTTGACCATTTAAAATGACCCCCGTCAACTTCTGGGTAATCTGCGTATCGTGATTGTGAAAATCATCGGTCATCGTGGCGCGTCGACCGGTTTGAACCTGCGTCACTCGCATGATGGGGTCGTGATACAACGCCGCGTCGTGCTGCGTTCCCCATACCAACAAGAATCCCAGCACGAGGGCTAATACCCAGGTCCAGATGCGGCCGGGTCGTGTTTTCAAGAATTGCACATGCTTCGTCCCTTTCTAATTACTCATATGCCCAATATACCACTCTCAAACGGGGGATTTTTCCTCACCAAAAATTTTTAACCAAATCACAGTAAAGCCTTGCTCACCACGGACTGTCATTCCGTCATTTACCACGAAAACGGTGGACCCCCTTGCAATTCCCGTAGAAAACCAGTAGAATAACAGTCGATTGTTATTTTAATTAAGTGAGGGTTTACTAATGAAAAAAGCACATCCAAATGGCGTTCAAGGCCGCCGGAAGGTTAACCGTAAAAAGGACCGGAAGCGCCGCGACGAAATTTCAGACTTACAACGTTGGTTAAAGAACAAGAAGTAGTCTGACGCCTATACCAAAAAGAAGCATTGACCTACGGGTCAGTGCTTCTTTTTTCGTTAATTTTTAATCGACTACTAAGACGTTCGTATCGGAATGTTGAACCACGTAGGTTGTCGTCGCCCCCATGATGGCCCGTCCGATCCCGTGGGAACCGGACCGCCCGATCACCGTTAAACTGGTATCGAAGTCCTCGGGCAGAACTTGGGCAATCGTTGGCTTCGGCAGCCCAACTTTAAAACTCGTGCTGGCCTTGACACCCGCTTCACGAGCTTCATCAGCCGCATCCTTCAGATAACCGGCCGCTTCTTCCCTGAAATGGTCCATGATTTCGCCACCAAATTTAGCCCCATAGTGGTTATAGCTCTGGTCCGTGGCCACGGCCACAATGAAAAGTTCCGATCCTAAAACCTTGGCTAAGGCAATGGCTTCCTTGACCGCCGCGTGGGCATTCTTACTGCCGTCGGTGGGTACTAAAATCCGTTCATACATGCGATCCCTTCCCTTCAGTTCAGCTCAGCTCATCCACTTACTTATTCTTATCATACCAATTTTTGCTTGACTAGCAAGGATTCTCGCCAGTTAACTGGCAAAAGAAATGGATGAGTCTCATTACCCGATTAGCAAGTAGTTTGTGGTAAGATGAACCAAGTAAATTACTGACCAAGGGATGGATCTAATATGAAAAAGCTACTACTTGTTTTCGGCGGCCTGCTGACGCTTACCCTTGCCGGCTGCTCGAACAATCAATTAACCACTAATCACCAAAGCTACCAGCCGACCGCGTTGACCGCTGTCATCAAGGGACAGGCTGCGGCCAAACACGTCACCTACCGGATCGATAATGGCGCCAGCCAACGGGCTAACCTGAACGGCGGTACCTACTTCTTCCAAGTTCCCGCGGCAACTAAAGATCAAACTGTCAAGATTACCGCCGGGGCCGCCCACAAAACCGTTACGGTCAAGCAGGTGGCGGCATTAGGCAACTACCAGAAGATTGCCACTAGTTACAACCAAATGGCCACGGCCAGCTACCTGCCCGCCAAGACGCAGAAACAATTGCAGAGTGCCCAGGCTAACCAGGCCGCAACCAAGAAAAAATTAGCGGCCCTCGCGCAAACCGATCCAGCGGCAGCCGCCGTAGCCGTTCAACAACAAAAAGTGGCCGGTCAGAAGTTACAACAGCGCCTGGCTACGGCTAAAAAGCAGGCCAAAGACGATCTGCTCCCAACAACCACAACCACTGGCTTGCATAACCTCGCAACCACCAAGTACACCACGATTCGGGGAAACGTTCAGGATGGCCATTTAATGGGATTAGCCCTCTTGGTCCCGACCAAGGAAATGAAGACTAAGACCGGCCAGAAGAAATTCATCACGACCTTCGCTTTACTTGGCAACGCCTTGGGGACGAAGCCCAAGAGCGTCATGCAGCAATTCGAAAAAGTTATGAAGGATGCCAAAAAGAACAGTTCCTCCACGACCACGAAGACCATTCACTCCAATGGGGTTCGCTTCAACGTGGGCTTCTCCACCGACCACCTCTATATTTACATGACAAAATAACGCTGTACCCCTGCCGACACATCGTTGTCGGCTTTTTATATGCGCTATATTCCGATCCACCGACCATTTAGAAAACAAGCTGACTTATCCTAACCCAATGTGCGCGAGCACAATCATTTTTATCCCCACTGGTCAGGCCGCATAATGACGGTATGCTGAGGTCATGAAGACCCGCCGCCATTAACCCGGCCAACTTCGTGACACTCAACAGAATATGCATTTCCAGGGGGAGTTAATATGCAGAATGAAGATCGCGTGTTTGAAGCGTTCTTGCGGCAATACCGCGAAATTTTTCGCGTCCTGATCAACGCCGCAGAACAGATTACCAGTCAGTACTCAGTCAGTTTTGAACAATATTTACTTCTAAAACAAATTCATGAACAACGCAACATCACGTTGAGTGAATTGGCCGATTCCACTCGTACCACTCGTTCGGCGGCTGCTCGTAAGCTCCGAGCACTACTGCTCGACGGATTTGTGGAACAAGAAGCCAAGTTGGATGACCGCCGGGTTAAGTATCTCCGGTTGACCACCAAGGGGACCAACGTGGAACGCGACATCCGCCAAGCCTTTCTTCAAAGTGCCGAAGCCTGGGAAGAAATTCCTAGCAGCCTGACTTCCGAAGACATCAACGCTTTCTTCACCCAATACCAAGCCAACATTGCGACCTGGGACCGGACGCGGCCGAAGTTTCACCGGCCAGTCATCAGCGCTAAAAAACGGGCTCTGGGTGATGACTAAAGCCAGCTAAAAAGAGTTGAGATCTTCTCAGCTCTTTTTTCGTGTCGTCACCGTCAAAAAAATTCCTTTTTCTTCACAAATGGGTTAGTCTTTTAGTAATCACACAAATTTTAGGAGGATTTCGTATGCGACTTAATCATTTTACGTCTGATACAGCAGCTGGAGGGGCCACCAAGGACTTTCCAGTCAACGACCAGCAACTGACTCAAGACTTATATGACGCCGTTAATGGCGCCTGGGCCGACCAAGCCACCATTCCCGGCGACCACGCGTCAACCGGTGGGTTTATGGATTTGGTTGATAACATCGAAAAGACTCTAATGAGCGACTTCCGTGATCTCTTGACTGGAAAATTAATGCCGGCCAACGATGAAATGGCTGCCTTCAAGCGGCTCTATGCCCAAGCCAACGACTTCCAGCAACGTGAGGCCACCGGAACGGCACCCCTGAAGCCCTATCTCGACCGGATCACGGCCTTAACCGATCTCGACGATTTGAACCGTCATTTGGTCGACTTCATCAAGGTTGGCTTACCAACGCCGATTGACTTTGGCGTGGAACCCGATATGAAGGACACGAGCAACTACGCCCTATATCTGGATGCCCCGAACCTCTTCTTACCAGACAAGACCTACTACGAGAAAGGCAATCAGGCGGCGGCCCAACTAATGCCAATCTTCACCAGTACCGCCGAAAAACTATTAGGAATGTTGGGCTACTCAACCGACGACGCCCACCAGATCGTGGCAGATGCCAAGGCCTTCGACGCCCAAATTGCCCCCCACGTTAAGTCATCCGAAGAGGCGGCGGATTATGTAAAGGTCTATAACCCACGTGACACCAGCGCCGTGGCTAAGCAAGTCAGCCATTTGGACTTAACTGGGACCATCCAGGCCCTATTAGGTGACGTGCCTGAACAGGCTATCCTACCGCAACCGATCTTCTTCGATGCGACCAATGACCTGATCACCCCCGCCAACTTTGAGCTGATCAAACACTGGATGATGGTCAAGACCGTCTTCGATGGTACCGGTGCCCTCACGGAAGAATTCCGTCAAGTCGGTGGGACCTATCGGCGCGCACTGTCCGGCCAAAAACAGGCTCGCTCCAAAGAAAAAGCCGCCTTCTATCTCGCTACCGGAACCTTCTCCCAAGTGGTTGGGGACTACTACGGTCGTAAATATTTTGGTGAAGCCGCCAAGGCCGACGTCCGCAAGATGGTCTTGAAGATGACCCACGTTTACCAACAACGGTTAAAGGCCAACGACTGGCTCAGCACCGCCACCAGTGAAAAGGCCATCACCAAGCTCCAGAAGCTAACCATTAAGGTCGGCTACCCTGACGAAATTGACCCACTCTACCGCAAATACCGGGTTGATCCAGACAAGTCGCTGTTCGATAACCTACAAGCCATCAGTGAAGTTGCCATCCAAAACTACTACGGTCACTGGGGCAAACCCGTCGATCGTGAACGTTGGGACATGAGTGCCAACACGGTTAATGCCTACTACTCCCCATCCAACAACGAAATTGTCTTCCCGGCGGCTATCTTACAGGCGCCATTCTACAGTTTGGACCAATCCAGCAGTGCCAACTACGGCGGAATCGGGGCCGTGATCGCCCACGAAATTTCCCACGCATTTGACAATAATGGTTCACAGTTCGACGAATTTGGGAACCTGAACAACTGGTGGACGGATGCCGACTTGGAACACTTCCAAGGCTTGGCTAAAGCCATGATCAACGAATTCAATGGGATCGAATTTGCCGGCCAAAAGGTCAACGGAAAGCTCACTGTTTCCGAAAACATTGCCGACGCCGGTGGTCTGAGCTGTGCGCTCGAGGCTGCCAAGTCAGCCGATGACGTCGACCTCCGAGCCTTCTTCATCAACTGGGCCAATGTCTGGCGGATGAAGGCTACGACGGAATACATGCAGCTCCTATTGTCGATCGACGTTCACGCACCAGCCAAGCTGCGGGCTAACGTGCAGGTCAAGAACCTTGATGACTTCTACACCACGTTTAACGTGCAACCCGACGATGCCATGTACCTGGCTCCTGCCGACCGAGTTAAGATCTGGTAGACTCATTCCATGGTCCGCCTTCGTCCTCCAGGTAAGGTCGCCGACGGCTCTGATTGATGGTCATTCACAAACTTACGAGTCTGCGCTAGCCAACTAGTTATCCTCAATTGCACGAAAAAAGGAGTCGCTATCGTCTTTTCCTAGACGATAGCGACTCCTTTAATTTTGTTTAGCTGGCCACTTACACTGCCAGTTTAGTTCATGTTAGGAATTTCTGGCTAAGCTATTCAGCCGCGGCCTCAACGTTTTCTTCGGCTTCCTCTTCAGAAATAATCTGAACCGTCTTAGGCGTCCCCAGCACCATTCGCTTGACCAGGGGCATCACAAACATCCCCCGGACAAAGAACGCCATCGTGAAGTCCCCAAAGAAGGCGAGGATGAAGGTCACCGGTGTCATCGCGAATAACTCTCCATTAACGACCAGGGCCAACGTGCTCATGGTGAAACACATCACAGAAATCATGGTCCAACTACGAATCGTGCCACTCCGCGTGATGATTTCTGCCTCGTCTGTTAGTTTACGAGTACCCAACTTAATCATCAGCTTGGCCACATTCGAGGCCACCAACACGTTCCACATGATGGCAAACGCCAACGTTGGCAGAATGCTCGTGGCATAGGCCCGCCAAAACGCCAAATTGATTCCCGTACTCTTCGCCATGCCTAACCAGCTCATAACACTCGCCATAATCGTCGTCATTGTAATCGAAAATAATAATCTTTGCTTTGAATTCACTTTAAGATCTCCTATTCAGTTGATAAGGCAACTATTTGTTTAGTATACGCTGATTAGTTTAATTGTCAACTATATGCTATACTAAGGCGCAAAGGACGGTGTTCCTATGGAAATCACACAACTCAGCAAAATCATTGGCATCCTACACCGGCGATTTCAAACCATGATTAGTCATGAACTAGACTTCCCGGCATTGAGCACCACGAATGCCAACTTTCTCCTCTTCATCAGTGAGCATGACCACATTACCGCTAAACAACTCTCAAATGAGCTGGTCATTAATAAGGGCCTGGTCAGTCGTGAAATGACCCGACTGGAAGCGGCTGGCTACATTACCCGCCAAGCCGACACAGCTGATCATCGAATCACCTGGATTACCCTCACCCAGACGGGCCAGGAGACCGCGGTAGCCGTTCGGACTATCATGACGAGTATCTGGCAAGAAGTCCTCACAACCACTCCTGAAGCCGACGTCCTGGCCACCTATGGCCATCTGGCCGAATGGGGCCACCAGGCCGACCGGCTGGCCGTCCAGAAACGGCAAGCTTCCGAAAAAGATTCATCAATTCATTAAAAACAGCCACAATAAAAAGGATCGAGACTAATTTTTGTCTCGATCCTTTGATTTGTTCATCGAAGTTATTTCGTGCTGTCTCGCTTCACGATCTTAGTCCCGATCGTCATCCGCTGGGGCGTGGTCCGTCCGTTGTTATATCGGTCGGCCACCAAGTCTACGGCTGCGCTACCTAAGAGCTCAGTGTCCACGTGAACGCTGCTCAACTCAGGAAAAACGAACTTGGCGATGGTAGTATCGTTAAAGCTCATGACACTCACCCGCTGGGGAACAGCAATTCCCTGTTCATGCAGGGCCTTGAGCGCCCCGGCTGCCATGGGATCATTGGTCACAAAGAAGGCTGCGGGTAAATCCGAACCAAATTGCTTAATGGCCGTCATCATGGCCTCGTAACCGGACTGATTGGTATAGTCACCGGAGAAGACCAGTGCGGGATCAAACGCCCCGTGGTCTTCCATCTCGTGTTTGAAGGCCAGATACCGTGGGTCGATGACCGCCAACTTTTCATCCGTGGTCCACTCAGTCCCATACAACAAGCCAATCCGTCGCTGGCCGGCCGCCCAAAACCCATCGATGACCTGCTTCACGGCAATATCGAAGTCGGTCACCACACTATCGTAGCCCTCCGCCAGCTGGTCTTGGTCCACAAAGACTAGATTTGGCGTGAGTTGAGCCATCGCTGTGACCTGCTGGGCGCTAAACTTTCCAATCGCGATAATCGCATCAACATCGGCATCGATGGAGCTCAGATCACTGTGGAAAGTTCGTGTGGCCAAGAAGTGGCGTTCCTCACATCGTTTCTCGAGGCCTAAGCGAATCGACATGTAGTACAAGTCATCCAGTTCCTTGGTCTTGGAATACCATTGCACAATGGCAATCTTTAATTCCTTGGTCACAGGAACCGGCCGCCGCTTGAACTTAGAATAGTTCAACCGCTCGGCCACCTCGAAGATTTGCTTCCGAGTAGACTCGCTCACGGACAAGGTCCGATCATAGTTGAGGACGCGAGAAACCGTCGCCAAGGACACCCCGACTGTTTGGGCAATATCTTTCAACGTAGCTGCGATGATTCCTCACTTCCCTTTCCAACTAAATTTGGGCAATAAACTTATCCAAGGCGGCTTGACCGGCGGTGTCACGCTTGAAGACCCCGGCATCGGCCAGGACTCGGGCAAAGACGTTCCCAATCGCTTGGTGTAAGACCTCAGTGACGTTCTCTGCCGTCAACTGGTGGTCTCGCTTAATCTGATCGGCCCAGGCCTGGTGCATGTCCGCCATCTCATTGGGTTCGTCCAACAAGTACTTCGTGACCTCGGCCATTTCGGCCTTCAGTCGAGCGGGTAAAATGGCTCGACCCATGACTTCAATCAGGCCAATGTTTTCCTTTTTGATGTGTTGCACATCCTGGTGCGGATGGAAAATCCCATCAGGATAAGTCGTGGACGTTTGATTGTCTCGCAGGACAATATCCAAAACGTAGTCGTCACCCTTCCGGTAGGCAATCGGCGTCACCGTGTGATGGCGCGTGTCATCCGTGTAGGCTCGAACATCGACCGACTCATCGGAGTAGTCAATCCAACTGTTTAAAATCTTTGTGGCAGCGGTGATGAGGGGTTCCGGTTGACTCCCGGTCAAGCGAATATCCGTCATTGGCCAATCCACAACACCGGCAGCGACACCGGCAACGCCCAGGTCGATCGCGCGGTCAACCGGCGCCTTCATCATTGGAAAGTCGTGCTTCCCACCTTGGTAATGGTCGTGTGTGAGCATCGAGCCCCCAACGATTGGCAGGTCGGCGTTACTCCCAACAAAGTAGGTTGGGAATTGCCGAACAATTTCCAACAAGTTGGTGAAGGTATGCTGGTTGATCAGCATTGGTCGGTGTTCCTGGGCCAAGAAGATCGCGTGCTCTGAGAAGTAGGCGTATGGGGAGTATTGGAAGCCCCAGGTTTCGCCGCCCAGCATCATTCGGATAATCCGGTGATTGCTGCGGGCGGGATAGCCCAAGCGACCCAAGTAGCCTTCGTTCGTCATGCACAGTTGGTCCAAAGGATAACTGGTCGACTTCTGTTTCAACGCGGCAGCAATGGCCTTTGGGTCCTTTTCTGGCTTCGACAGGTTGATGGTGATCTCTAACTCACCGGCCGGTGTCTTGGCAGGAAAGACCACGTTTTTAGCAATGTTACGGGTCTTAATGTAATTGTTCTTTTGACTTAATTGATAAAACCAGTCGGTTGCCGCACTGGGACTCTTTTGATACCGATCCCAGAAGCCACGATTTAAGGCGGATGGTAGTGGCGTCATCAGATCCATCAGTTGCGACTCCAAGATTTCTTTAGGACTCGCAGAATCCTCAATTTTACCGTGATTGATCGCCGTTTGAATCATGGCATTAACCAGATCGATCGGTTCATTGCTAGTGGCAGCCTCGGCTTGGCCATCACCAATGAGGGCAAAGATCCGGTTGGTCACATACTGCCGATCCAACTCCGTATAAGGTGCTGGCGATGCCACGACGGCATCGATAAAGGTTTGAATCGTGTCTTCAGTCATTACTTCGTCTCCTCAGTCCGGTCAGCATAGCCTTGTGGATGCGTTTGCTTCCAGTTCCACGCCGTGCGAATGATGTCTTCCACGTTATCAAATTGCGGTTGCCAGTTCAGGACCTTACGAGCCTTGTCACTGGCGGCAATCAGGGTACTTGGGTCACCGGCACGACGAGGTGCCATCTTGGCTGGAATTTCCTTACCTGTGACCTTGCGAGCGGCTTCCAACATTTCCTTATTAGAGAAGCCAGTTGAAGAACCGAGGTTAAAGGCATCGCTGTCGTGACCGGCCTTCAAGTATTCTAAGGCCAAGATGTGGGCATCGACCAGGTCAACGACGTGGACGTAATCTCGCACATTGGTCCCATCCTTGGTTGGGTAATCACTGCCGAAGATGGATAACTCCTTGCGTTCGCCAGCAGCAACCTGCAAGATGATTGGAATCAAGTGGGTTTCTGGATGGTGGTCTTCACCAATACTCCCGTCTTCCTTAGCCCCGGCAACGTTGAAGTACCGCAACGCGATAAATTTGATACCGTAAGCTTCGTCAGACCAGTGCATGATCTTTTCCATCATCAGCTTGCTTTCACCATAAGGGTTCGTTGGAATTTGGGGATCGGTTTCCTTAATTGGAATTTGCTTAGGTTCGCCGTACGTTGCGGCCGTTGAAGAGAAGACAATCCGCTTAACGTTGTGCTTGTTCATGACTTCCAGTAAGGAAACCATGCCAGCCGTGTTGTTGTCGAAGTACTTCAATGGCTTTTCCATCGATTCGGGGACAATTGAGAAGGCAGCGAAGTGCATCACGCCTTCGATGTCTTCCTTATCAAACACGTCGTTCAAGAATTTTTGATCGTGAACGTCACCTTCGTAGAACCGGGCCTTGCTATTAACGGCTGCCCGATGGCCAGTGACTAAGTTGTCGACAACGGCAACGTCATAACCTTTTTCGATTAAACGATCAACGGCGTGAGAACCGATGTAACCGGCACCACCTAATACTAAAACTGTCATTGTTCAATTCCTCCTCTTATGTCTTTACGTCTTTATTTTACGCTAATTAACTAAAATCTTGTAGGCCCGTCTCTCAACCAAAAATGGCCGGCGATCAGGTCACACGCAGCGGAGTTACTCACACAACGTTGACCCAATTCCGCCAGCCATTCTTGACTTGAAAGTTAAATTACTTGGTTAATTCTGAAGGGCCATCGGCAATCTCGGCGACGTAGAATTCGGCTGGATAACCAATCGTATCTTCGTAAACCTTGCCAACCTTAGCCTCAAAGTCCTTAACGTTGTGCTTGTTGACGATGGCAATCGCACAGCCACCGAAGCCAGCACCGGTCATCCGGGCACCCAAGACACCCGGTTGTTCCCAAGCCGTTTCAACCAACGTATCCAATTCCTTACCCGTTACGGCAAAGTCATAATGTAAGGAAATGTGTGAGGCGTTGACCAAGTGACCGAAGCTCTGCATGTCACCCTTTTGTAACGCATCGAAGGCCTTCAACGTCCGTTGATTTTCGAAGACCGCGTGACGGGCCCGCTTGATTAAGGTCTCATCGTTAATCAGATAAGCATTTTGGTCAAACTCATCTTCGTTCAAGTCGCCCAGCGTCTTGATGTCCAGCTTCGTTTGTAAGCGACGCAGGGCTTCTTCACATTGAGCCCGCCGTTCGTTGTACTTGGAATCGGTCAGCTCCCGCCGCTTCTTCGTGTTCATGATCACCACAACGTTATCGCCCAAGTCTAGGGGGGCGTATTCGTAGTCCATGGTGTTGGTGTCCAACAGGATGGCTTGGTCTTTCTTCCCCATGCCAATGGCAAATTGGTCCATGATCCCGGTGTTCAAACCGAAGTAATCATTTTCAACTTGTTGGCCGACCTTGACCATTTCAACTTCATCCAACTTCATATCGTAACCGACATGCAAAATCTCGCCCATCAACATTTCCATCGAGGCAGATGAGGACAAGCCGGAAGCATCTGGTAAGTTCCCGTGAACATAGAGGTCGAAGCCATGGTCGATGGTTAAGTCTTGCTTAGCCAGTTCGAACAGCATCCCCTTCAGGTAGTTGGCCCAGTTGTCAGCTTTGTCGAAGGTCAAGTTGTCCAGAGAGAAGGTTAAGACCCCGGCATCTGGCACATTAGCTGAGTAAACGCGGAATTCGCGGTCGTCCCGAGCTGAGTAGGCAGCGTAGGTGCCCATGCTGATAGCGGCCGGAAAGACGTGGCCGCCGTTGAAGTCGGTGTATTCACCAATCAGGTTAATCCGACCGGGGGCAAAGAAGACCCGTTCTGGTGCGACGTTAAACTGTTCTTGATATTCAGATGCAAGGGTAGCATAATCCATGGCTATTAACTCCTTCGTAGTTTTAGTAAAACTTTTACCATTATCATAGGCGCTTCAGCGATGCTTGTCAACAACTTTTTAAAGCGCTTTCTTTCCTTTTAAATAAAGGCCGCAGGCTCATATCACCTGCGGCCTTGTGAAAAACCAGTTTATTTAGCTTCAGCCTTTTCAGTTTCCAATTTCTTTTCCAATTCGCGCACGATTTCAGCGTGCTTCTTTTCAGACAAGGTAATCTTGAATTGGTAAATCAAGGCCGCCACAATCAATAAGATCATCGGCATATAGAAGATGAAGGAATGGAAGATAAACATCCCGTGAGCCGTAATGTCACTAGGCTTGGCATCCCCGGTCATCCCAGAGTGGACGGCGGCGATAACCACGATCCCCGTTGAGAAGGCCCCGGCCAACTTATCAATCAGTGGCCGGACGGACAAGGTAACGGATTCATTACGAGTGCCGTTCTTGTATTGACCATATTCAACACTATCGGTGATGGTCATCAAGGCCGCCAAGAAGATCATTGGGTATGGGAAGAAGAAGATAGCATCGGCAATGTACATCATGATGGTGTTGGTCCCCGCAAACATGAACAAGACGTAACCAATTAACATCATGCAAATCCCACCAATGTAGACACCCTTCCGCGTAATCTTAGCCACGATGGTTGGGAACAGTGGTACGGAAAGAATCCCTAAGATGGCGGTAATTACCCCGACCAGACTGTAGGCACCGGCGTTACCAATGACGTAACGGAAGTAGTAAATCAGGAGTGAGTTGGTAACCACGTAGCTTAAGGCAAATAACAGGTACGAGAACGCCAACCACATCAGTTGATCGTTTTCCCCGATAACCTTGAACACATCGCGGAACCGCGTTTGTTCGGTGTTTTCCCGAATCAAACTCGTCTGCTCCTTGGTCCCAAAGTAAGTCGCCAGAGCCCCTAAAAATGAAACGGCCCCGATGACGATGGCAAAGCCTAACCAGCCGGCCCGAGTTTGCGTATCTCCGTGAGACCCAGAGAACATTTGTGAGAAGTAAACGACTAATGGGGTAACAACGATGATCACCCCTTGAGAACCTAACGTAGAACCGAAACGACCAATCGTCCCGAACTTATTCCGCGTCTTAGAATCAACACTCAAGGCAGGTAACATGGACCAAAAGGCAATGTCTTTGAATGAATAGAAGATATCCATGATGACGAAGACAATCCCAAATACCAGGAAGTAAATGGATGTGTTGCTGTCCGCCAAACCGAAGAGACTGGAGAACATCAGGATAATCCCAACGGAACTAACGATCGCCCCAGCCAAAATCCAGGGTTTGAACTTCCCAACCTTGGTATTGGTGTTATCAACCATCCCACCAATCATTGGGTCAAACGCAATTTCAATTAAACGAATAACCACCACCATCGTGGTAACGATACCGGCTTCAGCAGCCGCACCCTTGCCAACGAATAAGGCACTGGTAACAAAAATAGCAAAATAAGTATTCAGGGTCGCGTAGAACGCATCATGACCGAACGCCCCTAAAGCATATGAGAGATACTGCTTAATCATTTTTTCCTCCACACCTTTCAACGGAAACTCCGTCTTATGCCGTTATATGTATTAGTGATAACGGTGTTCAATGATTTTCGATAAGACGGCTTCTCGTTGTTGGGACTTCGCCATATCAAATTGTGACTCTTCCAGTTCGTTAAAATCTTGGGCTAACAGGGTTGCCTCAAGGTAAAGGGTCAACTGACGCTTGATGTAGAGCTTATTCGCCTCATCTGGCCGTTGCTCGTTCCCTCCAAGGACTGCCGCTGCGAACGCCTCTGGATCTAACGTAATCTTTTCGTTTTTCTTTGCCATTGCAAAACACCTCGTCTTCCCAATTGTTATTTATAGGATCGGTAAAACTTGTTGCGCTTTTACTAAAATGTAAGCGCTTTACATATGTCATTCTAGGACTCTTCAGCAAAATTGCAACCGCAATTTTTGTGCGTTTTAACACAAAATGTTCTGTTATAAGTACTAGTTGTCACGTTGCAACCGGTTGTCCTGTGGCCATAACTTTTTTAGTAAACAATATTTATAAATGAAAACAAAAAATCACCGGTAAGCGTTTTTCACTTACCGGTGAAATGTTTTCACTCAGCTATTCAACTGAATTGACATACGCCTTTAAGGCCTTTTCATACATCGCTAATTGGGCTTGCGCAGCGGCATCCGTCTTTGCACTGGTCCCGATATAGAACTTAACCTTAGGCTCGGTCCCTGAAGGTCGAATGCAGATCCAGGTCTCATCGGCGAGCCAGTACTTCAAGACGTTGGCTTGTGGTAAGTCAATCTTGCTGGTGGTGCCATCCGCAGCGGTCTTCACACTCGTCGCAAAGTCTTCCACGGCGGTGATAGCCGTTCCAGCAAAGTCTCTCGGAGCATTGTCACGGAACTCACTCATCAAGTGTGCCATCTGATCGGCCCCGTCAACACCAGGGAATTCTTCAAACGTGGTCTTTTCGGCTGAGTAACCATAGGTCGCATAGAGTTCTTCGATCCCATCGTACAGGGTCATCCCCCGTTCCTTGTAGTCCGCCGCAACTTCGGCCAGGAGTACTGTCGATTGGATGGCATCCTTGTCACGAACAAATGGTTTGATCAGGTATCCGTAGCTCTCTTCGAAGCCAAAGAGGAACGTGTGGTCGTGATTGGTCTCGTATTGGTGGATTTGTTCGGCAATAAACTTAAACCCAGTCAAGACGTTCTTCATCTCTACCCCATAAGCTGCCGCAATCTTGGTGGCTAATTCGGTGGAAACGATGGACTTCACCACGCGCCCGTCGGCCGGTAACTGGCCAGCGGCCTTGCGGGCCTTCAAGATGTAGGCCAACAAAATGGACGCAATTTGGTTTCCTGTCAACAGTTGATAGTCCCCATTCGGTTGACGAACGGCGGCTCCTAAACGGTCGGCATCGGGATCGGTGGCAACCAAGAGGTCGGCGCCCTCTTTCTTCCCTAACGCGATCGCCATGTCGAAGGCTTGGGCGAACTCAGGGTTCGGGAATGGCACCGTTGGGAATTCAGGATCGGCGATGGCTTGTTCGGGAACCATGGTAAAGTTCTCGAAGCCGGCGCCCCGTAAGGCCCGCTCACCAATTACCTTACCAGTCCCATGCAGTGGCGTGTAGATCAACTTCATGGTCTTCCCCACCTTAGCCACCAAGTCATGGTTAATCGTGACAGATTCAACTTGTTCCAAATAAGGTTGATCAACGTCTTCGCCAATGATGGTCAACCGGTGGTCGGCCCGTAGCTTTTGTTCGTCAGCCACCGCAATGCCAAAGACATCCTTGGCGGAACGGACAAACGTCGTGATCATGTCGGACACCTTAGGTGGCATTTGCCCACCATCAGGGCCATAAATCTTGTACCCGTTGTATTGCTTGGGGTTGTGACTGGCGGTAATCATGATGCCCATTGCCGTGTGTAAATGACGGACCGCAAACGACAACTCTGGCGTTGGCCGTAAGTCATCAAACACGAAACTAGGAATCCCGTGAGCACCTAAGACATGGGCTGCCTCGTGCGCAAACTCATTAGAGTGGTACCGGGAGTCGAAGCTAATGGCGACCCCACGTTGCTTCGTCGCGTCATCCAGGGTGTCCAGGTAGCGGGCAACCCCTTCCGTAGCTTGCCGAACCGTGTAAACGTTCATTTGGCCAATTCCGGGGCCCATGATCCCCCGCATACCGGCGGTCCCAAAACTCATAGGGGCCGTGAAGGCGGCCTTCAGGGCATCATCGTCGCCGGCAATCGCGGCTAATTCACCTTTAATGTAAGGAATCATCGTTGGTTGTGCTTGCCAAACTTGATAATTATCTTGCCAACTCATTAAAATCTCTCCTCTTATTTCCGTTCGTATTGATAGCTAATCCAGTGTGTGACCGGTTGATTGGCTGGTAGAATCACGTCGCCAAAGTCCTCGTGGTGAATGGCATCCGGTAAGGTTTGGGCCTCCATGGCCAGGGCATTGTAATCATGTTTCTCGGCCCGTTTAGGATCGGTGGCGTTGGCCGTGAAGACCACTAAGGCGTTCCGATCGGAGAAGACGGAAACCGTCCGGTGACCAGCCTTGTCACCAACCTCGGCGATGGGTTCATCTTTACTTGGACGCACGACGAAGGCATCATCGTATTCGACTTGCCCCGTCTTATGCAGTTGGTCCAGCCCATCCTTGATGGTTCGTGGGTGACTGAAATCATACCCGGTTCCGGCGGTGGCAACCATTTCCCCCGTAGGGATCTTGGCTTGGTCTAAGACCAGGCGCTTGTCGCCACTCAACTTCAACCACTGGTCGTCCAGGCTGTATTGATCATCTGTGACGTTGAAGTAGCTGTGAACCGTTGGATTAAACAACGTCGTCGCATCACTCTTGGCATCGAATTGAATGTCGAGGTGATTTTCTTCGGATAGCGTAAAGGTCACCTTGGCGTCCATAGTCCCAGGATACTTGTCGTCGGCTTCCGTCGCGGTATGCGTCAAGATGACGCTGGCCGTGTCCGCCGTCTTAGTAGTCGTTGCCTCCCAGTTCACAAAGGTAAAACCATGTGGTCCCCCGTGACTAGCATTGGGATCTTCGTTGGCATCCAAGTGGACCGTCTTACCATCTAAGTCAAATTGCGCACCGGCAATCCGTCCAGCTACCCGGCCTAAAGTTTGGCACAGGTAGAAGGGATTATGATCGTAGTCAGTTAAATTGGGTTGATGCACAACTAATTGATGACGTTTACCATCTTCCACGACACTAAACTCTTGCAAGGTTGCGCCCCAGGTGAGAATCGCCACCCGCGTGCCTTGTTGATTGGTTAACACGTACTTTTTAACCGCCTGCTGGTGTAATGTCCCGGCAGCGCTTTCAGTAATTTCCATAAATCGCGCACCTCCAAAATTAAGAATCCGGTTTCATTGTATAATACTCGAAGGAAATGTACCAATTTTTAGTAAAATTTTTGTAGAAAAGTTAGCTTCGGCCCCAGCCACCGCGACCACCCCGCTTTTTATCAGTCCATATTTATCAGGAATGGCAAATATACGATAATGGAATAATGAGTATTCGCAACCCCCGTGATTTCTCTGGACTTATCAATTGATTATTCGCTATACTACTTGCGAATCGTTCAGCATTACACAAATTACTGACGCTTGATATAAGGAGGAACTATAATGCCATCTACTACTGCAGCCGCCGAGAAGCTCTTGCTTCAAATGGTCGACGACTATACTGAACGCGAAATCAGTCCAGAAGATATGCCCATGGACGCCGCGGGCGACTTTCCCGCTGGCTTTATTCAAAAACTAACGGATACCGGATTCTTAGGCATGATGTTGCCCCAAGAATTTGGGGGTGCCGGCTTCGGTCCTGAAGTGACCGCTGCGGCCTTGAACCACATTGCCCGCGGCAACGCCAGCACGGCCGTCACGCTGGAAGGTCACTTTAAGACCATCGACCAAATTCTGAAGTTTGGGACACCAGCCTTGCAACAACAACTGTTGCCCTCTGCTAACGACCGGATCTTTGCCTTCTCGATGACTGAAGCCAGCGGTGGTTCCAACCCGATGGGGATCGGTTCGACGGCAACTCGTGAAGGTGATCACTGGGTCTTAAACGGGGATAAAATCATGATCACGAACGGTGGCCTGGCCCAAGTTTACTGTGTACTGGTCAAGACTGCCCCACATGAGCTCTCCGTCTTCGTCGTTGACCAAGACATGCCCGGCTTTTCATTCGGGAAACGGGAAGACTTCATTGGCCTTCGCGGGACGCCCGTCGGTGAAATCGTGATGGATCACATCATTGTCGATAACGACCACCTATTGGGTAAGGTCGGCGACGGCGGCCGAATCGGCGACTCCGCCCACGATGACGCCCGAATCCTAATGGGCGCCGTGCTGACCGGTATCATGGAACATGAACTGAAGATTGCCACTGACTACGCCAAAGAACGTAAGGCCGGCGATCAACCCCTGACCGCCCTGCAGGTCACCCATCGTAAGGTTGCCGACATCGCGATGCGCAAAGAAACAACGAAATTATTATTTGAAAAAGCGGCCCAATTAAAGGCTGCGGGCCAACCATACAGTGAAGAAGCCGCCATGGCAAAGGCCCACGGCTCACGAGCCGCTGTAGCCGCCGGTGACGACACCTTACAAATCCTCGCCGGCTATGGTTACAGTCGGGAATATCCCGTTGAACACTTGATCCGTGACGCCCGGGCCATGGAAATCGCCGAAGGAACCGTTGAGAAGATGCGGTCCGCGATTGCCACCGCCGAATTTAATAAATAGGAGGTTCCCCATGAAAATTGTGGTTTGTATCAAACAAGTTCCCGAAACCAACGATGTCACCATTGACCCCGTGACCCATAACCTGGATCGCCGCGGTCTAGCTGGCGTTATGAATCCCTTTGACAAGAACGCGATTGAACTCGCCCTGGACCTTAAGGATAGTCGCGATGACGTACAGGTTGCCCTACTGACGATGGGACCCGATGACTATGCCGAATCCCTACGTGAAGGCATGGCCATGGGTGCCGACGAAGGCTACCTTCTGTCCGATCGCGCCTTCGCCGGTGCCGACACGCTGGCCACCGGTTATGTAATTGCCCAAGCCCTCAAGAAGATTGGCGATGCCGATCTGATCCTCTTCGGCCGCCAAGCCGTCGACGCCGACACCGGCCAAGTGGGCCCCATTGTGGCCGAATTTCTACAACAACCACAAATCACCTACGCGGCCAGTCTGCGCCTGAGCGGTGATAATGAAGTTACCGCCGAACGGTTGTTGGAAGACACCAAGCAAACCTTGGTCGCGCAACTACCAGCGGTCGTTAGCGTCCGGAGCGAGTTAAACACGCCCCGTTACCCAACACCACGAAACATCCAACTGAGCTTCGACAAACCTCTGACCACCTGGCACCACGACGACTTAGACCTTGACGACACACGTTTAGGTCAGGCTGGATCGCCCACCATTGTTACGAAAGTTTACGCCCCGGAACCCGTCAAGCGGGAACTCACCAAGCTCGACGGCACGCCTGCCGAGGCTGCTAGCCAACTGATCACGGCGCTCAAGGGCCGGCAATTAATTTAAGGAGGAAGCACGTATGTCAAAACCAGAATTATGGGTCGTCGCTGAACGACGACTTGACCACATTGAACCCACGACGCAACAACTGATTACCAAAGCCAAGCATCTTGCCGGCGACCAAATGCATACCGTTGCGGTCCTCTTTGAAGCCACGACGGATCACCTAGAAGACGAGCTCAAGGCTTACGGTCCCGATGAAATCCGGATCGTCAAGGATGACCGATTCCCGACAGCCACCGATGCCGAAATTGCCGACGCCCTGCAACAACTCGTGACGAGCAACGAACCAAACTCAATTCTGTTCGGGGCCACCATCACGGGCCGCTCGATTGCACCGCGGCTACAGGCCAAGCTGCAAACCGGCTTGACGGCCGACTGCCTGGACTTACGTTTCGATGACGATACCTTGGTAGCCACCAAGCCCTCTTATGGGGACAACATCATGTGTGAAATCATCTGCCCAGATCACCGACCACAAATGGCGACAGTTCGGCCCAACACCTTCGTGGCTGAACCCACCGATGGTGCCGCAACCGTCACGACCGCAACCATCACCTTCCACCCCGTTAAACGCCTACAAGTAAAGACCGCAACGCCGGTCGTTAATACGGCGACAACGGTTGGCGATGCCAGCCGCGTAGTTGCCTTAGGCCGGGGGGCTGCTAGTGCCACGACCATTAATACCGCAACCAAGTTAGCTGAAAAACTAGGCGGTCGTATTGGTGTTTCCCGGCCATTAACCGACCAGGAACGCTTCACCCACGATGACCAAATCGGCCAGAGTGGAAACACCATTCACCCCGAGCTGATCCTGAACTTCGGGATCAGTGGTGCCGTTCAATTCTTGGTTGGTATGCAAGATTCCCAGACCATCGTGGCCGTCAACTCGGATCCCGATGCCCCTATTTTCGATGTTGCCGACTACGGCTATGTCGGCGATGCCTCCGCCTTCATGACAGCCTTATTGAGTCAGTTTAACTAGGACCTTAAGATCTTAGTTTTCTGATTCAATTAAGATGGTGGACAACGTCCGCCGAAGATGTGGCCTTGACGGGCTGGAACGCCGTGGGCACAGCTTTGAGCCAAGGAACGTCTCAAAGACTGGCCTTTCTCTAGGCCTGGTAAGCCCACCGGCCCAAGAGAAACGACACGGTTGAGCCCCGGCCACACCCTCGGCTCACCATTAGTCGCTGTCATGACTAAAGAGCAAACGAATAAAACAATAAAACAATAAAACGTAAAAATACACCTAGCGGATTACATCCGTTAGGTGTATTTATTTTGTCTTAATTGATTAAATTGCGGAGCTAAGGGCAGTCACTGCTGTCCACCCTTAAGACACCACTCACGATCGTATAATTCCAGATCACCACTCGCCTCAAGTCACTTAACCATTCCGATCAGAATGACAATTCTAAGCGACCAGAGGTGAGCGAGGCTCAGTGGTGTAATTGTCTTAGCGAGTGGGTTCCTCGCTTAGGCAACGCCGGCTTGGAAGACCGCTTTTTGGCTTCCAAACGAGCGCACCACGTTCCAGCCTCTAACCCACCGCCGGGAGCGGCCAATGAACACTAGCCTTCCTGACAAAATCAGAATGCCAAGTCAAAGCAGCCGTGGTGAAAATGCCTTGGTGAGTAGATTCCTCGCTTAGGCAACGCCGGCTTGGAAGACCGCCCTTTGGCTTCCAAACGAGCGCACCACGTTCCAGCCTCTAGCCCATCGTCGGGAGCGACCAATGACCACTAAACAGCGACAGTCTAAAGGTCGAGTAGGACCTGTAGCAGCTCGCGGGCCGATTCGTTCAACTTGTCTTGTGACTTGTCGTTGCCAAGATGGGTGTAGATTTCGCCGACATAGACATCATCCTTAAACAGCCGGTCGAAGACCTTATCGATAATTGGCCGCGTCGCCGCTTCCTCTTGAACGGGGCCGAATGGGTTGGCAAAGAAGGTCGTGCTCATCCCCACTTCGTCGGTAGTACCAAGGGCCCGTCGCTTCCCAGCAACAAAGGTATCCTTGGCGGTTGCTTCATCGGTAAACCGGTGAATACCCACCGCATCGTCATAGTTGTTCGCGTAAACCCACATGTCAATTTCATGGTGCGCAACGACCCGAGGCCAACTGTTGGCTGGAATAATGACCCGGGCATTCTTTTGTTCGGGATTCATATAGATCCCACGGTCCATATTGTTAAAGGCCACTTCACTACTCAGATCATCAAGCCGGACAAACGCCCCGGTTTCGGTCCCTTGGGCATAGAGCTTACCGTCTTCCAGGGTAAAACTCCCCATGTCGTCGAAGATCGTTTCAATGTTCACAATTTCCTCATCCGCGACGGTTTGTAGCGCCTCAATCGACTCGGACTTTCCGGCACCAGAATCACCGAAGAAGACCACCGTTTTAGTCTTACCATTAGTGAAGGTAATCTTGACCATGGAGCCATGGATGGGCAATTTGTGCTTCGAAATCATGTGCAAGTTGTGCAGTGTCAAACACATCTTCTTCATGTAGCCAAAGTAAGTCGTGTCATCGTTGTACGGCACCTGACCCACATAAAGGTCGTTTTCAGCATCGTAGAAGTAATGACCGTTAGCCGGTTGGTCATCGCCTTGAGAACCGGGTGTCCCGAACATCAGAACCAGATCTGGCTTGTGATTTTCGATCCGGGCATGGTCGGCCAGCTTGAACAGGTTGGCTAGGGCCATCCCCGAAGCCAAATAGTCCCGGTGGAAATAAATGTAAGCCAAGCTCTCACCGATCATAGCTGGGTAACAGAACCAATCGTCTTTCGTCCCAGTAAAATGTTCGATGGGGTTGGTTGCGGTTGGGGTGAAGTGCCCCTTACGCTTATTACTCTTGGTATGCAGCATCATTGGTGGCCGCAACATCAGGCGACTCATGAAGCGGATATCTCGTAAGTCCTCGTAACCCGCAGGCACTGGCCAGTTAATCTTTTGTAGCAGGACACACGCACTGGACCCCGCATTCACTTGCCGGTAAACATGGTTGGCATGTCCTTGTAATTTTTCTTCAATCTGTCGGTATAGCCGAATAACCAGGTTATTAAATCGTTGATCAATCGTCATAAATTCGGCACTGACGACATCGTTATGCTTAACCGTCATCGTGGCAACCCGCAGGTAGGCCCGGTAGTAACTATACAGAGCTTCAATGCTGGCCAGAATTTCCGCCGGCTGGTATTGCGCATAAGCGTCTGGACTATCGGTTAAAATGGCCTTAACCGTGGCTAAGTAGACTTCCGGTGATGCCAGGTTGAAGGTATCCTTAGCCTCGGCATCGTCAGGCGTCTTGTCACGTTGGTCCTTTAAGAATAAGCGAACAAATGCCGCTAATTCCTCGCTGTTAACCAAGTCAAAGATATTGGTAATGAAGTGTGCGTTGAAGTTCAGCACCGCCACATTGCGGTCTGGGTTGGCATAGAAGGATGCCAAATCAATCGCCTTAGTTTTTTCCATGGGAAAGCCCCTTTCACAACTGTCTTATTCGCCATTTTAGCTTAGTTTTAACTTTGAGGGAAGCGACTTCTTTAATCGTTCCTGGTTTTCTGGGCCGTTTGCCGACCATCCCGCAGGAGAACGGCGAAGACCCAACCAACGACGGCCACGACCAGGAAGGCCGCAAAGACGGCCCGGTATCCGACCAAGGCAGCACTGGCCGAGCCCGCCTTTGCACGACTGGCCGTCACTCCAGCCAAGACCAGGGTAGCCACCGCAACCCCCGTCGAGCCAAGGATTTGTCGCACCGTCGTAATCACCGCCGTCCCATGCGAGATCAGGTGATCCGGTAGCGAATTGGCCCCCAAGGTCACCGCTGGCATCATCACAAAGGCATTACCACCCTCGATTAAAGCTGCCGTCAAGATCATGGCGACCAAGGATTGCCGCCCCCCGACTAGGGTCAACCACAACCAGCCGAAGACAATCATGGTCATCCCCGCTAGCATGGTGGCCTTGAAGCCGATCCGGTCCGCTAATTTACCCGTTAACGGATTCAGGAGACTGAGTACCACGGCCCCCGGCACCAGCGCCATCCCCGAAGCAAATGGTGATAATCCCAACACCTCTTGATAATACAATGGGAAGATGATGGTCACGACAATCAGGGCAATGTAAGACGCCCCCGTCAACAGGACCGCCAGATCGAAGTTGACCGTCTTTAAAACCCGTAAGTCCAAGAGTGGCGTGTCGACGTGAAATTGCCGCCAAACGAAGTAGGCCACGGCCAAGACACTCACGACCAGCAGACCCATCATCCAACCCCAGTTGACGTTGGCTTTACCCGTCTGATTGACCACGTAGAGAATGCCAATGAAGCCCAGGCTACTGATGACGGAACCCGAATCCAGCTTGGAGGCATGGGCCGGCATCACATCCTTAATCGTCTTAAGTGCGATCAGGAAGACCACCGTAATAATCACCATGAAGACTACGAATAGGCCTTGCCACGTGGTATATTTCAACACGATTCCCGAGATAATTGGGCCAACGGCCAGTGCGGATCCCATAACCAGGCCGGCAAAGCCCATGACACTCCCCCGTTGGTCTTCCGGTGTAATCCGAAGCATCACCGTTTGATACGAGGGAAACATAATCCCAACGGCCATGGCCTCCATGACCCGTCCCAGCATCATCAAGCCAAAACTCGGGGCCAGATAGATGATGAAGGTCCCCACATCAAACAGGGCCAAGACCGTTACGAAGAGCACTGGGAAACGGATATTGTTCAACAGCCATGGGCTAACCGGCATCATGACCACCATCACCAACATGAAGCCGGTCGTGAGCCATTGCACCGTTGACGCCGGAATATTGAAATACCTCATTAAGGTCGGATAAGCCGTGGATAATGACGATTGACTGATCGACATGGTAAAGGTTCCCGCTAATAACGTCCATATGAAAGCCAAATGGCTATATGGCCGCCCCTTCAAATCAATTGCTTGTTGCATTCGATCCGCTCCCCTCACGTCTACTTTAGAAACATTATCAACTAGTAACTATCGTAGTCCTTTTGACGTCCCCTGTAAACTGATCGTGCCAGGGGTGACCTGTTCAATCAAGTTACTTATCTGTTAATCTTTGTTACAATAGAATTAATTGATGACTGATGTTCATCGGTCACAGCGGACTACGCAAGGAATTGAGGGCAGACTATGGATTTAGTTGCATATTTAACTGACGAGATTGATTTTTTAACTGAACAAATGGAACAGGCTCAAGACGACCAGGACAATGCCATGCATTTCCTTTGTGACGCCCGGATTACCGAGGCCAAGCATATCTTAAAACAAATCGACACTGGAAACATCAATCGCCTTAAGGCTGAGTAGTCAAGCGACCGAACGAGACCCTTCGTTCGGTCGTTCTTCAATTTCATCCCTTTTAGGGAATCCGGTTCGCTGAAAGTTCTCATTAGGTGTAGATTAGAAGAGAAGAAAATTTTTTAGGAGGTAACACGTTGATAACCATTAAGTCAGCTCGTGAAATTGAAAAGATGGCGGCCTCCGGGGCCGTCTTGGCTGGAGTCCACAAGGGCCTCCGCGATATCATCAAGCCAGGTATTTCCAGTTGGGAAATCGAACGTTTTGCCAACCGTTACATCGCCGAACACGGTGCCACGCCTTCCGAAAAGGGGTTTGAAGGCTACAAGTACGCCACCTGTGTCAGTGTTAACGATGAAGTGGCCCATGCCATCCCTCGTAAGGAACTTATTTTAAAGAATGGCGACATCGTCAAGGTCGACATGACGGTCAACTTAGACGGCTTCGAAAGTGACTCCTGCTGGTCTTACGCGGTCGGTGAAGTCTCCGACGACGTTAAGCACCTCATGGACGTGACCAAGAAGGCCTTGTACTTAGGGATCGACCAAGCCACGGTGGGCAACCGGATCGGTGACATTGGTCACGCCATTCAAGACTTTGTCGAAAATAAGAATCACATGGGCGATGTCCGTGAGCTGATCGGCCACGGCATTCAACCCACCATGCATGAACAACCAAATGTCCCCCACTACGGTGAAGCCGGCCATGGTTTGCGCTTGCGTGAAGGGATGACCATTACCATCGAACCCATGGTTAACCTGGGAACCTGGGAAATTTCGTCAAAGATGACGCCAGACGACTCATGGGAATACTATGTCTCGGCCGATGGGTCCCTGTCTGCTCAATACGAACACACCTTGGTCATCACCAAGGATGGTCCCAAGATCCTAACGTCGCAAGACCCCGATTTTGATGCCAAGTACTTACTCTAATTTGGTGAGGTGACCGGTCATGAGCCTGACAAACCATACGCCTGAACACCAGGTTCAGCAACTCTTTAATCAAATTGCCCCGCAGTACGATCGAATGAACAGCTTGATCAGTTTAGGCACACATCACCACTGGCGCCACCAGGTCATGACCAGCATGACGATCCATCCCGGTGATTTTGCGCTAGACGTCTGTTGCGGCACCGGCGACTGGACGCTCGCCCTGGCGCAAGCGGTGGGCCCGGCCGGTCAGGTGGTTGGCTTGGATTTTAGTGATCAAATGCTAGCGTTAGCCGATCGCAAGGTGCGCACGGCCGGGTTTGCGAATCGGATTACCCTCAAACAGGGTGATGCGATGCAGCTCCCTTATCCGGATAATGCCTTCAACGTGGTAACGATTGGCTTTGGCCTGCGAAATGTTCCCGATGCCAACCAGGTTTTGAGCGAACTAACCCGCGTCGTCAAGCCGGGGGGCCAAGTGGTTTGTTTAGAAACGTCGCAACCCACAAATCCCGTGATTCACGCTGGTTGGCAACTCTACTTCGGTCAGCTGGTCCCGTTGATGGGCCGCGTCGTTGTCCACCAGTACCGGGCCTATAACTATCTGCAACGTTCGACCCACCAGTTCGTGGACGTCCAAACGTTGGCGGCGATGTTTCACACGGCCGGACTGGTCCACGTCCACTATCAAAGCTTCAACTTCGGTGCGGCCGCCGTGCATTTCGGCACCAAACCCTACCAATAAACCCTAATAACAAGGACCAGTCATGGTCTTCCCATAAGGGAGCAACCATGACTGGCCCTTTTCGATCTCATTAATTGTGATCGATCGCCGTAATTTTTTTTAGAAGTTTTTGATTACCATTGAGGCGGGCAAAGGCCGCCGCGTCCCGCAAGTCTTGATGAATATCCGCAGGCTCGCCACCCTGGCGACGCGTATTCAACGCCCGCTGATAGAGAATCCGGGCCACGTAATAAGTTACGTGATACTCAGCGCAAAGGGCCACCCCACGATTCAAAAGGTCGTTACTCGTGCCTAATTCTCCCGTCTCGCCGTAAAACCGCGCGGTGTAGTACAAGACCGTTAAGATTCGCCAAACGCCCTGACGTGGCCGTAATTTAAGTTCTACCAGGTCCTCGGTAACTCGTTGGAAATAGAATCCTGCTCGATCGTTGTCTCCCGCCTGTTGATAAGCAATCCCCGTTCCTGCATACGCCAACAAAGCGTATAGGGTATGGTGCCCCTCGTCAAAGTGGTCAAGAATCTGAGAAAAATCAAACAGGGCGTCCGTGATAGTACCGCCATCCAGTGCTGTTACATAACCTCTAATGAAGTAATACCGCATCTGAAAGGTCTGAGTTCCCCGTTCCACGTGGTTGACTTGACCGAGTTGCTCCCGGACCAGGTCGAATTCGCCTTGAAGTAGGCCCCACTCGGCTTGTTCTAAGGCCGCGGTCCCGGTAGGATCGTCGCCTTGGTCCAGTGGAAAGAGGTCATTGAGCGTCAACTCCAAGCGCTCACATAATTGTAATAGTATTTTGATAGCCGGCACCTGACCACGTCGTTCAAATTTGCTCAGCGTAGCCTGGGTACAAATGCCCTTGGCTAGCTGTTGTTGTGAGAGGTGTAATCGCCGACGGGTCTCGATAAAAATATCAATATTCACGCGTACTCAGTCCTTACTTTTGCGTTTTGTCCGGCTGCCAGCCATGCTGTTCTCGATCCCAATCCCGCTTACGGCTGGCCGAGACAAACGGATTTCCCGCCACAATATACCGTAGCGGACGATCCTGCCAACTGCCATCACTCACACCGACCCGTGAAGTCGCCAACACTTGCTTCGGCTGACGGGTTGCATCGGCCGTAATCGTTAAATTGTTGGCCCCCAACAAAGTGCGGTTCAAATCCTTGGATTGCAGTCCAATGGCAGCCGTCAACTTGCCGGGACCATTGGTAACATCTGGAATCGGCTTATCCCGGTTTTGTTGCATCAGATTCAATCCCTGATGTGGTTCGATGCCCCGAATTAAGATCCCCTGAGGCGTCCCTTCAGCCTGGGTGGCAATATCTAACATGTAATAGCCCCGCAATATGTAAATATAAATGGTACCGGGAGCATCATACAGCGCGGCGTTAGCCGCCGTGTACCGACCGTTAAAGGCATGGGCTGCAGTATCTTGCTCACCCAAATAGGCCTCAGCCTCCACGATCCAACCGCTAATCCTGCCGGCTGGCGTTTCATAAATTAATTCATGTCCCAGTAGATCCGCCGCAATTTCGGCGGTTGGTCGACCGGTATAAAACTCACCTAACGACTTATTCATCCATTAACGCTCCCCTTTCGACTATGTTAAACTAGACTCATTGGAGATGAGTATCCTTATGGCAATTAAGTGTGAACGTATTTATACTAAACCGGCAGATCTCAATGGCTACCGGGTCCTAGTCGATCGGCTCTGGCCACGAGGCATTTCAAAAGTAAATGCCCACCTCGACGACTGGAACAAGGAAGTTGGTCCCACCACGGAATTACGAAAGTGGTTCAACCATGAACCGGAAAAATTTCCAAAGTTTAATGAACGGTATCGTGCCGAGCTGAAGATCAACCCCGCCCTCACCGAATTCATTCAACAAGTAGAAAAGATTCTCCCCGACCAAGACGTCATTTTACTGTATGGTGCCAAGGACGAAGAACATAACCAAGCAGTCATCTTAAAGGAAGTTCTGATTCACGAACTCCGCACCTTGGTTCCCGATGACCGGCTATTAGATTAACGACAAAAACGAGGTTAGGACACTGGTCCTGGCCTCGTTTTTTTATGCCTAGCGAATGACAATCACGGATGTCGTCGATTTCTTGGCCAACCGTAACCCAATGGCACCCGGACGACCGTGACTGGCAAAGTCCACGTCGGCCCCACAAACAATCAGGTCGGGTTCGAAATCGGGGACAATCTTGTCTAAAACCACGTCGTCAACGTCACCGCCCTCGGCCACAATCGACCGCACCTGCTCAACGCCGAAGTCTTTGGCTTGTTCGGCATACGTGGCAACAATGCGTTTCAAGTGATCCCGCCGCTCGTTTAACTTAGCGGGCATCAGTGATTCGTAAATGCTAATATCATTGTTTTCCATGACGGAAGCAATTCCCAGATGGGCTTGATAATCCCGTGCCATCGTCATCGCGAACCGAAATGCCCGACTAGTCGATGGTCGATCATCCTCATCAATCGTGATTAGAATCCGCCGGAAGAACAACGGATTATTATTCTCGTCTGTCATCGAACCCCTCCAATAAATAGTCGGCCTAATTGTATCATAGTTAATTAAAAAACGCCCCACTTTACTGGGACGTTTTCACAATCTTTTCAGTTTAAAGGTTTAGCTAGCGTGATTAGGCGAAAGAATCATCGGTCCCTGAACCGCCCGCGGTAATTCCACCGTACTCCGGCGCATAACCACGGGATGCGGAACTGTGACGGGAGCCACAGCCCGTTCCTTCTCGGTTAGCATGTGCCAAATTGAATGCAACAACAGGCCACAGACAAACATCAATGGGAACCCGGCAATCGTCGAGACCGTTTGGACCGTCTTGAAGCCCCCCACCATCACAATCCCGAAGGAGAAGATAATGAAGACCACCACCCAGATCATCCGGTTCCAACGGCTAGGTTCTTGACCATCATCCAAGTGAAGACTGGTAAAGGATGACACGATGAACGCTGACGATGAAATCGTGGTTGCTAGGAAGATAAAACAAGAGACACAATACAGTGCCAAGATGATCATCTTGAATGGCAAGGTGGCAATCACCGTGGCAACCACGGCAGCTTGACCTTGCGTATTCAGAATGTGGACCAAATTCACAGCACCGGTCCGTTGGAGCCACAAGGAATAACCCCCGAAGATAGCATAGAAACTCATGCAGCCCAAGGCCCCATACGTTAACATCCCGACTAAGACCTGACGAATCGTCCGTCCCTTAGAGATCCGGGCAATGAACAAGCCCATGACAGGCATGTAGGATAACCACCAGCCCCAGTAGAAAATTGTTTCCTGCTGAGCCGTGCTATCCCCACCATTTGGTAGGGTGTTGGTCGACATTGCGATAAACTTTTGGGCCATTAACCCAATACTATTGGTTTCAGAATTTAAGATATACACGGTTGGTCCAATCACTAAAATAATGGCCAACAAACCCAAGGCCGTCCAAATATGGGCGGAACTCAAGCGGTTAATCCCCCCGTTCAGGCCGTGAAAGACCGTCACAGCAAAGAGGATAAACAATACAATAAAGAGTTCAATCTTTAGCATTAAATTGTCTTGGACACCGGTAAGTCGACTGAGCACCTTGGAAATGATGGGGATTTCCATCCCGACGGATGAACCAATCCCCCCCATAATACCAAAGACCACTAAGAAGTCCACGACGTGTCGAGCAATGACCTTGCCCCGACTATCACCCTGAAGGCTGGTGATTGCCGCACTAACTCGTTGGACCTTAGCATGCTTGACGTATAACACGTAAGCAATCGCAATCGTGGCTGGTGCAAACATCATCCACGCCATCGGGCCCCAGTTGAACTGCCCCAGCATGTGCGCAGCGCCGTAAGCATTGCTTGAGAATGGCTTGAAGCCAAACGCTGGGTGTTGCACGTACCGTAAGGGATCAACGATCGACAGCATCAGGATGCTGGCATCGATCGCCGTCGCAAATACCATGCTCCCCCACTGAAAGTTGCTGTAGTGGGGCTTGTCGTCGGGATCACCCAACTTAATCTTACCGAATTTTCCAAAAGCCAAATACATAAAAAATAAGAAGTTGACGACGTACACCATCAAGTAAGCCCATGACATGCGAGTATCAATCCAGTTTAAAAGTGAACTTAGGCCAGCCTGTAATTGGCCGCCACCTAGGATAAACAGCAATGACGCGAGAATAAATAAAACGATGGTTGGTACGAATACTAACTTATCAATATTTTTACGCGCTAAAATAAATAATCCTCCTCATTTGTTTCCTGGGAGCCCAGCTCCCAGCGGATGTTGTTCAGGTGAGATTGTACAAAAAAAGCGCTGTTCCTGGGGTCGTCATCCGAGCCACCTGTACAGCGCTACCGCGTTAAATACAAAATGCCTGCGTCAATCTCGTTAAATCAATATCCAACGTCTATTATACGCAGAGCGATCGATAAGTAAAATCTAGGTCATTAATAAGTTTTTAAAGTGAAAATGTAGCCGGTTACATCGACGATGATAACTACAATCTAAGAATTTGATGAGAATTTAGGGGCCCCAGAAAATCCCGGTCTATTTCAGCAAATCTGGCCACTGTTCCACGGCCGCAGCATCCCCCGTGGCGCCATTATCAATGGTCTTAATGACCCGCGCTGGATTTCCGGCAATCACGACATCATCGCCGAAGGACTTGGTGACAACCGAACCAGCACCAACCACCACGTTATTACCCAACGTGACTCCTGGTAAAATCGTCACCCGACCACCTAACCAAGCATTATCGCCAATAGTAATGGGTGCCCCCATTTCAACGTCAGCTACTCGCGCCTTGGCATTTAAGGGATGGACTGGCGTATACAGACCAATGTTGGGCCCAAAGTAACAGTGTGACCCAATGGTAATGGGACAAGTGTCAAGAAACGTCATATCATAGTTGCCATAAAAATGGTCGCCGATGTGGATGTTCCAGCCATAATCAAACTTGAAACCAGCTTCAACGAAGAAGTCGGCCCCGCTATCCTTAATCATAGCTTGGTAACCCGCGTTACGTTGCTGATTATCTGCCAGTTGATTCGTGGCCTGTAATGCTTCCCGAACCTTTACTCGCCGGTTGATCAACTCTGTATCAAATTGATTATAGGGCTGACCGGCCGTCATCGCTTCACGTGCAGTTGTCATATCTAAAAATCACTCCTCTATCGTCATGATACCACTCTCACCGGCAACAAAAAAAGAGTCCTCGGCAACCACCGCGAACTCACTTAGGATTTATTCAGCTGTTTCTGTCATCGTATGGGGATGTTCCCGTAAAATCCAAGTAATCCCATATTGGTCGACGACCTGCCCCATTTTGCCCCCTAAGGCCATGTTGATGTAGGGACTGATAACCTTAACATCAGCGTCAACCAGGCGCTGGTACAGCTCGCCTAAGGCTTTGACGGCCGCATTATCATCTTCGTCAACCGTTAACATTAACGAAATCAACGTTGACGACGTTGGCTGGCCCATTAAGGCATCGGCACATTGAACATCCACGCCCATGATTTGAAACCCGCCACGCATGGTGATGGCCTCTAGATCCACACTAGCTTCCAAGCCCAATTGTTCCGCTTCAGCCGCCGTTGGGCTGACACGATAGGCATTAGTGGCGCCAAAAACCTCCTGATAATAGGTAATTGCGTCCTTTGTATTCTCGAATTCCAGGTACGGAATTATTTTTGCTTGCATCATCGGAACCCCATTCATCTACTTAATTAAAGGTCATTCAACCGTCGCATTTCGGCCGAACCATCCCCGATCAATCACATTTGATCCATCGTTTGGTTTAACAGGTGATCCACAAACACGTTCCCCTGATTGGTCGCGTGTCCTTTGGTCCACTCGTACGAGAGACCCGTGAACCGTCCTAGTAACTGGTCCACGTCTTGCCATAATTCTGCATTAGCCAATGGCCCGGCACTCCGGCGCCACTGCCGCTGCTTCCAACCCGCTAACCAGCCAAGCCGTACGGCATCCAAGACATACTTGGAGTCTAAAACGAATTTAATCCCACTGGTTGTCAGCCCAAGTTCTGCCAACTTCCGTAGGGCATTGCGAAAAGCCATGATTTCCATTCGATTATTACTGGCCCCAAATTCACCGGCAGAGTCGGCAACGACTTCACCGTTGGCCAGTTCGATCCGATACGCCCAGGCGGCCTTATCTTCGGCCCTCACGTGGCCACCAGCGACGTTCCCGGTATTTCGGGACCCACCATCGGTATAGACCGTGATCGTTGCTGGAACGGCCGCACGGGTAGTCTGTGGCTGTGTGGGCTGACTCGGTCGGGCCACCCGCTGCGTTGGCGTTGCCCGCATAAAAGCCTGGGCTTCTGCCAACGTCATAAAGCTCTTGTACCGCGCACCGGCGTATCCACTAACTTGTTTCTGGGTCTCAGGCCAATTTCGGTAAATTCCCCTCTGTCGACCTTGTCGAACGGCATAGTATTTCTGTCCCACTTGAACCCCCACTTTCAAACTAATCTAAACTAGTTTACCATACTTTGCCAACTTTTCTGCCAAATCGAATAGGGCCAAGTTAGTGAATGCGTTACCATTGTTGTGATGACCGATTAATTTGTTGAGCCAACTTTCCGTGAGAAAACTTAAAAAAGATTAATTTCAAAGTGTAAATTATTCTCATAACTTTTATATTATGCTATCCTAGTAAGGGTGAATTATGATCGGAGAACTCAGAACCACTTAATTCACGAAATCTTAGAGGGGGTTTTTCATGAAAAATCCGATACGCGCCACCATTATCACCGTCGATCAAGCTCGGGCCATGCTGAAAGATCAGCGTGAACAACGCGACGAACGCTTTCCACAATTAGCCGTCTCCGGTCAATATATTTTACCCGATTACCGGCTAACTCGTAAGCGTGAAGCATTTAAGATTCGGCGGCACACTTTCTTAAAAAAACATTTCCGCTCATATGTGGCCTTTGATTCCGACAATGGTCAGACGCTGTGGATTCACAACTTCGCCAGCCTATCAGAAGCCTGCTTCTGGTTAAACACCGGTTTGAAGCCCGGCGATACCGATTCAACCACTTCTTACGTCGATTGGCGTCAAGAACACACCACCGAAATCGACACGTTGAAGGAACAACTGCGCATCTTACATCATGAAAAGAAAAAGCCCGTAACACCTGCCCCTAAGCCAGCTAGCGTGACTGACGTCAAACGGGTAAACAAGGTGAAACATATTAAGAAATAAGCTAACTAAAATGGCGGCGTGGAGAATTAATCTCCACGCCGCCTTTCGCCTACGCTAATTTAGTTACTTTAAGTTTAAATGGACCTGCTTAGGATCGGTCTTAACCGTCACATTACCGTGGTGAATAGAGTAAAGAATTTCTGAGCGCTCGTTCAACGCGTTATAGAAGTTATTGTTATTCATGATCACCAGGTTAGCTGGCTTACCTTCACTCAAACCATAGTGGTCTAGCACGTGCATGGCCTTGGCCCCGTGAGTCGTCACGAATTCGTAGGAGTTCATGATTTCATCGTAGCCCATGACCTGCGCGGCATGCAAGCCCATATGCAACGAGTCCAACATGTCGCCATTCCCCATTGGGTACCAAGGGTCCTTAATGTCGTCTTCCCCAAAAGCCACGTTAACTCCGGCAGCATTCAGTTCCTTCACACGAGTCAACCCACGACGCTTAGGATACGTATCGAACCGGCCACCCAAGTGGGTATTGATCAGTGGATTTGAAATCATATTGATATGTGACATCTGCAGCAAACGCATCAACTTGTACGCATAGGCATTGTTGTAAGACCCCATCGCCGTGGTGTGGCTGGCCGTCACTTGGTCCCCCAAACCCGTTTCCAAGGCTAAGGTGGCCAAGGTTTCCAATCCGCGGGAGGCGGGATCGTCAATCTCGTCACAGTGAGCATCAACTAGCTTACCGTATTTTTGGGCTAATTCAACAGCGAAATGCAGCGACTCAACACTGTATTCACGGGTGAATTCAAAGTGAGGAATTGCCCCGATCACGTCGACGCCCAACTTGGCCGCCTGTTCCATTAATTCCTTTCCATGAGGGAATGACAGAATCCCCTCTTGTGGGAACGCCACCAGTTGTAACTCGATAAAGTCTTTGACTTCATCACGAACCTCAATCAAGGCCTTCAAAGCCGTTAAATCAGGGTCGGTTACGTCCACGTGAGACCGTACAAATTGAATACCGTTAGCGGCTTGGAGTTCCAAGGCCTGACGTGCGCGGGTCTTGACGTCTTCGATGCTTAACGTCTTCTTACGTTCGGACCAGATCCGAATACCGTCGAACAGTGTCCCAGATTGATTCCATTCTGGGTCACCGGCAGTCATCGTACTGTCCAGGTGAACGTGAGGATCAACGAATGGCGGCAAAATTAATTTACCGGTGGCGTCGATAACCGTTTCCCCCGATTCAGGGCTTAAGTGGTCGGCAATCGCCGCAAACTTACCGTCCGTAATCCGAATGTCTTGTGGTTGTTTGGCATTTTCAATCAGTCCGTGTTGAATTAACATAAGTGCTAATCTTCCTCCTATTTACCTATACTCAGTAAAATCCCGGGATCGTCAGGCCAAAACCTAACAGGGTGAGATCAATCAGTAACCCCGTCGCCACAAAGAAAGCAACCACGGTTGCCGGGACCAACCACCCCTGCGAACAGCGCCTAGCTGTTCGACTAATCCCTATCAAGCTTATCATAGTTACCACCACTCCGAGTGTTAAAATGATCGGTTCGCTGGGAATTATTTGATACAAAGTATCTGTCACACCCAGCCAAGCCAACCAGGCGGCCACCATGCCGCCGGCTAGCCATCCTACCAAATGTTGTGTAATTTTGCTCATATAAAGGCCCCCCACCCCGCTATGAATAACTTTATAGGCCAGAATGTTCGCACCGGTTTCTCCGCTATGCTATGCTTGTCGTGCTTTTTAATTTCTTCGATGGAGGCTAAACAACTCATGATTAATTCAACTCCCCAGGCACTCACCATTGCCGGCTCAGACAGCGATGGTAGCGCAGGTATGCAGGCCGACTTGCACACCTTCTTTACTCGCAACGTCTACGGGGCTTCGGTGATTACCGCTTGTGTTGCCGGAAATTCTTACGGTATTCACGCCAGCGTCCCCATGCCCACTGACTTCATCGACCAAGAATTTCAAGATTTAACGGACGACTACCACATCAAGGCTTCTAAAACCGGCATGCTGGCAGACTCCGAATTGATTAAAAATGTGGTCAAGAATTATCAAAAAGGTGATTTTGGTCCATTGGTTGTGGACCCCGTCATTATGACGAAGCACGGTAGCCAATTGCTGGAGGAAAGCGCCTTTGACACCCTTCGGATGGCACTCTTACCGCTGGCAACGGTTATTACGCCTAACTTTTATGAGTCACAGAAGATTGCCGAAATGACCATCCGGACCGATGATGATACCATTACCGCTGCCCACAAGATACAAGCCATGGGCGCCAAGAACGTGATCGCCAAGGGGGCCCATAGCGATTCCAACCAGACGGTCGTCAGGGACTACGTGTTACTCGAATCGGGCGAAGGCTTCTGGCTCAGTGAACCGTACCATGACACCGACCGAGTTAACGGCACCGGCGACTCGCTGTCGGCCTGCATCACGGCGGAATTGGCCAAGGGCACCCCGATAAAGATGGCGATTCAAATTGCCAAGCAGTTCGTTAACACCGCTATCGGTGACCCCATCCAGGTTGGTCACAAATTCGGTCCTATCAACCATTGGGCCGCCCAGGCTGCCAAGATTGACCTGACCCCTGCAACTGAAGACTAAGATTATCCGGACCGTGACCATCGTCACGGTCCTTTTCAACCTTATGAACCCACCTTTAGTTCATCTACCAGCGATCCGGGCTCCAGGTTCGGCCATCAACCTCGCCGCCTAACTGTTCGGTCCGGCGGTCTTGCTCGGCAACCACTCGTTCCAACGCTAACCAGAACGCCCGGTTAGTGAAATCCGGTTGCTGTTGTGCCAGCCGATCAAGCTGTTCGGTTAACCATTTCGTTTCTTCAGTCATCTTCCTGCTCCTTAATCATTGCCAAGGTGCCTTGCAAATCTGAAATGGCTGTGCGTCGCTGGTCAAACTGGTCGGCCAGCATTCGCCCGGTCACCCGTTGGTCGGCTGGTAACTGAGCAATTTGTTTAGCCAATTGTTCCGCAAACCAAACCTGTCGATTGGCTAAGCTATCCGGATAAGTCTGCGTCAGATATCGTTGGTAGTCGGTGACTAGCCTGAGCTTTTCCGGCTCCTCCAGATAACCAAACTGGGGGATAGCTAGCGTCGGCAGCCACACCATCCTGGCTCGCTGAGCCAGGGCGGCAAATGGCGTCAATAAAGCATCCAGTGAGAAGCCTTCGGTTCCACCCCGTTGGAACGCGGTGGCTGGCATGCCAGTCGATACCACGAGCCCTAACTCCTTACCAGCCAACGGATAACGTCGATCGCCATACACAAAGTTACGGGTCAGCACGGTGTCTTCCCATTGCTTTAACCCTGCCGGGGCAGTGTACCAATACAATGGAAATTGTAAAATAATCCGGTCCGCCGCACGTAGTTGGTGCTGTTCCTTTTCAATATCAATCGTTGATTGACTTTCGATATGTTCCCATACAACATCCGTTTTGGGCAGACTCGCCTTTAAAAACTGTTGGGTACTCGAGTCTGCTAGCTCTGGATGGGATACTAAAACCAAGGTGGTCATGCCTTCAGCTCCTCGTTATTTTTACGCCGTCTTCGCGTACGTACTCTCCTTCATACTTTAGCACAAACACCCTAACGACTTCATATCAAGCACTCGTTGGTTAGAAAACAGAAAAAGGGGTCGTAGCCATCAGCCACGACCCCCGGTAGTGAGTCAATTCACTACCGTTGACGATTGTTAAATTAAGCGACCATTTGAGTCGTCATCATATTTACGTCGAGTGGCCAAGTGTTTGCTTCGCTTGCGGAAAGCCTCTCGATTGCTGACATACAATTGTCCTGCTGCGGCAACTGCGATGAGCAATAAAATAATCAAAACAGCATACATAACAATTCCCCCCGTCAACATTAGGTTACAAGACTATTATCCTAATGTTACAGGAATATTTCAAGGGCTCCGACTCAATAATTAGAATTTCTTGATTTTCTCATTGAATTGTTAAGTTACTTACTTGTCGATCGGGATTCCTTTCTCGTTGAGGCCTTCTTCGCGGATTCCTTTCTTGACTGCTCGCGAGACTCAGACTCACGCCGTTTCTTAGTCTTGCGGACCTGGTTAGACACCTGGTTGGTTGGACTAACATCCTTCTTCCCCGAGAGGTTTGCCGTTGGGTAGGCTACCAGTAAGACCAGCACCGACAATCCCAAATACTTGAGATTTTGCTTACGGACACCTTGGGCCTGTGTAATTTGGAAAAAGTAGTAAATGACACAGATCGCCGCAAAGAATACCACGACCTCTGCAATCGTATGAATAATGGCCATTTTTACGTCCCCCCATTGGTTGTTTAATTCCACTCTACTTGAACAGCATTACCCCGTCAACTAGCCACCCATTCACCCTAACAATCAATTGACACACCTTGCTTGCTTCTCTATAATTAAGGGGCTATGAGCCATTAGGTCGCAATAGCTCAGCTGGATAGAGCAACGGTCTTCTAAACCGTAGGTCGAGGGTTCGAATCTCTCTTGCGACATCAATTTTAATCGTTCCAAACAAAATACCCATAACGTTGGTTTGATGCCAACGTTATGGGTATTTTTAACTTGCACTATAATGGAATCTCAATTTCTACAGATCGATGTGGCTGACCGTAATTGGGTAGGATAAGAACGTGCTAGCATGTTCTTCGAACGCCTTTTCGTCCCCAGTACTCAAGAACTTTTGGGTTCCCTTGTCTTGGTCGTTGTACATGTCATTGTCACCGAGATACTTGTCAACGGCTTTAGCTGCCCCAACACCTGGGTCAACTAACGTCACGTCTGGGCCTACAGCCTTTTGAATGCTATCCCGGATAATTGGGAAGTGGGTGCATCCCATGATCATGGTGTCAACACCAGTACCATCGAATGAACTCAAAGCATCCGCAACCTTAGCTGGTGTGTCGGCATCCTTAGCATGGCCGCCTTCAACCAAGGTCACAAAGTCTGGTAACCCTTTAGAAATAACTTCTGCATCCGGTAATAACTCTTTAATCTTGCGTTCATAACGGCCGGACTTAACCGTCCCGTTAGTTGCGATAACAGCGATCTTATGGTTCTTGGTTGTTTCAACACCGAGTTCAGCACCCGCGTCGATAACCCCAATCACTGGAATGGTTAATTCTTTTTGCAGGTAATCCAATGAGGCAGCGGTTGCCGTGTTGCAACCGATAACCATCATCTTAATACCCAAGGTTTCTTCGTATTTTGCAATCCGTGTCGTTAATTGGCAAACCAGTTCTGAAGACTTTTCACCATATGGCAAATTCTTTTGATCACCAATATAAATGTAATCTTCATTAGGTAACTTCTTAAAAACTTGATCGAAAACCGTTAATCCACCAATACCAGAATCCATAAAGCCGATAGGCCGCTTGTCCAAAAGAAAAACCTTCTTTCGTTTTCATCACATTTCACAAAAATTATTAAGTAACAACATAAACCGGTAGCTTCCGAAACGTCTAGTCTTCTTCAGTGGCTACCTTGGCATCGTCATCGCTAGGCTTACCAGGAGCTAATAAACGCTTCCGGTCTTCCTTAGCATCTTCGATACTGAAACCAACTTCCTTAGCCCACTTCTTACGGAAGGTGTACATGATAAATGGAATAACCAGAACAATCGTGAAGGCAATTAGCAACATCTTCGTGTAGGTATGACCTTGAGCAACCGTGTAACCAGTTGGTGCGAAGAAGGTCACGATGAAGCTAAGCAATGACAGTAGGAATCCAGAGATCCCAATCAGAATCCGCATGATGTGAGTTCTGCCGGCCAGGAAGACCCGGTGAATGTCATTGTGCTTGAATTGAAGAACCAGGTAACCAACGAACATGGTCATGTACATAACCATGTAAATGGCAACGGTTAGCCCCATGGCCGTCCGGAAGGAAACGTTACTACTAGTCCCACCAGCACCAAAGGTCAGGTAAGCACCCATCAGTGAAACAACGATCCCTTGAAGAATCATCAGGTTAGTTTCAATACCCCAACGGTTAGTCTTAGTGAAGATCTTAGGCATGTAACCTTGCAAAGCCGCTTCGTGCATCCCAGCGTTAGGTCCAACAACCCAACCACTGATGATTCCAAGAATCCCGATAGCGAAAAGCACACCGAGAATCGTTTGCGTTACTTGAACCATGGCTGCAGAGAACCCAAGCTTGGCAACGATGTAGCCGTATGCGTAAACCACACCAGTACTCAATTGGATCTTGTCAACTGGGATGGTCCCAGCAATTGACAAACTACCAATGATATCAGTGGCAATCGCGATAATTGCTAAGAGCATCATAGCCTTTGGGTAAACCCGTGGGTTCTTTAAGTCCTTAACGTGGGTTGCAGAACCATCGGCACCGGCGAAGGCCAGAACGAATGGAACCAAACCAACTAACGTTGCGAACTGGTAGTTCTTAGGGAAGATCGTGTGCCAGTTGATCGTAATTAACATCTTGTTGCCTTTTGCTAAGTAGATAATAAATACCAAGAGTAAGAAGATGGTTGGCAGAGCAACACCAAGTAAGAAGCACCATTGCGCAATCTTACCAGTGGTCTTAGTCCCCCGTTGTTGAATAACAATCAAGCTCCAAAGAATTAACATTTGGAAGAAGAACCGCATAACTGGATTGTCGTTCATGAATGGGAAGCCAACGGAAATCGATAAACACCCAATGGCAAAGTACATCATGGTGTTAATCCCAACCGTGATGTGAATCCATTGATAGAAGATTGAAGCCCAACCAGGTAGGTCACCCAGCGTCGCTTTAGTCCAAGTGAAGACACCACCACGTTCCCAACCATCGATAGACGCCATTTCACCGGCGGTACGAGTAACGGGAACAAACCATAAAATACCGGCAATAAACAGGAAGAAGATGGCAACGGCACCGTTCAGGGCGAAGGCCGCAAAACCATAAGCCGTCAGAACCATGGAAATCGTCATTGAGAAAAATTGAGGTCCAGTAAGTTGATTACGCGCTTTAAGTTCGGCGCTGCTAGTCGCTTCACTGGATCCTGAGGTTTCATTATTCTTCATAATTATGTCATATCCTTTATAATTGAAGTAATATCTATTAAAAATGAAGTAATAGCGCGAGTACACTTGGCCAAATGTATGTAATCTAAATTACGTGCTAATCATAAGCCATAAATTAAAAAACGGTAATAGACATTTACTATGATGTGTCTAACTCTTTTAGGGGACGACATGGTATAGACCCAGTATTTTTTAGACCATTTTCGTATAATAATTCATGTTTTGCATTTTTCTTGTGAACAAATGTTCAATATCCAGATGTACGGCCTCAATCGTTTAACCCGTTTCTAATGTTTGTGGTCGATTAGCGAGGAGTTCTATTGAATACGTTTTCAAAACGTTGTTAGCACGGCGTTCCTAAAAAAAGTTTCCCCACTTTACTCGAGTTTATACGTTCACGATTTTATTCATAAAACCTGACTTGGCCACGACAGGTGCAGACTAGTCGATTGAACCGTTAAACGTGATACTCAGGCTATCGCTATGATTGATTCCACGGCATCAGCCACATGTAAGCGATACCATTGCTCAACCGGTTTATCCATGATACCTTTCCAGCCAACCTCGTTCACGACTTTTGCTGAGGTTCTGCATAATTCCTGGATAAATTAATTCAGCCCCTTGGACCTTATTTTGACGAACTTTTCCGCTTGTTAGTTGATTACAACAACTAACAATAAAGCACCCCATCAGCCAACCGGCTTCAACGGGATGCTCTTGGTCAATTTATTTAGTCAGCATAGGTGCCAACGACGGGTAGATCTTTTAAAACCTTGCGACCGTGAGGCGATTGGCCATCAATGACTTTCGTCAATTCTTGCCCTGCTAAATTACCGTGGTGTCGACCACCGGACCAGGCGGCCACCCCAGTGACATCATACACTGTGCCATCGACAGCCACGTATGCTGGTTGCCCTGCTTGACCGTCAAACTTTGCTAATTCCGATTGATTAAAGACCTTTTCACTCATCCAATCCACCACCTAATTTATTTATCCCCATCATAGTGGAGATAACCAGCCAACTCAAGTATTTTGGTGGTCACCCGATAAGTAAAAATGATGACAGCAAAAAAGCCACCGACACACCGTCGATGGCTTTTTTAAACTCGATTTAGGCTAATGTAAATTAGTCGACAACCGAAACGTTAGCAGCTTGTGGGCCACGGTCGCCTTGTTCTACATCAAGGGATACGTGTTGGCCTTCTTCAAGAGTCTTGAAGCCTTCACTGTTGATAGCAGAGAAGTGAACGAAAACGTCTGAGCCGTTTTCCAAAGTGATGAAGCCGTAACCTTTATCAGCGTTGAACCATTTAACAGTACCTTGTTCCATAAGAATGAAACCTCCGTGCGCATAGCGCAATAATATTTGCATTTGAAAGCTGGGGTCAAAGGAGCCATTCTTAAAGAACGTCGAGCCTTTAAAACTTCCGAACCATAAATACATTATCCATAGGATAACAGGTATTCGGCAGAATAGCAAATGAGTTGTTTGATTTTAGTGGCTTTTTTTAAGAGTTACCGATCTGCCGTGTTAACCATAACCGCGCCGCGAGTACTTCTTGCGGCGTTAATTGATGACTGCCATTGGTGACTTCTAATTTTGTTGTCCCACCGGTTTTTTTGCAAGCGGATTCAACCTGACTCACCGTACCCACACTAACCAGCGGATCACGCCGACCAGCTGAAAGCCAGGCCGCCAAGTCGGGGCGTTCCTGAATCGACGGAGCCGCCAACCAGAGCGGATGAAACAAGACGGCCGTCGTGGCCGGAATTGCGCCCGTCTGCACGCCATATGCAGCCATAGCCGCCCCGTTAGAGTAGCCGATAACAACTAACCGTTGGCTTTCCCAGTGTTGCTCTGTGCACATCTGAAGGGCCATTCTACCGATCCATTGGGCCTCGGTCGCGACTTGTTCGGCATTGATGGCACCGGCGGCCGTTTGCCGGAAATATTGCCGCTGGGCTCCAATCCCTTGACGCCCTGCAACGGTCATCAAAGGACTCTGTGGCGCCAAGCGTCGACCGAACGTTAATATTTCCTGATTGGTTCCACCGGTCCCCTGCAAGAGGAGTACCGGCGGCTCGGTATTGGCACCCGGCAACCATTCAATTAAGTCATCGTCATCCACGAGCGAACCTCCTAACGCCGAACCACAATCTCAATTTGTTCCTTTTGCGGCGCGAAGTTTAAGCCGGAACAGGTCTCGGTGAGAATCTTTTCGTATTCGGATAAAACGTCGATCGGTAGTGGTGTGTGGCTCCGTAAGTGTTCAATTAGTTCCTTCGCCGAGGTAATTTCCTTCAGTGAGACAAACAACAACGCGTTATTAATTAAATCCCGCAACAAATCGGTCAATAATCCATTGGGTTTTCCCGCGGGATCGGTGACCACGACCTGATGACTTTCAACTTCTTGATGATTCATGGAGACTTGTTTTAAAACGGAAAAAATTGTGGGCATGTTGATCACTCCTCCTGAATTAATTTAATTTTAAACCAATCATACAGCCTTTTTCACCGAACGAGAACTACTTCCATTCCAATTCTTCAAAGGGATTTTGGTCCTGCAACCGTTGCAGCATCTTTTCCTGAACTTTTGGCAAGGGTAAATCCGTGATATCCCCGGGGGCAACCCATTGCCCCGGGTAAAATTGCAGGTCGGAAATGGTTTGTAAGTTGGCCGTTAATAATTTCACCTGCCACCGTTGATGCGTATAGGTTTGACTCACTGGGCGGCCACCTAGCGGCTGTAAATCAAGATCCAACTGAATGTCTTTTTGCCAGCGCCGCGTCATTTCGGTAATATCCGTTGTCACTGTCGGCGCAACCTCCGCCTCGTCCTCCCGAAGGTCGGCCTGTAAGACCAATGGAAAAGTCCAGTAACCACTCAACATTTCCTGTTCCCCGCGTTGGACCATGAGATACCCCGCTGGTGAATGGATAATCAAGCCATAATACGGCATTAATTTTGGCCGTGGTGCCTTGGTTTTGACGGGGAAGTCTGCCACCCGATTTGCTTGGTACGAAGCATCAAAGTCCCTAACCGGTGAATGGGCGGGATCGGAATTCTTGGCCGTCATATAACTTGACCCCAGATCCATAATCGCCTGGTTAAAGGCTCCCGGCCGTTCGGGATCCACGATTGGCTGAATAATGTTTTCAAATCGTTGACGGGTCCGCGGTTTAGCGATGTCATCGTCAATCATTAGGAGTCGGGCGAAGACGCGAAAGGCATTGCCATCGACGGCCGGTACCACTTCACCAAAGGCAATGCTGGCAATCGCCCCGGCCGTGTAAGGTCCCACGCCGATTAAGTCTGCCAGTCCCGCGGCGGTCCGGGGCCATTGTCCATGATAGTCCGTCACAATCTGTTGGGCGGCACGCTGGAGGTTACGAGCACGCGAATAATAACCCAGCCCCTGCCAAGCCTTCAATAGGTCGGGCTCCGGAGCCGCCGCTAAGGCCGCCACCGTGGGAAAGATTGCCATGAAGTTTTGATAATACGGAATCACCGTCTGGACTTGTGTCTGCTGTAGCATGACTTCACTCACCCATACATGGTAGGGATCGTGATCGCGTCGCCAGGGTAAATCCCGACCTTCGTGGTCATACCAGGTCAATAGTGCCCGGCGAAAAGCTTGAATAGTGGCCGGTGTCCACTCTTCCATTGAATCCCATCCTTCCATCGTTTTCCCCATTCTAGCCAATTCTGACCGTGACGACAAGTGCGACCATAAATGGGGCTTGACGCCACCTCAGGACTCACCTATTATCGAGAAAGATAACCCATTGAACAATCGGGTGTTGCGGGCCATCACGCCACGTTCAGCAGCACCAACTAACCGCGCTACCTGCTAGCAGCCATCGGCTAATTGTTCAGGGACATGCGTTAACCTATCGGAGGATTAATTGTGAAACATTGGAGATTATTCTTATTACTTATTCTGTGTGGAAGTCTTGCCGGCTGTTCCATCAGCCACGAAACGGAAACACCCAGCGATAGCAAAGGGGTGATGACGAAACACCAGGTCGTTAATCTGGCCAGCACTCAGCCCATTCGTACGTTGGATACCGACAAACTGAGTCAATTTGGCCGACTAAACAATACCATTGAGGGCCTCTACACCACTGCCAACGAGGGGCAAGCCGAACTAGCTCTGGCTAAAAAGGTCACGGTGAATGCAGCCAAAACGACTTACACGTTCGCGTTATATCACGATTCTTATTGGAGTAATGGTGACGTGATCACCGCCAAGGATTTCGTCTATTCCTGGCAACGCGCCCTCGCCCCCAAGACTAAGGCGCCAGACGCCGATCTGTTCACGGGAATCCACAATGCCAAGCCAATCTTAGCGGGCAAGCTCCCGGCAACGCAGTTAGGCGTCAGTGCTCCCAGCAAATTCAAACTTGTCGTCAAGCTCGATCACCCCATGGCGGAATTGCCCGAACGACTGGCCTATCCCTTATTTGGACCCCAGAATGAACGGGTGGCCCAAAAATATGGGGCCAAGTACGCCACCAAACCGCAATACCAAGTCTATGGGGGACCTTTCATGGTGGCAACCAAGGGCTACACCAAGACTCACTGGCACCTCGTGCCGAACCCCCACTACTGGGACCGGGACCACGTCTACCTGACGCGGATCAATGTCACCGTCTTCAAATCACAAAAGAAGATGTGGCAAGCCTACCAGGATGGCCGATTGGATGAGGTGCATCTGCCCTTCCAAAAAGATAAACACCTGGAAAAGCAGGCTGATTACACGGCGCGGCCATACTCTAAGATGTTACTTTTGAGTTACCGGCAACGAGGGCCCAAGCCCGGCGTCAATCGCTTACTCAAGCAGTCGCAGGCTCGACTGGCCATCTCGCATGCCATCGACCGTAAGAGCTTAGGAACGACGACTTATGGTGCTACCTCGTTACCAGCACAGGGAATTGTTCCCGCCGGCCTGAGTCGTGGTCAACGAGGCACCGCTGACTTCGCCGCGGCGCAAACGAACCAGTCAACCTTGGCCTACAATCCCAAATTAGCCACCAAGGAATGGCGATCCGCTCTGAAGCAGGCTGAAATCAGCCATCCCACGCTGTCCCTCAGCTATTTAGTGGGACCCTCGACAAAAAAGGTGGCGCAGCGGCTGCAGCAACAATTAACCAAGGTACTGCCTGGCCTCAAGGTAACGCTGAAGGCCCGTGAATGGACCATCAGCGAACAGGACGACGAGGTCGATACCGATATTACCCTCACCACCCAACGGGCCCAATACGCGGACCCCTTGTCCATGTTAGCCCTCTTCACGACCGAAAATGCGGCGAACACCGGCCACTGGTCCAACCAGACCTACGATGACTTGGTTGCTCAGGCCAGCAACGCCAGCAGCTTTAATAATCGGCGGTGGCAGAACCTACTAAAGGCCGAGGGTATCCTGATGAAGTATCAAGGCGTGACCCCACTCTTACAACCAGCCAGCAACTACCTGGTCAATCCTAAGCTTAATGGGGTGCAATTTAACACGGTCGGTACCCAGTCCAACTTCAAGGGTGCTTACTTCGTGAAATAAATAAAGCGAGTGAGACAAAAGGCAATTAGCCTTAAGCGGAACCGGCTGCCCTTGGTCGCACGTTTCAGCCATATCGACTGGTACGCAAAAAATGGGTCTGGGGGCTTTGTCCCAGACCCATTTTTGTTATATTTAACCACCGTAAGCGAGTCCCTAACCTAAAAAAATTAGTTCAGCGCCGTAGATGCCGCCGCAACGACGGCGTCACTGACGAACTCGCTGGTGAGGCGTTGCATGGGGGTGTAATCGTGACGCTTTTTAAATGGCACGGGCTCGGCTGCAATGACGGCCACCTTCAAGTTATTCTCGGTCAAGAAGATCTGGCCGACACCTTGGTATTTTCCTTTGCTGTGTTTACCGGTGCGCCAGGCGTGCAGCTTAAAGTCACCATCCGGTTCACGTTTTATCTCATAGTCACCCGAAGCGTTGGCCACCACCGGGACCCCCGTATAGAGGTTTACCGCATATTGTCCCTTCATTCGCTCACCTCCGTTAAGGCCTGAACCAATGCTCCAACGCCATCGGTGCCAATGACCGCCGACACCGCCGGCACAGTCAGGATCGCCTTCACCGCCGCGATGGTGGCCGGTTGGCCCACTAACCGTTGGGCAATGGCCGCAAGTGCGGCCGGCGTCGCCACCGTGCCAAACAAGGCCACTGACCGCAACAGGTCACGGTGCCGTGTGAAATTAACGTGTAGTTGACCGGCCGCCAGATTGAGTTGCCGATACTCGCGGAAACCGGGATTAGCCCCGTAGTTCCAGGCGGCTGTCGCATACTTTTCTGCTAGCCGCTTATCAATCACCGCCCAATCGTGGTCGGTCAGATGGTAGGTTTCAATTTGATCCAGTCGCTCGACGCCAAAGATGTGACAAAGTAGTGCCACGCGGAATTCCTGAATGGAAAGATCCTGGTAGGCCGGTGCCAGGTGTTGGCGTAAATTCGTAATCGAAACGCGATTCGAGGCAACCCCGGGGTGCCCCCCTTCCGCAGCGGGAATTAACGCCGCATGGGCCGCCGCAACATTGAGATCATACATGATTGTGCCACCAGCCGCATAGCCGTCCCCATTCTTAAACATGGTCATGCCAGAAAATTTACGGTCGCCAACCATCAAGGCACTCTTGTTACTAATACCTAAGTTGTCGACGCCCATTTCAGCCAATGCCTTTAAGATCGGGTCGGCAAAGACCGTATAGTCGCCAAACTTTGACCCATCTTGCGGGTCACCATTCACGATGTGTTCAAAGATTAAGTTGCGTTCATCATGGTACACCGCGCCACCACCGGAGGTCCGCCGTACCAGTTGCACGCGATTTTCGGCCAGGTATTTAAAATCCACCTCGGCCGTCACCGTCTGGTTAATCCCCACAATTACGGCCGGTTGATTAACGTACATCATGAGGCCATGACCAGGTAGCTTTAAGTCATTTACCAGATAATTATCGATGGACTGGTTCACCACCGCATCCGTGACTACCTTGCCATGGCGATTCGTATCGATCAGAAACATCTGTGTTGCTCCCTTCCCTGAGCCTATTTTAAATTGAGTTTAGCATACACCTACGGCCGCAACAACTTTCAACGAGCCGAGTTATTGTCAGGATGATTAATGAAAGCGTATACTCAATATGAGTAGACACGAGGGAGGAATTCTTATGAGTGAATCAAGACCATCACTTTGGCAACGACTATTCAGCTGGTGGCCCCGGCATAAGGCCCCAGAGCCATCAGTAACCATCAAGGATGGTGTCTGGTTAGAGCAGCGCGATCAGGGGCATTATCGGCTCGGCCTCTCCAGCGATGCCTTGGACCAAATCGGCGAGATTAGCTTTGCCGATCTTCCCGTCCTGGATGGTGATGTGCTCGCCGAGGGCGATGACATCCTCGAGGTTGAAAGCGACAAGGCCGTCGAAAACTTCAAGACGCCGGTGGCCGGTACCATAATCAAAGTCAACGAGGCATTGATTACCGACCCCTCCCGGCTGAATGAAAACTCACAAAGTGATAATTGGGTTTTGGATATTCAAAGCCACTAACCGCGCGTGTGGGGCGCCAGCTTTAAGCAAGGCTGGCGCCTCGTTCGCACAGCTTGTAGCCAAATAAATTCGTCTAACAAAAGACGCCGGACAGCGAGTCCGGCGTCTTTAAGTGTCTCTAAATTTACCACTTGTATTGAACGGGGTTCTTAATGTACTTATTGTAAACATCCCGCACGATGGCCATTTGGTCATCCGTAAAGGCTGGCAAATCCGCGGCCGCCACGTTACGAGCAATTTGTTCTGGCTTGGAAGCGCCAGGAATGACGGTGCTTACAGCATCCGCCATCAGGATATACCGCAAAGCAAGGGGCGCCAGCGCTTGATCCAACCCCAAGCGTTCATGCAGTTCATTGGCTGCTTTGACCCCCGTGGCGTAGTCGACCCCGGAGAAGGTTTCCCCTTGGTCAAAGGCCTCACCATGGCGATTAAAGCTCCGGTGGTCGTCCTTACCAAACGTGGTGTCCAGCGTGTATTTTCCACTCAACAGACCGCTGGCTAATGGCACCCGGGCAATGATCCCGACGTTGTGTTCTTGGGCCATCTTGAAGAAGTTATCGGCTGGCCGTAAGCGGAACATGTTGTAAATGATTTCCACAGCCGAAATATCGTAGTCCAAGGCCTTCATGCCTTCTTCAACCCGTTCGACACTGACCCCATAATTCTTAATCTTACCGGCCTTCTTCAGCTCATCCAGTGCGAAGAAGACTTCGGGTTCGTAGTAAACCGGTGTGGGTGGACAATGTAATAACACATTGTCCAGGGCATCAACTTGTAAATTCTGCAAGCTTTCTTCAACAAACTTCGTGATATTGGCCTTGGTGTAGCCACTAGCCACGTGTGGATCTAGCTTCCGGCCAATTTTAGTCGAAACAAAGACCTTATCACGCTTATCCTTAATGAAACTGGCTAAGGCCCGTTCGCTCTGACCGTCTTGATAGATATCCGCGGTGTCAAAGAAGTTCACACCGGCATCGTAAGCGGCCGCCAACGTGTCCTGGGCGTCTTGTTCATTGAACGGGTCACCCCACTTTGAACCAAGTTGCCATGTTCCTAATGAGACCTCGCTGATCTCAAAATTTGTTTTGCCCAAGGTCCGATACTTCATTCATTATCCCTACTTTCCCGTACCAGTCATGCCGGTACTTTCCCTCTCATTCTGACAGTAATAAACGGGCATTTCAATCGATTTGTGCGACCGGTTGAACAAAATATTTACCATTCGCCGTCAAAAGGACTAACATAAAAGTTGAAGCCGGTGGCTATGCCAGTAACATAAACCGCTGACCCCAATTTCTAATTGGAGGTAATTGGTTATGGCTGTTGTAGAAAAGACTGCTTTATTGGATGAAAAGATGAGCGAAGTATTCGATTGGTCCGACGCAACGTTACCTGTTCGTGACGCTCTCTGGGATCACTTCATGGAATCCAATGGTCACAACACCGATGAAACTGAAGCTTCGATGAAGGAAATCGATGCTAAGTCCGACGCTGATGTTCGGGCTTACGTTGAAGCTAACCTCAAGAAGTAACAGCACCCGGCTGTTTCAACCAAAAAAATCCTCTCGCTAATCAACGAGAGGATTTTTGTTTACAATCAATTATAATTCGTCTAACTGTGGCACGAGACCGTAGCCCTGCAAATAGCGTTGGCCCGTTGCCGGATCAATCACCATCCGCGTGACACTCGTATTCGCTGGCTCACTTAAGGCAGCGGTTGCCGGAGTGCCTAGCATGAGTAAGGCCGTCACCTTGATGGTCAACCCGTGACTAACCACTAAAATATGGTCGTCGGGATGGTTAACTACTTCTTCAGCCAACCATTCACCAACCCGCCGCTGCACATCTCGGTAGGACTCACCACCGACTGCCAGCAACGCATCCGGCATCGCCTCACCCGTAATGGGATCGAAGGCGGCCGGGTTCTTGGCCTGTAATTCTTCCAGGCTGGCCCCGGTCCAGTCACCATAGTCGGCTTCCATCAACCGGTCATCAAACTCTGGTGTCAGGCTGATCATTCGGGTCAGTGCCGCCGTGGTTTGCCGTGAACGGTGTAAGGGACTACTAATCAATTGATCATAGCTGGTCCCCTGAATCCATTGAGCTACCCGTTCCGCTTGTTGCAAGCCGCGCAGCGTTAGATGGGTTGCTGCGGTATCCAATTGTCCTTGTGCCAGTCCGTCTAAGTTGGCCTGTGTTTGGCCATGACGAACCCAATCAAAAGTGGTCATTGTCTCACTTCCTATCAGCCGCGCTGACTATCCGCCTTTTGACGACCACGATTCAAAAGATAAATCGCCAAAATAACTAAAATTGACCCAATAATCTCAGCCACAGAAATCTTCAAGCCCAAGAAAATAATCGAGAGCACAAAGGTCATGACTGGTTGCGTGGCGTCCACAATACTAATCACGTCAGACGGCGCGAAGTGGGTGCTGTACAGTACCAGCGCGAATGGAATAATGGTCCCCAATAAAATCACGGTGCTCATCGAGGCAATCAAACCCAGGTTAATGGGTGGTGTTTGCACCCAGACGGGCCGGTAACAGTTAAAGATGATGCCCGCCAAGAACATGGCCCAACCTAAGACCACGATGGGTGAGTTACCTTCCTTGACTAGGTTCCGTGGCAAAACGACGTAACCAGCAGCGGTAATCCCGGAGCCGATCCCCCAGAGTAACGAAACCATCGGAATGGATAATTGGGAAATATCTCCCCGAGTGATGGCCAAGAAGACCCCGATCATGGCCACAACAAAGGCGATTAAATCGCTTCGTAATGGTCGCTGGTGCAGGAAGACTAAGCTCCCTAACACGATGAATAAGGGGCTCAAATATTGCAAAATCGTTGAAGCCGCGGAGTTACCGGTCTGAACCGACATATAGAAGGTTAACAGATTGGCCCCTAAACCGAAGATGGCGTAGGCGAGCAACCATAATATATTGCGCACCGAGTTGAAGACATTAAAAATCTTCTTGCCATACATGATAGCACTCACGATCAGAAGTACCACTCCAGTCACGGAAGTCCGGGCAGATAGGAACCAACTGGCTGGAACGTTTTGACTCTGGGAGATGAACTGCAACACAGTCCCAGAAATCCCCCACATAGCAGACGCCATCGTTGCCCAAAAAATACCCTTTTTGATATTTTCGGACGAATTTGCATTCGTTTTCAAGAAACAGCAGATCCTTTCATACTTTCATCAACTATTCAAAACTCCTAATAATCTGACTTATTTTACCGAAAGCAAATTAGAATTTGGCAATAAATGGTCAAAAAATTTTCGTTTCCACTCTTCATTAAGCCACGAACGGGGCTAATTATCAACGCCTAAATCTAAATAAGTAGCCGTAAAGCGGCGCCAAACATAGGCTGAGCTTACGACTACTTATTTGTTAAATGACTTTTATTGATGAAAAATTCCGATCGACTTAGGCCGTATGGTCTACCCGCCGGGCCAATAGGTCACCAATCAATTGGATGGCAAACACAATGACCAAGATGATTAACATAGCGAGGATCGTGACGTCGCTTTCAAACCGACTGTACCCGACGTTGATGGCCAAGTTCCCTAAGCCACCACCACCGATTGCTCCGGCCATGGCGGTCAGGTCAATCAGGCTAATTAAGGTTAGAACGGAAGAACGAATGATATCTGCTAGACCTTCCTTGAGGTAAACCCGGAAGATAATCGCAATTGGACCAGAACCCACCGACTCGGCCGCCTCAATCACCCCATGGTCGACTTCAGCCAGGGCATTTTGAATCTGTCGAGCATAGAACGGCGCAGAACCAATGACCAAGGGCACAATGGCGGCCGTTGTCCCAATGGCCGTCCCAACGACCAGTCGGGTCAAAGGGGCAATCACGGCCAGCAAGATAACGAACGGAATCGACCGACACAGATTAACCAGCTTATCCAGAATATTATAAACCGCTCGATTCTCTAGAATCCCACCGGGTTGGGTCACAATTAACCCAATTCCAATCGCCATGCCGAGAATACCGGCCACGATTGCCGTAAATAGGGTCATATAGAAAGTTTCACCGGTTGCTTGAATAAAGTCACTCTTCATCGTGACCGCGTTGGGAAAGTATTTTGCAAAAAAGGTCAATTAGGCCACCTCCGAGTTCTTTGATTTCAAATGTGTAATCCGGACACCCTGCTCTTGGCAGTAGTCCCAAGCTGCCGTCAGCTTGTCAGGTTCGCCGCTCATCACCACAATTAAATTGCCCAGTGGGGTGTCTTGCAGAATTTCCACGTTACCATACAAAATGCTGGAAACCACGCCGTAGCGCTTGTAAAGTTCCGTGATCAGGGGCGAATCCGTCTGATCGCCCACATACTGGAGTTGAACCAATTGCTGGGTATCGCCCAGATCGAGCTTATCGGCCTGCTTGTAAATCTTTACCAAAGCCTGGTCAATCTGCGTAGCGGTGTTAATGAAGTCTCGCGTCAGCGGTTGTTTAGGCTGACTGAAGATGTCGACCAGACTACCCCGTTCGATGATCGCTCCTTCATCCATGACCGCCACCTTGTTACAGATTTCCTTAACGGCTTCCATTTCATGGGTGATCAACACCACCGTCAGACCCAGTTCTTGATTCAACCGCTTCAATAGTTCCAGGATCGATGACGTGGTCTTAGGGTCCAACGCACTAGTGGCTTCATCACTGATTAAAATCTCAGGATCATTGGCCAACGCCCGCGCGATTGCGACCCGTTGCTTCTGCCCACCGGAAAGTTGGGCGGGATAGTCGCTGGCCTTATCCGTCAGGCCAACCAGGTCCAAGAGATGGTCGACCTTATCTTTCCGTTCCGCGCGGGACAATGAACCGCCCTTCAAGGGGTAGTCCACGTTGTCCGCAATCGTCCGTGATGCCATGAGATTAAAGTGTTGGAAGATCATGCCGATCTTCGTTCGAGCCGCTCGGAGTTCCTTCGGCCGAAGATTCAAGATGGCCTGGCCATTGACCGACACCGTGCCGGCGGTTGGCCGTTGAAGGCGGTTGATCACCCGTACCAGGGTACTCTTACCGGCCCCGGAATAACCGACGACACCATAGATGTCACCGCGGTTAACCGTGAGAGAAACATTCTTCACGGCATTCACGGTCTGACCCTTGGTATGAAAGGTCACATCGATATCTTTTAACTGAATAATCGCTTCATTAGTCACAGATTTCATTCTCCTCACTCGCCTATGCCGGCAAATTTAATCATTGATGGGGTATCGTTAATCGGCGTTTTCGTGACCGGATCTAAGTGACAGACCCATGTCAACTACCAACGACCGTTCTCACGCTGTTCCCAACGCTTTAAAAGAACATTAATTAACAAAAACCTACTATATTAATACCAAACTTCAATCAATTCATTGGCAATTCACCATTGGACTGATTGAAGTCGGTCGCTAATCGTTTAGTTGTTCATCGAAACTCACCGGGTCTAACTCTCAGTGGTCCCGAATGAGACGGCTGGTTTACCATGCCGGGATGGTTAAACCATGGTAGTACTTCTTCAACAACTTCTTGGTTGCTTCGGTTTGGTAAGCCTTCACGATCTTCTTGTAGGTCGCGTTGTTCTTGTCAGACTTGTTAGCAGCAATGATGTTGATGTAAGGAATTGAGGCCTTGTTCAGCTTTTCCTTGTAGATGGTTTCGTTGTTTGGCAACTTAGCTTCGGCTGCAAATTCGTTGTTGATCACGGCACCAGCGGCATCGGATAAGGAGCGTGGGGTTTGCGCAGCATCAACCGGCGTAATCTTCAAGTTCAACTTGTTTTCGGTGATGTTCTTGGGCGTTGGTAATTCAACCTTGCCATCAACCTTGATTAACCCAGCCGATTGCAGTAAGTGTAGGGCCCGGCCTTCGTTAGTGGAGTCATTAGGAATGGTGATTTGGTCACCCTTCTTGATATCAGAGACGTTCTTAACCTTCTTGGAGTATAAACGTAGTGGTGCGCGGACCGTCCGACCAATGGAAACGATGTTGGTCTTGTGGGCCTTGTTCCAGGCATTCATGAAGTACGTGTGTTGGAACGAGTTGATATCAATTTCATGATTACTGAGAGCGGCGTTAGGTTGGTTGTAATCGGTGAAGGTGACTAACTTAATCTTGACGCCTTCTTTGGCTAACTTGGTCTTAATCGGCTTCCAAATCTTCTCGTCGGATCCCATGATCCCAACCTTAATCGTCTTGTTGCTGCTACTGGACTTACCACAACCGGCAACAATCAACAGTGGAATCAGCAATAACAATAACCAGCTAAAATGTTTGAATGATTTCTTCATACTCAAAATCCCCTTTAATTCTCAAATTTTATAACAACTCAAGGTTGTTACCCTCGCGATCGAAAACCGTGACCAAAACAAAAAGTCCGCTCCTAAATTAATAGAAACGAACTTTGTCGTGGTACCATTCTAATTCGAGTCAGGCATAGACTAATGCCGGCTCCTCATTAACACTCGCCAACTTGCGCCTTGGAGTGCGTGCACGATAATGAGTGCCAAGCATTACCACCTCATCAAATGACTCAGTGATACCAATTAATTTTCAGGCCATCTTCACCTCGCCGTGGGTTACTCGCTTTCAGCCAAACACGAGCTCTCTTTGAACCATTGACGTGGTTACTCTCCTGATCACATTGTTTTCAATCGCTTAAGTTACAAGTAGTCTAATGCAGTTCTAATTAAGTGTCAAGCACAAATCTCAAAAAAGTCACTAATTAGCGCCGGAACTACGGCAATCTACTATATATGTTCACTTGAAATGAATTTATTAACAAAAGATTTTCTAACCTAAATTTCACTTACTCATCAATAATTTGTTCACGAATGATTCCTGCTGCCAACAAAAACATGTGCGTGACAACGGGACCCACAAAACTAAATCCCCGCCGTTTAAGGTCCTGGGCTACGGCCGTACCAATGGCCGACTGATTCACTAATTCCTCGCGCGTAACCGCTGGTAAGAGCAATGGGGTCCCATTCACAAATTCCCACAGGTAATTGCTGAAACTACCAAATTCCTGTTGTAATTGGACAATCCCCCGCGCGTTATGAATCGTGGCGCGAATCTTACGACCATTGCGAATCATCTTGGCATCCTGGGCAATTCGTTCGCCATCGACCTCGTCCTCAAAACCGGCCACGGTCAACGGGTCCATCCCCGCAAATACCCGACGATACACGGGTAGCTTGCTGGCTGCGGCCTGCCAACTGAGGCCAACTTGAAAAACCCCGACCGTCAATAATTCAAATAGCACGTGATCATCGTGAGTTGGCGTGCCAAAATAGGCTGAATACTCAGCCGTACCGTTTGTCGTCCACTCGTGGCCATCCCTAGGTCCAATGGTCATGCAATCCCCCCTCATTAATCTAGTTTGATCCCATTGTACACGCTCAGCGGCGCAAACCAAAAAGACGAGCCATAACCTTCGTCATGGCTCGCCCGTGCGTTTAATCAGGTAAAATTATTTTATTGAATATAAGCGTACTTGTAACTCCATTGCGTACCAGCCGTGTTGTGAATGATGCCCTTCACGGTGTTCCGCTGGAGATAGGCATAGTTAGCCTGATACAACGGCGTAAAGCTTTGCGTCTTGTTCAGCATCTTAGCCGCCTTAATCATATCCTGCCAACGAACCTCTGGCTGACCGGCATCTTGGTTTTGGGCCTTATCAATCAATTCGTCATATTCTTTGTTGGACCACTTGCCGTAGTTCAGAGAATTTGAGCTCACCGGAATTTGTAGGAAGGAAATTGGGTCGTTGAAATCAGCTCCCCAGTGTGACAGGTACAGGTCAAAGTCACCACTCGTGGAACGCGATTGGGCGACGGAAGCCGGCACGTTTTGAATCTTCAAGTTAAAGCCCTTGAGATTATCTTCCAGGGCACTCTTCAAATATTGCGTGACGGTGCTGGCTGCAACGTCGTCGTTACCGGCCATAATGTTCAAGTCTACCTTCTTGACACCTAATTCTTTCAACCCCGCGGCCCACTTTTTCTTGGCTAAACTTGGGTTGTACGTCGTTGAGTCCTTCACCGTCTGTTGCTTGGCGAAATCTTCACCCGTCTTGGGATCCTTAGCCAGACCGCTGGCAACGAAACCGGTTGGTGTCACGGAACCATCACCTAAGACCTTCTCCGTCAATTGACCTCGATTAATCGACAGTGCAATTGCTTGCCGAATATTTTGATTGCTCATGATCCGCCGCTTAGCCTTGTCGGCATCTTGGAAGTTATACTTCAGATGAATCACGATGGAGTATGGATATTCCTTAAAGGCCTTATCGTTCTTGTAATTCTTAACCTGTTCGTTGGTCAGGTTAGCAAAATCGAGCTTGTTGTTTTGATAGAGGCTCAGACCCGTCTGCGGGTTCGTGACAACTTGGAAGTTAACCTTGTTCAGCTTAACCACCTGTTTATCCCAGTAGTGATTATTCTTAACGAATGACCACGTGTTACCGGTCCCACTCCAGTTTGAGATCTTAAATGGCCCACTGTAGACCATGTATTCGGACTTGGTCGCGTACTTCTTGCCGTATTTGTTGACCACTTTTTCATTTTGTGGGGCAAACAGCGGATAGGCCATCAAAATTTTAAAGTAGGCGATTGGCTTATCCAGCTTGACCACGACCGTCTGAGCATTCTTCGCATGAATCCCAATCGTTTCTGGCTGAGCCTTTCCGGCAATAATCTGGTCCCCGTTCTTAATCCCGGAGAACATATTTCGGTAAGAGGACTTGGTGGATGGCGTCAATGTCCGGCGCCAAGAGTAAACAAAGTCTTGGGCGGTAATCTTGTCACCGTTGCTCCACTTCGCATTGTCACGAATATGGAACGTCCAGGTCTTTTGGTCCTTGGATTCCTTAACCGAGTCGGCCAACCCTGGGGCGACCTTGCCGTTCTTACCCAAACGATAGAAGCCCTCGAACACATTCCCAGTCTGACCATAACCAGTGGCCTTGGCAAGGTCAATCGTATCGAGTTGAGCCGTTGCTGGTAGGCGCAAGACCTGCGAAGGCTTTGACGATGTGGCTGAGTTACCACATGCGGCGAGACTCAAACTCACCGTGATTAATGCAGCAATCAAGCCAATTCCTGTCCATTTTTTCATAAAATAATTGCTCCCTTTTCCTCATGAATTTATTGGCGTGCAATCCCTAACACACTTGAAGCCATAAAAAACGGGTTACCTCTCACTCGCATCGTGAAAGGTAACCCGTTACACTGACGACCGGAACGGTCGTCGCTATGTAATGCTACTGGTTAGCCGAAAAATCACGATTTAGAGCAACGCAAAGAGACACGTTACATACGCAACATGCGGCATTCAATACTTCAACTCGGCCTGCGTTCATCATCATCGTGATTTTCCCTCCTTACTTTTAATAACTAATTGGATTGCACAAGACTAAAGTTACCGCACTTTGAATTGATTGTCAAAAGATATTACTTCATGGGTAACAACCACCTGTCGAAAACGGTATACTAAAGATATTCTAAGAGAAAAGAAAGGATTTGAACGTATGGACATCGAACGCACGCTTGCCGCACTGACATTGCCAGAAAAAGCTGCACTGGTCACCGGACACAATGGTTGGTTTACCGCCGCCATAGAACGCCTAGGACTTCCGGCATTAATGATGACCGATGGCCCTTCTGGGCTCCGTAAGCAAGTCACCTCCTCCACCGACTTTAACGATTCCGTGAAGGCCATTGCCTACCCTTCATCGGCGCTCAGCGCTAGCACTTGGAATGAAGATTTGATGCGCCAACTAGGTGAACATTTAGGGACCGAGGCCCGCGCAGAACAAGTCAGTCTGTTATTGGGACCCGGGGTCAATTTAAAGCGTTCACCCCTTGGCGGTCGCAACTTTGAGTATCTAGCCGAAGATCCGCTGGTCGCTGGTAAGCTTGCCAGTGCCTACGTTCAAGGCGTTCAATCCCAACACGTCGGCGTCGCCGTCAAGCACTTCGCCGCCAACAACCGCGAGAATCAACGCTTCACCGCCTCAAGTGACATGTCACCACGGGCACTCCGAGAACTCTATCTCCGTACCTTCGAAATCATTGTGAAGGCGGCATTCCCCGCCACGATGATGACCTCTTATAACAAGATTAACGGCGTGCTAAATTCTCAAAATAAGCACCTGTTACGTGAAATTCTGCGCGATGAATGGGGTTACCATGGCGCCGTTATGTCCGATTGGGGGGCCGTTGCCAACCATCCCCAGTCCTTACGCGCTGGGTTAGACCTGGAAATGCCTGGTAAGGGACAGGCGTCAATCGACGAAATTATCCGTGCCGTGGAAACCGGTGAATTGGATGAGGGAACCCTCAATAAATCCATTCGTCATCTGCTGCACGTCATTCAGGACTGGGCACCAGCGGCCGAAGCTAGCACCTACGACCATGCCGCGCACCATGCCTTTGCTCGGCAGCTCGCCGACGATGGCATCGTATTACTCAAGAACCATCATGACGAGTTACCCCTTGAACCAGGCAAGTCCGGTCAGGTTGTCATTATCGGTGAGCTGGCGGAACATCCCCGTTACCAAGGTGCCGGGAGTTCACATGTCAATCCCACGACCCTCAAGACGCCCTTGGAAGCTCTGGCTGCCAGTGGTCTGAAGGCTAATTACTACCCCGGTTACCGCCTGGACGAAGACGAGACCGATGAACACCTGGCCGACGCCGCGCTAGCCGCGGCACGGGCCGCTGATCACGTCATCGTTTTCGCCGGTTACCCGGCTGCCAGTGAGTCCGAGGGCTTCGATAAAAATTCCCTGATGTTGCCTGAAAATCAAACTGACCTGATTGGAAGCTTAGCGAAGGCCAACGTTCATACGACCGTGGTCTTACAAAACGGTTCGGCGGTTGAAATGCCGTGGGTTCACTCGGTCGACGCGATCGTTGAAACCTATCTAGCTGGTGAGGCGGTCGGTGAAGCGACTTGGGATATTATCACCGGTAAGGTCAATCCATCCGGTCACTTGACCGAAACCTTCCCATTACGCTTGACGGATACGCCAATGGCCCCCACCTTTGGCCAAGATCCACATCACGAGTACTATACGGAAGGAATCTTCATGGGTTATCGCTATTACGACACCCACGAAATGCACGTCTTATTCCCATTTGGTCACGGTCTCAGTTACACCACCTTCGAATATACTCAGATGATTATTACCAAGAATGAACACGGCGCAACGATTACCTTTAACGTCACCAACACTGGTGACCGTGCTGGTCAAGCGGTTCCCCAACTCTACGTTGCCAACCATGCAACCCACGCCCCCATGCCTACCAAGGAATTGCGGGCGTTTACCAAGGTCAATCTGGCCCCGAATGAAACCAAGCAAGTCATCCTCAAGCTCAATCGCCGCGACTTTAGCTGGTGGTGTGAACCTAAGCAACGGTGGCAAGCCGACTCTGGTGACTACGAGATTATGATCGGTGACTCTTCACGAGACATGCGCTTACAAACCAAGCTGACGATGGACTTCAAGAACTCTCCTGCGCCGGTAACTGAAGAGACGTACCTCAGTCGAATCGTGGCGGATGACCAACTTCGCGAATTATTCCTCGAGACCGTCATCGCCCCCCTGCAAGCCAACGAGGACACACCATCCATGTTGACCGCGACCGATCAGGATGGCCAACTCTTGGCCTTACAAAACCGGCTATTTCTGAACATGCCGTTACGAGCAACCGTTTCACTCGGTACACCCGCGGACCTCATTAACAATTTCATTGCGGCGGCTAACCAACATTAGCCCTTACCCTTACTAACGAAATCCAACGAGATATTTTCGCGAAATATTGCGAAGCCTCTCAACCAAAAACACGAGCTATCCCTTTAGTTAACCGGGATAACTCGTGTTTTATTTATTTTGATATTTTTAAAACCATGTCAAGGTGGGGAATCCCTGTATCCAGGTAGACGTCGCTCACCGGCTCAAATCCAAATGACGCGTAGAACGCCTGTAGATAAGCCTGCGCCTGAATCACGATCCGCTGCGCTTGTGGCGCGACGGTTTGGGCGGCCTGAATGGCCTGTGTTACCAAAGTGCGGCCCGATCCCTGGCCCCGTTGACGCTTAGCCACCGCCACCCGGCCAATTCGAACCTGATCGCCCTCGTCCATGATGCGGGCATACGCCAGGACTTGACCATCCGTGTCCAAACTGAACAGATGTTGGGCAGTTAAGTCCAGATCATCAACTTCCTGATAGGCACACGCCTGCTCTACCACAAATATTTCCGTTCGTAATTTATAAATCGCAAAAAGCTCCGTCGTCGTTAAATCCGCAAAGGCCACTCGTTTAAAAGTCAGCATAGGCTAATTCAAGTGACTGACGTGTGGGGTGTGATCCAGTGGATATTCCATCGGCGTATCCCAGTCAGACAACATCTTGTCGGTAATCTTAACCCCTTGTAACTCCAAGTTATCGTAGGGTTCCATGTAGTAGGCACGTTCGTCCAAGCTCATGTAGCCTCGATACTGGGTGTAGTCACTGTTCCCATCCGGCTTAAGCTTGACCCCCTTAGGAATCGTCACGCTGTCGAGTAGATGTTGCAAGGTGTTCAGCGCTGTGGGCGTATCGGCGGCCGTTTCACTGTAATGCCGGTTGAAGACGGTCCGAACGAATCGGGATGGTGACGTGTAATCACCAGGCAACCCGAGGGCGCCAGTTCCAGGTCCTTGGGTCTTCAATTCCATTCCCATATAGTCATGTAAGGGCCGTTCGGCCGCCTGCATGGTGCCATAAGTGCTTAAATTCTGTAAATGCCAGCTCAGTTGGGGGGCATTCGTCATGACACCCACTGGATTATCGATTAGCTGTAAATGATCATCAGTAGCTTCTAACACGGCAGTGTCACCGGTTGGGTCGCTAAAGATGTAGTGCAAGGGCGTTGTGAGGCCTAACAATGAGACCGGAATATCCAGTAACTGAACCGTCTTGACTAATTCACGAAGATCCGCAACACTCTTGGCATTTCCCATCGCCCAAGCCGTAAAATCATGTGGCGCTAAGCCTAACTTATCGTCAGCTGCTTCGGTTTGGTATTTAGCATATTGTGGGAAATACAGGGCCGCCGCGCCTAACCCGAACTCATTGACTCCGTCGACAAAAACATAGTGACCTAAATTGCGGCCACCACCAACGAACCCATACTTAGTGGTGAAATCCCCGGCATCCCCGTGAATAGTTTGGTGACGCGGCATAAAGACCGGTTGACCACCCAATTCAAAAGCAAAATCCATGGTCCGAGCCAAGAAGTGATCGCCACGACCATTTTCGTAGGTCAAACTAGTACACATTAAAAATCATCCCGTTTCCAATATAGTTATCCACTATTTTAAACCTTGAGGTGAATTTGTGCACGGATAATCGTTAATTATATGATTGAATCGCTAAATCCCTTCAGATCAGCATTCTATACGTCCCTAAACGGTTTAAGCCCGTTATGTTCACGGTGCCTGATCTTTGGTTACCATAATTAACTGAGCATTTTAAATTCACCGGTAAAACTTTGGCTTTTTTAAAGATCTCACGGTTCTCCGATATCTATCGGTCCGGCCGTCGGGTATTCTTAGCATGGAAAGCATCCCACTCTAACCCTAACTACCCCCGTGGGTACTGCCCGGTTGGCTGCGTTGTCGGTCATCACATTGTTTAGGTTCTGTTAACATGATCGTTCGCTAACTTCGGCAGGTTAGTCAGTGACTGCCACCCTGCCGCAACCACCTAGACTACCCCTCCATGCCGACAACGCCCCCGGTAGTTAAGGGATGCTTCCCTAAAGACAAGAGCCGCCACCGACCCCGATGACGACTCTTTTTTAGTTATCGGCCTGATAGGCAACGGTACTTTCACCATTTCCATTTGAAAGGACCTGCAGTTGATTCCCTACCTGATCGCGTAACTCGCTAACATGACTGATGATCCCAATCATTCGGTGTTGTCCCTCAATGGTCTCTAACGATTCCAAAGCCGTCATGAGTGCCTCTTCGTCCAGTGATCCGAATCCTTCATCGATGAATAAGGCATCGACTTCCACACTTCCCGTGGTACTTTGAATGACCTCGCCAAGCGCTAACGCTAACGCCAGGGACGCCATAAAACTTTCACCACCGGATAGCGTATGGACGCTCCGTTGTTCACCCACGTGGTCATCGTAGACATTGATTTCCAGCCCCGACCGTTTCTTCGAAGAGGCCTGAGAATCATCGATCACAAACTGATAACGACCATTGGTCAGCTGCCGCAGACGCGTATTCCCCACCGTTAAGATTTGGCGCAGATATGTCTGCAGGACATAGCGTTCCAAGCCCAAATGACTACTGGTGCCATCCCCCGTTACAACACCACTCAGTTCTGTCAGTGCCTGAGTCCGTTGCAGGGCTGCTGCTTGCCGGGCCACCTGCTCAGTGATTTGTTGGACCAACCGATCGTTCTGTTGCCAACGGGTCTGTTGCGCGTGCCGGTCATCCTGAAGCACGGTCACCGCGCCCTGAGCTGCCTTAAGCTTACCCTCCGTTTGTTCCCGATCCGGCATCGGCCGACCGGCCGTCCGGCGTTGTAAATCCTCGAGTTGGGTGGTTAAACGTTCTCGTTGACTGTGAAAGTCTTGAATGACTTGCCGTTTTGCGGCTAACGCCGGCAGCTTTGTCAACAGGGCCGCGACGTGTTGCCGTGAAGATTCAGTTACTTGGTCAAAATGTTGGCTAAGACTGGTGGCTAGTGCTGTTTGAGCTTTCTGCCACCGTTGGGTACTTTGCGTCACTTCGGTCGTGGCGTTCCGGACGCTCGCCTGAGCACCCGCTAACACCTGTTCAGCCGTCACGACCGCGGCAGCCGCCCGGTCAAGCTGGTCTCGGTCTGCCTTCAACTGCGCTTGTAACGCTTGACCCCGTTCGGTAAAGGCTGTCAAGGTCGGTGCATCCGTTGGCAACTGATCCCGTTGACCTTGAATGGTGGTTTCCAAGCGATCCACGCGACGCTGTGCCTCCTGTAACGCCTGCTGGGCCGTGTCAAAATCCTGGCGATGTCCGGCCAATGCCGCCACTAATTCTTTTGATTTTTCCTGTGTCTGGGTCAACTCCACTTGCTGGTCATGATTAGCTGTCAGGGCAGTCTGGTGAGCCTTTTCCTGGGCCTTTAAGGCGCCTGCCACTACGGACACATCCGGCTGTTCTTTAATTTTCAAGACCTGGGCCAGCTCGCTGAGTCCGGCTTGTTGGGTCGCCACTTGTTCCTGCAACTGCGTTTGATTTTGCTGACTGTCTAGCGTCAGGGCAGTCACTTTCTGAGCGCCCGTGGCGGCCAAAGCCTTAGCATCATCAACGGCTTGCTGCGTGACCTCGGGCTCGGCGGTAATGGTGGCCGGATGGGGATGGTCGGTTGACCCACAAACGGGACACGGTGTTCCTGGCGTTAACTGCCGGGTTAGCTGTTGAATCTGATCACGAATAAAGGCCTGATTAACCGTTTCGGCTTGCTGATCCAGTTTCCCTGCTGCCGCTTGGGCTTCGGCTAGTTGTTTCCCTAAGGAATCGGCTTGCAGCCTTAACTGCTGCAATGCTTGATCCCCCGCCGTGAGCACGGACAATTGCCGACGGTATTCCTTTAACTGAGCTCCCCGTTCACTCAGGACTTGCGACCGTTTTGTCACCGCAACCTGACGATCCAACACCGCCTGAAACTGATCCTGTTGCCGTTCGCCATCCTTGATCGTCAGTTTGAGGCGTTCGACTTTACTGTGATTTGCCTGCAGATCTTGGCGTTGAGCCGTTAGCTCCGTGGTTCTTTGCGCCAATTCGTGATAGAGCGGTTGTAACTGCTGCATTCGGTCCCATTCACTTTGTCCATCCTGGACCCGTTGCTTGACCGCGGCTAACGCTTGTTGTTCAGCAATGGCATTCGTTTTGCCAGCTTCTGCTTGGTCTAACACCAGTTGCGTCTTCTCGAGAGCCTGCTGCCGCTGGGTACGGGCTCGCGTTGCTTCCTGTTCTTCCAACCACTGGGGCTGGATTTTTTGGCCCCATTCCAGCTCACTAATCTCGGCTTGCACTTGCTGCATCTCGGACTCACGATTTGTTAAGGTCTGCTGCATGAGCTTGGCCTGTTTCAAGGCAGCCTGATCCTTGACCAACTGGGCTTCCTGCGTATCTTGCCGCGTCAATTGTTCCACCCGACCCTGCGCACTCGTCACCCGATCCGTCAACGCCTGGATATCTCGACGACTCGCTGCTTGTTGCGTGGCCATTAAGTCCAATAACGTCGTCGTTTGCTGTTGTTCTAAGGCTGCTTTGGCCGTGACTTCATTGGCTTCGGTCCACTGTAGTTGTTCCTGTAGTCGGCTTAACGACTCCGCGGCAGCCCGGTTGTTCAAGACATCTTGCTTGGCCTGTTCCCGGAGTTCTGCCGTCCACTTAGCAAAGATTTCCGTGTTGAAGAGTTGTTCTAACACGGTAGCCTTCTCATCACTAGGTGCCACTAAGAACCGGCGAAATTGGCCTTGCGGTAACAGAACTATCTGGGCAAATTGTTTACCATCCATCTGTAGTAAGGTCTGCAGGTAGTCCTTCACCTGTCCATTTTTGGTTAATTGTGCCACTTCACGGTCATCCTCAAACACGGTCAACGTGACCTTAGAGGCCACATCGGTTGTCCCTGATCCCCGCTTCTTGGCCAAGGTTTGATTGGGTTCACGAATAATTTCATAACGCCGATGGCGATGGGTAAAATTAAAGGTTACTCGCGTGATATCTGTCGTCGTTGCAAAGTCGGACCGCATGGCCTTGGGTTCACGATCGGTGCCGGAGGTCTGATCAAATAAGGCATAGCTCATGCCATCAAAAATGGTCGTCTTGCCGCTACCCGTTTTTCCACTAATTAAGAATAACGGCGTAGCCGCAAACTTGGTGAAGTCGATGGTCGTATCGCGATACGGCCCAAAAAATTCTAAATGTAGGGTTAAGGGGCTCATTCCGTATCCTCCTTCATGGCACGCTGCAAGGCCGCCTCGGACCACGTTCGTTGCTGATCGGTCAGGGGATGCTGTGTCATCTGCTCAAAAAAGTTAGCCAGTAATGTTTGGGGGTCTTGCTGTAGCTCTTGGGTCTCCAAGTCATCTGGCGTCACGGTTAACTGATTCACGCGGTTTAACTCGATGATCTTTGGGAACCGGGTCTTCAGCTCCTGCATTACATTCGTAATCGGCACCGTATCGGTCAGATCAACGGCGACAAAGTCTTCCGGTGTGACTGGATAGTCCTGCTCTCGATCCATCAAATGAGCAAAGCTATCGGTCAAGACGACCAAATCATGCAGAGGCTTCAATGGGCGGAAAGACACGGTAACTGGATCAGTCGCCGTATCCACAATCCACACCCCCTTGGTATCCGCGGCCTCGCTAGTGGAAAACTTTAACGGTGATCCACTGTACTTAATCTTTGCCTCGCCTTGCAGGGCTTCCTTGCGGTGCAGGTGACCCAAGGCCACGTAATCAAATGGCGATAGGAGATCGACGGGAACCGCATTCAAGCCCCCGACTTGTACCAGCGTCTCGGAATCCGTATGTGAACTACCCGCCGCAAAGAAATGGGCAACCAGGACGTGCCGCTTGCCAGCCGTAAAATGCTGTTGCATGGCGGCCACCAACCGCGCCATCCCCTGAGCAACCGTGCGAATCTCTTCATCCTGGAAAAATTGGCGTACGGCAAAGGGCTCAAAGTAGGGTAATAAAAAGAATTCCGTATCACCCAAGCTAATGGGGGTTAAGCAGTTCTTCAGATCCGTCCGCAAGTAAAAATCGGTACTGGCAAACCATTCTTGGCCATAACCTAGCCGTACCGCAGAGTCGTGATTGCCGCTAATGGCAAGCAATGGAAAGTGCTCGTGGCGGTTTAAATCCACCAACATGTCGTCTAGCGCGGCCACGGCCGCTTCACTCGGCAGGGCACGGTCAAATAGGTCACCCGCAATGACGACAGCATCGACGGCTTCCTCACGTGCAATGGCCTTAATTTGACGATAAGCATCCTGCTGTTCTTCTAGTAAGTCGTAGCCATTGAGCCGCTTACCGATATGCCAATCGGCCGTATGTAGAAATTTCATTATGACACCCCTCTAACTTGATTCTCCGGCGCCCAATCGCAACTTATCAGGTGGTCATTAACCAATCCCGCAGCCTGTAAGAATGAATAAACCGTCGTGGGACCCACAAATTTAAATCCGCGCTTCTTCATAGCCTTGGCAATTGTCCTGGCAAGGTCGGTTGTCGCCGGTATCTCTGCCATCGTCGTGACCGCATGTCTAACTGGCTGGCCATCCACAAAGGCCCACAGCCAGTCGTCAAATGGGACCGACGCCGACCAATTGGCCAGTACCCGAGCGTTATTAATCGTGGCGGTTAATTTAAGTCGATTCCGAATAATGGCTTTGTTTGTCAGTAATCTTTCCAAATCATCGGCGGTCATTGCTGCGACCCGTTCAATATCATAATTATAGAAAGCTCGTCTAAAGGCCGCCCGCTTATTAATCACCGTCTGCCAACTTAAGCCCGCCTGATACGTCTCTAGACACAACAATTCAAATAAGACCGGCGTCGCATGCTCTGGGTGGCCCCACTCGTTATCGTGATATGCTTGCATCTCCGGTGATGAATTGGCCCAATCGCAACGCTTTGTCATTTGAATTTCCTCCATTTGTTGGTTTAAGACTACTATACCAGATTCTAAATCGCACCCCAAACAGGTGTTCTTATAAATAGCTAATTGAAACCGCATACAGCCAGGGCCTTTAATACTTGACCCTGAATGGCTAAAAGTCTATGCTATTGTAAATGTTAAATGTTTTGGGGAATTAGGGAGGTTAGCATCATGCTCGGATCACATCATTTGAAAGCACGTTCACTGACAATTCTAGCGGCAACTGCCGTCTTAGTAACGCCGGTTGTTGCGGCTAGTACCGTGACAGCTCAAGCGGCCAGCGTCAAGCCATCATCGGCCATGCTGAAAAAGAGTAAGAATTATTATCGCAAACATGCTAAAACCTTAGGTAAAAAATACAAATTAGCCTACAACGCGCAGACCGGCCTGAAGAAAAACGGCAAGGCTTACGTGTACGTGAATACCAAAGATAAGAAACTCCAACAAAGCGTCAAAGTTGCTATGGGTTACTGGAACAAGAAACTCGGCAAGAAGGAATTCGTTAAGGGTTCCAAGAAGAACCATACCCTAACCTTCTCCGTCTCATATGCTAAGCCCACTAAGAGCGACCAAAGTGACGCTTGGTGGACGCCCAGTCGAAAAAAGGTTCAGGTTCGCTGGTCCTACTACCAGGCTGAAACGGACAACATTGGCGTCGCAATGACTAATCAGCTTAATAACGCCTTCTATAGGCGCTACTCGAACGTTGTTGAATCAAAGGCTAAGGCCAACTTGGCTGCCAAAGGCATCACGAGTTCCGACAACAATTACAATACCCTGTTCGACCAAGAAGCCGAACGGATTGAAAAGAGTCTCTCCGCATACAGCAGCCTTAAAAAGGATGTTGCCGCAGTTAACAGTAAGTTAGCTACCGAAGGCCGGATGTATGAATACGCTAGCACTATCGCTCACGAATTTGGCCACGTCTTAGGGATGAATCATTCGCCTAACAAGGCCGACCTGATGTACTTTGAAAGCGGTAGTTCCAACGTCTACAGCTACGCCAAAGTCAAGGCGGGGCTATCCAAGTACAATCCAATTACCACGACTGACAAGAATCGCGCTAAGTTAGCGCTCAAGGTTTATACCGCAACGCACTAACCCGTAACTCCGTCAAAGTTATCGACTGCTTCGTTTGGTCGGTAACTTTTTTATTTGCAACTTAACTGTAATCAAATGTAAATCTGCGGTAACCTGCTAGCCAGTCATACCGTGTACAATAGATTCTAAATACTGAGGAGGACATCATTCATGCAAAGTAAGTTACATAAATTAGGTGCTGGCTTAGCCGCATTAGCCGCCGTTGTTGCCGTCGGCGTTGGTTTAAACACGACAACCGCCAGTGCTTCAGGCAAGAAAGTTGCCGATATTTCACAATATCAAGGGAACATTAACTGGAAAAAGGCTTCGAAAGACTTAAAGTATGCTATCATCCGTGTTCAACATGGGAGCAAGGGCGATGCCGGTTACATGGTCGACAGCAAGCGGAACGTCAACGCCAAGGGTGCTTACAAGTATGGCGTTCCTTTCGGTCAATACATGTTCGCCGAATTCACCAGTGTTAAGGATGCCCAAAAAGAAGCCAAGGACTTCTACAAGCGGAGTAACTCCCACACCAAATTCTACGTCTTAGACGAAGAAAAGCGGATGCCTTCTGCCAAGGGTAAGGAACAAACTTACGTCAATGCCTGGTTGAAGACTATGCGTAGCTTAACCGACAAGCCACTGATCATGTACGCTGGGGAATACTATGCCAACGCACATAAATTAAACTTCTCGAAATTTGATGGAACTTGGATTGCCAAGTACAGTTCCGTCAAGCCTAAGGTTTCCGGCACATCCGTTGACCTCTGGCAATACACCAGTTCCGGTCGGGTTTCCGGTATCAGCGGAAACGTGGACTTGAACAAGGTCTTAGACGGCAAGACGGTTAAGAGCTGGTTTGCAAGTAAGACTAGTCACGCCAAGGCTAGTTACTACAATAGCCTGAACGGGGTCACCGGCGTTAAGGGTGACAAGGCCGTCTACGAATACAAGTCTACTAGCTTCGCCAAGAAGAACCGGGTGAAGAAGTTCAAAGCCGGTCAAAACTTTAAGGTTAAGGCGATTGTCAAGAACGGCAAGAATGCTTACCGGTTCCAATTGATGAACGGCAAGTACATTACTGCTAACCAAGCTTACGTTTCAACTTACTAAACAATTAATCAAAAAACCGGTTGGGAATCAAATTCCCAACCGATTTTTATTTACGCTCAATTTAGTTACCGAAGACTTCCTTAGCGATACCAAAAGCTGACCAGGCCTTGGGCCAACCGACGTAGAAGGCTAAATGAGTAATCACTTCAGAAATTTCATCTTTGGTAATCCCATTGCTCTTCCCAATCTTCAAGTGAGCGGGTAATTGTTCAAAGCTTCCGGCAGAGATCAACGCCGAAATCGTAATCAAACTCCGTTGGTGTGCGGATAACTCCGCCTCACGGGACCAGACTTCGCCAAACAAAACATCATCATTTAACTCCGCAAATTTCGGGGCAAACTCGCCTAAGTTGTCGCGTCCGGCAGTTTGTTTTTTAGCCATCTTACTCTTCCTTTCCATCTAGTGCGGCATAGGCTTCGTCGCTGACCGGTTCCAACCATTCTGGAGTCCCAGCCGTAATGGCAATGTGACTGAACCAGCTATCTTTGGTTGCTCCGTGCCAGTGTTTAACGCCATCCTTGGTCACCACCACGTCGCCCGCCTTTAACCGACGAGCAGTGTGACCGGCCTCCTGGTACCACCCTTCACCGCCAGTAACCAAGAGGATTTGAAACCCATCATGATGAATGTGCCAGTTATTCCGGCATCCGGGTTCAAAGGTCACGTTCCCAACCCCAACGCTCACATCGGGGTCGTTGACCAACCCTTGGAGATAACTTTGACCAACAAAGAAATCTTGATAAGCCACGTTCTTGTCACCTGCTGGGAAAATAACCCCATTTTTAATATCCACATTTTTTGCCATCATTAATCATCCTTTCTAGTCCTGAAACCTTTGTAGGTAGTCGTGAAAAGTCTCGGAGTCATCGATCGTATGCGCTTGTTTTTCGTCATACCATTTGATCTTGTGTTCTAACACCGTCAGATGCAGCTGACGCTCGGCAATTTCGGCCTCAGCCTCATTCTTAATCCGCTGTAACATCTCCCGGCGTTCACCGATAGTTGCGTCGCCCTCGGCTCGTAACTTCACGTAGCGCTTCAACTCATTCAGCCGCATCCCCGTCCCTTTAAGATGTAGGATAAAGCCGACCCAGCGAATGTCATGTTCCGTGTAGAACCGCACGCCATTATCGTCGCGCTGAGACAGAATTAAGCCCTGGTCTTCATAATAACGGAGGGTATAAGTCGATAATCCGACCAGCTGAGAAAATTCACCAATCCGATATTGTTTTTCTGCCATCACCTTGACCCCCTTAACTGGTTAACAAGACTAGTAAACACCTTCGAGTGCACTGTAAGGCAAGGCCTTTTGTCAAAAAAAGGCCAAATAAAAACGCCCAAGCCAAAATTGTCTCAGACGTGTCGGTATTTAAGCTAAGCTGCTGAATTGAGAAATGGCTAACCGCATAGTCTGGTCAAACCGTTCATTGACCTTTTGTGGCGTTACCCGCATGAACCCACCGATTTCTTGAACAATAAACCCAAACAGCGCCGAGCGATAAAGACTAGCTTCAACCAGTGTCGTGCCGTCCGCTTCGCTCAGATGTAAGCTGTGAAACATTTGTTGATACAACTGCACCAGCGCCGCATGGGTCTGGACCAGGGGCCGCAAGTCATTAGGGTTCATTAGAAGTGGGGCCAGGTGTCGCTGAGTCAAACAGCCCTGACGGAATTCCCGGGCAAAGATCATCAGAGCCTCTTTACCGGAAACACCCATTAAGTTATGCATGAGTCGATCCGCAAGATCGCCAACGAATCGAACGCCAACTTGGTCTAAGAGATCATTCAAGCTCTCAATATAGTTATAAATTGACTGAGGCCGTACCGCTAGTTCATCCGCCAGTGCCCGAATAGTTAGTTGGTCAACCCCGCGTTCAGCAATCATCTGGATTGCCTGATCAATAACCTTTTCACGTGTTAACGTTCGCTTCTTTACCATGCTTTGCCCCCGTTCTAAATCCTTTCGCCATTATACCTTTAATTATCTACAAAATAAACTGGTGGTGTTAGTTTATTCCCTGTCACTATTCATTAACTTCTTGGTTGACCATCCCGACATCTAACCCGGGTTTTAAGCGCGTTTCTTGCTGCGCAAAAGGACCACGATCGCCAGTATCAGGCAAGCGATGATGATCCTCTCCTGACTAAGCCCTTTACTGGGAACCATCAGTTGCGGCGGCCTGGGACGTGATGGCCCAGATTTGACGGTCACCGAAGCTATCACAGGTTCGTCTACCTGGGGTAACCGGTGGCCGTTGACTGGACGCCCAACCGCTTGAACTGACCCAACCGGATCACCAACAATGCCGGTAGCCGACTCCGGGCTCGCTCTAACGGTTAATGCGGCCTGATAATGACCATCCAGGGTCCGCCCGCCAACTGCATGAGCAACCGGAACCTGGTGACCCTGATTCAGACCAACCAACAATCCCATGGTCATTGCCACTATCGCGATCCACCGCCACCACTCCCGATGTTCCTTCACTTCCAGCAAACTCGCTCTTCCTTCCCTATGGCACCGTTTCTATCCGCCCACTAACCCCCGAATTCCTGCCAGCTTCCCTATATATAATTTACACCATTTACTTATTTTTACCGTCAGTATATCACAGGACCGCTAGCGGACGAAGCCTAATGCTTACAACTAATTTCATTATGGGGTTGTCTTTGCATGAAAACGGGCTTTCATTGAGCCAAAACAAAAAGATGGTCGCGATTGGGCGACCATCTCTCTACTTAAGATTCAACTCGCTGGACGTTCTAATGATGCTTACGCTTCCAGTCGTACCATAAGCCACTGGCAACCGCCACTAAGGCTAAAGCGGCAATCCAGTAGGAGACGGTGTTGGAACGACGTTCACCAGTTTGTGGTAAGGTCGAGCCGACATAGCCATTGCCGGAACCACTAGCGACTGGGTAACCGTAACCATTATTCCCGCTACTGCTACCTGCGTAGCCATTGTTACCAGTTACGTAACCACCGGCACCGCCGTTAGCTGCACCTGATCCACTTCCCGGCTTGTAAGTCGTTGATGGATGTGTTGGTGTTGTGGTTCCTGGTGTTTCTGGATGCGTTGGCGTCGTCGTTCCTGGATTTTCGGGGTGCGTTGGCGTCGTGGTTGGTGGCGTGGTCGTTCCTGGATTTTCAGGATGCGTTGGTGGCGTTGTGGTTCCAGGGTTACCAGGATTCGTTGGTGGCGTGGTCGTCCCTGGGTTTTCTGGTTCCTCTGGATTTTCAGGGTTCTCTGGCCCGCCAGGATAGGTGACACTTGGCGCTTCTTCTTCGTCAAATGCGTTCACCGTGACGGCACTGGTCTGACCGACCGCAATCGTAAATGGAATTGGTTCAGTCGATAGCTCGTAACCTTCTGGTGCTTTCGTTTCAACAAACGTGTAGCTCCCAGCAGCTAAGTCCTTCACTCGCAATTCACCATTACTCTCAGTTGATAAGCCGCTCATGATGACGTCATTGTTGGCATCCCGAATTTCATATTCAGCACCCGCCAATGACATCCCCGTGGACTTGTCCATTTTAGTTAAGATAACTTCTCCCAAGTCTTGGTCATTCGTTCCGTTACCAGTCCCGGAACCGCCCCAAGCAATTTGAGAATCGACCGTTTTACCATTCAGACTCGCGCTGTTTTTCCAAGTCCCACTGGCAGCACCATTCAAATCTGGTACCGTATTGTAAGTCATGTTAACAGCGGTCGTGACGTCGGTAAAACCAAATGTCAAAACGTTCCCACTTTGAGATACCGTTGGTGTCGTGCTACCACTCGTGCTAAAGTGGCCGGCTGAGTCATATGACCCAGTCGAGGCAATGACACTGCCTGGAACAAAAGTTTGGTTAGGCCCCAAGGTATCCGTGACGGTCACATTCCCCAAGTTAATTCCCTTAGGGTTAAAGGCGACATTCCAAGTTAACTTCGTTGGAACACCGTTGGCGTCTTTCTCTGATATCCAGCCAACTTTGTTCAATCCCCATTCCATGTTCACATCAGAACTAGTATTGGACCCACGAACGTAGAAGGACAGGGTCCCCTTACGATTCGTAGTTTGCGAGGTTAAGACATCATTGAAAGTAATCGTTCCTGTCGTTTCTCCAGCCTTAATACTGAAGGTCCCGACAACAACCCCCAAATCATTCACCAAGGGAATGTTCAGATCGTGCTTCGCTTGAGCGCTATTTGGTAGTTCAACAACTGCCGTGTCTCCCGCCTTAATGGTGGTCCCATTCGGAATTGACCAATCATAAGCGACGGAATAGTTCGTCCACCAACTTAGATCACCATTGTCCGGAACGGAGTTACCATTAATATCCAAAACCGTGGCATCTCCAGCGGTCAATCCCGATGTCGGGATTTCCGCGGCGTGCGCAGTCACTGTTCCAAACGTGCCGCTGCCAACGAGGAAGACGGTCAGCGCCATGAGAACACTTACAATGACTGCATAGATCTTCCTGTGCATTCTAATTCCCTCCAATCACTTAAACCTGTGTAACTGGCTAAAATATTCCTAACAAGCTCTACCTATAAATCCTTTCAAGCTGTCAAAAATCTATCCTCTGATAACTTTGGTTATACTATAATCTCCTCACAGCCCAAGCGTTCGACCCCTGTCTGAAAATCGACTCTAGATAAACCATCATCCCCTAACTTAAAATTAAAATTGTAATGCGGTTGACCAACCACACCAATCGCTATCCACTAATGCCGGGGCCAAGCATTTTAGACGACAAAAAGCTCGCAACAACTATCGTTGCGAGCTTCAATCACTCAGTCTTTAATCGAATTCTTCATACTCGTTGGGGTCCTGATTATCGATGCGACCATCCGGCTTGCTCAGCGCGGTAATTGCCGCAATTTCATCCGGGGTCAACTCGAAATCAAACAGATCTAGGTTGGCTCGTTGGTGATCCAAGTGCCGCGCCTTAGGAATCGGAACCACCCCGCGTTCGGCATGCCAGCGCAAAATAATTTGCCCAACGTTCTTCCCATACTTGTCTGCCAGGTCCTTAATCAACGGCTCCTTTAAGGCGGCGCTACCACGACCTAAGGGACTCCAGGCTCCCGTGACAATCCCGCGTTTGCGGTCTGCAGCAAGCATGCTCTCCTGCGCCCAGTAAGGATGCACTTCCAGCTGATTAACCGCTGGCGTCACGCCGGTCTCAGTGATCAACCGGTCCAGGTGTTCCGGCTCAAAGTTAGAAACGCCGATTGACCGAATCAAACCGCGCTGCTGGGCATCAATCATGGCCTGCCAAGCCTCCACATAGTGGTCCCGTTTAGGCAACGGCCAGTGAATCAGAAACAAATCAAAGTAGTCGAGACCCATCCGGTACAGCGACTCTTGAATCGCCATCGTGGCATCCGCGTACCGCTGATATTTCCCCGGTAGCTTGGACGTCACAAACAGCTTTGCTCGGGCCACACCACTGCGACGAATAGCTGCGCCCACGGCCCCTTCATTATCATAGTTGGTCGCCGTATCAAGACTGCGGTAGCCATCACCGATGGCCGCCACGATCTGGTTAACCCCCTGGCCACCCCGGACACCAAACGTACCCAGACCAACCGATGGCATCTGAAAGCCATCATTTAACGTTACAACTGGCCTATTTTTCATCCTGAATAACCTCCATTAAAAGTCATACAAGTAGCGTAACGCTATCGGCAAACGATGAAAACTATTTCGCCTGTGCTTGCCGCCGATGATCGCGAATGACTCGGTTCAAGATCAGTGCCAGTACCAACGAGATGGCCGCATAGGCCGCGGCCCCCCAACTGATATGGTTCAACCCCACTGTGCCTAACATGCCGGACGCCGTGGCCGATCCCAAGGAAATCCCAAAATTAAAGAAGATCGAGTTCAACGAGGAAGCTAGTACCGCCGACTGCGGGTACTCCTCCTCGGCAATGTTTAAGAAGTGAATTTGAATCGGTGAGTTCAACAGCGTCACTATTAGACTCATGATGAGCAGGACGGCTAGCCCGGCCCACTTAAGGTGCAACGCCCAGGGCAGGATGAAGAGCAGGACCATGTCGGCCACGTAGAAGCGGGGCATAATCCGCAACCCATTGCGCTCCGCCAGCATCCCCGAAAACCGATTACTCATGATGCTCATGATCCCAATCAGGAACAGCAGCCAGTTCAAACTAGCCGTACTGAAACCCAACGCATTAGTTAACAATGGCCGAATGTAGGTATAGTAAGCGTACATGGTCGCCGCGGTGAAGAGCACCAGGGCGATTCCCACATAAATACGTCGGTCCTTCAACAAAACCAGCTGGTTCTTGATGCTCCCCTGAACCTGTTCTACCTCACGAGGTAGTAACCACCCGAGTAAGACGCAGGTGATGGCGCTGATCACGGAAATCAGATAAAAGGCATCGTGCCAGCTGTAACTGGTACTAATGGCCGTCCCAATGGGTACCCCGAAAACCGAAGCAATACTGAAGCCCGCGAAGATCCAAGACACCAGGTTCGCCCGCTTCTCACGCGGCGCAATCGTACTGGCAAAGGTCATGATTAGGGAAATAATGGCGCCGGCCACCATCGCCGTCATCATCCGCGACAGCAGTAAGACCGGATAGTTCATGGCCAAGCCACTTAGCGTGTTACCGACCAGGAAGATTCCCATTAAGACCATCAGCGTCTTATAGCGGCTGAAACGATTGGTTAAGATCGTAATAAATGGCGTACTGACGGCATACACCGTGGCAAAGATCGTCACCAAATAGCCCACGGTTGCTACCGGAATGCGATACTCCTTGGCAATATCCGAGAGAACCCCGACCACGATAAATTCATTACACCCCAACATAAACGCCACTAGCACAAAAACAATGGCCTGCCACCGATACCTATTCACAACGATTCCTCCGTCTTCATTTTGATTTCTAATTACCAGACTACACTATCCACCGCCAAATTATTAGGGGAACGGCCTAAGAAAATTGTTTTCACCAAAAAAGAGCCCGGGGCTTGGCCCCAGGCTCCTAACTTCTATTGGCTGATTGTGCGAATGATTTGTGCCGTGATGTTCCGTAGGTCAGTCGCTTCGTCGCCGACCCATCCCGGTGCATAGCGCCGCTGAATGGTATAGGTAATCAGCTGCCCGCCAATGACCCGCAGGATCGCGGCCGAATCAATGTCATCCCGCAACTCCCCGGTCCGCTGAAAGTTCCCCATCAGTTCACTCAAAAAGTTATAATCGTTCGTTGCAATGAGTTGGTGCAGGAGTTCCCGAATTTCCTGATTCGTCATCATTTCCATGACTAGAATCTTAACCACTTCGGCATTTTTGCTAATGAAGGCATAGCGATCCGTCACAATGAAGTGAATGAGGTCGGGAAGTGTCTCACACTTGCTCATCCCCAGGAAGAACTCATCCCGGTATTCGGGAAACAGGTGCTGCATGACCGGTTTGACGATGGCTAACAACAGGTCTTGTTTGGTATGGAAGTACTTAAAGATCGTTGCCTGACTGATGCCTGCGTGCTCGGCAATCTGGCTAGTTGAGGTCCCATCAAACCCCGTCTCGGCGAAGAGTTCCATCGCGGCCACCAACGCGGCCTTCTTACCCTTGGGCATCTGTTCGTGTTCTAGCCATTCGCGGTAACTCTTGAAAATACTTGGCTCCACGCCACTCACCCTTTCATTTCACATTCATTAAACCATTATACGCGATCCGGATTCTGGTTGTGATTATTTTCTAGTTAAACTTTCCGGTACCGCCGTAAGCCGACGATGTTCAAAACCGTTAACACTAGCAGAAAACCTAACAGAACCAAGATGTTACCACCCTCATCCATTAGTGACGATCCCTTCATGATGATGTCGTTAACGGCATCACCGGAGTATTTCAAGGGAACGATGTAAGAAATATCCTTGACCCAAGCGGCCATGGAATCCAACGGAATAATCCCGGAGAAGAAAATTTGCGGCACGACAACCAGTGGGATGAATTGCATCATTTGAAATTCAGAGTTGGCAAATGTGGATAGCAAAATCCCGAAGGCCAGGGCAACCAAGGCCAGGATCAGGTTCATGACCACCACGCTCCACATGCTCCCAACCACTTCGATACCCAGTAACCACACGGTAACCAAGACGATCACAATCGTCTGGATAACGGCCAGAATGCCATAACTCAACATGTAACCATAGACAATGGAAGACCGCCTAACGGGCGTTGCCAAGAGCCGCTCCAGGGTCCCGGTTGTCCGTTCCTTCAACAGGGCCATCCCTGAGATCAGGAAGACGAAGAAGAAAACGAAAAAGCCCATCAGGATCGGTAACATCTTAGCAAAGTAGCCGGTATCCTGGTCACCATAGACATAGTGATTGGTAATCTTGGGCGCCTGTGGACTGGGTTGCTTGGTGGCGTTCGTCGCTGACGTTGCCTTGGCTGCCGCGGCGTTACCGGTCGCAGCGGTCGCGGCACCGGCGACCGCCTGTTGCTTTTGCATGGCCTGAAGCTGTGCTTGTAACTTCAGAGTAGTCTTGGTACTCTGCTTCAGGGCCGCCTTCAACTGGTCGGTACTCGTCGTGGTCAAGGCATTCTTGAAGGCCATCTTGACGGCAGCCGTCTTGGTAGAGTCCGTGTTGGCATAGGTCAGGCTGTAAGTATTGCCATGCTGCCTAATCATGGCATCAATCTTGTCATCTTCCAAAGCCTTGGCGGCGGCGTGCTCGGTCTCGTAGGCCTGCACATCAACGTGCTTGAGGTCCGCCATTTCCTGATTCAACTTGTGGGTCACGGAAACCGTTCCGACACTGACATCCGTCGTGGAGTTGGTGTTAAAGATCACGCTCATTAACAACATAATTAAAATTGGAGCCAAAAACATCAGCGCCAACGTCCGTTTATCTCTGAAGAGTTCCTTCAAGACCCGGTTCATAATCGCAATTGTCCGCATTATTCCACACCCTCCGCCTTTAGGAAGACGTCTTCAATCGTGTCAACCTCGTATTGTTGTTTGAGCACTGTCGGTTGGTCAAAGGCCATCACTTCGCCATCCAGCAATAAAGCAACGCGATCGGTCAATTCCGCTTCATCCATCACATGCGTCGTGATCAGGATGCTTCGTCCCTGATCTCGAAGACGCTTCAGTTCCGTCCAAATCTGACGCCGCAATGCGGGGTCTATCCCAACGGTTGGTTCATCTAAGATGAGCAGTTCCGGACTACCTAACAGGGCAATCGCAAGTGAGAGGCGACGCATCATCCCACCAGAATAGCCGGCCACTCGCTTGCCCAAATCGGCGGTCAGATCAACCACCGCGGCCGCGTGTTTGACCTCGCCCGCCATGTCGTTTGACTTAATTCCCTTCATTTCACCAAAAAACTTCAAATTTTCCTGGCCGGTGAGGTCCGTATATAACGCGTCTGTTTGGGCCATGTAACCCATTCGACCCAACAATAAGCGATTAGGCATCGTGGTATCGAAGACCTTGGCGGAACCCCCACTGGCCACTTCCATTCCCAGGGCCACCTTGATCACCGTCGACTTGCCGGCACCGGAAGGCCCGATCAGGCCAACAATTTCACCCTGGTTCACCGTTAAATTGATATCCTTCAAGACCATCTGCTGACCAAATTTTTTAGCTAGATGTGTTAAATCAATGATTGCCCGCGCCATAATATTGCCTCCCAGAAATTCAAGTTTAAAATGGTGAGTGATTACTTACTTACCAGATAAGGTGAGTATATACTCACCCTGTTTTCTTGTCAATCATCCATCCCCTCTTTTGTAACCCGTCGCAAGCGAATCTAGCCTTGATGGACTGATCGTAGCAAAAAGGCCCGTCGACTTCCGCCGATGGGCCCATGATTTATGTCATTAAGCTTAAGGTCACCAATTTATAATGATCATTTTCTTTGACCTTCTTGGTCTTAGACTTACCGTTAATCGACTGGTAGACCTCGACCTGCTCCGCCACCTTTTGAACCTTCGTCACGACCAACTTCGTTTGGGGATTCAAATGATAAGTTTAGCATAATCGCATTGCCACTGAACCATTCACCCGCAAAACGTTCGGACCGATTCAAATAAATTAGTAGTACCGTTCACCCTTGAAATGACGGTTGCCGAGCTGCTTGGCGACGACCTTACTCCGATAGTAATGCGCATCCGTCCAAACACCGGCACCGCCCGCTTGACTCAACACTTGATGTTGCTGGCCACTCACCGATTTTGACATGACCTTATAGAAATCACCGGCACCCATGATCTGGTTCCAGCCCCGGACATTTACCCAGGTCGCCTGCCGCGCGGTCACGTTAACGGCAGTACTCCATGACGGATGTTGCTTGAGCTTGGTCGTTGTCAGCTTGTGGGCATGCAGGTAAGCCACATACTTGGTCGCGACGCCATTGAAATAGCTCAAACCACCGACCCGCTTGGCACCAAACGTCACGGTATCATAGTGCCCCCGACTGTAATGATACCAAGTGTGCCGATAGGCCTTGGGAAACGTCTTCATGGTTGACTTGCTCGCGGCCGATGCCGTGACTGGCTCCGTCACCAGGGCACCACCCAAGCCTAGTCCTAAAGCCAAGAGCCCCATTATACTTACCAATCTTTTAAACATCCTAACAACCTCCCCGTTGCTAAATGATGCCCTCAGTATACCCTTATTTCCGTCAACCCGCGCAGTAAATTATCGACGCCTTGGCAAAAATAATTGTACTTAATTCGCTGGCTAGCACCGGTCGGTCCGCCACATTCTTGTGAATATTCGTTCAATCATCAAACCCGCAATAATCCATTGCAATCTACCCTGGTTGAAACTAAGATTGCCCGTAATCAATGCGCACATCGCCGGGCCAGCTTCAATCAGGTATCTCTTTAGACTAAACATTTTAATGACGTCACCGTCTGACATGCTATACTGGAAAACATCGAAAGGCGGCGACAAGATGGACTACCTACTCTTATTACGAGGCATCAACGTTGGTGGCCGGCACCGCGTGCCCATGGCGAACCTACGGAAACAACTCACGCAGGGCGGCTTTACTCATGTTCGATCATACATTAATAGTGGCAACCTATTTGTGACAAGTGACCTTTCACCAGCCGACTGTGAAACCATCATCGGCCAGTTGCTCGAGCTGAACTACGATTTTCCAATCAGTTTTCGCTTGCTGGCCCGGCCTGATTTTCTCGCCGACCTGGCCGCGGCCCCGACCTGGTGGGGCGCCGATTCCGCCTTACGACACAACGCCCTCTTCAAGCTGAACCAGTATGAACCGGCCAACGATGCGTGGTTAACGGCCCATGTGACGAGCGATTATGATCGGATCTGGATTACTCCCACCGTGATTTTCTGGACGTCGACTCTAAAGGCCCACTTTAGCCGATCCTTTTACTCAAAAATCATGGGATCGGACCTGTACCACCAAACCAGCGCCCGTAACTTCAATACTACGACCAAACTTAAAACAATTCTGGAGGCACCTCATGATTAGAACCATCATTCACGATCAAACACAACTCAGTCAACCCTCACAGCCAGCCACGGCCCTGGACGCCGCAACTGTCACCGATCTGCTGGACACGCTTCGGGCCAATCGCGAAAACTGTGTCGGCATGGCCGCCAACATGATTGGCATTCACCGCCGCATCATTGTCGTCGCAATCGGGGTCCTACCGGTAGCGATGATTAATCCCGTCATTACGCAAAAATCCGAACAGTATCATACACAGGAAGGCTGTCTCTCACTCACCGGTGAGCGACCAACAACTCGCTACCGTTCCATCACGGTAACTTTTGAAAACGCCCAGTTCCAAAACCAAACGCAAACCTTTACGGGCTTCGTTGCGCAGATTATCCAACACGAAATTGACCACTGCGACGGCATCCTCATTTAGATAATCCAAAACGCATCACCATGATTGATTAAACCAATCATGACGAGGCGTTTTATTTTTGCCTAATTTTCAAATTAACGAATGCCGCTCTGGTGATACCAACTTACCAAAATACCATCCAGGTACCCGGCATAGACCTATCGGTGACTAAAGGCAGCCAACGATCATGCGGCGATCCAGTTCAGTCACCGTTACGTAAATGAACCCAACCCCAACCAATTAGGGCCGCGTTAAAGCTCATCAGCAGCGACCACAACCACAGGTAATCACCAACTAACGCCGCTAAGTTGGCCCACCATAGGACAAAGATCATGACCCCAATTAATCCGATATTGATGGCTAGGCCAATCAACTGAGCTTGTCGACGATGTGCCAACGCCGTCACCACCGTAATACCAACCAAGACAACCGTCATTAAGATATCCGACATCTGCCAATGAAAATGCCAACCAAGACTGGTTGTCGCCGGAACAATCGACAGAATTAACAAGAAAAGTAGCGCACCAGACGCGTTCATTAAGGGCACCAGCCGATACAACTTTTGCATAGCTGCCACTTCCTTTATTTGATTGGCTCAAATATAGACCCGGCGGCCAATTTGTCCAGCAATTAACTATTTAAACCGACCGTTACGACCGCAAATTAACCTCACCGATCAAAAAAGAGTCTGGGTAGCCCCAGGCTCATTTCGATAACATTCACTTATTAACGACAGCACTGATTAACCCAGTTGAATAAGTCCGGCAAGTCATAGTCGCCTTCATGCTTGGTCGCCCAGCGATAGGCAAAGTTCACGTCATAACCTTGATTGGCTAAGCGCGTCGCTAGCAGTTTGGGAATTGCGAACGCCGTTTCGGCATCAGCTGCCCCATGCCGAATCCACCAATGTGGTGCCACCTGACTTTGCGTCGTTTTAAGATAGGTCATTGGGTTAATGGCGGCCACCAGATCCGGATCGGCCCGGCTGGCAGCCTCCAACGTATGGGACTGCGCAAATTCGGTGAAGTGCCGCGCCGGCATCAACCGATTACCAAACAACTGATTCTCTGGATGACTGAGATCTAGCGCATCGAATGCCGGCAATCCCTTTTGTCGGCCGAGCGCTGCCGTATAACGGTACCAGTCGATCGCCACAATATGGCCATCTTTCGTCGTAACGCCGGCGCTATTTCCCAACGCCTGACCAGCGACTCCGGCTGCTTGCGCGGCACTTAATAGATCGGCAACGATGGCTTCCCGGAAGCTTCCCGTACCATTAAGATTCAAGGTTAAGTCGTGCCCCTGATCATCGCGCAGTTTTAACCCATTGATATAGGCAATGAAGGCCTGTTGACGCTCGGATGACCAGCGTTGTTCTTCGCCCGACAAGTGGCTGGATTGCACCGTAATCTGGGGCTGCTCGTCAACCAACTTAAGTGATCGCTGGGTCCAATCGCTAATCCCGTGGAACTGCCATTCATAGGCGTCGTCGGCGTGTTCCAAATCCATGATTGGACAGTAGGTCGCCACCGCAAAGACCGCGTCCGTCCCCGGGGCCGCTCCTAACTCTTGCAGGGGTGTTTCAAAGAAATCTGCCTCCCCGCTGGCCCCCAACAAAGCTGCAGCAGCACCACCGGCACCGGTCCCACTGACCACAATATGATTGGGATCCCCCGGCAACCAACCGGCATTGTAGGTCACATAACGAACGGCCGCCTTCAAATCGACAATAAATGCCGGCGCTTTACCGGTGAATTCATTGTTGCTGTCCCGAGAGGTCCACCCACGGGCCCCGGCAGAGACGACCACATAGCCTTGTTTCAGCGCGGCCAGCATGGTGGCTCCTTGCCCATAACGGGCCACATTTTCCGGAAAGTCGCTCGGCCCCGGTCGATACCCACCAATGGTATTGGGCATAAAAATAGGTGCCGACACCCGCGTGTAGCCATTCACTTGGCCACCATTGAAATAGGCCTCCGGTACAAAAATATTTAACCGTTGAATTGGGTCTACTGGCCGACTCACGTAGTCGATCTGCTTGAACGACCGGTAGGCTATCGCCTCACCGGCCACGGTGGTCGTGGCCTTTTCATACGTTGATTCATCGAAACGTAACGGTGCCTGCATCGCAATTCCTCCAGTTCAAAGACGCTTTAACCCTACTCTAGTGGAATTAGTGCCCCGTCGCAAGTCATTCATGACGGCGCGCTTGAACCGCACTGATGCTTTCCATTTTTCCCCGTTACCGAAGAGTCCCCCGACCGGTCGACGCCGCTTGGGGCCTGCTTAACTTTGTGAATTAACCGAGTCGCTTTCGTTGATGTAAGCGTTCACATAAGGTAGACTGTGGGCTTCACAAGTACATAAATCTGCGATCTTCAGAAAGTGAGCGATATTCATGCAAAACTTGTCCAGGCATATTTCTTTTCCCCGCCTGTTAATCCTAGGTGCCGCCAGCGTCATTGGGAGCAGTTGGATCTACACCAACGGAATCTTTTTCGATAAATACGGCGCCGGTGGCGAAATCTTCGGATTCGGTCTCGCCATGTTCATTACGATCCTGGCGTCCCTCTCCTTTGCGGAACTTTCGTCAATCTTCCCTCGAAGCGGCGGCCCCGTGGTCTACAGTTACCTGGCCTTTGGCAAACGCCTCGGCTTCGCCACCGGTTGGGCCATTCTGGGCGCCTACCTCAGTGCCCTATCCTTTTACGTCACCGCCAGCAGCATGCTCCTGGCGACCATTTTTCCTCAGATATCGGCGGGTCCCGGTTATACCATTGCTGGCGCCCACGTTTCCTTTCTCGAATTACTCATTGGCATTCTCTTTACCATCATGATCTTCGTTCTCAACGTTCGTGGGACTAAGGTCACCGCGGGTGTCCAGGCCGCTCTCTTCATCGGACTCGTGGTTCTGGGGGCCGCCTTGGTTGTAACCGGGTTCACCCAGGGTCGACCGGCTAACTTTTGGCCCGCCTTCAAGGTGGGAACCCCCGCTCTACTAAACGTGGTTCGCTTTGTCTTGCCGGCCATGACGTTCCTGACTGGTTGGGAAGTCGTTTCCATCCTGGCAGAGGAAGCCGACATGGCCCCGGCTAAGATCGGGAAGGCCGTCGTGGGTGCCATTGTCATCGCGGCCAGCTACTACATCATCGTGCTGCTGGCCAGCGCCTGGGTCTACCCTTGGAAAAAAACCGCAACATTCACGATGGGGTCGATAACCGCCTTTACCAAAGCCGGCTTCCCAATCCTCGGAATGGCGGCCTTCCTGATTGCCTTTCTCGGCCTGTTGACCAGCTTTATCGGTCTCTTCACCGCGGCACCACGACTAATCTTGTCCCTGGCACGAGCGGGCTTATTGCCAGAACAATTTGCTAAAATTAATGAAAAACACCGTACACCAATTAACGCCACCGCCCTGGTCCTAATTTTCGCAATTGGTTTTGGTTGGCTTGGCAAGGGGGCCATGACCTACTTTCTCGATCTAGGCGGCTTCTTCGTCGCCATGGCCTGGGCGCTAACCGCTTTGTCACTCTGGCGGGTGCGCCGTGCGTATCCCACGCTGGAAGCTGGCTTTCGGCTAAAGCATCTGTGGCCGAGCATTCTTGGTGGGGTCCTAGCGGTTGCCATTGCGATTGGAACCCTATATCCGAAGTCCCCAGTTGCCTTGGTCTGGCCAACGGAATACATCATGTTGGCCGTGTGGATCGGCCTGGGACTGCTCTTCTACTTTCTGGGCCGTCGGGCACACCAGCCCAGAGAAACGGCCCTCTACCACTTGCTCGGTGAGGATGAGTATGCCAAACTCCCCCGCCAGAAATCCACAGATAAATAATCTGCTATAACTAAAACCGCCTAACCCAGGTGAATCCGTCACGATTCGCTCAGGTTAGGCGGTTTCTATTAGTCGCTGGACCGGTCATGTTGTAGGAGCGCCAATAACTCGGCATCCCGATGCTTAACCAGGTCCTGACCCGCGGTGCCCGACCAGTCATAAAAGCCCTGACCACTCTTCAACCCTAGATCTCCGGCCGCCACCTTTTTAGCCAAGGTTGCATCGCCGGTCGTTTCATTGGCCAAGTCGGCGTATAGGTATTGGCTGATATGATCAAAAATATCTAAGCCACCAAGATCGGCACTGGCAATCGGTCCCACTAAGCCCCAGCGGCGGCCAAGGCTCGTCTGGACCACCTCGTCGACCGCCGCCGGACTGGCAATTCCTTCCGCAACAATGTGCAACGCCTCACGTAAGACTGCTAATTGGATCCGATTACCCACAAATCCCAATGAAGCCTTCTTCAGGGCCACCGGATGCTTACCAATGGCGCGCATCAAGGCCACCGTCGTGGTCACCGTGGCCGTCTCCGTTTGTTCGCCAGGAACCACCTCGACCAGTGGCATCAGTTGCGCCGGATTCCAAAAATGGGCCACCACGAAGCGTTCGGGGCGCTTCAAGACTGACTGAATCGCCGTGGGGCTCAGCCCAGACGTGTTGGTCGCCATGGTGACTGCCGTTCCGACAATCGATTCGACCCGCCGCCAAACGGACTGCTTCACCTGTAAATTCTCAGCGACCGATTCAATTATAAAGTCCACATCACTCAAGGCCGCCGCATAGTCCGTGGTCGGCGTGATCCGGCTCATAATCGTGGCAATCGAGTCGGTTAGTAAACCAGCATCCGCAAAGGTTGCCAAGTCCTGTTCAATGGCCGCCATCCCCGCCGCCAAAGCCGCGTCACTTTGATCTAGTAGATGGACTGGGTACCCGTGCATCGCAAACTGTAATGCCGTGGCGTGGCCCATGGTTCCCGCGCCAATGTTACCAATGATTTTAAGGTCATCATTTGTCATCTTGGTTCGCCTCCAAAAAGTCTGCCCTCCGGATTCAGTTCTCATTTTCTCTTGCTCTTAGTGTACCAAACTCTGGTTGAAGATTCGCCGTTGTCCCGTATAATAAGAAGACGAAAGCTAACTTTCCAGGAGGCGATAACCGTGAAAACCGGGGGAACTGGTGGGGCCAACACCAATCGTGGTGGGCTCGCCTTTGAAAATAAAACGGATTTGGCGGCCCGAATCGAACGGGACCGGTCCGCGGACTATGAACTAATTGAACACGCTAGTACGAAAGACCTTTCAACGTCAAAGGCTTTCGACGTCTATCGCCGAACCGACCATCACCTCGTCGGAATCATTACCAAACAATTCCAATTTTATAACATTTTATCTGAGTACTATCACGTTACTAATCAAAATCATAAACGCTGGAAACCCGACGAGGTCTTCTTCAACTTTGATGCCAATACCATCTTCATCGTTGAAAAGAAATGGCAGCAAAAGTCCGGTTCGGTTGATGAGAAGATCTTTGGCTTCGTCAATAAGCGGCGCCTCTATCAAAATAACTTCAATCAACTGCCCACCGAACCCAAACCGACCGTGGAATTTGCGGCACTGTTTAATGCCTCGTGGTGGATCTATGGCCTCGACCACGCCCTACCGGCTGGTACGAACCCACCCCGCAAGAATGAAGTCGCCTATCAAGACTACTTTGACAATCTCCGGATTGATGGCATAAAAATTTTCTTCGACAACTATGATTACTGGTGGTTCGGTCTTTAACCACGGTAACAACTAAAGGAGGCGACTAACTTGGCCGCAGATTCAGAATTATTTCCCGTGATCACCCCCATCATCAAGTGGGCCGGCGGTAAGAAAAAGCTAGCGCCAACGATCGAACAGGCTGCCAGCAATCAAATTGATTTTTCGACCATCGACACCTACGTCGAACCGTTTGCCGGCGGCGCCTCGATGCTGCTTTATTTGGCCACCAAATATCATTTCAAGCACCAGGTTATTTTGGATATCAATCCTGAGCTGATCAATCTCTACCGCCAGGTTCGTGATCACCTCACCGACCTCATGACGGGACTCACCACCATTCAAGCCACCTACAATGACCTACCGGACTTAACCACGCAAAAGGAAAATTTCTACGCGGTTCGGTCGGCCTTTAACCAAGGTATCCTGGTCGACGAAGCCAGCGTCGATCAGGCGGTACGGTTCATGTTTCTGAACAAGACCGACTTCAACGGCCTCTATCGAGTCAATTCCAAGGGCACCTTCAACGTCCCCTTCGGCCAGCGCAAACAGGTCAATCTCTTTGAACCGGCTAACCTAACCAACTTTTCTCAGCTCTTACAGAATACGGAAATCCTCTTAGGTGACTACCATCAGACGGCTCAATATGCCGGACCTAAGACCTTCTTTTACTTCGATCCGCCCTACCGGCCACTGACCGATTCGGCCAGCTTTACCAGCTATGCCAAGTCGACCTTTAACGACGACGCCCAAGTGGAATTAGCCACCTTTACCCAGCAACTAGCCGCTAAAGGGGCCCACTTTGCCTTAAGTAACTCCGATCCCCACCAGAGCGATCCCGATGATAATTTCTTCGATGATTTGTATGCCGACTTCACGATCCAACGCATTCAAGCGGCCCGCATGATCTCGGCTCGGGCAAAGGGTCGTGGCAACGTTTCCGAACTACTCGTTACTCACTAAGGAGACCCCCAAATGTCACCAATTCCTGGCTACATCGCTCAAGCACCCGCCGCCCAGCAGGCACAATTAACCGCCATGTACCATCTGCTGCAGGCCGCTTTACCGGACGCCACCGAAAAGATGAGCTACGGTATGCCGGCATTCTATCAGGATAAGCCGGTAGCCTACTTCGGGGCCACCAAGCATCACCTGGGCTTCTACCCAACCAGCAGTCCCATTGTGCAGTTCAGGACGGACTTAGCCGCCTACCCAACTAGTAAGGGCGCCGTGCAGTTTGCTTACGACCAACCGCTGCCGGAAGACTTAATCACAGCTATGGTCCAGTTTCGCTTAAAAGAAATTCAAAACAACCAGTAAAAAAGAACCCCCGACAACCGTTAAAAACGGCTATCGGAGGTTCTTTTACTGTCACAACAATTAATCTTCACTGCCCATGAAGCGACCAACGTAAGCGGCACAAATCGCACCAACTTCTGGGGCCAGGATGTAAAGCCAGAGATGCTTCAACGCACTACCACCGGCAAAGATGGCGGGGCCAAATGACCGTGCCGGGTTCAGGGAACCCCCGGTGAGGTTCAAGGCGACAATGATCAGAAAGGCTAAGGTCACCCCAATGGTCAAGCCGGCAAAGTCCCCATTACCGTGACGGTCACTCGTCACGTTGAGAATGACCAGCAGGAACAAGAAGGTTACCAGGACTTCAACTAAGAAGGCTAGGCCCGTTGAAATCTTTGGGAAATCCGTTTGCCCCAATTGATTGGTTGCCAGGCCCAGGCCACTGACGAACAACTTGATACAAGCCGATGCCACGGTCGCCCCAAGGACTTGAGCAACCACGTAGCCTAAGGCGTCACGACCATCGATCCGCCGATTAATCAACATCGCCGTCGTCACGGCTGGGTTAAAGTGCCCGCCGGAGATGCCACCAAAGGCATAGGCTGACACCGTAATGGCTAGACCAAACGCTAACCCAATCGTCAGGGTGCTACCGGCCGCAACCGTTACGGCACCCGTCCCCAGGAAGACCAACATAAAGGTCCCCATGAATTCTGCCAAATATTTTTGCATAAAACGACCTCCAATCTCTCTATAATTTTTATTATAGTCCCAACTACCGGCTGGAGAAATAGAAATGCAAATGATTCTGTTACTCACTGAAACTTTAGTCAGCTGGGGACACCCCCAAACAGCAAAACACTTGACTTATAGCCATTCACAACCTCTTTCATAAAACACCGACCGATTGCCGCCCTGGCAATGATTTTCATGAATTTAATCTCACCTTTTGGTGGCTTTGACACAATTAGAATGTAATGGTTCTGTATGGTTGCTGTATCGATTTCATTAATCCTACTGACAACCTTCGAGAACTGACCTATGATGAGAATGTAATCGGAAATGAAAAGGACACCTCACTTTTGAAAGGCAGGTATTTTCATGAAAACTCGTCAACAAACATGGACTCGCAAGATTGCGGCCATGATTTCTCTCGCCGCTATCACGCTCCCCATGGTGACCACCACTGCTCAAGCCAGCACCGATGACCTCTCAAATCATCCCGGCGTTTATGGCTACTTTATCGATACATACCAACAGAACGTGGGTCAGAACAAGACCCCCGAAACCAACCCGGTTATTGGGGAAATGTCTGGATTTGCCAAGTACTGGGCCAACGGTCAAAAGCTGGATCCCGACATGTTAGCCTCTAACGTGTCCCAAGCCGCAACGATCACGCAACAACGGACCCACGCCGAAGAAGAACGTTCCTACCTGACCGACGTCCGGGATCTCCGTTACAACTTAATCTCCGGGCTTGGACCTTACGCTGGCGCCTTCATCAAAAACGCCGATGCCCAAACGCCTTACACTTCGATGCCCGATCAGCCACTGCCACTTCACCGGCATTACATCAAGATGAACTGGGCCTCAACGACTTCCGCTCTTGGACCCGTCGTTCAGCTGGTCAACACGACCTCCCGTTCCAAGTTCTCTGGGACCGGGACAATTAAGCACGTGGTGCAATACGAACGGCCATACCGTCAGAGTACCGACGTCAAGCCATTACCGGCCCTTTCAAAAATCATGGCCGCCGCTGGTCACGATGACTACGACTTCCCAAGTGGCCATACCACGGCTGCCTTCGAAACCGGTGAAACCTTGGCCTACGTCTTCCCAGAACGGTTCCAGGAATTAATTACCCGTTCTTCCGAAGTGGGTTACGACCGAGTTCTGGCCGGCCGACACTCACCATTAGCCGTTATGGGTGGTCGGATGGTCGGAACCGCCATGACCGCCGCAACCTTAAACGATGCCAATAACCAAGAAACCATGAAGCAAGCCATCAAGGCCGCCCATTCCGACGCGCTCTTGGGTGCCAAAGACAGTTCCGCGAGCGACGACTTCGCCGACTACAAGACCAACCGGGACGCTTACCGTTTCCGGATGACTTACGGCTTCAACCAAACCGGGGATACCACCCAAGCCATGCGCGTGCCTAAGGGCGCCGAAGTCCTACTGGCAACCCGGTTGCCTTACCTGACTGATACGCAACGTCGCGATGTCCTCTTCACCACCGGGATGCCTTCCGGCTACCCCGATATGGACGATGCTGAAGGTTGGGGCCGCCTCGACCTCTTCTCCGCAGCCAATGGTTACGGTGCCTTGAATGACAACGTTACCGTCGACATGGATGCGTCCAAGGGCAGCTTCAACGCGCAAGACAACTGGCGCAATGACATTGCCGGTCGTGGTCGTCTGACTAAGACCGGGACTGGTAGCCTGACCCTGAGTGGTCACAACAACTTCGCTGGCGGCCTATTGGTCAAAGGCGGCGCCCTGCAATTAGCTACCAGCAGTGCCGCTGGTAAGGGTAACGTCAAGGTCAACCAAGGTTCCCTACAACTGACGACCCAACGCGTAACGGTGAAGGGTAACTTCCAAAACGGCAAGGGCGGCCAAATCAAACTTGCCCGCAACGGTCATCTGACCATCAAGAAGTCGGCCAAATTAGCTGGCACGTTGAAGTTAACTGCCGGGAAAGTTAAGTCTGGCAGCAAGGTCTTAACCTTCCGTTCCCGTCATGGGAAGTTCAACCACGTCTCTGGTTTGCCTAAGGGTTGGCACGTGGTTTACACCAAGAACGCCGTTAAACTCGTTAAGTAATTAATATCCACTAATCAAAACCTGATAGGCGATCATCTTCCAGTGAGAAGGTGATCGCTTTTTTAAAACCAATTCTCAAGTTCATCATCACTAGTTTTCGCAATTTAGCTTCTTAAGTATCAAATTCAGACCTATCACGCCATAAGAAAACGTTTACTATTTATTAATTTAGACTAAAGATTGCAATCATAAATTAATAAATATATAATTAATTCCTACTAAACGTCTTTGGAGGACAAAAATATGCCAGAAGTAAACTTACATAATGAAACTGCCACAACTGTCAAAAAGTCACGCGCTAACGAATGGATTAATAAGGAATTCTCCGCTAGTGCCCTATTATTTTGGATCAAGGAAAAAGTTTCCGTGGACTACCGTGCGGTTCACATCGTTGAACAAAACACGGTCTTCGGTTTAATCCCTGCTGGTAGCAGCAAGCAAAACATTCCCTTGAAGAATATTACCGATGTTCAGTTGAACACTTCTTACAAGATCAGCCGTTTCATCTGGGGGATCCTTTTTATTCTTGCCGGACTTGCCTCATTCGTCTCATCACCGTTAATGGGCTTCATTACCCTGTTAATTGGTGTTGCCCTATTTTTGAACGGGATCTTAACCCAATTCGTTATCGAAAAGGGTGGTAGCGGCTACCTGATCTCCGTGCCATTCTTCAACAAGGCTGACATGATGGAAGTCCAATCTGTCATCGAACAGGCGTTAAATACCGACGCTGACAAGACCGACCAAAGCCTTTACCATCATCGTTTAGACAGTGATGATATGGACGATGTTCAATAAATATTTATAAAAAGACCAATCACGACATGGTCGCTACTAAGTAAAAACACGATCGCTTCTGGAACATTTGGAATATGAATGTATACATGAGCTGTTCAGTTGTGAGCTGCGTTATAGTGCCTACAAAGTGAGTATTTGGCTATGCACTAGGACGAGCACAAAAGATACTGAAACAGAACAAGATAGCCTGAATTTCACTCACCTCAATTGAAGTGAACGAAATTCAGGCTATTGAATTAAATCAGTGAGGCTATGTATGAAGCAACGACAGCAATTACTACTGATCTGACGAAGTTTCGAATTGAACTACGTCGTCGTGTCTGTCTCAACTGTTCCCTGTATGACTTCCTATTCATATTGGCGTCCCCCCTTTTTACTTAATATCAGCAGGACCTGTTTCACGAGGGAACATCGAATTGTGATAAATTGCGTCATATCAGCATTTTAAAAGAATTCGGTTTCTAAGCCGAAAAATTGTAATGAAAATGTAACATTAATCTGTGGTCGATCAACTCTTGCGCTACACCGTGAGTCACGACCCGATCTGCAATTAGGCCTAAGTACATTGCGTATTTACTGAAACATTGTTTATATAACACAAAAAATTGGTGCTGATGGTTTCCCCATCAACACCAATTTTTATTTAATCATTAATTCTTAAATTGAATCTTCACGTAATCGCGGTACAACGGCAACCGGTCCATCAATTCCTGATGGTTCCCGCTCCCACTGACGTGTCCGTCCTCGATAAAGTAAATCGTGTCGGCATCGACGATCGTGCTCAACCGGTGTGCAATGATCAGTGTCGTCCGGCCCTTCATCAGTTCGCCCAGGGCCACTTGGACCATGGCTTCTGACTCGGAATCCAGGCTCGCCGTCGCCTCGTCCAACAACAAAATCTTGGGATCGCGGAGGAAGGCCCGGGCAATCGCCAGCCGTTGGCGTTGTCCACCACTGACCTTGACCCCGCGTTCACCCACCTGGGTGTCGAGGCCGTCCGCCATGTGACGGACAAAGTCCTCGGCGGAGGCCAGTTGCAACACGTGCCACAACTCCTCGTCAGTATAGGTCTTAGCAGATCCGTAGGTCAGGTTATGCCGAATGGTGCCGGCCATAATGGCCGAATCTTGGCTGACATAGCCGATTTGTGACCGCCAGTCACTCAGATTGAAATCATTGGCGTTCTCGCCACCAATGGTCACCATCCCCTTGGTTGGCTGGTAGTAGCGTTCCAGCAGGCCAAAGATGGTCGACTTGCCCCCACCGGAAGGTCCGGCAAAGGCCACCACGGTATTGGGCTTAGCTTCAAACGACACGTCGTGCAGCACTAAGCCCTCGTCGTCATAGGCAAAGTCCACGTGTTCCATGGCCAGCGTTTGGTCGGAAACGGACTGTGTGGGCCCGGTAAGTAGCTGCTCTTCCGGTTCCCGCAGTAAATCGCGAACCCGTTCCGTCGACCCGTTGGCTTTGGACAGGTCCGTAAAGCACCGCGCCAACGTGCCCGCGGGACCAATGATTTGGAAGAGATACATCAGGAAGGAAAACATAGTCCCCATGGACATCGTTCCGGCGGAAACCCGCACCGCGGCATAGGCTAGCACACCCACGAATACCGCTAACATGGCGGCCGTCATGGCTGGGCCAGCAATCGAATCGTAGATGGCTTCCTTCAACCCGATCTGATAGAGATCCTGAATCTGGTTAGACCCCGTCTGCATTTCATAGCGCTCGGCGTTGGACGACTTCACCAAACGAATCTCACTCAGGGTTTCATCGGTCTCACCACTGAAGGCGGCCATGGCGTCCTGCCGCCGATGACCAATCTTACTGGACTGCCGCATGATCGGAAACATCACCAGCATCACCAGGGGAATGGCCACAAACATAATCATGGTCATCTTCCAGTCCATGATCAACATGATAACCAACGCCCCGGCTAATTGCAGGAGCGAGGTCACCATCTGTGGGAAGGAGTTAGCCAACAGATTTTTAATCTGCATCGTATCGTTAACCAACCGGGAGGTCATCTCCCCCGTCTTCACGTTGTCGAAGTAGCTGACCCGTAAGCGAATGAGTTTCTGCCACAGCGTTTCACGGAGCCGGGAAACGACGTTCTCACCGAAGAAGCCCAGTAAGGCCCCCGAGACTGCACTGATCAGGGCGCTGGCAATGAACAGGCCGATCACGGTCACTAGCAATGGCCGATTCAGCGCATGCCCCAGTCCGTTAATCAGGGACTGGGCCAGCTTCGGCACGGCCAGTTGGGCGCCCGTCGCGAGCATCCCCAGGAACAGGCCCACCCATAACTGCCAATATTTCGGCTTCGTTTGCCGAATTAGGTTTAAAAATCCTTTGAAATCAAATTTGCCCGTTGGCCGTTGCTTGGCGGTCCGTGGTGCTGCAATTCTGTGTTCCATCTCTTTGCCTCCGGTATTTTAAAAAATTAACAGTGGGGCCGATCCATCCCCCGGTGTGGCCACCCATGGCCTGGACGCCGGAAATCGTTCCATTGTAAATCGTCCACCTGATGACTCAGCTTCGTCAGTAATTTAGCCAACTGGGCTTGTTCTTCCGGTGTTAATCCGCTAAATAACTTATCCGCCATCTCGTCCACATGACTATCGCGTTGATCGAAGAATTCCCGACCACGGTCCGTCAACCGAACAATCACGGCCCGCTTATCGGTGGCACTGGGAATACGTTCCGCCAATTCGGCGTCGACCAGCCGGGTAATCGTGGCACTCACGGAGCTTGGCCGAATATCTAAAATCTCGGCAATCTCAGCATTGGTTAAACCATCCGGTGTCTGATAGAGTAGCTGGGCCAATTGCATTTGTCCCCGGCCACCATTCGGGCCACCGTGACCGCCCGGCTGATGGCCCACGACCATCATGAAGCCTCGATTGTGCAACAGCTTACCAAAACTCTTTAATAAATCACGACTTTTTTCTGACATCATGCTTCCTCCTTTAATTGAATGAAATTATCTTAGCATTTTAGTTAGCTTTTGTAAATTAAAACTAACTAAACGCTAACTATCTATCCTCAGATATCGCATGAAGCCCCGGGTACACGGCGTTTCTAGCACAAGAAAAGCGGCTACTCATTAAGGCAGCCGCTCGTTCAATCAAAATTAATTATGTCCCTCGCCAATCACCGTGTAAAAGGCGGTTTTGCCAATACTGTAGGTACTGGCACAGGCCATATCATCACCATAACGGTTATCCTGGAACTGGTAAGGCCGATGCCGATTGGTTAACGTGGTCCGATATTGGAAACGCCCCGTCTTGGTGACGCGTCGGCTCGTCACGCCACTCGGCCTGGCCTTGGTGTACAACTGGATATTGGCCCCCTTGACCGTAGCCTTCGTGATCTTGAGGCTGGTCTTCGGCTTAGCAGCGTGATCAATCCGCCAGGTGTAGTCGCCTTGATACTCGTCCGTCGCGGTGAACACCCGTGGTGCATAGGGATAATCCTCCAAGTAACCATCGCTGGTCACCTTAATCATCCTGCTTCCGCGAGTGGGTAACTGTTTAATCGCCTTGACACCACCACGATAGAATTGGTTATCCCCAAAGGTTAAGGCATAGGCTGGGCGGGCGATCTTCGTGACCCGCTTCTTTGCGATCTTGAAATCCACATAACCGTCGTTGGCCCCATTCTTGGCAGGTAACCCGGCCCGCTTAAGGCCATAACTGACGCTACCGTAATCGTAAACATTTGACATAACGTGGTTTCCAGATCGATGACCGGTAATCACCGTTCCCTTTGGCAGGGTCACCGATTTTTTAATCCACCCCCGACCCTTGATCTTACTGGTCAAGACGGTCGCCTTAGTGGCCGCGTTCAGCCGGTAATACTGATTACGAAAGGCCCCCAGCTGACTGTCCTCGCCGTGTAACCAGCCATTACTTGAGATTGGTGTCGGCATCGTTGGTTCGATGGTCCAGGCCTTGGCGCTCACGCTACCCCAGGTGGTTGCCGCCAGGCCAACGGTGACCAGTGTTGCCATCATCTTTTTCATCGATAGTCTCCCCCTAATCGTGATGCCATCAGCATAGCATGGCCCCTAGCTCATGACTATCACAATCGGATCGACCCACCAAACCAATCATTATCCGATTAGTTCAGTCTTTAAGCCTTGCCAATCGCAAAGTAGTGGCCTTCCGGATCGGGAAAGCCAAATGCCGGTTGGCCATTGTCGTCCACGATCGGGGTGGCACCGGCTAGCCGGTCATGCAACGCCGCGAAGTCTTCACTGAAGAACATGACGGATGGCTGGTTGTCCAGGACCTCCGGTGAATACTGCTTGATAAATTCCCGTGAGAAGAACGAAAGTTCCACCCCAAAGGGTGTCGCCAGAACAATATTAACCGATCCGTCCGGTAACGGATCGGTTGCGACGGTGGTCGCGGCAAAATTATTCCGCCAGAAGTCAGCCACCAAATCAACGTCATTAACGTAAAGCATCAACCGTGTTTTCTGCATCCTAAAAGCCACCCCTTTAACTGTGATGACCCGATCATACCGGTTTCCCTGCCAGCCGTCCATCATCAATTTTATAAGTTTTCCTAGCTATTCTCAGATAAGACGCGTATGCTTGTTAATGCAGGTTCCCACCTGCCTAGTTGCTCTGTACATTCCAGATGTATCCTATGGATCAACTAGTTGCCTCCATCTCGGATTGATGGGGGCTTTTTTTGTAAACTAAAACCGGACCGTCACGACCTAATCGTGGCGTCCGGTTATTTTGATCTCAACTCAATTAGTCATCCAAGTATTGCTTCGTAGCGGCCACAATGTCTTGTAACCCCTTCTTAGCATCGGAGAAGAACATTTGCGTATTGTCGGCTGAGAATAGCGGATTTTGAATGCCGGCATACCCAGTACTCATTGACCGCTTAATGACAACCACGGACTTCGACTTGTCCACGTCCAGGATTGGCATCCCGGAAATCTCATTACCACTTTCACGTGCTAATGGGTTCGTGACATCATTGGCCCCGATAACCAAGGAAACATCGGTACTTTCAAACATTGGATTAGCATCGTCCAATTGTTTCATTTGGTCATAAGGAACGTTAACATCGGCCAGCAACACGTTCATGTGCCCCGGCATCCGCCCAGCAACTGGGTGAATGGCGTAGTTCACATTAATTCCGGCGTCGCCTAGCAACTTAGCCAGTTCGGCCACTTCATGTTGCGCTTGAGCGGCGGCTAAACCATACCCAGGAACAATCATGACGCTGTGGGCGTAAGCCAGTTGCAGTCCAATGTCATCGGCGGAAGTTTCCTTCACATCAACGGGTACATCGGCTGCGGCACTACCACTGTCGCTATCACCAGTCCCAAAGCCACCAGCCAAGATATTGGCAACCGACCGATTCATGGCCTCGGCCATTTGCAAGGTCAGGATGGTCCCGGACGCCCCAACTAAGGCCCCGGCAATAATCAAGACTTGGTTGTTGATGACGAACCCGGCAAAGGCAACCGCTAACCCGGTAAAGGCGTTCAGTAAGGACACCACCACCGGCATGTCGGCCCCACCAATTGGCAGTGTCATCAATAGACCAAAGATCAGACTCATAGCTAAGGCTAAAACTACGTACCAAACGTTGGTTTCCATGCCCATCATCAGCCAGGCAGAGGCCAGGATGGCGACGACGACCACAACGTTAACCAACCGAGCACCGGGGAACGTAATTGGCTTACCGGGAACGTGGCCGGACAACTTACCCGTGGCAATCAGTGACCCGGAGAAGGTAATTCCCCCGATAATCACGTCCAACCAAACTGGGAGTGAGAAGGCCAGGTTCAGGCTAGCACCGTCACCCTTCAACAAGTAATCGAAGATCCCGATGACGGCAGCCGCCCCACCACCAACGGCGTTGAACAAGCTAACCAGTTGTGGTACGTCGGTCATGGGAACCTTGCGGGCCTTGATGACCCCGTAGCCGATCCCAAAGGCCAGGCCTAAGATCAAGACGATCCAGCCGGTTGGCGTGATCCGCTTTTCAATAATGACATTAACAATAATTGTAATAACCGCCAGGAACATCCCGACAGCTGACAAACCATTCCCTTTACGAGCGGTCTTTGGCGAACGCATCAGGTGAACACCTAAGACGTAGCAAACCGCGGAGACCAGGTAAATGAGGGATGAGACTGTTTGTAAGGCACTCATTTGTGATCATCCTCCTTTGCTTTAGCCGCTGGTTTCCGGTCAAACATACCCAGCATCCGGTCCGTCACCGTGTAACCACCGGCAACGTTGACCGCCGCGAAGAAGGCACCGAAGAAGGCGAGGCAATAGAATAGCCAGTTGTTGGCTTCCGCCGCAATCACGAAGGCCCCTACAACAACGACCCCGTGAATGGCGTTAGCCCCAGACATCATTGGTGTTTGTAAGGTTGCGGGAATCTTACTCATAACTTCAAAACCCACTAATAAACTTAAAACAAAGATGGCGAGATTCGAGAATAATTCTTCACTCATGACTTATTCAGCTCCTTTGTCATCGGCCGCTTCATCCGGTGTGTCAGCCACTGCCGGTTTGCGCTCTGGCAAATCCATGGCAGAGCGGAGCCGATTGCTAATGATTTCTCCATCGGTGGTGACCAAGAGATCGCCCACCACTTCATCGTCAACATCAAAGACCAAGGCGCCGTCGGTCGTCAAATCAGTGATGACCGCTTGGACGTTCTTCGCATACATGTCGGAAGCCGAGGCTGGTAATTGACTGGCCATGTCCCCGGCACCCACGATTTGGGCATCGCTGTCGGTCGTGACGGTAGTTCCCGGCTGGGACCCAGCCACGTTACCACCTAGGTCACTAGCGGCCAGGTCGATAAATAATGTGCCCGGCTTAGCCTCATCAACCGACTTTTGGGTAACCAATAGTGGTGGCCGCCGCCCGGGAACTTGCGCCGTCGTAATGATAACGTTGTTTTGGGCAATAAAACTGGCCAGTTCGGCTTGTTGTTGTTCGGTTTCTTCCTTAGTCAGTTGCCGGGCATAACCCCCCTCACCGGTGGCCGAAACGGAGGTCGTCAAAAAGGTGGCCCCCAATGATTCAACTTCGCCCCGTGAGGCTGGTCGGATATCATACCCGGAGACCATGGCCCCTAACCGTTTGGCAGTCCCAATGGCTTGCAGACCGGCCACCCCGGTTCCTAGGACCAAAACCTTCGCTGGTTTAGCAGTCCCGGCGGCGGTAATCATCATTGGGAAGTAACGGGCAAAACTGTCGGCGGCTAATAAGGCGGCCTTGTACCCGGCCACACTGGCTTGTGAGCTCAAGACATCCATTGTTTGAGCCCGCGAAACGGTCCGTGGCAACAATTCAAAGGCTAGCGCCGTAATCTTCTTGGCGGCGAGTTTCTTCACGAAATCTAAATCTGTAAGCGGTGCCAAAAGTCCTAATAAAGCTTGGCCCGCCTGCATTTGATCAATCACGGCATCATCCGGCTGGTCAATCGTCGCGATAATCGTGGCATCCTTGACGGCTGTCTCACGGTCCACGACCTTGGCCCCGGCATCGGTATAGGCTTCATCACGATAGAAAGCGCGGCTCCCAGCACCCTGTTCAATCAGCACCTGGTAGTCACTTTTGACCAACTTGCTCACAACGGTCGGTGATAATGCCACCCGATTTTCATTGGGTCTTTCTTTTAAAACCGATATCGTAATTGGCATTCAAAACTTCCCCCTTTTGATAAAGTATTCACATATTCACTATAAGACATTTAGCCCCGTAACACAATGATCCCCCGGAAGTTTTTCATGAGGATTTCAATCCTAAGAAACACTGATATTTCAGTCTAATTGGCGATTTACCAGGCGTTATTTATGGTCACTCTCGCACTATTTACATAATCGATGGTTCGCTTTTAGGATGATTTTTCTGAAAGTCAATTCACAAACTATTCGACTTGGCTTGCCCGTGTAAACCATGGGGGTTTCCATGCAAATGCCCCAAATTTTACGTCGCCAAAAAAGGACGTGACCACCGTCACGTCCTTAGAATTAAAGTCGATTTATTTATGGGCTTTTGTTAAGTAGTTGGTCCGGATAGCCTTTAATTGGCTTGGCTTAATCTTCAAGCCCTTCTTAACGTACTTGTCCATGGAGCCATACTGCTTGTTAACCTTCTTGTAGAACAGGTTCAGCAGTTCTGGCTTGGCCCAGGTCACGTTTAATTGCGTGTTGGACAATAAGTAATCACGTTGAATATCCTTCTTGCTAACCCCCAGGATCGAGTAGAGAATGGCGGCTGCCGTTCCCGTTCGGTCCATCCCATGAGAACAATGGAATAACAGGGCACCCTTTTTGTTTTCCGCCATCTGAACTAATAGATTGCGGTAACTCCGACGGGCAGCGCCCTTCGTCGCCATGTCGACGTACATTCCTTCGTCATCGTTGTCATAGTTGGACTTACTGCCCAAGACAGAGGCCTGCATGTATTTTACGCCATCCAAGACTGGATCGGGCTTCTTAGCAATCTGGTCGGTCGTCCGTAAGTCGACGATCTCCGTCAGGTGGTATTGGTCGGTCAACCGGAATGTATCATACGTGGTCAGCTTTTCCAACGAGTCGCTCCGTAGCAAACGGCCCAGCTTGACGCGTTGGCCGGACTTGGTCTTGTATCCACCTAAATCCCGCATATTTTCTGCACCCTGCAATTTAATTGGTCGGGTAACTTTTTGTGAAATGGCCGGTTGTAGTTGAGCATTTGACGTTGCCGCCTGAACGGGAACTACCGCAGCTCCCATCAATGTTAAGGCACAACTCATGCCTGCTAAAACTGTCCGAAATCGCATTACTAATCAATCCCCTTTCTGATTAACCCTAGATTACCAAAACCATGTAAAGTTAATGGTGAGAAGTTGTAACGTTTCGGTATAGACCATACTCATTTATTTATCAAAAGGTGCCGCAGGCCCCACAATAAGCGTTTGACAAGTCCGAGAAAAACCGCCAAAATAATTTTAATTAGGTAAAGGAGGCGACACGGCATGGCCATGTTATGGTTGGTCTTTCTACCAGCACTTTTGGCCGGACTCATTCAGGGATTGACGGGCTTCGGTTCCGCCATTATCATGATGATTTTCCTACCAGCGATCCTGCCAATTGGCCAGGGGGCCGGCGTAGCGACGCTCGTCATGGCGGCCAGCGTCATCACCTTGGTCTACCGGTATCGGCATGCCATTCACCTCCGTCGCATCATCCTGCCGTTTATCCTTTACGCCAGTGTAGCCACCTGGTCAATTCACCTCACCCGCGTCTGGGACGTCCACCGGCTCCGACTCATGCTGGGAATACTCCTGGTTTGTCTGGCCATCTACTTTCTCTGGAGTAAAAGTGCCGGTGACCGCAAGTATCCTTGGCCCGTTGCCATTGGTTTCATGCTCATTTCGGGCTTCTTCAATGGTCTGTTCGGTATCGGTGGTCCCTTGATGGCGTTGTACTTTCTATCACTGTCTGACTCAACCGATGAATACCTGGCCAGTATCGAAACGTTCTTCCTGTTCGATACCATCTACGTCACCAGCGTCCGGGTCGCCACCGGGGTGCTGGTTGCCAGCAACGTTCCCCTGATTCTACTGGGGATGGTTGGCGCCACCACCGGAACGATTATCGCGGCTCACCTACTGAATCATTTGGATATTAACCACATGAAACGTGGCATCTATCTCTTCATTGGCCTCAGTGGCCTCTACTACTTATTCTTCTGATCACACTAACTAAAGGAGTCGATGCATTCATGGCAAGTATTTACATGCGGGCCGCTCAGCCCGCCGATCTCGACCGCATCATGGCCATCATCACGGAGGCCCAGGCATTACTCAAGGCCGATGGCAGTACTCAATGGCAGGATGGCTATCCCGACCGGGAAATCATGGGAACGGATATTGACCAACACCACTGTTTTGTTCTGATGGTCGACGGACAAATCGCCGGCACCGCCACCTTAATCACGGGCGCCGAACCCAACTACGCCGTGATTGAGGCTGGCCACTGGGCAGACGAGACCCATCCCTATGCCACGATTCACCGGATCGCTCTGTCGTCCGACTTCCGCGGCATGCACCTCAGTCAGATTTTCTTCTCCAATCTGTTGTCACACGCCTACAATGACGGCGTGCGCCACTTCCGCATCGATACCCACGAGATCAACCTGCGGATGCAACACATCATTAAGTCCTTTGGCTATGAGTACCGCGGGATCATCTACGTGGATGACACGCCAACCGGCAAACGGGTGGCTTTTGAATTGGCGCTTCCATAAAAAAAGAGTGCGACCAAAGGTGGTTAGCTGGTTATCAGTTTTAAGCGGAACCAGCTGCCTTTTAATGTAACTTCAACGTACAAAAAAGGCTGTGACAGCAATGTCACAGCCTTTTCGCTATTCTGCTAGTGCACCGTTTCAACCCACTTCTTTAGCATGAAGAGGTTTGCGGCAATTTCTAAGGCGCTAATAATGGCTAAACTCAAAATGGCAATCCATAGCTGTCCCAGGTCCTGTTGACCAATTAACAGCGAACTAAACTTCGCGACCAATCCGCCAACGAAGGAAACTAGGCGAATGGTTAACCAAATGATGGCCACGTAAAGCACGAAGGACACCACCTGTTGACGGAACTGAGGGAGAAAACGCGTAATCACATTGGTTGCCAAGTGGGCGAGTGAAATCGTGCTCCAAATCACCAACCACACCATGAAGCCCAAGACCAGAATGGTAGCTCCCGTCTGGAATAAGTCGCCCGGCGTCTGCAGGCCCGCATTCCAGGACCAAATGCCGTGGAGCTCGCGACTGATGGTGCTCCAACCAAGCAGCACGCCAATCGCCGTCATAATCGTCTGAGCGACCCAGACATAGAGCAGTTGGCCGAAAGACGTGACGAGGTTCGCAAAATAAAATTTGCCATCACTTAAGGGCATTAATCGTAGGCTATCGCTGGTGAAGGCGCGCTCACTGGCAACCGCCAGCATCACGAAGCTCACCGCCATAGTCACGAACGCCCAGCCACTCACGGACTGCAGGATCGTGAGGTCGGCAAAGTGACCGGTCACCGCTGACCAGAGGGTCGTCACAACAATAGCGATCAGGTCGATGAGGAGAATCTGATTCATTTGGCGAAACCGTGACCCGCTCATTGCTTTAATCGCTGACCAAAGATTAGTCATGCTTAACCCCTCCTTCATACAAACTCTCGTAGTAAGCTTCGATACCGATTCCATATTCGTCACGAATGTCATCGGCGGCTTGGTGAATGGCAACCGTCCGGTCCTTCACGATGACCACGTCATCCAGAATCGGCGCGATTTCGGTAACGTAGTGGTCACTGATCACCATCGTGGCATCGTCCGGCTTCCATTTGATAATACTGCTAATGATTCGCTTACGACTCATGCTGTCAATTCCACTGAAGGGTTCGTCCAAGAGGTAGAGGTCCACTTGGCGTGAGAGGGTTAAGGCGATAACCACCTTTTCCTTCATCCCCTTAGACAGGGCGGACAGCTTCAGGCTGGTATCGATCTGGAGGAAGGTCACCAACTCTTCGAAGCGTTGGCCATCGAAGTCGGGGTAGACCAACCGGTAATAGTCCACGACCCGATCCACCCGAGTGCCATCGGCAAACCCCTTCAATTGCTCCGAGAAACTCACATGCAGCTTGCGATCGACGACTCTTTCTGAATCGCGAACGGCAATGCGGCCGCTCCCCTTGGCGCTGCCAGTGATGAGTCGCATCAGGGTCGTCTTCCCGGCACCGTTTTCCCCTAACAGACCGACAATCTTTCCTTGGGCTAACGTCAGGTCGACGTCATGCAGGATCACCTTCAGGTTGCGCTTATAATTCAAATTCTTAATCGTTAAAACATCAGACATGCTGTTCACCTCTTTGCTTGATAAAGTTTTGTAGACTCGCGATGATATCCTCATCGCTCAAGTCTAAAGCGTGGAGCTGTTGATAGACGCGTTCTAATTGTTCCGTAATGAGTGCTTCCTTTAATTGGGTAATTCGTTCATGATCCATCGTGACAAAGTTCCCCTTTCCCCGTTGCGATTCAATCACGCCTTCCGTAATCATTTCCCCTAACGCTCGTTGAATCGTATTAACATTGACCGTCATATCAACGGCTAATTGCCGAACTGCCGGTAGCTTGTCCCCTGGTTCAAGTTCGCCGGTAATCATTTCATGATAAAGCTGATTTTTGATTTGGTAATAAATTGGCACCTTATCATCAAACTGCACGTTGTCACACCTCCATAGTGTTCTATTTGACTATTACACTATAACATCAGAACTGACGGTTGACAAGGGCAACGCCTTATAAATTTTATAATCGACGAAAGGACCTCCCTCTCGCCACCCTGATTAGCATTGTGGCCTCGCCAATGTAAGCGTATAATTCAAGCTGTTAACTAAGTCATTAAATACATAACGAAATGGATGATGGACGAAATGCGACGCCGACCAACGAACAAACATAACCGCGGCCCCGTGCCCCACTGGGGACTGATGATCATCAGCGCCATGGTGGTCCTCGGCTTTGTCGGGATCCTGGTCGGTCAAGCCCACCAAGGTCAACCCACCCAATCCGCCGACCAGGGGCCTAGTGGTCCGACACCCCAGGCGATTGCACGGCGTCAGGATCGACTCGAGAACCAGCTGCAACGCTACTTCGAGACCGTCACCACCGACGGTACGACCGGCGTGAGCTTCTACAGCCTGGGCGCCAAGCCCCACAGTGTGGCCGCCAAGAATACCACCACAGCCCAGCTTTACCAGACCGGTCGGCTGACCGCTGCGGCCAATGCGCACACCCCCATTGATTCCGCCAGCACCTACAAGCTCTTCGTCGCCGGGTACTTATTCTCTCTGCATCATCAGGGGCGGTATCCTTGGACCGCGGCCAATCGTGAGGGCCTGACCCGGATGATCGTCTACAGCGAAAATGACTTTGCCGAGGACTTCATGGACACCAATGGTCTGGCGGGCTTGAACCAATTTGCCCATCAACAGCAGGCCTTCACCCCCATGTTCATCGCGGGAGAAACGGCACGAACCACGACAGCCAGTCTGACGCTGATTCTCCGTCACTTGGCCCAACAAAAAAAGCCCTTCAACCACGCCGCCGATCGGCAATGGTTGTTGGGCCTCATGCATAAGCAAGTTTATCGGCACGGCATCCCCGCCGGCGCGCAGGCCGCAAAGCCCGGCACCCGGGTAGCCGACAAGGTGGGCTTCCTCGGTGATACCAATAATGATGCCGGCATCGTCACCCTACCCAATGGCGAACAGTATATTCTGGTTGTGACGACCCACGGACCGCAACCTGACGGCGAGACGGGCTTCAAACACATCGCTCAGATTACGCAACACGTTCAGAAAATGGTCTATAATCCCCAGATCATCCAGGACTTAAATAACAACTAGCGACGGCCAAACGGCCGTCGCTTTTTTACTGATCGCCCCGACGGAGCCGCCAGTGGGCCTCCCACAGACCAAATATCAACAGGGCGCCCAAGAGCCAGACGAACCCCATATCCCGGCTGTTGGTCACGCTAATCCACCGACCAGCCACCCGCGTCAGCTTAACCACCACCAATCCTAGCAGCGCCACCCTGAGCCGAACGCGACCGGCCGCCTGCGTCCAAAAGGTGGCAAAGGCAATAATGATGCCGATGATCAGGGCTGACCCCACCAGGCTCCCGCCAACCTCTAACGGTATACGCACCCGTGCTGGTTTCATTGTATCGCCTCCCTAACTTGACCCAATTGTACCGAGTGAATTTTTTAAGACCTATTCCCAACCTTCAATTGGCGGCATAACCTTACAAACACTTTCCCCGTAACTTCAGTATACTGAGACTAAATTTGTTCAAGTTAGGAGAACGTTCATGACCCACTCACTGGGACTCACCTTGCGACGAGCGCGGCACGATGCACAATTAACCCAGGCCGCCACCGCCGAAGGCATCTGTGCTCAATCCATGTTGTCGGCCATCGAGAACGGCCGCTACATCCCCAATTCGGAGATTCTAATTCAGCTCTGTCAACGGTTAAAGATCAGTCTCACCGCCATCAGCCTCGCCGATAATTTTGATATCAGCAACCAGGTCGCCATTAATCAAGAGCTCGACCGCTTGTGTAATCGGCACGCCTATCAAACCCTCAACGATTACCTTCTCTCGGCACCGGTCTTGGCAGCGATCACGACCGATCGCCAAACTCAAGCCTACTATTACTACCTCGGCATCACCGAGTATCAACTCAAGCACAACCTTGACGCTGCCCAGCAGGACTTTGATTTGGCCTTGAACAGCACCGCCGGACCCGCGACCACACTCACCCGACTGATTCACGCGGCCAATGGTCTGACCGCCGCCACAGCCGGTAAACCAACGGTGGCAACGACGGCGTTCACCACGGCCCTGGCCGATATCGACCAGGCACCTTACGAAGCGGATCTGAACATACTATTTTACCTAGCCGCGCTCGCCGATTACCAGTTGGGCCGGCCCGTAGCGGCCACCGTCAGGCTACAGGATGGCCTCCGTTTCATCACCGCTCACGATTCACATTACATGCTGGCGAATAGCTACCACCTGTTGGCCGTCATCTCGGCCAAAAGTGACCACCAAAACCAGGCCGATGAAGCCAATCAGTTTGCGACCATGCTGACGACCCTCTTCCATGAGAAAATTTTCGACGACTTTACCAAATATCAGTAAGCTGATTTTTAACGAATCGGCAAATTATGTACACTGGGGCCATCAACTAGAGGAGGTCCCATTCATGAATAAACTCTTTACGAATCAAGTCCTGATCACCGCTGACCGTGCCACCGTACACGCCATTCTGGCTGACGCCCAACAACTGCTGACTTGGAATCCGGCCATCAGCAGTGTCGCTGGGAACGGCCATCAGTTTCGTATCGACCGGACGACGGCCGCACTCAATCAACATGAATTGCTAACCATCACGACCACTCCCAATCAGGTCATCTATGACAGCACCGGCGGGCGGCTAGTCTACCAGCTGCGCTTTCACCTGACCAGCGTGACCGACCAAACGCTGATCGAAGAAGAACTTTGGACAGCCGATGGATCACATTTACCGCTCAAACTACTGGCCCCAATTGCTAAACAGGCCTTCGCCGCCAACCTCAACCAGCTACGGCGACTCATTGAACACCGCGTCGTTAGTTAATTTCCACCTTCAGAACCGCCCGTGCCAATTAATTTGGCCGTGGCGGTTTTTTATCGTTGACAAATGTAAACGCTCGGTGTAAATTGGATTTATCGATTACAAACGTAATCATACATTTTTGCTAACTGGCAATTAAAAAAAGGAGTCGAACTCATGGATAAACTCATTGTGACGGTCGTGGCCTTTGGCTTGATCGCCTTCATCAGCTGGTGGTTCTTCGGCAAGCACGCCGTCAAGGAAGTGGCGGCCAACCAAGCTGCGGACCAGCAATCGGTCGACGTCGAGGTCAGCGGGGGGTACAGCCCCAGCACCGTCGTTTTAAAACAGGGGATCCCTGCTCAAATTAATTTCAATCGTAAGGATGCCTCAAGCTGTTTGGAACAAGTGGTTTTTGAGGATTTCGGCATCAACGACTTCCTGCCTAAAAATGAAAAACACAGCGTGACCATCGACACATCCAAGCCCGGCGAATACGACTACGCCTGCGGGATGAATATGTTTCACGGTAAGGTCATCGTTAAATAACTCACATCATGGAGGTCTTTATTATGACAAACAAACAAACTGCTCAGGTCACCGTAGACGGTGGCTACCAACCCAACACGATTACCTTTAAACAAGGCACGCCCGCAGAATTAACTTTCAACCGGGTCAGCAATGCCGGTTGTTTGGACCAAGTCATCTTGCCCAACAGCTCCGACACCCACGACTTACCCCTAAACGACCCTCAGACTTTTGCCATCGACACCTCAAGTGCTGGCGACTTCACCTTTAGTTGCGGGATGGACATGTTCCGCGGGACGGTGGTGATTGAACCATGAGCATCAAAAATCGCTTCGTCTTCTCATTAATCGTTTCTCTACCCATGCTGATTGAAATGTTCCTGAAGCCCTTTGGTTTCATGTTACCCGGCCACGAATGGACCATGTTCCTGTTAGCCACGGCCGTCATGCTCGTCTCCGACGGTCCGTTCATCCAGAGTGCTTGGGCGGCCTTCAAGCATCATCACGCCAACATGGACACCCTAGTCGCCATCGGGACTGCTACGGCCTACTTTTACAGTATCTACGCGATGTTAACCCACCAAGCGGTCTTCTTCGAAAGCGCCGCCTTCGTGGTCACGTTCATCCTGTTAGGCCAAGTCTTCGAAGACCGGATGAGGCATTCGGCGTCTGGCGCCGTGGAAAAACTGATGGATTTACAGGCCAAGGATGCGACCGTTCTGCGAGACGGCCGGTTGGTCAGTATTCCCCTCAGTGATGTAGCCGTCGGCGATATTATTCAGGTGAAACCGGGACAAAAGATTGCGGTCGATGGGGTCATTACCGAGGGCCAATCCACGATTGATGAATCCATGGTCACCGGTGAAAGTATGCCGGTCACCAAAGCGACTGGCGACGCCGTGATCGGATCCACCATGAATAGCACTGGAACCTTCATGTTCAAGGCCAGCAAGGTTGGCGATGACACGCTGTTAGCTCAGATTGTCGAAATGGTTAAAAAGGCACAGACCAGTCATGCGCCGATCCAAAGGACGGTCGACAAGATTGCGGATATCTTCGTTCCCGCGGTCCTCATCATCGCGATTGCCACCTTCTTCGTGTGGGATGTCTTGATTGGTGCCAGCCTGGTTAGTTCCATGTTGTTTGCCGTCTCGGTCGTCATCATCGCCTGTCCCTGTGCCTTGGGGATTGCGACACCTACCGCCCTCATGGTTGGAACCGGTCGCAGTGCCAAACTCGGTATCCTGATTAAAAATGGTGAGGTCTTGGAAGCTGCCAATACGATTAAGACGGTGGTCTTCGACAAGACGGGAACCATCACCGCAGGTCATCCGCAGGTGACCGACATTGTTGGCGACGCGACCCAGGTACTCCGGGTCGCGGCCGCCCTGGAAGCCAGCTCGGAACATCCACTGGCCACGGCCATCCTGAATCGGGCCAAGACCACCGTGGTAACGCCCGCAAAGATCACAAACTTTGCCGCCATCCAAGGCAAAGGTGTCCAAGCCACCGTTGATGGTCACGCCGCCTTTATTGGTAACGATAAACTCCTGACCGATTACACCCTATCCGCCGCAGAACAAGCCACCATGGAACACTTGCAACAAGAAGCCAAGACGGTCGTCATTGTTGGCTTCGCCGGTAAGGTCATCGGCCTAATTGCCATTCAAGACGCACCCAAGGCCAGTTCGGCCGGTGCAATTGCCGCCCTCAAGCGTGAAGGGTTACGAACCGTCATGCTAACCGGTGACAACGCCCGGGTTGCCGCAGCGATTGCCGCTCAGGTTGGCATCGACGATGTCATTGCCGACGTGCTCCCCGGTGACAAGGCCGACCACGTGAAAGCCTTGCAAGAATCCGGTCCCGTGGCTTTTGTCGGCGACGGTATCAACGATGCGCCGGCATTAACCACAGCCGACGTGGGGATTGCCATGGGGTCTGGAACCGATATTGCCATCGAATCCGGTGGAATCGTGCTGGTCAAAAATGACCTGCAAGACGTCGTTCGGGCCCTTGAACTCAGTAAGCACACCTTCAAACGGATTAAGTTCAACCTATTCTGGGCCTTCATCTACAATACCCTGGGCATTCCGGTGGCCGCCGGCGTCTTCTTCGGTCTGGACCTGTCGCTCAGCCCAGAACTGGCCGGCCTCGGGATGGCGCTCAGTTCCCTCTCCGTTGTGGCCAGCTCACTACTGTTGAACCGCACGAAGTTGACTTCCGCTCCCGCTGTGACTGCTTAGGAGGCATCGTCTCATGAATGAAAAATTCTGGAACAAGAGTACCTTACAAACCAGTGTGATTGCTGTCGTCTACGTCGGCATTGCCACCCTGGCCGGTAGTCTCTTGTTAAATTTCCTTCACTTCTAAATTGTTTAACCCTTGCCTTTTGGTGAGGGTTTTTCTTTTTAATGAAATTGGTCTGCCTGCCTTCGGCTCAAACTTGTCGTTGAAATGTCCACTGGCTTCAGGAACGAAGGCCTAAATCAAAATCTAAAGACGCCGTCCAAAAGCTTTCCCAAACAACGGCCAATATCGATTTGAACCAACTCCGGTCACTCGTAAATAGACCGTTCACCTGGGGGGCCACAGACCAATGACACCGATTAATCGTCGAGCTCCGAACCCTTGGCGCCGAGGACCAAACGTTTTCCCGGTACCGGGCGTCTATCTTAGCCGGAGACGATTCGGGGCGAAGTCCTGTGACAGTGGTGTTGGTTGGTCGGCCGGGTTTGCCGAACCTATTCCACAGGCCGCCTTGAGAGACTCACGGTCTTAGCGAGGCTTCCAAGCGAGTTCAAAGACTGACCCTCGGCTTTGGACGGGCCCCATAGGACACAGCCTGGAAGCGCTGGTAAGGGTCACGCGAAGATCAATCTGACTTTGTCGACGGTCCTAGCCAAAGGTGGCCCGGGACGGAGTCCTGTGTCGGTGGTGTTAGGTTGGCCGGGTTTGCCAAGCTTACACCACGGGCCGTCTTGGGAGACTCACGGTCTTAGTGAGGCTTCCAAGCGAGTTCAAAGACCGCTCTTTGGCTTTAGACGGGGCCCCATAGGACGCAGTCCCGGACCGCCGACGGCGGTCATTCAAAGACCAAAAGAAAAGCCGCCGCTGGATTACTCCAGCAGCGGCTAGTTAAGTTAAGCGATTATTTAGCGTCCAAAGCCTTCACGATGTCGGCTTCGAAACTTTCGGGTTCGGTGTCAGGCGTGAACCGGCTGACCAATTGGCCATCGCGACCAACTAAGAACTTGGTGAAGTTCCATTCGATGTCGCCTTCACCAGAAGCGTCCTTCAGGTAGGTGAAGAGCGCGTCTTCGTCGTCACCGTTAACGGCAACCCGCGTCGTAATTGGGAAAGTTACCCCATAATGCATTTGGCAAAATTCACTAGCGGCTTCGTCAGAATCTAATTCTTGCTTGAATTGGTTAGATGGCAACCCCAGTACTTCGAGGCCTTGGTCATGATACTTCTTGTACAGTGATTCCAAGCCCTTGAATTGTGGTGTGAACCCACACTTACTGGCGGTATTAACAATTAAGACTACCTTACCTTCGTAGTCCTTCAGGTCGATGGTTTTGCCACCCATTTCGGTTTCAGAAAAATCATAAACAGTCGTCACGATTAAATCATCCTTTCCAATCAGCTCATCTGTGATAGTGCGATAAGTTACCCTAAAAACAATTGTACACCAACTATTAAAATTAAGCCGCTAATCCGGCTCAGTTTCAGAACGCAGGGCGGCCTCGATCACCTTAACCAGTTTCTCCGGCTTCGTCACCGGTGCAAACCGATCAATCAGGTTGCCGTCACGACCAATCAAGAACTTGGTGAAGTTCCACTTAATCCGGCCGTGACCGGCAGTCTTCTTCAAGTACGTGAACAACTCATCCTCTTCGGCACCATTCACCCGAATTGGTTTTGTCATTGGAAATGTCACCCCATAATGAAGTTGGCAGTACTCACTGATTTCTTTATCGGAACCCAGCTCCTGTCGAAATTGGTTCGAAGGCAATCCGATCACCTCTAAACCCGCCGCATGGAAACGTTGATAGAGATCCTCTAAACCTTCGAGCTGTGGTGCTAGGCCACACTTACTGGCGGTGTTTACAATCAAAACCACTTTGCCGCGGTAATCATTGAAATCAATTGCGTGACCATTCATTTCAGTTTCTTGAAAATCATAAATTCTTGCCATTGTGAAACCGCCCTTCTGGAACCCATCGCTTTTAGTTGTGCACAATTATACTGTACACCTGCAATTAAGAAATGTCTCGTCGGAACCCTAAAAAAATGAGCCATACTAGTTAAAATACCACCCCGGACCTTCTGGTACGGCGTGGTATGCTGCTGACTATTTAGATCGACATTTCCTGCTTACAAGTCAGATTATACGACTTTTTACCCCCGATAATGTATCCCACCCAAAAATCGTTACCGACTTCAGACAAGCTCAGCAACGATTTTTTTGCGAAACGTTATTATGTTGGCGTTAGACGATGGCTAACACGGCAAAGTTAATCACGAAGAGCAGTGAGACAATCCAAATCAATGGATGAACCTCTCGAGCCTTCCCGAGGACCAACTTCACCACACAGTAGAAGATAAACCCAGCGGCGATTCCGTAGGTAATGTTGTAGGCAAAGGCCATGATGAACGTGGTCATGAAGGCTGGAATGGCCTCGTTCAGGTCGTGCCAAGGAATCTTCCCCAGTGAGCTCATCATCATAATCCCAACCAGAATCAACGATGGTGCAATGGCCGCGGTTGGGATAATAGATAGTAATGGTGACGCCAACGAGCTGACCAGGAAGAGCACGGCTACCACAACACTGGTCAAACCAGTCCGCCCACCGGCACCAATCCCGGCAGAGCTTTCGACATAAGTCGTCAGGTTAGACGTCCCAAAGATCGACCCAACCCCGGTCGCAATGGAGTCGGCGAACAGGGCCTTATCCAACTTGGACTTGAATCCCGGTTCTTGTTCCAAAGCCAACTCCTTTTCGCCCGAGAAGATCCCCGTTTGCCGCCCGGTCCCGATAAAGGTCCCCAGAGAATCAAACGTGTCGGAAAGACTAAAGGACAAAATGGTCATCAAGACTAAAATTACTCGGTTGTGTTCTGTGAATAGTGACCCCATCCCTTCGGCCGAAAAAGCCGCCAGGAAGGTCGTCCCCAATTCATGGAAGGATGAACCAATGGAGTAGCCACTGACCAGATGCAGGTTGGTAACCCCCATGGGAATTCCGATCAGTGTCGTCGCCAGGATCCCGATCAATAGGGCACCGGGAACCTTCTTAACCTTGAAGATCACGGTAATGACCAGCCCGATCAGTGCGAGCACCAGGGCCGGCGACGTAAAGTTAGATAGGGCGGGCACGATGCCCCCGCCGGTGACGATCGACCCGACGCCGTGTTCAAAGGTCTTTTGCGTCGCCTTAAAGGCTTGACCGTTGATTGACAAGATGTTGTTCGCATCGCTGGTAAACTGTAAAAAGTTGGCATTTTTCAGGCCAACATAGGCAATGAACGCCCCAATCCCACCACTGATGGCTAATTGTAAATTCAACGGAATCGCCGAAATTAACATTTTCCGAATCTTGGTTGCGGTAATAATGATATTAATAATGCCACAGAAAAATACCAGCGCCAGGGCCTGTTGCCACTTGAAGCCGAGCCCCATGACCACGGTGTAGGTGAAGAAGGCGTTCAGCCCCATCCCCGGTGCAACCGCATAGGGCACGTTGGCGAAGAGTCCCATGACCAAGGTTCCGGCCACGGAGGCAATAATGGTCGCCAGGAAGACCGCCTGTTGAGGCATCCCCGTTTGCCCCAGGATTTGTGGATTAACGAATAAGATATACGACATGGCGAAGAAGGTGGTGACGCCGGCCGCAATTTCAGTGCCGACGGTGGTGCCTGACTCCTTAAGTTTAAAGAAATTGTCCACGGTGTTTTCCTCCTAAATCCGAATATTAGTCTACTTATAATTAGAAATAGTTAGCTATCTCAATTGAGACTATACCAGATCCAACTCACGAAGGAAAGCAAAACCCGAATAAACGGAGCAAGTTTTAGTTTGCCCGTTAAGCTAATCAGGAATTCAATTATTGGACTAACCCGTGCAATGCGGCTTTGACGCTACCATGCGGAGCTATCGCTCATTGGACGTTAACCAAACTAATCATTTCCGGTGGCCGATTCTCCTCGTTCACTCTAAAACCGAACGAAAACGAGCACGGTGACTTCCTCTGAGGAAAGCCGCCGTGCTCGGATAGTTTTATCGATAAATTTTCTTCAGTGCGGCGATATCATCGGGTGACAGCTGTCGATTACCGCGATCATACGGATACATCACCGAACTAGTCGAACTGCTGTGGGCCAAGCCCATGGCGTGCCCGATTTCGTGAAGGGCTACCGATTCGCGAAACGACCGGGGATAGGTGGCATTGAACGTGGCCTTCGCCTGATTACGAACCTTAGTCCCCTCCCAGGATACGGTACGCGTCACATTAACACCGCCAATTCCCAATTCGATCCCCGTCTGCCCCTTAACGATTGCCTTGTGATAGATGCTAAAAGTCAATTCATTCTGGGCGCCACTAGCCGTGCCGGATCGCAAGTCGACAACACCGGTCTGGTTATAAACCTTCACGGCCTTCAGGAAGGCCTCCTGAGCGGCCTTTGGAGTTTGCTTGGTGAAATGATAATAATAAGTGGGAGTCAACGCCACGTCTTGGGCCGAAGCCTCGATCGGTGTCGCCTGATCATCCGTGGTGCCAACGCTATGACTGGCGCTGGATGGTGCCTTGGTTCCCGTCCACTTCGGTATAACCTTATTTTGGAGCCGTTCAACCAAACCGATACTGGCATGGGTGACGTGCGTGGCTAACGATCGCCGAACCGCCCGGCCATTCAAGATGAGCAGCGCCGCCGCGATAATGCCTAGACCCATCAGCCATCGCCAAAGTTTCTTCACTTTACCGCCCCCCTTCACCGTTCCATAAGTTACTCTGATTCTAAGCTTTCCCGCCAGTCGGTGCAAACGACCCGCTAGGCATGCGCTCGCCGGAGCTGGCGTGCCAACAGCACACAGATCCCCACCATAATTGTGGATGACAAATAGCTGAGCTTGATCCCAACCAACTGACTGTTCATGGACCAATGCCACTGACCACTCGCCGTCACACTGATAATGGCGACCAACAGGGCGGTCCCAAAGGAGGCCGCCACCTGCCGCAGGGTATTGTAAACGGCCACGCCATCTGGAATCATCGGGGCCGGCAACATACACCAGGCGTGCGTCTGAATGGGAATCAGCACCAGCACCAGACCAAATTGGCGAATCGTTTGCCCCAAAACCACGAACCAGATTGACGACTGGCTACCCGTTGAACTCAAGAGTAGCGACCCGCTCATATCGATACAGAGCCCGGTAATCACCATCCACCGGAAATTATATTTGTCATAGAACCGCCCACTGAGCGGTGAAATAATCGCCGTCAGCACCGACCCTGGCAGCAGGGTCAATCCGGAGACCAACGCACTGTGGTGGAAAACATTTTGCACCAGGACGGGAATAATCACCGAATTTCCATACATCGTCACCATTAACAACATATTGATAATTAGGGGCAAGATGAACTGCCGGTAGTCGAAGACGTGTAGGTTCAATAAGGGATGAGTCTGTTTGAACTGACAGTGGACAAAGAGGCTCAGTAAGACTAGCCCGGCGACCAGCGGGACAATCCCTTTCAACGACAGGAAGGCCGCTTCCCCAACATTTGAGAAACTATAAAGGGCTAGTGTCAGACCCAAGCCCGACAATAACAGCCCAATTCGGTCTAACCGGAAGTGCTCCAGGTGACCGACATTATGTAATAACTTGGTTGCCAGCAGAATATCTACCAGCATTAGGGGCAAGGTCAGCCCAAATAAGTACCGCCAACTGAGGTGTTCAAGAATGGCTCCGGCTACCGTGGGCCCCAGCACGGGTGCTAGGTTTAATGCCAACCCCACGACCCCCATCGCAGCGCCCCGTTGACTTGGCGGGGTCGAGGTCATCACCACCACGTTAACTAGTGGAATCACCACTCCGGCGCCCAAGGCCTGAATCATCCGGCCAATAATCAGAATGGGATACTGGGTCGCCACGGCCCCAATCAACGACCCCAGCATGAAGATGACCGCCGCCGTCAGATAAAGTTGACGCGTCGTATACCGCTTGATCAGGTACGCCGTCGTGGGAATCATCAGCGCGTTGATCAGGAGATATCCGTTATTTAACCACTGCCCCTGAGCCGTGGTAATGCTAAATGCCCGCATGATTGCGGGTAAGGCCGTGGACATCAGGGTTTGGTTGAGGACACTGAGAAAGGCCCCAACCATGAGAAGCATGAAGGAAACTTGGTGTCTGTGCATACCGATTCGCCGACCTCTTTTAGTTTTAGTTGACAAAAGCAACTGTCATAAGCATAATGACACTAGTTGCTTTTGTCAACTATTGGAGGAATTTATATGGACAGCCAAGCAATTCACCAAATTCGGCACTTCGATCGGTTCTATACCCAGCTGTTTCGGCTGACGGACAAGTATCACCTCCACACGACGCTGACCCTGGTTGAAGCCCGGCTCCTACTAGAAATCGGCGAAAACCACCGGAATACCGCCGTGCAACTCACGCAAGCCCTGACGATCGACAAGGGTTACCTGAGTCGCCTATTAACCAAGTTGGCAGACCGCGGCCTCTTACAGCGCACGGCCAATCCCGTCGACAAGCGGACCAAGATTCTGGTCTTAACGACCGCCGGCGAAGCGTCATTGGCCACCATTAACGAACGAGCCGATGAACAGGTCCAGCACCTCTTCGCCAACCTCACGCCAACCGAAACACAACAGGTACTAGACGCCATGGCCACCATCCAGGCCCACGTCCAGACCAAACCTACCGACGAGTAATCCAAAATGGACATCATGATGCTGATCATCATGGTGTCCATTTTTTAGTGTAGGGCTTTTTGATAAATGGCCTTCAGGCTCTTACGATCGGCCGCCGATAGCACCGTGCGGCCCTGGTCAATGGGCGTCATCACGGAACGCTTGTCCGAGCTGTGATCCAGTCCGAGCGCATGTCCAACCTCGTGGACCGCCACGGAATTCTTAAAAGACCGGGGATAGGTCGCGTTTAACTTTGCCGTCGCCGCGTTGGTGGTCTCAATACCACGCCAGGTGATCCGCTGGGTGATCAATGGCCCCCCGTGACCATACTCCACAATGGTCTGGGCCTTGGGCTCCTGCTTACGATAAACGCTCAACGTCAAGTGATTTCGCCCCTTTTGCGCCGCTCCCGGTCTCAAGCGAACAATCCCCGTATCATTGTAAGTTTGAATCGCATTGACCAAGACCCGGCGAGCAGCTAGCGGCGTCTGCTGGGCAAACTGGTAGGTGTATTGCTGGTCGAGTAACACCCCTTGCACCGCCGCTTCGACGGGCGTGGCATCGGCTCCCGTTTGTGTGGTGGCATCCTTGGTATTGCGAAGGATCAACCCGCTCGACTTAGTATTTCCCGAACTCGCTGAAGACCCCTTCTGGTCCAGTAACTGCCCCGCTGTTGCCGTCAGTGCCGAATGATAATATCTGAACTGCAACGAAAGGGTGGGCCAATTACTCAGCACAAATAAACCTATCGCAACCACCATGACCACCAGGAGTCGCCTGACCACCTTCACACCGTTCACCCCTCAATTCTCTGTTTAAGTTGATTTGAGTTTAGGTCATCCACTTAAGCACGGCAACTAGTTCGCCTCGACAATTCAGGGCCAACACTAAATTCGCCGTCCACCTCCATCCGATGGGGCCACCCAGGGATCGCGTTTCGCAGGATAAACCACCTAATCGTCAGGCCCCCACATGGTTCAATCCATTGACTTATCAGATCTAATATGGTTTTATAAAGCTAATCCGGCCGGCGAACGGCCGCACTAAAGGAGACTTATCATGGACGACCTAACTTTACCCACTGTGATTACGGCGTTCATCAATACCACCAATGCCGCCGATTCGACCGGCTTCGTCGCTTTATTTGCGGCGGACGCCACGCTAAACGATTGGGGCAATGAGTATCACGGTCAAGATGGTATCGCCAAATGGAATCAAACCGACAACATCGGCAAGGACTCCCACTTCGAACTTGTGGATTTTCAACAGGATTCCGCCACGGACTGGACGGTTCAATTAGCCGTGACCGGTAACGGTTTTAACGGCACCAGCCCCTTCAAATTTAGCGTTACCGCTGACCAGCTAGTCCGGGTGGCCATTCTCCCAGACTAACTGGACCCATAAATTAACGTCGGGATAATCAACTGTGTTGATTATCTCGGCGCCTTTTTTTCACCCTAAATTTATCAACGACTCACCGATTAATCCTTCGTTCCTCGCGGGTTACGAAAACCGATTACATGATTTTATTTATTCAACCTTTACACGAATTATACCGTCATTTTGCAGAGTATTTACATAAATCGGTTAGTGTAGTAGCCGTACCAAATCGAGAAAGAGGAGTGTTCATACAAAATGTTAAAACGGAATTTAGTGGTGGCTGCGGCTGCCGTCTTCGCGGTTACGTCACTGGCCGGTTGCTCAAGCAAGAAGGCCACGGCAACGTCAGATAGCTGGAGCACCATTGAAAAGCAAGCCAAGAAGGAAGGCAAAGTGGCTTCCGTGGGGATGCCTGATACCTGGGCTAACTGGATTGGCACTTGGAGCGACATCAAGTCCAAGTACAGCATTGCTCATACCGACACCGACATGTCGAGTGCGCAGGAACTGCAAAAGTTCAAGCAAGCCAAGTCTAGCGACTCCCCTGACATTGGTGACATTGGTTTGAACGTTGCCCCAACCGCCGTTGAACAAAACCTGGTAACGCCTTACAAAACCAAGTACTGGAAGGAAATTCCTAGCTGGGCCAAGGATAAAAAGGGTTACTACTCCGCTGGTTACTCCGGTTCCATCGTCTTCATCACGGACACGAAGAACGTGAAGGCGGCCGACGCACCTAAGTCCTGGGCCGACCTCGCCAAGGGCGACTACAAGGTTTCCATTGGTGACGTGGCCTCAGCCGCCCAAGCCCAATACTCGGTCCTGGCCGCATCCTACGCTAACGGTGGGAGCGAAAACGACCTGAAGCCTGGTTTAGACTACTTTGCCAAGTTAGGGGCCAAGAAGCGTCTTTCCACGGTGGAACCAAACATCCAAAACATGCAAAAGGGTGAATTGAAAGTTGCCGTTATGTGGGACTTCAACGCCTTGAACTACGCGCACCACATCGATTCCAAACGTTTCAAGATTACCGTACCAACCGACGGTACCGTAACCAGTGGTTACACGGAAATCATCAACAAGAACGCCGCTCACCCTTACGCAGCGAAGTTAGCTCGTAACTTCATCCTGTCCGACCAAGGTCAAATCAACTTGGCTAAGGGTTACGCCCGACCAATCCGTTCCAGCGTGAAGTTACCTGCCGACGTGGAAAAGAAGTTAATCCCACAAAGTGAATACAAGAAGGTCTTCCACGTTAAGAGTAACGAAGTTTGGAACAAGGCCACGGTTAAGTTAGGTCAACAATGGCAAGACAAAGTTCTCGGGTCTAAGTAACGCCCATGAGAACCCGCCTAAAAGTCTTCTTTCCACTCAGTATCTTAGTGGTGTTGGTCTTACTGCTCCCCATCCTCATCATGGTTATCGCGAGCTTCCAGTCTACGGACGGCAGCTTTAGCCTGGCCAACTACCAACAGGTGATCACGAATCACTATTACCTGAAGGCCATCCGTAACAGTCTTGGGATTTCCGTCGTGGCGTCTGCCGTCTCGCTGGTCATCGCCGTCATCGGCGCCTGGGCTCTGACTCGGCTGTCACAGAAGACCAAGAACATCTTAATTACGCTCTTCAACATGTCGGCCAGCTTTGCTGGGGTGCCCCTGGCCTTTTCCTTAATCATCCTGTTTGGGAATGCCGGTGTCTGGAAGGCCATGACGGCTGCCATGCACCTTAAGGACAGCCTAGAAATTTACTCCTTGACGGGGACCACGCTGGCCTTTACCTTCTTCGAAATTCCACTGGGAATCATGTTCCTCTTCCCGGTCTTCGAGGAACTGAATCCAGAATGGCGGGAAATCTCCGCCGTCCTGGGTGCCAAGCCGTTGTTCTTCTTCAAGAAGGTCATCTTGCCGGTTATTCTGCCCAACATGATTGAAGTCTTCACCCTGTTATTCGCCAACGCTATGGGGACCTACGAAACCATTTACGCCTTAACGGGTAACAGTATCGTGACCATCCCCATCCTCATCGGAACCCTGATCGATGGTGGACTGACGGCCAACATTCCGTTGGCTTGTACCTTTGCCACCCTCTTTGCCCTGGTGATGACCTTGATCGTCTGGGTTGGGAACCGTGTCACACGCTCTAAACGGGAGGCAGCATGACCCCTAAAACTAGTCGTCGGGTGGCTCAGGCCATCATTACCTTTCTCTTTATCTATCTCGCGACACCCATTGTGGTCACGATTATTTACTCCTTCTCCACGACCTGGGTGAAGTCGATCGTTCCCTCGGGGTTAACGCTCAAGTGGTATGGCCAACTGGTGACCAATCCTGAATTCACCACCGCTCTGGTGCGGTCACTCGGCCTGGGCCTCTTAACCACGGTGATTGCCATGATTTGTTTCCTACCGGTCGTCTTCTACGCCAACGTTTACAGTCCGAGCGTGAAGTCTCACCTGCGCTTCATCACGGTGTTGCCGTTTACCATCCCTGGCATCATTCTGGTTACCGGGTTAATTCAACTCTACGCGAACCTACCCATCCCCAAGATTCTCATCTTGGTCCTGGCCATTTCGCTACTGAGTTTACCGATGACCTATCAAGCGTTGGACAACGCCTTCATCGGCCGCGACTTCCGGGCCATGTTCGAACAAGCCTTGGTGCTAGGCGACAAGCCCTTCACCGCGTTCGTTAAAATCATCATTCCAAATATCAGGGCCGGCATCCTGGTGGCGATGCTCCTCACGTTCACCAGTGCCTTTGGCGAATACGTTTTGACCAACCTCCTATTAGGTGGAAATTTCGAGACGCTGAAGATTTACATGTTCCGGTTGATGCAAAGTAATGGTCAGGCTAGCAGTGTGCTGACCACCATCTACTTCCTCTTCCTGGCCCTGATTTCACTAATCTTAATCATCATTATGCAGCGCTATTCAGCGCCCCACAAATCACCTAAGGAGGTGCCTGATCACTAATGCCTGAAGCCTTTTTGCAAATTGAAGATCTCGGGATTAATCTTTCTGGCAACAGTATCATCAATCAGATGAACTTTACTATTAAGAAGAATACCCTGACGACCTTCCTCGGCCCCAGTGGGAGTGGTAAAACCACGGTACTGCGGGCAATCGCCGGTTTAAATACGCAAGTTGCTGGTGCCATTCGGTTAGACGGTGAAGAGATTCACGCTCTGCCGGCCAACCAACGAAACATTGGGATGGTGTTCCAATCCTACGCCCTGTTTCCCAACATGACCATCTTCGATAACGTGGCCTACGGGTTGCGCGTTCAAAAGAAACCGGCCGCGGAGATTGAACAAGCGGTAATGGAAATGTTGGAGACCGTCTCGCTAGCCAAGAAGAAGGATGCCTACCCGGACCAACTGTCTGGTGGTCAGAAGCAACGGGTCGCAATCGCCAGGGCCATGGTGTTACAGCCTAAGCTCTTACTCCTTGATGAACCTTTGAGTGCCTTGGATGCCAAGATTCGGGTGAAACTCCGCGAACAAATTCGGAAGTATCAACAGAAGCTGGGCATCACCATGCTCTTCGTGACCCATGACCAGGCTGAAGCCATGGCCATTTCGGACGACATCATCGTGATGAACGACGGTCAGGTTCAGCAGCAGGGGTCACCCATGGACATTTACGCCAACCCGGCGAACCTGTTTATGGCCCAGTTCATCGGTAACCATAACCTGTTGACGGGCGCCGAGCTTCGGCAATTAGGCTTTCAGTCCGCTCGGGGGACCGCGGTGGACGATACCGCGCACTATATCATTCGGCCAGAGTTATTCTGTCCCACCGCCTCAACCACGGAAAAGAGCTGCCCCATCACGGGGAAGATCACCTCACGCGCCGTCCTCGGGGACCGGATTCAGTATCGGTTTAAGAGTGTCGCTGGCTTGAAGCTAAAGGTGGAACTGCTGAACCAAGAAGAACCGCTGCCGATGGACCGCGACGTCACGCTGTACGTTCAGGAACGCACCATTCAGAAGGTTGGTGCCACCAATGCTTAGTCGAGCCGATCTCAATGCCATCGACCGTCGCACCTGGAGTGGTCATAACCATACGGAGTTTTGTCCCCACGGTTCCGGTGAGGACGTGGAACAATTCATCCGGGCAGCCATCCAAAATGGCTTCAAGACCTATTCCATTACGGAACATTTTCCCATGCCACCAGAATTTTACCGCCAGCCGACTGGCTCTCGACACGCCATCTACACCGCGTCCATGACCGCGGCGGAATTACCCACCTACTTCGCCAAGATGAAGCATCTCAAGGAGAAGTACCAGGCCCAGATTCGCCTACTGGTCGGCTTTGAGATTGATTACGCCACCGAATTTACCAGTTGGACGGATCAGCAATTGGCCCTCTACGGGTCTCAAATTGACGATGCCATCCTGTCTGTTCATTTTTTGCCGACCCCAAGTGGGCTCCGTGCCATCGATGATACGGCCCTGGACTTTCGGACCGGCGTCCTGGCTGCCTATGACACCCCACTCCAGGTCGCTAACGCCTACCTGGAGCAGGTTCTAGCCGCCGTAAGTTGGAACTCACCGCTAAAGCCTTGTCGGTACGGGCACATCATGTTGTATCGGAAGTGGCGCAACACCTTCTCGCCGCAAACCGTCTGGGAAGACGCCACTACCCGGGATCTGTTGAACACGATCTTGGATAAGGTTGCCGAACAACACGATCTACTCGATTGCAACATGGCCGGTCTGTTCCGGGAAACCGAAACAGAAACCACCCCAACGACACCTTGGCTAGTAGCTGCGAAGCAACGTCACATTCCACTCGTCTTCGGGGCCGATGCCCACCGAGTGGCGGCCGTTGCCCAAGGTTACAACACGTATTTGGAACAACAGGATTACCTGTAGGAAGGATTAACGAGGATGAAATTAACCACGACCGGCGATCAACCATTCCGGATTTGTCAGCTGACCGACATCCACCTGGGGGCCACCCCACTGAATGCCGCCAGCCAACAAACCCTGGCAGCCATCGACCACTTACTGGCCACGCAGGACTTTGACCTGATCATGCTAACGGGTGACCTACTCTGGGGCAAAGAGGTGCAACGACCAGACCAAACGCTCACCGCGCTCTACGGCACGTTGAACCAGTATCCGGTTCCCGTGGCCGTCACCTACGGCAATCACGATGGCGAAGGCCCCTACACGCGGGCCAAGCTCCGCGAACTGGAAAGCCTGATTCGTTATCCAGCAGATAAACACCAGGCCATGGTCACGAATGATCGGGAGAGTTATACCCTGGAAGTTACTCGCGATGGTCAGCTGGCGCACGTGTTCTACGTTTGGGACAGCGGTGCATATTCTCACTGGCCCAGCGATGAACAGTATGCGGCGATCGAACCGGAACAGATCGACTGGTTCTATCGGCTGCCCTATGCCCGGACAGTCGACCAGGTTGACCTCGGGTTCATCCACATTCCTTTGCCCGAATACCAATTGGCCGCGGCACACGTGATGACCGGTGGCAAAAACGAAGAAATTTGCTCGCCCGTCACTAATTCCGGCTTGTTCTATTCACTAAAACGGGCCGGCAACGTCAAGGCCCTGTTTGCCGGTCACGATCACGATAACAACTTCACCGGAACGACCGGTGGCATCGATTTAAACTACGGCAACGTCACGGGTTACAACACCTATGGGACGTTACCGCGTGGCGCGCGGACCATCTCTGTCTGGTCCGACCACTACGAAACCGACGTCATCCTGTTTCCAACGGAAGACTAGTCACTAAAAAACACCGTCCGGATAAATTATCCAGACGGTGCTTTTGCGTTGCTCTGTTTTTTAAGACCCGTATATGGTAGCACCAACAGCGGCACCCATGACAACGCCAATGATTCCAAACAAGATGGCAAAAATCATGAGGACGATTCCGGCGGTCCGATTACCCGGGAAGCGGGTCAACCGGTAGCCACAAAAGGCGCCCGCTACCCCAAATAGAATCGGTACAAACAGTAATGAAACGACGGTAGAAATCCAGCCCAGCGTAATCAGTAAAGCCGCGTTAGGTGACTTCTCCGGCGTTGTTGACGTCGGTACTGCCTGCTGATTAGTTGCTGGGTCAGGCAGGCCCTCACCCGCTAAATTCGTCCCACATTTAGGACAGAAGACGACGTCCTTGGCTACTTGCGTCCCACACTTGGGACAAAACTTAAAGCGATCTTCCATGATTAGTTCCCCTATTCTCCGATAATTTCACAGAATCAATGGTCCATTCCCCGATAGGTCTCTAGTTTATCATCTCGAAAAACCAGCGTCTAGATCCCGCCAAAATTCGTTATCACAAAATTCATCAAAACGACTAAGATGCCCTTCTATTACCAACCCACGAAGTCTGGGACCATGAAAAAGCACGTTGACCAATGACTAGTCGACGTGCTTTTTATAATGAGGCCTATTCTTGAAATAACCACAATTAATTTAAAATTTTTCAACTTATCAGCACAGACTCTTAACCGTTTATGCCGATCGGTATCGCCCGATGGCACCCCTTACTACAGGTATTTTGCGTCCAACTGGTGGTCAAATGAGGTCAAGATCTTAGGCCCGTTGTCGGTCACCACGAGAGTGTGTTCATACTGACAGCTCAGGCTACCATCCAGGGTGCGAATCGTCCAGCCATCATCGGCCGGAGCACTACACCCGTAGTCGCCCACGTTGATCATGGGTTCAATCGTGATGGTCATCCCCGCCTTTAACCGCGTGCCATGGCCAGGAACCCCATAATGTGGCACGTCGGGTTCTTCATGCATGGTCGGCCCAATGCCATGGCCGATGTAGTCGCGAACCACGCCATAACCCATTTTGTTTTCCGCATAGTCTTGGATGGCAAAACCAATGTCACCGATCCGATTACCAACGACCGCCTGGTCAATCCCCAGGTATAGAGCCTTCAGGGTCACATCCATCAATTTCTGGACCTCAGCGGAAGCCTTGCCGGCCACGAAGGCGTGGCAAGCATCACTCAAGTACCCGTGGTAATCGATGACCGTATCGACCTTGATCAGGTCGCCGTCCTTCACCAGGATATCCTTGCTGGGGCAGCCGTGACAAATCATGTCATTAACGCTGACACAAGTCGAATACTTGTAGCCCTCAAAGTTCAATTCACCTGGCGTGGCGTCATGATCGACGATGTACTTGTAGGAGAAGTGGTCGATATCCCAGGTGGTCATCCCCGGCTTAATGTAAGTTTCCAGTTCATGGAATAGACCAGCTAAGATGTCCCCCGCCTGCCGCATCCCATCAATTTCTCGTTGTGACTTTAATGCAATCATATTTTCCTCCATATGGCCGTTTTTCCTAATTATACGCTTGCGAGAAATTCTCGCCAAGGTGAGCGGCTAATTTTAAACGATCCTCGTCACGATTTGCCCACATGTTGGTCACTGTTCAAAAGTGTTTCGCTGCAATCACTCGGTCTGTCCCCATCGCCCTCATGATCCCACAAACATTTAGCCACGAAAAAGCAAGGTCGCTACCATACTTCACCACACTTCGGCTAATCACCAATCACGACTTGAGTTTCTCACCAAGCCGGCTATTAGTGAGTAACCTATTGCCCATTTAAACAATACATATGTACATTGTTTTGTGCTAATATGAACTTTAGATAGTATTAATCGTAATCACGGCCACCACGCTGTTTCGTGACGTTCCTGACTTTGGTTCACCAGCGAGGAGAAATTTTTATGAGAATGCAAAAGCGTGGCAATATCCCAACGACCACTAAACTTCACTTCAAGCTCTACAAAGCAGGAAAATTGTGGCTAGTTGCCGGTTTGACTTCCATTGCCATCATTGCCGGCTTGGGATTCACAACTGCCCAAGCGGCCACCGATGATAGCGCATCCCAGAATCCAAGTGGCCAGGTTGCCGGAACCGCTCAAGGTGCTGACGACTCTGACAACGGTCTGAACAACTCCACTGGGAGCGAAGATAAACCGTCTGACAATCCCACATCTGACCCGAATAAATCTACTGCTAACGACCAATCTGGGCAACTTATCAACTCGGAAAGTTCACTATCACAGATCCATGGATCAACTTATGATGGCTCGGCACAAGGGCTAATCGGTGCCGCCCCGGCTTCTAAGTCGACCACATCCCAAATTGCCGCCTATGACGCCAGCCTCCCAACCACTTTTGACTTACCCGACGACACCACCACTCTCACAGCGAAGACGGGGGCTGATAGCGACGGTAACGTCGTGACGGGTACGGCGCTCTCAACACTCCCCGTACTCAGTAACTTCTACGTCAACGTGACGGGTGGGGGCTATATCCCCTATGATGCCAAGGCCATGGTTGGCCTGGTCCCTTATGATGCGGAAAACTTTACCACCTTCCCGCAAGACGTCTTCGGCTTCTATGTAATCCTGCCCGAGACCATTACGGCCAAACCTGTTGGACGTTCGGACCAGCGCTGCCAATTATGTCACCGCCTTACGAGCCAACATCAATCCAAGTACCGGCCTGCCCTATGTGGATATCAAGAGCTTAACCGTTTATCGTTTGAAAGACACCAACGACGGCCGCCAAGTCTACTATTTCAAACCCAACGACGGGGCAACCTTTACCGCCAAGCAACCGGGTGCCGTTGGCTACGGTGGGCAAATTCACATGTACACCCTGGTTTCCACGGGTAAATCTACGGGGGCGACCACCGAACCCACCACCCTTACCTTCAACAACCCTGCCGGAAAGGATGGTAATCTGCCAATCCACGACGTCCTCTTCATGGGGGTTGGCGATCAGGACTACAAAGGCAACGGCGATGACTATATTGGTTATAACGCCGTGGACGCCTTTGGGAACAACGCTGAGGATTGGCCAGACACCAACCTTGTCAGCATCTATGCCAACAACGGAGCGGCCACTAAGAGCGATAACTTTGGCAAATTGACCTATATCAATGTCACGGTCAATGACCACCTTAATGTCTATTCGCCCACTGATGCGTCCGGCAAGCGCGCCATTCAAAGGGGGTTGTCGGTCTACATTAATAATAAAGATATCAGTGATAATAAACCTGGCGTCACCTATAATCTGTCCTCTCAAGTAGAAAAGCTTAACATGCCTCCCAGGAGATACTGGTTAGATTCCCTTCAGTATGAAGGATACAGCACATCAAACTACACCCCACAGACGCTGCCAACAACGGTCACGCTTGAACCAACCAGCCTGGACCTGCCAGAGGGTTCCACCACTGCACCGGGTAAAACTTATAATTTCTTCATTAACTTGATTCAAACGGCTCTCAAATCAAGCAATGCGACCTACCATGCCGGACCAAACAATGGCTGGAAGCCAGCCGACACACTGACAGGCATCGCACCCGATGGCAGTGTTCTCGATGTGGACGGGTCGCTCGATCCGAATTCCCAAGTTGCTAAAGATTTAGGAACACTGGCCCTAACTATCACGGATGCCGCTGGCCAAGTCGTCACCCAGGACCAATTAACGAAACCTGGAACCTATACCGTTAAATACACTTACACTGACATTCAAGGCAACATCGGTTCTTACCTAAGTGGCCCCGCCTTAATCTCAACAGTCGCCGAGGCAACGATCACCGTTCTGCCCACAGCCAGCAGCCTGGCCGTCACCAACAAGACCCTTACGGCCGGCGATTCATGGACACCGGCCGACAATATTACGGCTCTAAGCGGCGTTGATGGAACCAGTGCCGACATTGCGGCTGCCCTAGCTGGAACCAATTCCGATGGTTCCAAGGCGACCGTGACAATTACCAACAGCAAAGGTGAAACCGTCGATCCCGCTGCCCTTGATTTGAAGACGCCAGCTACTTATCAACTGGCCTACACGTACACCGATGCCAATGGCAACACCATCACCTCGGAGCAGGTCAGCTTGACCATCAAGGCCCCCGTTAACAATAGCGGGACAACCGGAACGACCACCAATCCGACAACGCCTAATCAACCAACGATGCCGGCTAAGCCGACCGCTCCGGGTAACCCGACGACTGGTAAGACGCCAGCCAAGGTCACGAAGACCCCGCATACCACCACGAAGCGTCATCCGCGTACAACTACTGGCAAGCTGGCCGCAACGGGATACCCGACCACCACTGGCACCACACAACGGACCGCCACCAATTTTAACGGCTCACCAGCCACGTTCGTGACCGACCCACGCCGGCCTTCATCATCGACCTCATCGACCCGTCTGCCACAAACCGGCGAACAGGCCGACGCCTGGGCGGCCGAGTTGGGCCTCGTTCTCTTAGCGTTGACCGGTTCATTAGCCTTACGACGCAAACAAGATTAACTAACTGATATTTAAAGAGAGTGGGACAAAAGGCGATTAGCCGGCGAGCATTAAGGCTGGTACGCAAAAAACGGGTCTGGGGATTTTGTCCCAGACCCGTTTTGCAAGAATGTACAAATAATCACCCACTTATCTTCAACCAATACCGCAAGTTTATAGCATTATCAGCTCATCCTGTCTGACTTTTTAATGATCGCTGTAGTTAATTCACCCATTGCCGATTTATACAACTATTGTTACAATATACAAGTTAAACCGTTTGCTAGATCGCCCGCACGGGACTGGCATCCATGACCTCTTTCACCATTCAGGGGACCCCCGACCAAACACTGACGTCATTAAAAGCTGATCTTTGAGGAGCGAGTTAACTTGATGAAGAAACACCTAATAGTGGGCATCATCGCCTTACTTATCCTGCCACTGAGTGCCTGTGGCGTTGGCGCTCATGCTGCGGAGGTCGATGGTCACGCCATCTATGCCGTAGACGTGCAGACGAGCAAGGCCACCGACGACGATGGCGATTGGACCGTCCACGGCACCACTAAGGCACCAGATAACGCCAAGATCATCGTGACCAACGCCGATGAAGACGACGACTTTTTCGGCGACCTGGGGGGCGAAGCCGCCAACAATCCCGCATCATGGGCCACCGTTCATGACGGCAAGTTCTCAGTAAATATTGATCCCATCAGCGTGGCCTACAAGTCCAAGTATCGGGCTGGTGATCAGTGCAAGGTTCAACTCTTTGCCATTACCGACTACCACGAACCTTGGACTAATAGCACCATCGCTAAGAAAATTGCCACCAAAGCCGTGGACAAATTCGATAGTACCACCCTGACGCTGACCAGCAGTCAGGCCGAATACTTCAATGGCTTAGATTCTGACAATGATGACGACGAGGACCAGGACAGTTCCACCGCGACCACGGCCGACTCATCGGACTCCGACGAGCCTAACGCCGAAAGTGAATCCACCAGTGACGACGTGGCTGAGACCACCAGCTCGTCATCAAAAATATCCACCGAGTACACGTCTGCCCTGAGTAAGGCCGAAATCTACGCCACGGAAATGGATATGTCAAAGGCCAGCCTCTATGACCAGTTGACCTCTGCCTCCGGCGAACAATTCTCAGCGGCCGCTGCAGATTACGCGATCAGTCATCTAAAAGGCGTGAGCTGGAACGCCAACGCCCTTGCCAAGGCCAAGTCCTATCAAAACGATATGGCCATGGCACCAGCCGCCATTCGCGACCAACTGACGTCTAGTGCGGGCGAACAATTCACTCAGGCCCAGGCCGATTACGCTTTGAGCCATTTGTCATAAATCACAGAATCAACCGCTTAAAGACCGTCGATAAAAGGTTTTTCCCAGGGTTGATCAACAGAAATTATCCAGTTCTAAACGGCCTCCAGCCGTTTGATACCAGTTGATTATCAGCCTTGACATCTTGGTGATAACCCATCGAAGAAAATGATTTACTCATAATTTTCTCATCATCCTCTTTACAAAATCACAAAAGGTGCTAATATTAATGCCACAAGATAAAAAACGGAGGAAAGACAAGTACGTTTCGTCATTCTGGCAGTGAGTTGGGGCTCAGTGAAAACCCAATCAGAGTTGACCTTTCGGAATAACACTTTCTTAGTTGCTGGCTGAAACGACCCGGGTCGCAGTAGGTTGAGCCGTTACCGATACGTTACCATCGGTGGAGTATGTTTGTACTCCAAATGAGCTGGTTTATCTTTAGGATAAGCAACTTGGGTGGTACCGCGAAAGAAAGTCTTTCGTCCCTTGTCTAAGGGACGGAAGACTTTTTATTTTGTCTTAGTTTATAACGTAAAGGAGAAAAAGGACTATGCATTTAATCATTCCAGAATCATACGCACCAAAGTTATCCGTTAAGGAAACGCAAGCTGCAATTCGCTACATTCGTGAAACATTCCAAGATGAATTTGGTGACCAACTGAATCTGTCACGGCTGTCAGCACCGATGTTCGTTGAACACTCAACGGGGTTAAACGACAACCTGAATGGTATCGAAAAGCCCGTCTCATTCACCATGCAAGACATGGGCGGTTCGACAATGGAAATCGTCCACTCCTTGGCTAAGTGGAAGCGGGTTGCCTTGAAACGGTACGGCTTCGAACTCGGTGAAGGCCTCTACACCAACATGAACGCCATTCGTAAGGATGAAGATCTTGATAACTTCCACTCCGCTTACGTTGACCAGTGGGACTGGGAAAAGGTCATCACCCATGACCAACGGACCGAAGAAACTCTGAAGGACACCGTTCGCACAATCTTCAAAGTCATTAAGCACATGGAACATGAAGTCTGGTACAAGTTCCCCCAGGCGGTCCACCATTTACCTGACGAAATTCACTTCGTCACGACGCAGGAATTGGAAGACCGTTACCCTGATATGACCCCCTTCGAACGGGAAAACGCCATTACTAAGGAACTCGGTTGCGTCTTCTTAATGAAGATTGGTGGCCCATTGAAGAGTGGCAAACGTCACGATGGCCGGGCACCCGACTACGACGATTGGGAACTGAACGGGGACATCTTGTTCTGGTATGAACCGCTCAACCAACGGATTGAAATCTCCAGCATGGGGATTCGGGTCGACGCCGACTCCTTGATGAAACAACTCAAGGCAGCAGACGCCGAAGATCGCTTGAAGTTCCCTTACCACCAAGCCGTTTTGCATGACGAACTGCCCTTCACTATCGGTGGTGGGATTGGTCAATCACGGCTCTGCATGTTGTTGCTGGGTAAGGCCCACGTCGGCGAGGTGCAAGCCTCAACCTGGCCCCAAGCCATGATCGACGAATGTGAAGCCCACAACATCCACATCCTTTAATCTAAAATATTCCGAAGTGACCACACGTCTGTGAACGTGTGGCCATTTTTTTGGCCCGATGGCTCCCTTTTCACAATTAATGTTATTCAGAGATTTACCAATAATTTACGTCTTTGAAACGGTCGTTTTACACGGTTCCGGTATGCTTATTCTTACGGAATCATAAACTGATCCAAGAGGAGAACAACCGTGTTAGACATCTTAAAAGCCATTATTTTAGGCATTATCGAAGGAATTACGGAGTTCCTGCCGATCAGCTCCACCGGTCACCTTTACCTGGCCGACGAATTCGTCAAACTCCATGAGTCGACGGCCTTCATCAACATGTTCATGGTCGTCATCCAGTTGGGCGCCATTCTGGCCGTTCTGGTCCTGTACTTTAACAAGCTAAATCCCTGGGCCCCCAGCAAGGGCATCCGCGAGCGGCAGCAGACTTGGACGTTGTGGCTGAAGGTGGTCATTGCGGTCCTACCTTCCGTCATCGTGGGGATTCCCTTAAATGACTGGATGGATGCCCACCTAACGAGTTGGCAAGTGATCGCAGCGACCCTAATTATTTACGGGATCCTATTCATTTGGATTGAAAATTATAACCAGGATCGGACCCCCATCTTCACCGACCTTAACCAACTACCCATTAAACTGGCCATTCTGATTGGACTCTTCCAAGTGTTGGCACTGGTTCCAGGAACCTCCCGGTCAGGCGCGACCATCCTCGGTGCGATTCTCCTTGGGACCTCACGCTACGTGGCCACCGAATTTTCCTTTTTCTTAGCAATTCCGACGATGTTTGGCGCCTCACTCTTGAAAGTCTTGAAGTACTTCCTGCATGGCAACAGTTTCACCGGCATGCAACTGATCGTCCTGTTAACCGGCGTGGTTGTGTCCTACGTGGTCGCCTACCTAGCCATCAAATTCCTGTTACGTTACATCCGCAATAACGACTTTAAGTCGTTTGGTTGGTACCGAATTGGCCTGGGGATCATCGTTATCAGCTATTTTGGATTAATTCGTGGATAATTGGTCAAAATGTTAAAATAATTGCGGTTTTGATGACTTAAACCGTCATCCATGTCACCAGGCCCGCCGTTATGGGCATTAAGCGTTGTCATTCTCCCATACTTTTACGACTTATATCTCAAATTTTACGTATAATGGCGAAGATGTGACGCCGTTTTAACTCCTTAGTAATAAAACTGCAACACTCTTCTTGTATTCTAGTAAGTAACGAAAACGAGATTAGGAAGAGTGTTTAATAAAAATATGTCTAAATTTAAAATCAAAATTGCATCTATCTTATTAATGTTCGGCTTCACTTTCGGTATGGTTACCGATGTGACTAGCAGCCTGGTCTCGTCAAATGTGACGACGGCCCAAGCCTCAACCAAGGTTTCCGCTAGTCAAAAGAAGAAGATCGCTAAGATCAACGCCGGCCTTTCTAAGAAACAAAAGAAAGCCAAGAATTGGATCGCCTACCACGAATCCCGTTACAACTACAGAGCTCGTAATGGTCATTGTTATGGTCGTTACCAACTCTTGAAGTCTTACCTGCACGGCGACTACTCCCCTGCAAACCAAGAAAAGACTGCTAACAAGTATGTTAAGGGTCGTTACGGTTCTTGGACCAAGGCTAAGAGCTTCTGGCAACATCATCACTGGTACTAAAATGTCATTTATTCGCGGCTAATCCCCCACGGACTAGCCGTTTTTTTGATCTTCGGGTACACTAGAGAAAATACGCTCAGGAGAAGTGACGCTTTTGAAACGACGATTCTTATTATTAACCGGGCTCCTTGGCTTACTGCTCATCGGCGGTGGCCTGGCCATCTTCACTCACCAGCCATCGACAGGGACCCCTACCTCATCGACAAGTAAACCGACCCCCAAGCGGCAAACGCCAAAATTGACCGTTCACGAGCTGGCCCACAATCCGGAATTGAAATATACCAGCATTATTTACTTTGCCCTCCACCAACCCAAGTTACAACGGTGGCAGGAGCTTTCTGACTTAGAGGCCGGCTGGCAAGTCGAGCGCTATCCGCATGGCAACGACTGGCGTTATTTGGTTTGGCCAGATAAGCACATCACGGATGCCGAGAAGAATCTCGAACCTAATTGGTTTCGCCTCACCGCGCATCAGGGCGTGGCCTACGACAGTATGATCGTCCACTCCTTTCGCAAGGATCAGACCTACTCGACAACCCTCCCCAAAATTGTCACCCTGATTAATGAAAGACATGCCGCCAAGCAGGTTCGCCACCTCAGTCACAACCTGACCGTCAAGTCCCATAAATAATCTAACGAAAGCGGACCCCGACAACCGTCGAGGTCTGCCTTTTTTTGTTCTATGATATCTGATATCAGCACCATCTTTAGGTCAAAAAAAGAGGTCCAACTCGCAAATGAGTTGAACCTCGCAAATTTCCCTTATCAACGCTCGTTGACAAAGAGTCACTCTTATTTACTTAAGAGAATCCACATCTAATGTTCCCGTTTCTTCCAACCGGCCAGGCCGACTAAGCTTCCCAAAAGTGCCAGGCCAACAAGGGCTAAACTGCTCCCCCATTGTTCATTGGTCTGTGGCAATTCAGCCTTGCCTTGAGCCAGGTTAACGGGTGTCTTCCGCGACTGTACGCGCTTGACAGGCGTCGCCAGTGGTTGCACCTTAGCACCTTGACCACCGGCCGTGACGACGGCCGCCTGATCACCTTCAGCCTTAGGCGTGACAACCTTGACTGGTGCCTTAGGCGTCGTTACTGGCTTCTTGCCAGGCTTTACAATGGCAGCCCCACCACCCGCAGTGGGTCCAGTGGTTGGTGGCGTCACGTTACCGCCACCGTTATTATCACCGCCGCCACCGGTCGTCGTATCCGCCACGTAGGTGACGACGACGGTCACATCGGTACTTTCTGGCGTAATTACTTGGGCCGTGGTTTGGGTCAAATCCTTGGCTGGGTCAGTCGTCGAAGCGGCGTGCATCCCCGCTACGGTCGGATTCTTAACGGCAGCAAATGCTAATGGGTTACCGTCCTGGTAAACGGTCCAATTGGCATCGGTTGGTCGACCGGTGACATCCAATTCTGGTGTACCGGTGGCAGCCGGATTACTGTAGGTCACAGCGTCTTGGGTAACTTGATCCGTTACCGTGGCAAAGTTCATGGTCTTCGTCACCGGAGTAGCGACCGGCTTTTGTTGTTGATCCTGGTACGTAATCGTTTCTTTAACGGCCTTTTCAGTTGTCTTAAAGTCGTGGGCTAACGTAATCGTAAAGTCGAGATTTGTGTCGGCATCTTTCCCGAAGACAATTGCGCTGGTACCATCGGCATTCTTAGTGGTGTCACTGACCAACTTGTAGCCCTTAGCCACGGCTGGATCAATCACTAATGCGGAGTCAAAGGTACTGGTCGTCCCAATGGCGCCCCGCAGTTCAGGATTAGTCGTGTAGTCTAACGTTTGAACCGTCTTACCCGTCGTGGCTAACGGTCGCGCGCTTGGCGTTGACGTAAACCATGCGAATAGCTTGTTTGGCCCCAGCAAATGGAATGTCGGTTGATTGACTGATATCGGTCCAGGTCTTGCCATCCACGCTGGTTTCAGCCCCGGTATAAACGTAGTCCGGGAAGTCCTTCCGGTAACTATTCAAGGCGACCTGAGCATCTGACGTCCCGTTGTACTTGTCGGTAACTGGCGTCCCATCTTCATTGGTGATCGGCGTGAAGTTCCCGGCGGCATCCTTAGTCCCATAATCCACGGAGACATTCCAAGGCAAGACGTCCTTGTAAAACAGGACCGTCCAGGTCTTAGGAGCATCCGTCAGAGTCGTGGTCCAGCTTGTCTGACGCGTCGCTTTACCATTGCCAGCCGACCAATCAGAGTACAGACCCGTACCATCTAAAATCAAGCCAGAGAAGGTGTACCCCTTGGCAATCTGTTGGTTCAGGAAAGTCATGACCGTGGCGTTAGCTTGTACGTTCACATCGGAACCCACATCACCAGAAATCAGCGTTGCAGGGGCCAAGTTAAGCTGTTGCCCATCGGCTTGCAGGAGTTGAATGTTAACGTTTAAATCACTGACATCTTCAGCCATGTCATACGGTTGAATGATGTACCCAGCGAAGCTACTGTTTGGATCGGACCAAATTGTAGATAGGCTACCATAGTCTGTATCCGTTCCAGTAAGCAAGTTGTACCAGCTCAAGGTATTATCGTTGATACTCCCAGCGTCGGCACTAGATGGGAATAGGGACGGATATTTGGCATTATTAGCATTATCGAAACCTTTAACCGGTAAGTTAGCTGCCGACAGGTCCTTGATAATAAAGGATGGCGTCGTGTAACTCAATGTCCCATCAGCGGTATCGTTCTGGCCCTTGCCAAGCGCGGTACTAACGGTGATCGGAGCCAATAAAACATGTTGTTCAGCTAATTGAGTCCCCGTCTTGATGTCCAGGCTCTTATCCGTAGCTAGTGGTGAGATATCGGTAATTTGATTATAGGCCATGTCGACCGTCGTCAATTGGTCTTTATTACTCAGTGCAGAGATATCGTTCACGGAGAATAACCTCACGGTAATACGCTGCAACTTGTTCAAGTTACTTAAGGCCCGAATATCCCATAAATTTCCAGATTGAAAACCATCGTTATACGCATTGACACTAACCACAAGATTAGGGTTAAGATACAGGCTTTGAAGATTCGTCGCGTTCTGAAGACCTTCCAGCGTGGTCATCGACATCAACGCATAGTAGTACGTTGAGGGCTGGTTATTACTGTTGACCGCTTGCTTGTTCTCATCCGAGTAGATACTCGTAACCGTGGCGAGTTCGGCCTTCGTAAAGTTATCTCTGAAGTCCGCAATGGTTGCATACTGCTTAGTAAAATTGCTTTGCCAAATAAAGTATTGCAAACCAGAATCGGGCATCCATTCGTCAATGTAGAGTGGATGCGTCCCATCGCTGTATTGTAGCGGGGAATTCACATCCATTCCCTTAGCATCCTGCGCAATATTATTGGCGTATGTCTCGCCTAACCAAACCTTTGACCCCTGTGCTTGATACTTTGTGCTATAACCATTGACGACGCGTAAGTCGGTACTGACCCCGTTAGCGTCCGAGTGGTCATAAGTATATTGAAGCCGATGGGTCTTGCTGACATTGAACACCGCTTGGCCTGTGACCTTATCCGTCAGGTCATCTGGATTTTGAACGGTGATCCCAGTCTTCACGTTAGTAGGCGCTGATGTCGTTGCATCGTTGGTAACATCTGTGCTTTCTGTCACTGGTGTAGCACCAGTTTTCCCAGCACCTCCGGCGTTTCCAGCACTTCCGGTGTCTCCTCCAGCGCCTGCGGTATTTCCATTAGTCCCTCCTGCTGAATTCTGAATTGAATTTGCAGGGTCTTGTTGCTCCGATCCCTCTGGCTTTGAAGAACTCCCATTAGCCCCTGACACATTTTCCGTCTTTGGTAGGTTGTCATCCGCCTGCGCAGTCTGGGTCCCTTGTGGTCCTGCAATGATGCCGACTGCCATAGTGGTTACCGTGATACCGGCTACCAGCCAGCCCTTGTGTGACTTGTACATCTTATAATGTGTTCTCTGTTCAAAATTCTTCATGATTGGTCCCCCTCATTAACTATGACCAAAAATCAGATAATTTGAAACCAAGCCTATACCGCATATCGTTCTATAAGCTCTATTTACTATCCATTATAGTCAGGTTGTGAGAAGTAATCAATGACGTGAAACTTTGTGGCACATAAATGTTTCTCTGATCATCTAATAACGCAGTCATATCGGGATTTTTAACGAAAATATTTTTAAATAAAAAAGTTAAATTTCATAACAAATCAATCGAATTTAGCAACCAATTGTGTACTATTTAAATGCTTTATTGATTTTCACAATCATTATTAAAGCAACTAACGTCAATCTCCAAATGGAGACAGTTGAATAATACTTTAGCTTTCAAAAATCACCAAAATAAGCTCCCCTGCTAACTATTTTTTTCGTAGTTAGCGTTTTTTTGTTTAGTCGCTTTTAATTATTGCCGCAGGTGATATCGTTGATTGCGTTTCCTGATGACACCGACCAAGACTGAATAATCTTCAACCTCAAGCCACAAAAAAA
>NZ_BCWD01000002.1 GCF_001592085.1 Levilactobacillus senmaizukei DSM 21775 = NBRC 103853
GATTGGCCACCTTTTTAATTTGGCCTAACTCGATTTCAAAGGAGCAAAATCCGTTTTGACAAAGAAATTTTCGTTTTTTTCTAGAAACATTATTTGTGTCATGGTAGCCACTTTCTGCTATCAATTTAGCATTCAAGCCGTTAACCCCTTAATGAATGGCTACGCCCGTAATTTAGGGATCAATAGTACCTTTGCCGGTATTATTGTGGGTGTGATGAGTATCACCTCAATGGTATTGAGACCCTTTGCCGGAAATCTAACCGATCGGATTTCTAAATATCGCTTAGCCCTAATCGGTGGGAGCCTCTGCGCAATTAGTGATTTTGGTTACCTGGTCGCTTACAATCCCACTTGGCTGTTCGTCTTTAGAGTCGTCAACGGGTTAGGATTTGTTCTATGTACCGTGTGCCTGGCGACTTGGATGGCCTATTTAGCTCCCCGACAACACCTGGGCGCGGCGATGGGGTATTACGGCTTATTAAATGCGCTGGCCATGGCCATTGCTCCCGCCCTAGCCGTCAGCCTCTATCAGCACCTAGGTTATCAGTTCATTATTGTTCTGGCGGGCTTGAGTGCTGTAGCCATGGTTATCGTCATCCAGTTCATCAATAATCGGGCCCAGCCTGCCGTGAGGCCAGCTGACCAGCACTTTAAGATTATCCAGCGCGATGCACTACCCGTAGCCATCATCTTTTCGTTGCTGTCGATTCCCTACTTTGTTACCCAGGCGGACATTGTCATGTACGTTGCGGAGCGCCATCTGCCGATTACCGTCAGCTGGTTCTTCTTGTGTTACTCGCTCACTTTGATTGTGATTCGGATCCTATTGAAAAACTATTTTGATACGATTTCATTTGGCGTTTGGTTCTTCATCTGCATCATTGCCACCATTGGTTATATTCTCCTACTAACAATCATGCAAAATAACTTTGAGATGATCCTGGCCGCTGGATTAATGGCCGTCGGGTTTGGCGTGATGGTTTCCGTTTCCCAGTCAACGGCTCTCTTATTAGCACCCATGGAAGAGCAGGGACTCGCTAACGCCACCTATTATCTGGGCAGCGATATTGGGATGTCACTTGGCCCCATCATTGGGGGTATTCTACCCACGATATTCCCACTCAAATTCTTTTACCCCATGATGTTACTGATCGTTCCACTGACCGCAATTCTATATTTAAGCAATCGGCGTAAGTTGAACGCGGCCGTGCAGAACAATTAAAGTCGCATTATTTAAAATTGAATATATTCAAAATCTTTTGAAATAATCGGTGTTGCCGGATATTCGTCAACATCATTTTTTATAATAAAAAAGAGGTAGCGTCAACTACCCCCAACCTATTCCCCAAAAATAATGGCAAGCAGGATCATCCCAGCTCCTCCCAGTACAAACATAAACAAACCATACGCAACCAGGAGACACCCGATAATGCCGACTCGATGTTGGGCCAACTTGGACGAGATATAGTCTCCCCAAGCCAGTAACGACGCGCCGTACAAGCCAAAGCCCAAATCATGTAATTTAGTCAAGCTCAAAAAAATAATCCCAGCTGTAAATAGCACGAGACCTGTGATCGGCATCACCCGATTAACCGCGGTCGGCGTGTACGTCCGGCTATATCGTTCCGAAAGTTTTCGATACCATGACATATGACCACCTTGTTTTATAGATAATTCCAGCTTTACAAGCGCGGAATATTGATGACCCGTGCTCTTTGACCCCATTGTATCCACTCGGCTGGGAATGCAATAATTGTCGAGGAAAAATTCAGGACTATCCTTGCTGAACTAATTATTTTAGACATCTGTTTCCCCCAACAATCAATCCTTATCATCTCAAGCCTGCTGATAAATAGCTTGATCCTCTAGCTAATAACCTTAGCCAAATGGAAATCCACGCTGCTCCATCCGATAGGTGCCAACGACGATCACTTTAAACTTCTTAGATATGTAAAGCACCCTGCGAGACTATTTACTGGTTAGTAACCATTAGATAATCTCGCAGGGTGCCTTTTGTTAAGGGCTTTCAGCCCCGATGTCCATTTAAATAATTGACCACATCGCGTCCCAGCCGGTTCATCCCCCGGTACTGTTGGGCTTGCTTCCCCTGCTGAGCCATCACCACGACGATGTAGACGCCGTGCTTCGTCCGAAACAGACTGGCATCGTTCTGGACTCCCTTGGCCGGATACTCTCCGGTCTTGTTGAAGACCGTGGCGTGCTTAACCAACTTCGGTAGCTTGGAATGATTGCGACAGTGCCGCAACAACGTCAACATGCGATTATCGTACGTCTTCCCCAGTAATTGGTGACGATAGGTCTTACTGAGAAATTTGGTCAGATCGGCCACGGACGTATAGTTGTCGTGCCCCTTCGCCAGGGCCCGCGTGTCCATCATGTAGCGCCGAAGATGCGAGTGCTTAAATCCATAATGTTTCATCGTCTGATTAACCCGTTTGAACCCACCTAGCTTGTGAATGAGACGGTTAGTCGCCGCGTTATCCGAATTGTGAATCATCCGTTTCAAATCGGTCTTGGTGGCCGTGGTCAGCTTCAGCTTATGCTGCTGCGCCCGTTTAAAAATCGTGAGCATCACGAACACCTTGATGGTGCTGGCCGACCGTTGACCACGAACTCGTTGGTTGCCCGCGGTAACCGCCAGTGGTTGCCGGCCTAACCGGGTAACCTTGACCGACCACCGACCGTGCGCGGCCTTCATATCCCGTTTAGCAATTCTCTGAATAGCCGCCGGTTGAGCGGCCTTCGCCTTGGCTTGAACCCCGATTGCCGGCCACAACAGACCAGCTAGTAACATCACTATTAAACCTAACCTTAACCGTCTCATTTGTTTACTCCTAACGTAGATACTGGCGCACGAAGCCCTTGGTCACCAACCATTCGGTTCTCATGCCATCACCTAAATCCTTGGTATCCTCAGCCAACTTTCTGCAGTATTTGTTGCCAATAAGCTATGCATAATGGCTTAAGTATAGGTGAAAAATTAATGAACCGCAATGTCATTTCGATAGCGATCTATTCACAGGAAGACAGACCTGATCGTCCCTCTGTTTAAGCTAGTCCGACTCCACGAAAAAGGCCGCCCCGATGTGCGAGGCGGCCGTGAATTCATTGAAATAATCTGTGTACCTACAATAGGTTCTGCGGAACACCTAAGCACCGGTGATTTTTGCGCGGCTAGCTTCGCCCAGCTAAATGGAATTTTTCAAAATGGGCCTTTAGGTAATCCAACGTTAGACTCTTAGTGGTCTTGATCAGTTGTTGCGGCTCGCCGCTAGCCATCAACCGGCCACCAGCTTGCCCACCCTTAGGGCCGAGATCAATCAGATAATCGGCGTTAGCCATCAGATCGAGGTCATGCGTGATGATAATAATCGTGGCCCCCTTGGCCTTCAGACTGTTAATCACACCCAGTAACGTTTGCACATCTTGGGGATGTAAGCCGACGGAGGGTTCGTCAAAGATAAACAGGGTCTTACCTTGGCGCTTGTTCAAGTGGCTCATGAGCTTTAACCGCTGGGCTTCCCCACCGGACAGGCTCGGCGTACTTTCGCCTAAATGCAGGTAACCCAGCCCCATTTCATCCAGCAATTGGAGCTGCTTCTCAATCTTCGGTACCGTTTCAAAGACGGGTAACGCCTCACGGACCGATAAGTTCAACAGGTCGACAATATTGTAGCCGTGCCAGCGAATCTGTGGAATCTCGTCCTTATACCGCGCGCCATGGCAGTAAGGGCAGACCTCTTCCATGTCCGGCAAATATTGAATATCCAGGGTAATGGTGCCCAGTCCGCCACACTGCTCACACGCACCCTGCTTATTATTATACGAGAAGTGAGCGATTCCAAATTTCTTGGCCTTAGCTTCTGGTAAATCTGCAAACAGTCGGCGCAAATTATCCATAATGGTCGTGTAGGTGGCAATCGTCGAGCGGGCATTCTTCCCAATTGGCTTGGCATCCACCGACACCACGTCTTTCAAATGGGTCTTCAGAGTCGTCACCTGCTTGGGTAGGGCGGCCTTAGCATTCGCCGCCTGAATCGCCGGCACCAGGCTGTCCAAGATCAAACTCGTCTTACCAGCACCAGAGAACCCGGTAACCGCAGTGATTTCATTGCCCGGAATGGTCACAGCCACGTCATGTAGATTAAAGTAGTCCTGAACCTCAAAATGCGTGGTGAGGTCGCTAGCTTTCTGACTAGCGGGTACCTTGTCATGCATGATCTTAGCCTGACCCGAAATGTAGGGCCCAATCAGTGACTGGGGATTGCCCACGAGATCGTTGGGCGTTCCTTCGGCAATGATTTGACCACCGGCATCCCCCGACCCAGGGCCAATCTCAATCACCCAGTCGGCCGCTGAAATGATGTCGACTTCATGGTCGACCACCACCAAGGAATTTCCTTGGGCAATCAACTCCCGAAAAATTCGGATGAGTCCTTCAACGTTATCGGGATGCAACCCAATGGAGGGTTCGTCCAGCACGTACAGAACGCCCGTGGTCTCCGTCCGAATGGTCTTGGCTAGTTGAAGCCGTTGGAGTTCACCGGTCGACAGCGTGTTGCCGTTCCGCGATAGGGTCAAATAGTCCAGCCCCAATTCCAGCAAGGGCCGCAACGTATCCGTCAGATTCTTGAAGAGCACGTCAGCCATGGCTTTCATCTCGGCTGGCAACTCAGCTTGAGCCGCCGCTTGCCACTCGGACAATGACCCCAAGGTCAGGTCAGATACCTCCGCAATATTTTTACCCCCAACTAGTTGGGTCAAGAGTTCCGGATTCAGCCGCGTCCCGTGACAGGTCGGGCACACCGCGAAGTGGAAAAATTCGTTAACCTTCTTGATGGCCCGATCGCTCTTCACCGTCTTCAGGGAATCGTAGACGGCCTCGTGGGCATTCTCATACAGCGTCTTGTCGGTATGAAACACCCGTCCGGTCGAGGTTCGAAAGTCCACGGGATACTGCTTCTTGTCACCGTTGAGGACGATGTCCTTCTCCCGGTCGGTGAGATCCTTGTAGGGCACGTCGATACGGACCCCCAGCGTTTCTGCCACCGTCGGCATAAAGTTGCGGCCGGGCAGATGCCAGGAGGCCACGACCCCTTCCGATAGACTGAGGCTCGGATCGCCGATCAGTTTATCCTCGTCTAAGGTCTGAACCGTCCCCGTCCCATGACATTCGGGGCAGGCACCGCCGGAATTAAAGGCAAAGTCTTCGGCCGATCTCGCCATAAACTCGACGCCACACTCCGGACAGGTCACGTAACCCATCTTACTGTCCGCGCCACCCGGTAGATCCATGGCCTGGGCCACTTTCAGGCTGGGGGCAATCCGGTGACCATTGGGACAAACCATCGACCCAAGGCGTGAGAAGATGAGGCGGACGACGTTAAACAATTCACTCATCGACCCCACCGTCGAGCGCTCGGAGGGGACTCCCGGCCGCTGCCGCAGGGCGATAGCGGATGGAATGTGCCGAACCTCTTGGACCTGCGACCGCTTGCTTTGGCCGATCCGCCGCCTGGTATAGGTGGATAGCGCCTCTAAGTACCGCCGCGACCCCTCCGCATACAAGATGCCCATGGCCAAGGAACTCTTCCCGGAGCCCGAGGGACCCGAGATAGCCACAAACTGATTCAACGGAATGTCCACGTCAATATTCTTTAAGTTATGGACGTTCCCACCACGTACACTAATATGTTCACGTTGTTTATCACTCGTTGTCATACTTGCCCACCTTTACCTTTAGTTCCGTTCATGATACTTATCATTTTAAACCATCCGGTAACGTTACAGTCAAGCTTAGGAGTAAAAACTGGCCATTCTTCTTGTTGGTGTCTCAGCTCCCGCTATAGTTACCCCGATTATCAAGGGCCTCACGCGAGAATTGATCACCAATCACAGGTACCTCCAGTATCTCTTAAGGCAACAATCAAAATAACTTCAAAAACTTATTGATTGTCACCTCGCTTAAAAAATATGTAAAACTGGTTACGGAAAATCGTCAAGTTTCCATAACCAGTTTCTAATTTGGTAAATATCTAATTGCGAGCAAAGACCTTTCAGGCCTGTTCGTTTTGCTATAGCGGATATGCTCTTTAATTTACTGCAGGCACACTGGTTTAACTAGCGTCTGCATCTTCCTGTACAAACGTATGCTTGTCATCCAACACATACTGGAACTCAACGGTGTTCAACATCAAGCTAGCCTTGAACAACGCCTTGATACCCTGTTCGTTACTCATGACCACAAAGAATTCCCGATCGGTGCCACTAACTCGTTGGAAAGTCTCGTACTCGCCAGTGAAACCTTCTTTGCGAAATAGACCAATAATCTTCATCATTTCAACCTGGGTAACTGCTTTTTCTGCCAAATTCAATCTCTTTTCTCTCTTAAAGTAAGTTGCTAATTATCTATACTGCTAGCCAGTTTCAGGCCACGAAAAAGCCGCCCCACAACTGAGGCGGCTCTGAGTCCGTTGGAATTACTTACCCAACTTCGTCTTGTTAGTCATGTTTAACTTGTCATCAAAGTCGTAGACAACTGGTTCACCGGTTGCCATTTCGAGGTTCATGATGTCATCGTCGGAGATCCGTTCGATGTACTTGCTCAAAGCACGGAGTGAGTTACCGTGGGCAGCGATGATGACGTTCTTGCCATCGAGTAACTTAGGTGCGATTTGGTCTTCCCAGAATGGCATAACCCGTTCCAAGGTAACCTTCAAGTTTTCACCACCGGGTACGATGTTAGGGTCCAAGTTAGCGTAACGGGGGTCCTTAACCGCAGAACCTTCGGCGTCAGCATCCAAAAGTGGAGGTAAAACATCGTATGAACGACGCCAGATGTGGACTTGGTCGTCACCGTACTTTTCAGCGGTTTCAGCCTTGTTCAAGCCTTGTAAGGCCCCATAATGACGTTCGTTCAAGCGCCAAGTCTTCGTTTCCGGAATCCAAAGTTGGTCGGATTCTTCCAAAACGTAGTGTAACGTCTTGATTGCTCGCTTAAGAACTGACGTGTAGGCGTAGTCAAACTTCAGGCCAGATTCCTTGATCTTGTTACCTGCAGCCTTGGCTTCTTCAACACCCTTTTCACTTAAATCAACGTCAACCCAGCCAGTAAACTTGTTGGATAAGTTCCATTCACTTTGACCGTGGCGAATCAGTACTAATTTTGCCATCCCTTAAAACCTCTTTCTTCTTTAGAATACTTTGCCATTTTACACTATCTAGCCCAAAATTTCAGCCTTATTCGTCTTTTCCATCATCCCGATTTCTCGATGGTAAACGATAGTCCTTTAATTTCTGGACATCCACGTGCGGCGGCTGGTGTAACCCATGAACCGGCTTAACCCCCAAAATATCCAGGAAGAACGTGAAGATTGGCACCCCAACGATCAGGCCCCAGACGCCAAAGAGCTGTTCCCCCGCCAATAGGACGACGAAAGTGTAGAAAATTGGCAGTTCGGTTCGACTGGACATAAACTTGGGATTCAAAACGTAGGCTTCTAACGCGTGGACCACAACTACCATGACTAAGATATAAATCACGTAACGGAAGCCACCAACGGAATACCCTAAGATGGTCAATGGAATAATCGATACGATAACTCCGGCCACCGGAATCAGGCTCAGAATAAAAATCATAATAGCCAACGTTGGTAGCTGCGGCATCTTCATAAAAGCCAGCACGATGGTGGTAATCACCGTATTGCAAAGCGCGATGAAGAATTGGGCTTCCAGGACTACCCCGAAAGTATTAACAAACTTTGAGGCGAAAAAGTTAATATCCTGGAAAACCCAGCCATAGGTACTGGTTAAGAAGCGCTTGGAGAAGGCCGCCATCTGCTTATTCTCAATGGTAAAGAAGTAACTCAAAATCATCGACATAAACAGGGTGACCCCAAACGACCCAATCGTCGAGATGTAAGTTAAGACCACCTTGGCCCCACTTTGAACTTGACTCATGATATTCGAGTTATTGATATATTCCGTGGCATAACGAATAATCTCGTTTTGGTCGTTCCCGGGTTGCTGGTAGAACTTATACAGGTTCTCCACCCCGTGGACCGACGACGTTAAGAGTTGCGGAAGATACGTGGTGATTGCCCCATACAGGCCCCCCAGAATCAACAAGTACGCGACCGTAACGATGATCCCCGCCGGAATCTTCACGAACCGGTGAACAAACTTCACCAGTTGTAGAACTAAGAAGGTGAAAATGAAGGTTAATAGAATCATATTCATTTCCGACCGGATTAGCCACAGAATAAAGATTAAGACGACCAACACCGTAAACCGGCGCAATCTGACATTATCAACAAACCGTTGCCATAAACTCACTTCTGAACCGCCCCTATCTACTTTTTTCGGTAGTTTCATTCTACGCTATTTGCCGTTAATTCCCTAGACATTTAACCAAGGACAACAAAAAAGTCTGAACCCAATTGGATTCAGACTTTCAGTCACTCGGCCATCGTTCGGCACCGCTCACTGGCGGCATGCCCAACCGACTCGACAACCAAATTTGCTTACGATTCAACTCCCTCTAACACAGCCGACCGTTGATTCCCAAAGGTTAGTTGCAGGTCATCCAATCCCAATGCCTTATGAATAATGGCGGATGCGCCACCCAGTAATGAGGCCTCTTTAGCATTTTTAGTTAAGAGTAATGGGGCTTTCCGTAAGATGGCCATTTGGCCCACGTAGTCCCGCACTTTGTCCATCAATTCTGGTAGTAATTCCAGGATTGGGGCGTTAACGATAATCGCATCCGGCGCGAAGGTGTTGGAAATATTTCCCAGGACCTTCGCCAGGTAGTAGGCAAATTCATCGAGGATCGACAGTAGTTCTGGCCGATGACCCAGGTAATCTCGCCGAATGCGGTTAACATCTACCCGGTCAATCTTTTGATAAGCCATGATCCGTTGTAGAACTGGTCCTTCGGCAACGTAATGGTTGACCGTTTCCATATTTTCTTCATGGTAGCGGTCGGCCAACGGACAGGTTCCGATGTTCCCAGCTTCTCCATTGTGTCCTCGGTAGAGCCGGTCGTCGGTCACAATCCCTGCGGCTACTTGGTCACGGATGGTCACTGAAATCAGGTTGTGATAGAGGCCTTCCCCGGCGAAGTCCCGTTCATAAATTGCGGATTCACTAGCCAGGTTTTCCAGCACAACGGGAACTTGGAACTTGTCGCTGAAGTACTTCGCGAGGTCAAAGTTCTTGAACCCCTTCAACGAAGCCGCCAGGATTTGGTTATCGTAAATAACTCCATCCAGGCCAAACGCAATCCCTAACAAGCGGTTTTCGTTGGCACTCATCGTGGCCGAGATCCGGTCATCAATCATGTCCAGCACCGTTGTTAAATCAACGTCACGCGTGGATACACTTTCATAATTCTCAGATTTCCCGTCCAACCGGCAGGTAATCATTGAGAAGCGTGACCGCAAAATATTAATACTGATGACATAACCATACCCCACGTTTAGTAATGCCATAACTGGTTTACGCCCACCATTCCGGGTACTTACTCCGTGACCAACCTCACGGATTAACCCTTCATGTAGCAGTTGACTATAAATATCAGAAACCGTCACTTTGTTTAAACTCAGATTCCGTGAAATCTGACTACGAGAAATTGGTCCAGAGTTTACAATTTGTTGTAGAACTTGCTTTTCATTAGTCGTACGCATGATGTGTTTGTTGATAATCATAATTTTCTTGGCAACGTAGCTCCCCCAAATAGCAACGGTGATTCGGGAATCAAATCAGTTTAGGTTGCCCCATCCCCCAAGGTTGGTGCTCACCTGCTATTCTGGGGGCCACATTGCCTAACCCCCCTTGTAGATTCTGATTCTATTATTATAGTAAATCACCCTTACCAATTAAGAAAAGAAAGTGACTTGTGAAATTTAAGCGGTTTCAAAAGCCGAATGTACGGGAAATCGTTGTCCCCATAGGCTTATAACGCCAAAATTCCATGATCGACCAATTAATTTGCTTATTCGGTTTATAAATGCATTTGTTTAGTGACTTACCTTTCATGTCAAGTTTTATAACCAAAAGTTTAAGAATGGTTAGTTCAGCGACCAAATTGATCGGTTTTGACTTTTGCGGCCACGTTCTGTGTTATTTTTTCTGACATTTTTAGATTGTTCGCGTTATATTTATTTTGGCTTTCACTGCCCGCCTACCGGTTGGCCCCGCAGGGGGCTGGAACATGGTGGACACGCTTGGAAGCCAGCAAGCCCAGCTGTCTTCAAACTCGGTCTTTACCTAACCCGGAAGCCCACCGACTAAGGCAAACGACACCACTGAGTCCACGCTTATGGTTACTTTAGCTTAGATTGCCCGCCTACCGGTTGGTCCTGCAGGGGGGCTGGAACATGGTGGACACGCTTGGAAGCCAGCAAGCCCAGCTGTCTTCAAACTCGGTCTTTACCTAACCCGGAAGCCCACCGACTAAGGCAAACGACACCACTGAGCCCCCTGCGAGACCGCCCTCACGGCTAAGATTGACTAGTTATTAGCAACTATCTTAGAGCAAGGTGCTAGGTCAACCAGAAATAGCTACTCGTCTAAAATCGTAGTATTATCGTCATACCCACTCTCAATCAGATAGATTCAAAACACCCTATTCATATCGAGTAAAACACCCTTCACTTCATCTGGACACCATCGCCGACCTCAACGACCAATAGGCAGCCAATGGCCGGCCCGGGGCTCAGCCGTGGGACTGCCTTAGCGGAGTGAACTGCTCCGGTTAGGCAGAACTGACTTTTGAGACCGCCCTTTGGCTCAAAATCATGTTCACCGCGTTCCAGCCCGTTAAGGGCCGGCCATTGGCGAGCCAGCATCAGCAATTTCATAATCAGTATTGTCTGAGGCCAAAATAAAAACCGGCATGGACAAATGTCCCTACCGGTTCGAAACAGTATTTATTTGAGATATTGTTGCGTGTACTTGGTCAACGACAACTTCTTCTTGCTGGCAGTTTGCATTGCCACCCGCACGTCTTGATCGCTCATGGCATCGGATTGGCCACCCGCAGCGTTAATCGTTTGCCGGGCACTGGCAATCTGCGCATCCGTAATCGTCTTACCATTTAACTCCTTTTGGCTTTGCGTCACGGTGTACTCGTTACTCCCCTTGTAGTTCTTAGCAGCCGATTGTTCGGCCGGCGTCAATGAAGCGCTTGAACTACTGGTATCGGAACTGGAAGAAGTAGAGCTAGCCGCCGCAGTCACAGAACTCGTTTGTCCCGCATTGTTCGCTTTCCGTAAGGCCAAGGCTTGGTCATACAAGTCCTTGTAATACGTCTGACGGAACTTGTCGTTGTTGAACAGTTCATCCAAAGTGGTATTGGATTGACCATAGTTCAGCGCCTTGTTTTCCCCTTGCGCCTTACTCAAGATCGTCTTGAATTGCTTAACGTTCGCAACCACACCCTTAACCAACTTGTATTGGCTAGTGGCCCGCGATACCAAAACCTTGGACCCCTTCTTGGTGTCCTTGACCGTCTGGTAGTGTTCCTCCGCACTGGTGAACTTCCGTGCTTCCATAGAATTCTCAGCCGAGACGAACCGTTGTGTTTGCGTTAAATAAGTCTGTGCTGTCGGATCATTTAATTTACGCTTTAAGGCATTCTGAAAGTAGCTTTCAGCCTGCGTGTAGTGCTTACCTTTGATGGCAGTACGCCCGTTAGCCATTGCCGCTTGGTACTCCTTAGCTGTTGCGTGATGATTCGAATACGCGTAACCGCCAATCAGCAGTGCCACCACGATTGTTGCCACGACCCATACCCATTTTTTCAAAATGAAGACCTCCGCCGGTTAATTATAGTTATATTATACCATGCATCAGTATAGAAACGACCCTTTTTACTTGAGCTAATTTTTGTGAATAAAAGTTAATGCGCTTACATTAAGACCCCCTCTTACGCTTTACCGGATGAAAGGCGTATACTAAGAAAGTATATTTTTGTTTTACTGCACGCCATGCAGCGAAACCAGAAAGGACTCCTGACATGCTTGAAAAAACTTTCTACAAAACATTTTTAAGTCACACTTTCAACATTCCCGTTCGAGTCAACTACTGGGACGGCAGCAGCGATGTCTATGGGACCGGCACTCCTGATATCACTATCACCATTCATGAGGCCATTCCGATTAAGGAAATTTCTCGAAACGCTTCGATTGCGCTCGGGGAAGCGATCATGGACGGTAAAATTGAAATTGACGGGAGTATCGAAGACCTCTTAACGGCGGCCTACGAAAACACCGACAGTTTCTTCCACAATAAGAAATTTATTCATTTCTTACCCAAGCAAAAACATACGGAAAAGGAAAGCAAGACTGATGTCCAAAACCATTATGATATTGGAAATAACTTCTACAATCTTTGGTTAGACGACACCATGACTTACTCTTGTGCTTACTTTGAAACACCTGACGATGATTTATACACCGCCCAGATGAATAAAGTTCACCACATCATCCGTAAACTCAACCCACAACCTGGCAAAACCTTGCTGGACATTGGTTGTGGCTGGGGCACGTTGATGCTGACCGCCGCCAAGGAATACGGGTTGCACGTGACTGGGATTACTTTGAGCCAGGAACAATACAACTATGTTAATCAACAAATCGAAGCGGCCGGTCTGCAAGACGTCGCCGAGGTTCGCTTGGAAGACTACCGTGAACTTGGCAACGAGAAGTGGGACTACATCACCTCAGTCGGCATGTTTGAACACGTTGGTCAAGAAAACTTGGGCGAATACTTCAAGTGTGTTCAAGAATACTTGATGAACGATGGGGTTGCCTTGATTCACGGAATTACCCGTCAACAAGGTGGCGCCAACAATGGTTGGTTAAACAAGTGGATCTTCCCCGGTGGTTACGTGCCTGGCTTAATTGAAAACACCACGCACATCATTGAAAACGGCCTCCAGATTGACGACATGGAACCTCTTCGTCGCCATTACCAAAAGACGGTAGAAATCTGGGACCAAAACTTCAATGAACACCGTGACGAGGTCGCCAAGATGTTTGATGACCGTTTCGTACGCATGTGGGACCTGTACCTGCAGGCCTGTGCCGCATCCTTCAAGTCTGGAAACATTGACGTTATCCAGTACCTGATTTCCAAGGGACCATCCGCCCGGATGTTACCAATGACGCGGGACTACATGTACGACGAAACACATAAGAAAGTCGCAGCTAAATAAAAACCAGTTAAGCGACCGCGGATCGCCTGACGATAAAGGCCCTCTAACTACCGGATTGATCACCGATAGTTGGCGGGCCTTTTTGATTCTGTATCCGATTAACGGCCGCCATTACACTATTTATAAGGGGCCTTGCTTGTTCACGGTTGGCTAGCGTGTTATAGTTTTGAGCACTGGTAATGGTGTTAATAATTTAGGACATAAAAAGGGATTAAATAAATTATGCAGACTAAGCAAATGCTATTGTTAGCCACCGCGTTCGCTGCCATGCCGACCAAAGGCAAACCGACAGCCAAGCAGTTGAAGCCACTGATGAAGTTTCGCCACCTCCATGTGTCGAAGCACAAGGTCACTGGCAAGACGGTCAAACACGCCCAGGTCCACATCTATGACTTAAAACACCACGCCCTGTTAAGTGCCCAGGCTGACCGTCACGGCCACTTTAGTATCCGCTCCAAGCAAAGTAACCTGGATAAGCTAAAGTTCCACTTAATCGCCACCAAGCCCGGCTATCAAGCTCGCGTCCTGACACACCAACTAAGGAAAAACAAGACTGCTGGTTCGGCCAAATCAACAGATTTAATCGAGGGCAAACCCGCCCTGCCGGTCAAAGTCACCGCACGGCCGGCCCGTCAACAACCTAAGCAACAGGTCCAAGACTTATTAACCCAGCTACGGTCCGTGGCCAACGCCGAAAAACGGGAAATTCTGGCCCAACGCCCCTCAAGAAAAACCATTCAAGACCATCAGGAAATTCTGCGACGGTTACAGAATACCCTGGCCCAGACACAGCTGGATCTCACGGCCGCCGAAAAATCCGGTAACCAGTCGCTCCAACGGTCGCTGAAGGACGACGTTCTGGCCGCCCGGACCGAACTGTCTAATCAAATCGATGTATTCAAGGTGGATACCGATACGCTCCACAACCTCAACGTGGCCTTGAACTATTTTAAAACCCAACGCACGGTCCTCAAGGAACGATTGGCCTCACTGGATACCAATGAGACTGGCAAGGTGACCGTTGCCCAGGCCTAATCATTCCCCATTGGTTATCACAACTCTAGCAAGTTTAAGGCCACTAAAAAAGGCGGAGCCCAGCTCCACCTTTGATTAACCTATTTAGATTAAGCGATGACCATCGATAACAGGAAAACGCTGATTAAACCAACAACCACCGAGATTACCATTGACCGAGTCCGGTACGCGACCACAATCACAATAACGGCCGCTAGCATTTCAGAATATTTGGAAATGATAAACTGGTAGCTTTCGCTATCAATGAAAATATCCTTCACGACTAACGCCGTAAATAATGACACGGGAATAAACTTCATCCATTCATTGAACCATTCCGGGATCTGCCGCTTGGTGAATAACATCAGGGGAAAGAACCGTGGGATAAATGCGACGAAAAAGCCGAGGATGATTAGCCAAAAGTGTTGCGTACTATTCCAATTCATATAGCGTCTCCTGTATCCTAATTATCTTCTGTGTTCTCAACAACCGATTTCTTAGCCCCGGGACTGCGGAGTTTCCACAACCAGTGACTGTCTGGCAAATGCTTCTTTAAAGTGGTCTCTAGTAAGAAACCCAGCAATGAAGCAATAAGGGTCGAGATGACTAACCCCAGGGTACTCTTGGTTAGCATCATGCACAGGGCCGCAAACACCCCGGAAAACAAGCAAATCAGAATGGTCAGCCGGTTTTTAATCTGCATGACAATCATATACAAGAATAGTGCCGTCAGTGCGAAGTTAACGACCCCGAGGTCAATCTTCAACGCACTCCCGACCAAACTGCCGATAACGTTGCTGACCGCCCAAAAGAGTAAAGAATAGTGCTCCACCATCAAAGCCTCTTTACCCGTCCACTTCTTATCAGTGGCGAATTTTAAATAGTTAATGGCGTAATTTTCATCGTTTAACGAGACCGCAAAGATAAACAAAAAGCGGTTTGATTGGCCTTTTAAGTATGGCGATAAGCTCGAACTCAATAAGGCATAACGTAATTCCAAGAAGAACAGCATCAAAACAATTGAAAGTAATGGGGAATTAATCGTCAACATCGTGGCAATCAGAAATTGTGCCCCACCGGAAAAAATTAGTAATGAAACTAATCCGGTCAGTAAGGTATTGAATCCTGCCGCGTGTAGCAAAATCCCACAAGCCAGCCCAATGGGAACGTAACTTAAGTTCAGGGGCATGGCTACCCGCAAGGTCGACCGCCATAAGGGTTCATCGGGGTCTGGCACTTGCTTGGGGTTTGGCCGTCGTTTATTCAATAATGTTTGCCTCCGTCGAAATACCTGAGATATGAAGCAAGTTAATGGATTTACCCGTTATCCACAAAACACAATGATATTTTAACATGTTTCATCCTATTTTCATATAACAACCGTGATATTTAGCAAAGGTAATCGGGCATTCCGGCGGGTTTCATTAAAACTTTGTGAAATTGCAAAGCTCATTTTCATCATTTTCACGCCAATTAAAGGACCCGTAATCTTTCAATCTTCGGATAGACGGCCTCGCCTATCCCACCCCACAAAAAAATGTCGCAAGGCTCGTAGCCCTGCGACATTTTTATAATTTTATGAATGTGAATTAGTGTTTGGATCCTCAACGGCGCCCAACTTTTGGTTGTCGTCCAGTTGAGAAACGCCCATCAGATGCTTCTTCTTTAACCAAATCATCGTTGGCCACAACAGGGCTAACGCGATAATCATGAAGAGCAGTAGCATCCAGAAGGCCTTACCAACCATCCCTGGCATCCCTGACGTAATCGCATCCCGGAAGCCGAGAATCGAGTAAGTCATTGGCAAGAATGGGTGAACCACGTTGTAAAACGAGTTCGTAACTTCCATTGGGAACGTCCCACCAGAACCACCAAGTTGCAGCATCAGGAGAACCATGGCCAAGAACCGACCAGGGTTGTCCAACAGCATCGACAGGAACATGACGATGAACATCGACGCCTCCGAGAACATGATGGAAACCAGAATCATTTGCATTGGGTGAGTAACACTCAGTCCACCCAGCATCATCAGTGATGGTTCGATAACGGCCATAGCCAGCGCTACGACAGCGCCAATGGAAACCTTACTGAAGAACCAGCCGGTCGCACTACCATCTGCCTTGGAAACCTTACGGATTGGGAAGGCAAAGTTGAAGACCAAGGCCCCAACGTAGAGCGCCACGGACAGCACGTACGGTGCTAAGGCATGACCGTAGTTTGGTACGTAGCTGTAGCTCTCATGCTTCAGGTGAGTTGGCGTCGCGAACATGTCCGCCGTCTTGTCAGACAGTGGTTGGTCGTTGATCTGCTTAGCCCCACTCTTCAAGGACGTGGCTAATTTGCCTTGACCCTTGTTAAGCTTGTCGGCTCCGCTGATAATCTGACCGTTCTTGTCAACTAATTGTTGTGACCCATCGGCAGCTTGGTTAACTCCACTGACCAGAGCCGGTACTTTGCCGTTCAAGGTGGTCAAGCCACCATTAAGGGTACTTGCACCTTGGTTAAGCCGATTGCCCGCAGACGTCAATTTAGGCGTGTTAGCTTGCAGCTTATTAACACCGGCAGCCGCCTGGTTAATCCCACTTGCTAACGTGCCCATACCACCATCAAGCGTTTGGGCACCTGTCTTTAAGGATGGACCGTTCTTGGCAAGTTTAGCTGAACCAGCGGCAATCTTAGCCATACCATTAGACAGAGCTGGAACCTTTTTATTCAGAGTAGCAGCACCCGTACTAAGTTGTTGAGAACCACCAAATGCGGTCGAAACCCCATCGGTGTACTGTTTAGTACCATTTTGTAGTGCCGTAATACCGGCAGTTAAACCAGCAGTTGGCGAGTTAACCTGTCCATCCAATTGTGACAGGCCAGCTGCAAGATCTGACAAGCTGGCAATTTGGTCATTAAAGTCTTTAGAATTTACAACCCCGTCCAAGCCCGTCAGGCCAGTCGAAATCGTGCCCAAAGCACCCACTAACTGAGTCGTAAGAGTAGCTAGTTGAACATCATCCGAAGCCGCCTTTGTTTGAATCGTGTTGCTCGAGGCCTTAATTTCTTGAGTGGCAGCATTGGCAGCCGTTGTCTCACTAGCCAACTTTTTGGCCAACGAGCTAACCTCATCTTGGTTATCGGACTTTGCTGCAGCTGCCTGAACATCGGCCGCTGTAGCAGCAGCCGCTTTGCTCAGTGACTGAGCCTTTTCAACGCTTGCCGCATTCGAGTCCGAGCTCGTTGTAGAAGCAGTACTACCTGATTGGCCCTTCACAATGTTATCGATTTCCTTCGACAGTGCTTCGGCTTGGGTGGCACCCGTAGACAATTGCGTCACGCTGGACTGCAGTTTAGAAACTTGTCCCGACATTGCCCCAATTTGTCCGGTGCCATCACTCATCGTCTTAATCGCAGCAGACATTTTTGATGCGCTAGCTGCCAATTGGGCAAGTCCATTGTTCAGGTCACTGGACTTACCATTCAGAGTAGACAACCCTGTGTTCAGGTCCTTACTCCCGGAAGCCAATTGTGATACACCCTTAGACAGTGGTCCAACCCCAGCGTTCAGTTGCTTGGCCCCATCGTTCAGCGTGTAAACCCCGTTGACGTACTTGTAGACACCGGTATTCAATTGGCTAGCACCAGTCGCAAGTTTATTTGCACCCGCCTGCATCGTTGGCATCTTAGCACTCAGTTGGCTAACCCCACCGGTAAACTGGTTAACCCCAGACGTGTATTGGCCGAGTCCGGAAGCCAGGGTGGCGGAACCATCCGTCAACTTTTGAATCCCACTCGAAAGTGGTTGAACCTTGGTCTGCATGGTTAACAGGCCATTATTCAGCTTGGATACACCAGTGGTGTAGGCGTTCAGGCCATCCGTCAGGGTAACGGTCCCGTCCTTTAACTTAGCGGAACCCTTGGCGGCCTTGTCCATCCCCTGACCCACAGCGTAGATTTGCTTAAACGTTGCTTGGGCGTACGCTTTGGTAACCTTGGCCTTGATTTGGCTATCCAACTTGTCGGATCCAACTTCACTCATGACCTGAGCGATATAGTTGGCCGACCCGTTCGTCTTGTAGCTAAAGGTCATCTTCTTTGGCGTCTTGTTCAACGCCGTTGCGGCGTTAGCCGAGAAATTCTTGGGAATCGTGATGACGGTGTAATACTTGTGATGCTTCAAGCCATCCGCTGCCTGGCTTGCGGAAACGAACCGCCAGCCCAGCTGATGGTTCTTCTTCAGGTTTGACACCGTCTGATCCCCAACGTTTAACTTCTGCCCCTTGAAACTTACCGCTTGGTCATTGTTGACCACGGCCACGGGCAGTTTACCGGTTTCCCCATAGGGGTCCCAAACCGATTTTAGAAAGAAAATACTATAGAGGAATGGAATAAACATAATGGCAACAACCGAGATTAAAATCAATCGGTTGTGCCGGATGTAGTTCCATTCGCCTTTAATCATGTCCACTTGTTTCAGCTCCCTTTATCCTCAAAATAACCTTAAATAATTGCAGTCTCTTTTATAATAGAAGTATCTTCGCACATTATTACTTGACTTGTCAAAACAATAACATGCCATCGACTATTAATAGAAATCGTCACCAACCGCACCCCATCAACGTTTCGGCGTGTTCTACATTCATTTTTAAAATTTTTCGGTTGCTTAAATAAATCCCTCAGGTTACGGAATAGCTTATCAAACCGGCCTGTAATCCACCTTGATCCGAATCAATCGTGCCCATGTCCGATCCGTTCAAGCCAAATCGCAAAAAAAATCCGCCACCTTTTTATTTTGGTAGCGGATTACTACTATATTTATCTAACCGACTAGAACAAGGCGACGATCGATCGCCATGCCCGCACCAAAAAGTTGGCTTTCTCAACGGGTTCGGTCACCTTGAGTGGGACCTTAGTCGTCTTGGTATCACCCAAGAACCCTAACTGGTCGCCCTTCAGGGAAATGTTGGCCGTCCCGATCTGATCGTTCTTAGCAACTGGGGCTTGTAGCTCCCGATCCTTGGCTAACTTGGCGGTTAACTGTGGCGTGGCCTGAACGTTGCTAGCCACTTGGTCGTCACGAATCCACAATTGAACATCACTAGCTAAGACCGTCTTAGCCGTTGGTTGCTTGGCATCATGCGTCTTAACTGACTTGGCGCCAGCAATTTGGGAGCCAGCCTTGAAGGAAACCGTCTTGAAGTTATTGTAAACGTACGACATCATCTTCTGGGTCTGTTGGAACCGCGCAGGGTCAGTCTCGGACTCGTGGGCGGCGTGCAAGACGACCGTCACAATCCGCTTACCACCATTGTTGGCGGTCCCGGTAAAGTTTGCACCGGCAGCATCGGACGTCCCCGTCTTTAACCCGTCAATATGCAGCTTGGTGTAAGCAGCCGTCAGCCCCTTCAACATCCAGTTCCAGTTTTCCATCTTAGTCGCATCCTTCGTGCCCTTCTCAAACCACATCTTGGAAATCTTGGTGGTGTCGAGTACTTCCGGATACTTGTTTAACAAGGCCACGGCCAATGTTGCTTGGTCGGCGGCCGACCATTCGTTTTCAGCCTTGGCAGAGACACGACGGTCCCCCAGCTTACCGACTTGCTGGTTGGTCAACCCACAGGCGTTGTAAATCTTGACATCGGTCATGCCTAAATCCTTGGCCTTGGTCTTCATCTTGGCCACGAAGGCTTGGGGTGAACCAGCAACCGCCGTTCCCAAGGCTTCGATGGCCCCGTTAGCGGAGTAGATCAGGGAAGCCTGATACAAGGACTTCACCGTGTAGCTGTAGCCCGCCCGCAATGGGACGTTCGACAACTTGGTGTTTTGGGCAACCTTAGCCGTTGCGGCATCAATCTTAACCTTCTGGTCCCACTTCAGCTTGCCACTGTGAACCGCCTCTAACACCAGGTAAATCGACAACAATTTACTCATCGAAGCCACCGGCAAGGTCTTGTCGGCATCCTTACTGTACAAAATCTGGCCGGTCTTGGCGTCAACCGCGATGCCCGCCTTGGCCTTCAAATTAACCGTAGAACTGGCGGTATGCTTGGTCGCCGCCTGCGCCGTTACCGTTACGGGGGCCACGCTCAGCCCACTGGCAGCACCAGTGAACAAGGTCATCGCCGTGACGAGACCCATCACAACTTGCTTTAATCGTTTCATTTAACTTAAAACTCCTCTATATGTAGGTCGCCGAGTCGGCCGACACTTTATTTCGTTGATCCCGCAGTTTTCAATTCATTGGGGATCTCTAAGGGGTGATCTTGTTTGACTGGTAAATGAATGACGAAGCTGGTTAAATCATCATCCGATTCAACAAAAATATAGCCACCATGTAAGGCCACAATACTTTGGGCAATCGCTAAGCCCAGCCCCGTTCCGCCGGTTTCCTTGGACCGTGATTCTTCAACCCGGTAAAACCGTTCGAAGATTAACGCCAGGGACTCCTTGGGAATCTTAGGCCCATCGTTGGTCACGCGGACCTCTAGTTCCTGATCGTTGACCCGTTTGGCAATCAAATTGATCTCGGTCCCGCCATCCCCGTATTTCAAGGCATTGGCGACCAAATTGTTAAAGACCCGGACCAATTTCTCCGGATCGGCCTCCATCATCAGACTAGCCGGCGTACTCGAAGCCCCGATCGTCATGCCTTTCTTCTGGGCTTCCAACTCAAAGCTGGCCCCCAGTTGGGCTAACATCGCCGCCAAATCAATCTTTGTCAGGCTGAGTGGCGTATCCGTTTGCCGAACCTTGGTGTATTCAAACAAATCATCCACCAGGGACTTCATCTGTTTGGACTTCAGAAAGGCGGTATGAGTGTACTTCAACAGATCGTCTTCGGAGTGATACTGCTGGTCTTCGATTAAGCCCAGGTAGCCAATGATCGAGGTCAATGGCGTCCGAATATCATGACTGACATTCGTAATCAGTTCATCCTTTGACTTCTCAATTGCCCGCTCTTCATCCATTGAATGAATGACCGAGTCCACCAAGGCATTGACGGAATCCACCACGCGTTGTACGTCGCCACTGACCCGAAACGGAATCCGGTGGTCGAAGTGACCATTGGCAATGTAGTGAAGTTCTTCAATAATATGGTGAAGCTGCATCTGCCGGTAACGCCGAATCAGGCGCCACCAAACGACGACGGCATCGGCGATTAGCATCAAGCCAATGAACAGATTCTCCCAGCTCCATAGCTGAAACTTATTGGGTCCCAACATGATGGAGCGCTTGATAATAAAGATCCCGTCCCGCAGACCGGGATTACTTTCGATGGCCTGAATGATCAGAACCAGTAACGCCAGATTCAACATGAACAACAGGATCACCGTGACAACGCCCTCTAACCAGAGGGTACTCTTCTCTCGCGTGGTCAGCTTCATACTCTGACCTCCCAAGTGCCAATCAACCGGGAGTCGCTAAATTTTTCCATTGAACATCCCATCTTTCTTGACTGCCACCTTAAACCTTTAATGTGATTCAATCTTGTAGCCCACACCCCAAACGGTTTGAATAACTTTTTCACCGTTCGTGGCTTCTTCAATCTTATCGCGCAAGTGACTCACGTGGACCATGACGGTCTTGGCCGACACGATACTTTCCTGACGCCAGACCCGCTCGAAGATTTCGTCCGCGGAGAACACCCGGTTGGGGTGACTGGCCAACAGATAGAGAATCCCGAATTCCAAGGCGGTCAGCGAGATCGTCTTGCCGGCAATCGTCTTCACTTCGTGGGAATCCTTGTTGATCGTCAACGTGCCGATGTCCAAGATATCGGGAGCATCGTCGGTCACTTGGTCCTGGCTCCGCCGCAACAGTGATTTGACCCGCGCCATGACTTCTAATGGGTTAAATGGCTTAGTAACATAATCATCCGCACCAGTAATCAACCCCTGAATTTTGTCCATATCGCCGGTCTTGGCCGACAAAATTAAGATTGGAATTTGAGAGTCTTTCCGCACTTCCTTCACGACTTCAATCCCACTCATCTCAGGCATCATGATGTCCAAGATCATTAAGGAAATATCGGGCGTGGTGTGTAATTTAGTAAGGGCTTCCTTCCCGTCATAGGCGGTTAAGGGTTCGTACCCTTCGTTTTTAATGTAAATTTCGAGTAACTGAGCAATTTCTTTATCATCATCGACAACTAAAATTTTCATAAGAGCTAGTCTCCTTTACCAACTAGGTCACATCACTAGTGGTTTCCCCTTTGGATTTATCTTCATTCTAGCAAATAAACCCGCCGGAACGTCCTGTCGCCACCAACCTTTAATCGGGCGTAAGGCACTTTACCATTCCTTAATTTTACACTAATTACCGATGACTAGCCAACTGGATGTTTAAACCTGGTTAAGGTTCTGAAATTTTCGGTCGCTGACCTTCTTTGGTGCTCCGATGGTGGGACCTGGTCGCTCTGCCCCGATGGTGGGATCTGGCCGTCTCCGCGGCGCTGACACTTACCACTAACTGCAACGACAATCGCCCCAATCATCGACGACCCAATTCGACGGTTCCATCGTCGTCCTCACTTTCCAGTACGCTACGATTGGCAATTAGCTTTGCCGCTTCTACACTGGGGGCAAAACGTGTAAGTGAGGAGGCCTTTATATGAAATCACCACGCACAACGGTCATCATCCTCAGTTGCCTAGTCGTCCTGGCCGCAATTGCTTCTTTCCCAATTGAACACACCGCGTTCGGTAAATTTATCGAGGTCGCCATGGTTCTAATTATCGTCATCGTGGCTAACTTCCACAAATTCCAACACTGGCGGCATCAACATTAATGGTTAACGCCAAGTAGTCAGGCTCCTGATACTTGGCGCTTTTTGTTGTCGTAACTAATTGGCTATTACCATATACCACTGATTGACGGGAATAAAAACCACCAACCGTCTACACCGCCCCCACTAGCAACCCACTTATGCAGGACTAGTCGAGACCGAACATTGACTGCCGGATCTCAACCAGAGGGCGCCGGGAGGGGGGCTCAGCCGTGGAACTGCCTTAGTGGAGTGCCTTTCTCCGCTTAGGCCGAACTGACCTTTGAGACCGCTCTTTGGCTCAAAGTCATGTTCACCGCGTTCCAGCCCCCCTCCCGGCAACCGGCGGTTGCCAGCTTAACCCAAAACAAACAAAAAGGGTCGATCCCCAGTGGAATCGACCCGCAAAAACATTATTTGTAGTTAGGTGCCGCCTTCGTGATTTGCACATCATGTGGATGTGATTCAATCAAACCGGCATTGGAAATCCGGACGAATTGCGCATCGTTGATTAAGTCTTGAATCGTGGCGCTACCGGTGTAACCCATCCCGGAACGCAAGCCACCAACCATTTGGAAGATGATATCGTTAACGCTACCCTTGTATTCAACTCGGGCTTCGATACCTTCGGGAACCAGCTTGTTGGCTTCGTTCACGCCGCCTTGGAAGTAACGGTCGGCGGAACCGTGTGACATGGAAGCCAGGCTCCCCATCCCACGGTAAGTCTTGTACTTCTTGCCACCATCTTCGATAACATCGCCAGGAGCTTCATCCGTCCCGGAGAACATCGACCCAAACATGACGGCGTTACCACCAGCGGCGATCGCCTTCACGATATCACCGGAGTATTTCATCCCACCATCGGCGATGATTGGCTTACCAAAGTCACGAGCTACCGCGGCGGCATCATAGATGGCCGTCAATTGTGGCACCCCGACACCGGCAACGACCCGCGTCGTGCAGATTGAGCCGGGGCCAATCCCAACTTTAACCACATCAACGCCGGCTTCGAACAGCGCCCGGGTACCTTCACCCGTGGCCACGTTGCCAGCAATTAACGTCGCTGCTGGGAAGTGGTCACGAATTTCAGCCACCTTCCGCAACACCCCAGCGGAGTGACCATGCGCCGTATCGATGATAATCGCATCGGCACCGGCGTCCAGCAACGCTTGGGCCCGGTCGAACGTGTCGGAGGTGACCCCCACGGCAGCGGCAACTAACAAATGGTTGTTAGCGTCAACGGCCGCAACCGGGAACTTTTCGGCATCGTTTTCGATAGCCTTAACTTCGGCAACCATTTTGGCTTGATCGGTGGCACTCATATTCTTGTGGATGACGCCCAGCCCACCATTGTGAGCCATCGCAGTCGCCATCTTAGTCTCGGTGACCGTATCCATCGAGGCACTTAGAAATGGAACGTTCAACTTGAGGTTCGGGGCTAATTGGACACTTAAATCGACTTCATTCGGTAAAACGTGACTCTCGGCAGGAATTAACAAAACATCATCAAACGTGAATCCTTCTTTAGCAAACTTGGTGTCCCAATTATACATAGTTGATAGCGCTCCTCTTTTTTAGTCTCAGGCTCGGTTAGGAATCCTGGGAGATATTGTTTCTTAATTTACCAGTCTAGGCCTTTGAGGTCAAGGACTCTCATTGAACTATCATCATTGAATTATTTAGCAACCGTTACTGATTGAGTCGGTGAATCGGTCACCCCACGCCGGTATTTTCGAATCAACCAACCGATGAGGCTCACCCAACTCAGCCCGGAAATCCAGGCCGATAGTCGCTGGATCCCCGTAGGTACATATTTTAACACGATGGTACTCTGCCCCTTAGGAATCGCTACGTGGATCACATCCGTCTGGTCGGCGGTCCAATGGCGCCGCTGACCGTTCACCCAAACCTGATAACCTTGGTATCCCAGGTGAGGCAACTTGGTCTGACGGGCTCGTTGACTGCTAACGCGATAGGTAAAGCTGTCGGGACCCACCGTACGACTCAACTGGCGAATCGTCCGGTCCCGTTGGCCATTGGCCCGGGTATCCATCACCTCAATCGAATGCGTTTCGATGGCATCCAGGGAAACCAATGACCGGGGCGGCACGTAATCGGGATTCCGCATAGTCGTTGCCGCCCAGTGATACTGATCATTTCGAATCGACCGATTGGTCTTCGCCGAGCTATTAATGAAGCCCTGGCAACTAAAGAAGCCAAACAGAACGATAATCCCCGTCCCCGCAGTCAGCCAGGCCGTGCGATTGAATCGCCATCCCTGACCAAATAGGGTCACGATCGCCCGTGTTCCCACTAAGGCCACGAATAGATTGGCAATTCCCAGGAAACGCCAAGGAAATTGAATCATCCCCAGTAGCCCCTGAAAGGGTGGCCACGGGAACAGCCGCGTCGCCATGAGGGTAAACAGCCAACCGAGCACCAACAGATACCGATCCCTGGGGCTAAACCGACGAAACGCCACGATCCCAAGTAGCAGCAGGATTAAGGCAACCAAGCCGATGTTGATATGACCGGAAGCCATGCGATTCATCATCGAATCGGTCAGGAAGGCCCACGGCTGTTGCACACTATCCTCTAGCGAGAACTGAGCCACATTGAGTTTACCCACCCGATGCAGCTGTTGTAGCAGTGGCGCTAAACAGGTCACCGTCAGGAACACCGTGGTGATCACCGCCCAGCACAGCATTTTGAAACGCCACCATAAATTTTGCCGTTTGATCAGGGCCATCCCTAAGGTAACCAGGACCAATACCGCACACAACAAGAGTGAGACCAAATGGGTCAGGGCAATGAGCGCCATCCCAATCGCCAGCCAATACCAGCGGTGCCAGTCACCAGCAGCGATGCTGTAAGCGCCATAAAAGACTAACGGGATGATGGCAAAGGTCATTCCTTCCGCCAGCGCCCCGCGAACAAAGAAATCCAACAAGCGGTAGTGAGCAAAAGCGTAAAATACGGCCACCATGATCCCCTGAAACCGGCTATGTAACAGGCGTTGCCCCACAAATGAGGCCGAATACAGGGTAGCCATATTGATGATAAATAGATACAAGGTATAGGCTAAGGGCCCACCAAACAGCACTTGAAGTGCCGCCATGGGCCACAACAGATAGGCCGGATAAAACAAATTAATCGGATAACCCCAGGCGTTGAATGACCCGGTCGCAACGTGCCCCAGTCCCAACTTACCAAACTTTAAGTACTGCGTGATGCTCTGAACCCGATTCAGATGGAATGCCAAGTCATCCCCTAGATAGATCCGCCCGTTAGCGATCCAGGGCAGAAGCCAGACTAACGTGAGAACAATGAAAAACAACAGTTGGGCAAGCGCCCAGTGCTGCCGCACCCAGTGCCCAAGGGCCGTATGTGATTTCGTTTGCAAGTTACTTCGCCTCCCTCTTCTAATTAACGTGCCCGCCGTTGATAGAGCCGGTAGGTGACGTTAACACTCTCGAATGATTGCGTATGCCGGGCCACCAACCGGTAGTTCTTGGTCAGCGACTGTGCAATCACGCGCGTCCCTGGATTCAAATTGCCCCCGGTAATCTGTCCCTTATGGTAAGGATCCCCCGTCCAGGTTCGCAAGGTTTTCTTTGCCGGCGTATTCAGCACCACCCATTCGACCTTCCGGTGGCGAATCGTGGCTCGCTGCCCCCGCAAAATCTGGGGCGCATCCTGTTCCGGAATATTATAATTTTGAAAATAGTAGGTGTTCGGCACGGCGCCCGCGGCCGTATAAAAACCCATGTCGATCGACCCATAATTCAATAGTGTCAACGGTTGCGGCGACCGTCGCATGATCCGTCCAAACACGACCTGGGCGGGTTGTTGTGGTGCCGCCGTGTCCTGCTTGGTCACCGAAGCATTGTTCGGAAACAAGCGAGAACTCACCACGTTATTATTCACACCGAGCACCAAAAAGCCGCTCAGTACCACCGTGGCAACGATGATAAACGGATCGTCCGTTGCCGGTAATTTAGCAAAGGCTAAGCCCCAACGGGCCATTAGAATTAATGGTAGCACGAAAAACGCGAAGTACACCAATTGATAATAGGCGTAGACCGACCCGGAGTCATACCCATACAGGGCCAACAGGTCGCTGGCCAAGAAAATGACGAGATATAGCGCCCGGGCGAAGGTGGTGTGAAACAACTTGGGCTGGAAAATAACCACCCAACAACAGGTAAAAGGCGATCCAGGCCCCGAGCAGCGTGTACTTCGACAGGAAAACCACGCCCACAATCAGGCCTTGCGCGAAGTACCACCAGTGACTCACGGCGAAACGGCGCCGGTCCATCAAGACAATCAGGTAGATCAGGGACAGCAGTAATGGTAGTGTGAAGAATTCGACGGTGTCACCGTAATCATAGTATGGGTGAAAAACGAATAACAGCGGCGACAACAGCGCGAGTAACAAACTACCCAGTTCCGGTGTCTCCAGGAGCAACGCCAGCTTATAAACCAGAAACATCGCCGCCACCAGGGTGATAATTTCAAAAACAAAAATTAGTGCAAAGCTCCGATGACTGACTAAATAGGCCAGGCCGTGAATGAAGTACACGTATGGCCCCTTCTGCTCGAAGATGTCCTTATAGGGGACGATACCGTGCATCATGGCCTTGCCTACGGTGAAGAACGCGTTGTTGTCAGGTGATGTGTCGAAATAAAACGCGGGAGAGGTGTAGGAACAAAATGCCATGATAAACGCCCCAACCACGGTCAATAAGCCTAACACCTGAGTTGAGCGGTGATGGAACAGTAATTGCATTCGTTTCATAATCGTTACCCCTCTCCATTAATTCGGTGAACAATCAATCCGACGAGATAAGAAAAGGCGTGGTTACCCACGCCTCTCCTTATAGCAAGCCAGCTACTTCTTGATATCGTAACGGATCGTGTAAGGCTTGTAGCCGTGATCCCGAACGGTAAAGGTAAAGTACTTACCGCCGTGGTCCAACTTCAAGGCTTCCTTACGAGACAACCGTACATCGAAGCGGCCGTTCTTCTTGACCGTGAACCGGTCAACAACAGCACCTCGGCGATTACGTAGGGTAACCCGTGCGCCCTTCATGCCCTTTTGGAACAAGATGGTCCGGCCATCACGATCGTAGTGTAAGCGGCCCCGCATTTCGCGGTCTGCCCGCAGCCGATAAACGACTGGGTGACGGCGAACGACTCTTCTGCGAGAGGTCCACTTGGTTGAACTAGAAATACTACTGCTCGTCGCACTTGAAGGTGCAGTTGATCCGCCACCGTTGTCGGCACCGGAAGTCATCGTGGCACTGTCACTACCACTACCGCTTGCTGCATCAGCACTGTTTCCATCGGCGTTTGCTGTCGTGGCGACCACACCAGCAAATGATAAGGCTGCAACTAACCCTGCAACATACCCAAAGACTTTTTTCATAAAAAAATCCTCCCCGAAATGCTGAATTTTTCGTCAGGCCGAAGACCGGTTCGGCTTGATTACTTGAACGCATAATAAGGCTATGGAGTAATGGGGTCAAGCACCGATACCACTGGGTTTAGCGGTGGTCACAATTAGTTTGCCCCTGAATAAATAGCTGCCATTAATACGCCGAATCCTTGTTCTTCTTGGACTTCTTTCCTAGTAGCCACCAATTCAGTTAGGTTTAGCTTAATCAGTCTATTAGTCTTTTAACTGAAATTCTTTTTTGCTTACTTCCGTGAGTTTACTAAGCGAAGCCACTTGGTAAGAGTTTAAGGCCGCTTTTATCCTTTGATGGACCGCCGTCGGCGGTTAGGGGTGGGGGCCTATGGGACCCGTCCGGAGCCACAGCCCGGTCTCCGAACTCGCCTTCAAGCCAACCACAACCCGGTCAGCTCGAAGGTCGGTCCGTGCTGTAAGGCCTAAGCCCTTGGCCTAACACCACTTTCACAGGCCCCCACCCCTAACCGCCTTTGGCTAACACTGAATACTAGGACCAACACCTCAACGCCTGAAAATCCATAGTGACTAACCCCTCATATCCAGTCCCACTAAACAACACAGCGTGATCAACCTTCACTGTAATCATCGATATTTTCAGGCCTACTTCGCAGTAAATACCAGCACCCTGATCGGGCCCAGCCTTTGGTCCCAACAGGATCGCTGTCCTACGTCCACAACCATTAAGATAGCCAAATTGACCGCGTTGCCAACAACAAATACAGCCTCCCGATCTACTGTTTATCCCAATGACTGTGGCCACTCCGCCGTGAAATCATTCTTAATCGAGGGAACTTCCTGACTCAAAAGAATGGCCGTACTTGGAAACTGATGTCCTCCCAGACTTTAAGACATGTCCACAGCGGGCCAACATTCTCTAACAAGAAGTAGCAACCCAGTTCAGCCAGCCGAACATCTTCAAGTCTTTTGCGGTGTAAAAATCAAATTGAATCAATTGATTACTAACAACAGCGCTGCATGTCGACTTACCTCATTGTCGTATTTGCGGCCGAGCACAAACCGTAGGGCGCCGGGAGGGGGGCTCAGCCGTGGAACTGCCTTAGTGGAGTGGTTTTCTCCGCTTAGGCAGAACTGACCTTTGAGACCGCTCTTGGGCTCAAAGTCATGTTCACCGCGTTCCAGCCCCCAGCCCGGTAACCGAAGGTTGCCAATCCCGACCAAAGCAACAAAAAAGCGCCAACCATCATGACGATAGTTGGCACCCGAAATCAATTTAAATTTAGCTTTGACCGAAGAAGCCGCCCTCGATCTTGAAGAACCGCCGTACCAGGAACATGCCACCGATTGATAGCACGCCGAGCACGATGCTCCACATTGCTGGAAGCACTGGGTTGAAGACAGTCAGGTTTTCTGAGACGTAGAACAATCCCATCCAAACCCCGAAACCTAAGACAACCGCAATTGTCCGGAAGAACAGGTTAAACCGGTGCTTGATGTGTGTGTCCAATAATTTAGGCATCATTGGTAACAAGAACCCAGCGACAATGGCACTAACGGCGATGGCCGTTACCCCAACGGGCTTGCTGGTCTTCATCAGGTTAGGACTAAAGGTGTACATCAGCCCAAACATCAGGTTGAAGATCATGAAGAAAGTCAGGGCATTGTACAAGACGTTAGGCCAGTAACCAATACCACCGATTAACTTTTGTTCAACCTTAGGGCCTTCAACGACACGTTTGATGTGTTCATCAACGTCGCCGTACATCGCCTTCGCGGTCTTACCTTCTTTTTGCCCCGCCGTCAGCTCGGTGACCATCCGCTTGATGACCCCGGCCTTGTGGTCCGGCGACAAACGTTGCTTCTGTAACTCACGGTTAAACCGGAACATGTAGTCGGCGTTTCGCTTGGACAAACCAATGTTGTCAAAGGCAGCCCGTTCTTCGATGTCGACATGCCGGTGAGTCTGGCGGACACCCGCATTCCGTGCGGACTGCTGGGCGCCTGCGTTGCGTGGAGTTTCCTTGTTATCGCTCATGTATTCTTGATCCCTTCTAAACGTTGAACCGGAATTCGACAATATCGCCGTCTTCCATCACGTAGTCTTTCCCTTCAACCCGCAGCTTTCCTGCTTCCTTGACGGCAGCTTCTGATTCGAATTGGTCCAAGGCATCAAATGCCATGACTTCTGCTCGAATGAAGCCTCGTTCAAAGTCGGAGTGAATAATCCCTGCGGCTTGAGGAGCCTTAGTTCCCTTCTTAAACGTCCAGGCACGGGTTTCCTTACCACCAGCCGTAAAGAACGTTTGCAGGCCTAAGAGGTGATATGAGGCCCGAATCAAACGGTTCAAGCCAGGTTCTTCAACCCCTTCAGCTTCCAGGAAGTCTTGCTTTTCGTCATCGTCCAATTGGGCGATTTCTTCTTCGGCCTCGGCTGCCACCGCAATGGCTTCGGCACCTTCCTTGGCCGCGTAGTCTTCGATAACCTTGAAGTACTTGGAGTCTTCAGGGTCCGCCATGTCATCTTCCGCAATGTTGGCCACGTACAGAACTGGCTTAGAGGTTAATAGGAACAGCCCCTTCACAATCTTGGTTTCTTCTTCATCGAAATCAATCGTGCGAACCGCCCCGCCCTTTTCCAGAACGGGTTGAATCTTCTGTAAGACGGCCAATTCGGCCTTGGCTTCCTTGTCGCTCCCCTTGGCCGCCCGCTCAACCTTCGCTAAGCGTTTGTTGACGGCTTCCAAGTCGGACAGACCGAGTTCCAAGTTGATGGTTTCAATATCATCAATTGGGTCGATCTTACCGGAAACGTGGGTGATGTTATCGTCGTCAAAGGCCCGCACCACGTGGACAATGGCGTCGACTTGGCGAATGTTTTCCAAGAACTTGTTCCCTAGTCCTTCACCCTTGCTGGCACCCTTAACGATCCCGGCAATATCGGTAAATTCAAAGGTCGTTGGGACCACCTTTTTGGCTGGAATCAATTCCTGAATCCGGTCCAACCGGTTATCGGGTACCTCCACCATGCCGACGTTCGGGTCGATCGTGGCAAATGGGTAGTTGGCCATTTCGGCCCCCGCCTTCGTAATCGCGTTAAATAACGTGGACTTACCGACGTTTGGCAGTCCAACGATCCCTGCAGTTAATGACATAGCAATTATTCACTCTTTCCATTATCAGCATCGGCCTGGTGGACCAATACCTTCTTTAATTTCTTTTCAAATTCACGCCGTGACAACATGACAATGTGGCCACAGTTCGTACACTTAATCTTAATGTCGGCTCCCATCCGGGTAATCTCCCACCGGTTAGTCCCACATGGATGAGGCTTCTTCATTTCTACCAAATCTCCGAGATCATACATGACAAGGCCTCCAAATCTGATTAATCCAAGTGAATGTCTAACAAATCTAAGATCCGGTTCAAATCATCGTTGGACAGGTATTCAATTTCAATCCGCCCTTGATGGTCATCTTTGCTGCTTTCGTTAATCGAAACCTGGGTTCCGAAGCGTTCTTGAAGTTGGTTCTCCGTGGACCGCAAGAATGGTGATTTCTTCTTGCCGGGCTTCTTAGCCAACTTCTTAGCGGCACCGTTCAACTTGTTAACCTCGGCCTCAAGTGTCCGCACGGTCATTCCGTCCGTCACGGCTTTTTTGGCCAATGCAACTAGCTTACTCTTGTCCTTCAAGGATAACAACGTTCGCGCTTGCCCCATGGACAACTCGTTGTGTTGCAGCATGTCCTTCACGGCCTTAGGCAGCCCCAACAACCGCAGGTAATTAGCGATATAGGGCCGACTCTTGCCTAAACGTTCGGACACCTGGGCCTGCGTCAAGGTGAGCTTGGTCATCAATGTATCGTAAGCTTCGGCCTCTTCCAAAGGTGTCAAATCTTCCCGTTGTAGGTTTTCCAAGACGGCAATTTCCATCATCTGTTCTTCGGAAATCGTCCGGACGATGGCGGGAATGGTGTCCTTACCGGCTAGCTTAGATGCCCGGTAGCGCCGTTCACCCGCAAGGATTTCGTAGCGTTGCAAGCTCTTGTCTGGCTGACGGACGATGATGGGTTGAAAGACCCCGGTCTTCTCGATCGAAGTTGCCAAGTCCTTTAAGCCCTTTTGGTCAAACTTTTGTCGTGGTTGGTAGGGGTTGGGCCGAATGTCAGCCAACGCCAGGTCAACCACATTTTCTTCGGCGGTATCCACACCATTTTCGGCAAACAGTGCGTCAATCCCGCGTCCTAAACTTTTCTCTTTCTTACTTGCCATGGGCTGCTAGCACTTCCTTTGCGAGTTCTGCGTACACCTGAGCACCTTTCGACTTTGGCGCGTAGTCCACGATCGGCATCCCATGACTAGGCGCCTCCGCTAACTGCACGTTGCGAGGAATGATGGTTGAATAGACCTTGTTTTGGAAATACTTCTTCACTTCTTCGTTGACCTGCTTACCCAAATTAGTCCGGGCATCGTACAGCGTCAACAGCACGCCTTCAATCTTCAAATCACGGTTGAAGTGCTTCTGCACCAATTTAACCGTGTTTAAGAGTTGGGTCAACCCTTCCAACGCGTAGTATTCACTCTGCACCGGAATCAAGATGGAATCCGCTGCGGTGAAAGCGTTGATGGTCAGGAGCCCCAGCGAGGGTGGACAATCAATTAAAATGTAATCATATTCGTCACGCACCTCATCCAAGGCCGCCTTTAACCGGGTTTCCCGGGCCATCATGGGGGTCAGTTCGATCTCCGCACCAGAAAGCTGGATAGTGGCCGGCACGATGTCTAGGTCCGGATGGTCCGTATGAATGATAGCTTCTTTAATCGGCGTTTCGTTGACTAGGACATCATAGATTTCCCGTTCAATCGTGGCCTTTTGAATCCCAACGCCACTCGTCGCGTTCCCTTGGGCATCAGTGTCGACCAACAACACGTGTTGACCCGCACTTGCCAAGGCTGCGCCCAAGTTGACACCGGTCGTGGTTTTACCCACACCACCTTTTTGGTTGGCTAATGCAATGATAGTGCCCATATGTTTTCCACCTCTAGCTTTCTTTTGGAATATCGATAATGATGCGGTAACCGTCTGGCGTTTCTTCTTCATGGGTTTCCAGCTTCATCCCCGCGTCGGTGACCATCTTCACGGATTTCCGGATCGTGTTCACCGCAACTCGGGTATCGCCAGTCACGCCATGACGCGTGACCTTGCGCCGTCGTTTCGCCGGCTTAGCGGGTGCTTTGGCCTCAGCAATCAATGCTTCGGTCTCCTTGACCGTCAGCTGATCTGCCAAGACTTGCTCGAGGATTTCCGGTTGTTCGTCCGCTGGCACGGCCAACATGGCCCGCCCATGACGTTCGGAAATCTTACGATTCAAAATAGCTGCCCGCACGGGTTCGGCCAGCTTCAAAAGCCGTAGCTTATTGGCAATGAACCCCTGGCTCTTGCCAATGCCTTCCGCCAATTGGGCCTGCGTCATGTGATTTAAAGCCATCAGTTGCTGATAGGCATGGGCCTCTTCCACAGCGGATAGTTCCTCACGTTGGAGGTTTTCAATCAACGCCATGGAGGCCGTCTCATCGTCATCCATGGTTTCGACGATGGCGGGCACCGTGTCCCAGTTGAGGCTCGATACCGCTCTGAATCGCCGTTCACCGGCAATAATTTCGTAATGATCGGGCTCGTATTGCCGGAGCACAATGGGTTGAAGTAACCCGTGTTCCGCAATGGTCTGTGCTAACTCACCGATCGCCGTTTCATCAAAGCGTTGCCGTGGTTGGAATCGGTTGGGAATGATTTGACCAACCGGAATCATCACGACAGATTGTTTCACGGGATGCGTTGGTTCATTCGTCTTATCCCGGTTATTTCCAAATAATGAAAATGGCAATGATCTTACCCCCATCCCATTAATCTTCTAGCGGCTCCCGGTTGGGTGTGCCGGCCTTACGCGGATATTTCTTCGGCGTATGCTTAACCTTATCGATCACCACGATGTGGCGTGGATCATTGGATACAGGCAAGTTAAAGGCCTCGTCAGCGCTCAACTGGCCACCTAGTGTGACAATCCCCGTTTGGCTAACCGCGAGCTCGTTGGCCGTCTGAGCCGCCTTTAAAGCGACAAATTGCCCCCCCACCTTAACCAGTGGCAAGCACAGTTCACTCAAAACCGACATCCGGGCCACGGCTCTGGCCAAGACCAGGTCGTAGGCTTCCCGGTGTTCGGACCGCTTACCACCAAACTCTTCGGCACGCGCATGGTGAAAGGCCACGCCCGTCAAGTCGAGCTTGGCTGCCAGGTCATTTAAGAAGGTAATCCGCTTGTTCAAGGAGTCCACGATGGCAACCTTGAGTTGGGGGAAGACGATCTTAAGCGGCAATGACGGGAAGCCAGCACCGGCACCCACATCACAAATGGTAAGGGGTTCCGTCCGGATTCCCGGCACATAAAAGGCAGGGGTCAACGAGTCATAGAAATGCTTCAGATAGACCTCGGGCTCCGCGGTAATCGTTGTCAGATTAACGTGTTCATTGGTCGCGACTAAGTAGTGAAAATAGTCCGCAAATTGTTGTTCTTGTGTAGCGGTTAATTCAATGCCCTGCTTAGCTAGCGCGGCACGAAACTCTTCTGGATTCATGCAATATCTCCCAGTTCATTTTGTGAAACAAAATGTTTCACGTTTGAGTATACTTTACCTTAATTACTGGTGAAACGCAACCGAACCACCGGGCTCAATTGACCGTTTCACACTCACGTCGTTCTCTATTATACCGAAAATCAGGGTCACATGGAACGCTTTCCCCAGGAAATAAATAGGAGGCATGATTCCAGTCATATAACCGGGAATCACGCCTCGCAACAGGTCGATTTAAAATGGGGGCTGGTTCACCAAGCGCCGGGGATTCATCAACCGGGGGCGATGCTTGGCAAAACCAGTATTGCTAATCCGAATGGTATCGATCACGGGTTCACCTAGCAATAGCGGATGATTCGTCACGCTAGCTAAGCCCCGTTGAATCGTAATGACATTGTAGCTAATTCCGTCATGAACCTCATGTTCATGGGGGTTCTGGCAATCAATATAAGTGGCCGTCGACCCCACCGAGGTCACGGGAATGCCGTTATCGACCAAATAGCTCGCACCAAAATGTAAGTGCCCGGTAAAGATGCCGCCAATATTGTGGCCGTGCAGAATCGCCAACAATTCTCGGTTATTCTGCAGGAGGGCATAGCGCATTGACTGTAATGCCGGCGTATCCAGCGGGTGATGGACGAAGATAAACGCCCGCCGACGTGGCGCTAGATGGAGGCTCTTATTCAACCAGTTCAGCTGTTCCCGGTCGAGCCAGCCCGCCTCCTTATTGGGTTCCCACTTCGAATCCAGAAAATAAAAATCCATGTTCTGATGAACCTGCTTATAAGCATAGTACGGTTGATGCGGTTCTTCTAAGTAACCTTCGTTAAAGGCTTCCCGGTCGTCTTGATCGCCCAGGATCACCTGAATTGGTGCCCCAATTTGTTTAGCTTGCTGATCTAAGTAGGTGCGGAATTGGGCATAATCTTTGCTGGTTCCACCGGTTAATAAGTCCCCGCCAATGACAATTAGATTTGGCTCAATCTGCTGACGTCGCACGTCGTCAAACAGTCGCTGGAGTTTATGTTTCGGTTCGATCTGTTGATGATACTGTGGCGCGGTCGTTCCCGCCGCCAACTGCGGATCGGATAAATGGACGATTTTGAATTTATTCATACCCCCGTGGCCCCATCGAATAAAGTTACTACCACCGGGAACCCCACCCGGCGACAGCTAAGCTGACTATCACTAAGTTAGGTCTAGCATACCGAACCGATGTAAATTCTCTGTATGAAATTCGTCAACATCCTGTAAAGTTTCCGCAGATCGTGCACAAAGTCCCGGCTCAGGGTGCGGTTCGATAAGGCTGGCAACCTCCAGTTGCCGGAAATGGGCTGGAACGCGGTGAACAGGATTTTGAGCCACAGCGCGGTCTCAAAAACCCGTTCTGTCTAACCGGAGCAACCCCCTCCGCTAAGGCAGTCCCACGGCTGAGCCCATTTCCGGCCGCCCTGCGGTCTTAGATAGATCGTCGAGGTCTAGACTGGTTTAGGACCAAGTCAAAATCCGCGAATTTGAAACAGAGAAGCCCCTGGACTCTTTCAATCAGGTCCAAGATTTCAATGGGACAGAAAAGCACCAGTACCCACACGGTGGCGAGTATTGGTGCTGCAGTTACTTCTTCGGATGTTTAACGGGCTTGGCAAACCAAATCATGGGCAACCACGTGACAATCAATAAGATCAACGTATCAAAGTGTACAGCTGACATACGATCATCCTCTTCCCCTATGCTTGCCCTCATCATAGCAGGTCTATGTTTCGTTTCTGTATTGAAATGCACCCATTCTTGTAAAGGTTACTAGGGAGAATTCGGATTGCCCACAAATGCCTATTTAACGGGGCCTTGTGCCCCTAATTTAGCGATAGCAATTATCGGTGACCGAACAAATATGGCCACTCAAAAACGGCCCCCAGCATGTGCTGGGAGCCGTTCATTAATCATTATCTGTAATTGTTGAAATTAGTCCTTGATAGCCCGAACTTCTTCGATGAACCACTTGTTGAAGGCATCGGCGTCGATATCAACGGAAACCTTGGCGTTCGTCTTACCATCATGGTAAGCGCCACGGATATCGCCGACCGTTTCACCAATGGCAGCACCATCGGTAACAACATCGATCCACATGTCCTTCGTGGTAATTGCTTCTGGGTGAAGGAGGTAGAAGATGGTGTTCACATCGTGCATGGCAATCCCGGCGTCACTATTGTCACCGTCGTGGATGATAATGTCATGCAGCATCTTGCCGGCTTCGTTCAAAGTAGGCAGGGTTTCGATGCTCTTGTGAGTTAACAGGGCCTTCATGGTGATGTCCAAACCAACCATGACGATTGGAACACCGGACTTGTACATGATAGCGGCGGCATCTGGGTCGGTGAAGACGTTGAATTCAGCGGCACTCGTCATGTTCCCCATGCTCAACGAACCACCCATGGCCACGATTTCCTTGATGTGGCTCTTAACTTCTGGGTATTCGGAGAAGAGCAACGCAATGTTAGTGTATGAACCGGTTGGAACCAAGGTAATGGGTTCGTCACTAGCCATGATTTCGTCATGCAAGGCTTCTACGGCCGTCTTCTTCAATGGCGTTGGTAGGTCAGTTGGGAAGTCATAACCAGGCATCCCGGATTCACCGTGAATCCGTGCAGCATCTTCAAAGTCCTTGAATAATGGTTGTTCAGCACCACCTGCAACGGGGATGCTTTGGTTAAAGAACCGCACAATCTTTAAAGCGTTGATCGTGGTCTTATCAACCGTTACGTTACCGGCAACCGTCGTCACCAGCTTCAAGTCAATCTTTGGGTCATTAATGGCCATGGTTAAGGCCGCTGCATCGTCAATCCCAGGATCTGTATCCATAATAATCTTAGTTGTCATCATTATTTCCTCCCAATGAATTAATTCGGTTTTTATAATTTAAGCGGCGTAACCGCTTACGTTAAACCCTTAAGTAAAGTTCCCCACTATAGCAGGGAACTGAAAATCAAGTCGAGTAGGAACAAAAATCCTAACAGGTACACTGGCCAGGCAACGTGTTTCCCCTGTCCCAGTGCGAGTTTCATCACCGGATAGCAAACGAAACCGAATGCTAGTCCCGTGGAGATACTGTTGGTGAGTGGAATCAGCACAATGATTAGAAAGGCTGGGAACCACTCGGCGAAGTCGCTCATCTTAATATTGCCAATGGCTTGCATCATGATCGCCCCGGTAATAATAATCACGGGAGCAATCGCACCGGATGGCACGTAGGCCAACAGTGGTACGAAGACCAACGACAAGGCAAACATGATGGCGGCGGTCAGCGACATCAGGCCGGTCCGACCACCCGTCTCGATCCCAGAAGCACTTTCGGCGGCCGCCACGGTTGGGCTGGTCCCCAAGAAGCTAGAAAGGAACGTGGTTACGGAACTGCCTTCAAAGGTCTTCTTGAACTTTCGTTGGTCGGGCAGTAACCCTTGCAACAAGCCCATTGACTCAAATACCAGAATCATGGTCATCGAGAAAGCGGCCAAGATGAATGGGGTTGAGAGCCAACTGGAGAAGTCATTTTGAAAGACAATCTTGTGATATTGACCTAGCCGAGCCAGATCAACCGTTGGGGTGTCGGCATCCTTGATCCCAAAGAGGAAGGCCACCAGACTAGTCGCAATGATCCCAATGAAGAAGTTTCCTTTGACCTTGCGAATATACAAGATGAAGCTCAAGACCAGACCGAACAACGCCAGGAGCGTTGCGGGTTTGGTTAAATCACCCAACACAATCAGCGACGACTTCCCGGCAACGATTAACCCGGCTTTCTCCAGACCAATCTCCACCAGGAACAGGCCAATACCGGCCGTAATCCCACTCTTTAGCGATTCTGGAATCGCCTCCGAGAGCACCGTCGACGCCTTGGTAAAGGCAATCAACATATAAACAAAGCTGGCCACCGCAGCGATCCCTAGCGCCTCACGCCAACTCAGGCCCATGTTCACGACAACGGTGTACGTGAAGAAGGCGTTCACACCCATCCCCGGCGTCAAGATGATTGGGGCATTGGCCCAAAAGGCCATGACCAAACAACCAATGATTGACGAGAAGATGGTCGCGAAGACACTCAAATCAGTGGGAATCCCAGCATCCTTTAAGATTAATGGGTTCACAATGATGATGTATGAGATGGCGAAGAAGCCAGTGACCCCTGCGATCAGTTCGTTGCGGACGACATCCTTATGTCGCAGTGCTTCTCCGAGCGTCATTTTCTCCGCCCGTTCCACCTGCGCTTGTTGCTTATCCATAAAAATCCCTATCTTTCAGTACGCCAGCTATGACGCACATAGTTCACGGGCATTGCAATCGGAAGGTCTCATACTTCCGGCTGGGTTTCACTCTCATAGAAAGGTCGACACCCGTACGAACAGCTTACCACAAGCCACTAGAATCTGTCTTGCCTGACTTTGCTAATTTGTTGACTGCAGGTTGCTAGCCTTTGACTCACAGATCCAGGAGCCTTCGGCTCCGGTTGGCCAGTATGCGGCAATAGTGAAACTAGTCCGCACTCCGGCTTCCGGGGCTGGAACGCTGTGGACACGACTTCAAGCTTCGTAAAAACCACGAATCTTGAAGGTCGGTCTTATTCTAAGGTGAGAAATTCCCTCCCCTAAGAATAATTTCACAGCTGAGCCCCGGGTCCTCCGTACTCTAAATTCCATTCTCTAATTACGGTCGGTTAACTGGCAACACCAACCTCCTGCCATTTTGAATCACTCGGCAAACACGTTCACCAGAGCGACAAATACAGCATTGTATAGTTGATTCACCTGTCAATGAAGAGCATATGGTGCCCATAACCAGCGTCTAGAGAACCAGTACTACTGGGCTACCGCTATTTCACCAATAGCGATCCCTGTAAGGCGGAGGGCGGGCCAGATGGCGCTCAGTCGTGAAATTTTCCTTATTCGAGTACTTTTCTCGGATTAGGAAAAGACTGGTCTCAGAGACCGCTCTTTGGCTCTGAGCCACGTCCACGACGTTCCAGCGCCAATCTGGCCAACCGGAGCCGATGGCTCCGCACACAAGAAAATCAAAGGCTAAACCCAGTAAAAACTGGTTTTATTGACACAGATGGCCCAGAAGCAAATGCCTCTGGGCCATCAATTGTATAGAATCACTCACAATGAGCGACGATTAGATTACCAAACGAAGAGCCCAACGATCCCGGCAGAAAGCAGGGAAACAAGGATCCCGGAAAGTAACATGTAACCAACGTTCTTAGAGATTAATTCGTTGTTTTCACGGTCAACGATCCCCTTGAAACAACCAATGATCATCCCAGTAGTTGAGAAGTTAGCAAAGGAAGTTAAGAAGACAGTTAAGATGGCACGGTAGTGAGGTGAGAACGCGTTCGTGTTGATGGTTGAAGCAATCTTACCCATAACAACGAATTCGTTCGTGACTAACTTAGTCCCCATGTATTGAGCAAAGCCGAATGCATCGTGGACGCTCAGACCCATTAACCATGCAAATGGGAACATAATGATACCCAAGATGTGTTCCAATGATAACCAAGGGTGAACCAAGCCAAGCAACTTATCGATCAGGGCTGCCAAGGCAACGAAGGCGATAACGTTTGCGGCGATGATCAAGATTAAACGACCGGCACCAAGGATGGAGTCACCCAAGAATGAGAAGAATGGTTCGCGCTTGCCGTCGTCTTCGCCATCTTCAGCAGCAGCGGCGTTTGAGCCACCAACTTTAGCGATGGTATCTTCTTCAGCAGACACTTCAACCGGGTTCAACATGTTGGTAACGATGATGGCGTTCAAGATGTTAATTGGAACGGCCGTCAGAACAAATTGACCTGGAACCATTTGGGTATATGCACCCAAGATAGAAGCGGTGATACATGACATTGACATCATAGCCAGCGTCAAGTTACGTTCCTTACGCATGCTCTTCAATTGTAATTGAGAAACGGCTAAGGCTTCAGTGTTACCTAAGAACATCATTTCAACAGAGAAGAATGATTCGAACTTAGGTTGACCAGTGATGAATGAAAGGCCACGACCAACCCACTTGATGATCCATGGCAATACCCCGATGTAAGTCAAGATATCGAACATTGGAACAACTAATAAGATTGGCAGCAATGAACTCGTAATGAAGTTCATGGTCTTAGCAGTACCACCGTAGTTAGGCGTTACCCAGTTAGGTAAGGCGAAGACGATCCCTTGGTAAGCCACTTGGACCAACCAGTTGAATCCGTCGGCAGCGCCTTGAACGATTTCACGACCGATACCGAAACTGGTGAAGAACCAGGCTAAGATTAAGTTAAGAACCAGAACGATAGCCGTAGACTTCCAGTTGATTTTCTTCTTGTTCTTTGAGAACAAGAAAGCGATTGCGAGGTAAACAATTACCCCTAAAATATTGACTGCGATTAGCATTGGTCAAAATACCTCTTTCCGATATTGTTTTGATGAATGACGCCAGTGTCATCCAAAAGTTGACTCGATGTTTCCTGCAGAAATTATGTACAGCATAACTTCTATATGTGAACGAACAGCACCAGTTCTCGACAGGTCGTCAATCCAGCGGCAAGAAAAATGGCGAAAATCTATCAATAATGATTTGTCGCTGATTGCCTGACAACTCTACGTTGCGGTCCCTGGCTTGGTGCCCCTCACCTCCTTTCAAATGGTTGTTCATTCACGGTTACTGCGTGAGTTCATTTAAAAAACTATGTCCTGCGGCGCGGGCAGCCAAACCGTAATTTTCCAAAACGGTGGCGCCCACGTCAGCTAACGTGCGGCGAATGCCTAAGGCGTGTCCCCGTGGTCGTGACGATGATGCCACGATCAAGGGAAGATACTCTCGCGTCGGTTGCATGGTCCCCACCGGGTCACTGGCCTGCGTCGCGGTGACGATTAACAAGTCGTTGGCTGCCATATCCTGAAGCACCTGCCCCAGGTATTGGTCGGCCTGAATTAACGAATCGCCAAACGCCTGCACGTCGTGTTGCCGAGCCGCGAAGCGGAAATCTGGCAACATCACGTAGGTTAACCCGGTGTCGGGATGGTTCAATCGGTTAAAGAGTACGCGAAATGCCCCGCGATTGTCCCCCAACTGGAACCGTCGGGTGCGTCGCTGGGTTTGTAAGTAACTGAGAAACGGCCCAGCTACCGTGACTGGATAACCAGCCGCTGGCAGCGTATCCAGCACGCTCTCCGTGCGATAGGCCCCGGTATAGTCCCACATTTCTCGCAAGCCGGTCGCCGGATGATTCCCGGTCGCCTGCATGTGGAGTCGGCCAAAGAACCCCGTCGGTTGGTCAACCGGGGCAATGCCCGGCAATTCATGACCAATCCGAATATTTCCTAAGCCTAACTCCTGAAATGTTGGAAGATTTAGCTGACCGGTCCAACCAGCGGCGACATGCCCGATGGTATCCGCCCCCACAGATTGAAAGCGATTTGCTTCCGGCGCTTCCCCCAAACCTAACCCGGCAAAATCGATAACGAAAATGCGATGAAAGGCCACTATTTCTCACTCCTTAGGTGAAATTCCTGTAAATTCTCCCCCGACGTTTTTTTGTCTAGTAATAATATACCTTTTCCCGCCAAGCCTGTAAATGGCCGATTTGCGAAAAGCGGAAATTCGTAATTTCCGAACATTGGCACCCTTAATTATTTCGATTGGCCCGTCCCAATCCCGGTTGCCGAACGTCCTCAAAAAGTTGATAAAAGGATTTACTAACAACAATTTGTCCTGTTTTCAAAGATCAAAAGAAAGGCTGACCCCGTGGTACTTAGGGGATCTTGGTGTGTTTCAAAATCTAATCGTTACATAGCTAAAACTGGAAAAATCTAGTTGAACCGAACGACCAACTTCCTAAAACTAAAAAACGGGCTTCAAGTTTTTTGGAGAATACTTGAAGTCCGCTAACTCTCGGAAAGGAGGTTGTGACGACTACTTAATTTCCGTTTCGAAATCATTTTAATACTTAATCGCCTCATTACTTTAATTTCCCAGCTGAGCTGTCACAGTCCAACTACAATCATATGGTTTAATTTCTGACTGTCGTTTCAGCTTGTCACGTCGAATCTAAAACTTTAATCCCTTCATCATACCAACAAGACACGCTCCAACGATTCTTATTGAAATCTTCGCATGACCCTTGTTACCACAACATCCGAGCTCTAGCTAACGCCTGGAACTGTTCTCAAGTCTGTCAACATCGCGCTTTGACAAGCGCTAAACTGAATTCCCTTATTCAATTGTCGATGGTGCTTGATTCAAATACTTTTAACACTGCCTGGAACTGCTAGAGTTCGTTAGAAGGTTTACCTTAGTTGCATTGAATCTTTCAGTATCTCGGAGTTACTCAGAAACTCTGACTCACGTTACCAAAACGGAAATCATAAATGTTCCTGTTGCTTAAGTTACCTTACCGATGTTACTGTCACAACCTTTGATACCTTTCCATGGCTTTACTATAGCACTCGTTGTAAGCGTTTGCAATCAAAATGCGTAAATTTTCTTCCCTAATTAAATAAAAAAATACTGCCAGTGATCAGCGACCACTAACAGCATTTCCGCAAAGTATGAATCAATTCCAGGCAAATCCATGGGTTCTTGTTTGGAGGAAAGGTTCACAGAATGAGCTCAGTAAATTGATTCCATATTAAGTAATTGGAGCAATGATTCATGCGGAGCTTTTACTCAACGCACACCCTAGTTATACCGCGAATCACGGCCCATTGCACCCTTTTTGACCGCCTAAATTAGCCGGTCTGGTAACGAATGCCGGGCGCTAGGCGTTCCGCTCCGGAAAAAACTTTTAGCCTATTTCCAGACTGGCTTATCACCATCGGTGTTGGGCTTGTTAACGCCCAAGGATTCATGAATGGCTTGCGTTGGATTGGCCACCAGCTTCGTGACCAAGGCCGCAATCGACTTCCGTGAGACTTCGGTTCCCTTGAAGGCCTCACCCTTCTTAGTCGTTTCGTAGTCAATCTCATCATGATTGGATAACCAGGCCGGCCGGATGATCGTGTAGTCCAGGTCGGACCCTTCAATGGTCTTCGCTGCGGCGGCGTAAGTTTCAAGGTAGCCCCCGTCCAGCATCTGGTGATTCCACTTGCCGTAAGCCCCAGGGACCTCATCGTAAATGCCTAACGTGGAAATCCAGATCAGGCGCTTCACACCGGTGGCATCCATGGCACTGACAACTGCCTTGGCTTCATCCTCAATCTTACCGGCCAGGTTGGCATAGACGACATCGATTCCGGCTAAGGCGGCCTTCAAGTCGTCGGCGTTGCCGGCATCACCATCGATCACCTTGACCCGGTCACTTGCCTTATCGGCTAACCGGTCGGCGTTGCGCAGGAATAACGTCAAATGGTTGTCGGGATTGGCCAACAGTTGGTCGGTTGCTAAACGAGCAATTTGCCCATGAGCACCTAATACTAATACGTTTGTCATTGTACAGAACCCCTTTTCTTTTTATCTACGGTTATACTGTAACTCTGGCAATTACATTTAGCAAGCAAAGAGGTTTAAACTTTTTCGGCTACCGCAGGTAGCTGATTCTTTATCTATTGTCCCCCAATACTCCTCGGTCGCCTTGCGGCGCTTTCGGCGCTGGAACGCTGTGGACACGACTTCAAGCCTTGAAACCCGCAAGTCTTGAAGGTCGGCCTTATTCTAAGCCGCCCAGCCCGCGACTAAGAATAACCTCACAGCTGAGTGCCCGCGCCTCCAGGCTCCCCGTTTAATTCAAAAGCCAGTCCGACCTTGCCCAGTACCCGTGTCCCTTCATTCCGACAAAAAGGCATCGACCAATTGGTCGATGCCTATAAAACAAATATGCTATTATTTCTTCTTCGGTCTTAGTTTCAGCCAAGCATAGCCGGCAATGCCCAGGAAGATTGCGCCAAATCGTAGAACAACGTCAATCCCCCAGTCGCTGAGTTTGTCCTTACCGTTCGACCGGCCACCGGCATCGGTCCCAAAGCTACCAGTGTTTTCACTGCTGATGTTGACCCGACGCGCCTCTTGGACTGGATTCTTGTTCGTCATGTCAATGTCCTTATAGTCGCTTTGACTCCAGTGGCTGTAGACCGTTGGGAAAAACCAAGCGTAACTAATGACCAGATAGACTGTCCACCAGGACCACTTGAAGCCCATGGACTGTGGATCGAGATTCATGACGATTAAGATCAAGATGAGTGGGATTAGCCCCTTTAAGTAAATCCGTTTCATGTCGCTGTCTCCTTATTACAAGTTCAGTAAATAAAAAGCATCAGCTTGTCAGCTGGTGCTAGCTCTAACTAGATTAACATAAGCGTGACGCCCTTGATGGGAGTCAGGCTATCGCCGAGGTCACCGAAAATCAATGGCTTCTTGAAGACCGCTTGGTCCAGTTCGACGAGGTTCGTTTTTTCAATCGTTAGATGATAACGGCCATGCCGGTCCCGACGAAGTTCGTAGTTCACGAAACGTTGTTCGGGGGCGTAATTCGCGAAGTGCGCGGCATAATGGCCGAGCTGATGGGATACAACTAGACGAATCCCGTTTTCATCTTCAAAGATATGCAAAATTGTTCACTCCTATATTAATTAGAACTGCCGCTACCGGGCTAGTCACTTTCAGCCGCGGTAGCTGCGCTAAGTTCTTAAACCACTCAGCGTCGCTAACGCGTTCCTCTTTGTGTTCTGATTGTACCATACTTACTTAAAAAAATTTAGTAGGCGCCAAAACTCCCTTAAAATTCATAATGTTTTGACCAATAACTCTTGTTGTCAGCGAATAACAATGATTCAATATTAAGTAGACGGTTTTCAATAGCCTACGAGATTGTATGGAAGTTGGTAGAGGTTGGCTCGCCTGCGGCGGCTAGGTTTCGCGCTGTGGGCACGCTTTAGAGCCAAAGGACGGTCTCTAAAGTCGGCCATGCTCTAAGTGGGAAAAATCCCCACTAAGACCATTGTCACTGCGCTTCACCTAGCCGCCTCCGGCTTTTGATCGACCACTATGGTCACCAAAAGCCTTTAGCCATCTACGTTAGCGGTCAATTTTACTAATATTATTTCACAAATCTCCACCTATTATAGAAATAATATTTACAGGCGAGTTAATCGTACCCCACCGATAAGGCACAACCGCTATGATGAGAGCGACTCAACAGCGCGGAATAACCACTTAACTTTCCTGAGTAAGTAGGCACCCTGCCTGAGAACAAGTATTTACGCCCATTGGCGCAAACTGACAACTGATTGATTTGATTAATCAGTTGTCACTATAATTGAGACAACGACACAGGCAGCTCGCCCCCAGCCCGGGCTCAGCCGTGGCACTGCCTTAGGGGAGCGAACTTCTCCGCTTAGGCAGAACGGACCTTCAAGACCGCCCTTTGGCTTGAAGTCCTGTTCACAGCGTTCCAGCCCATCCGGGCTGGGGGCGAGCGAGACAGAACCATCTACCTTAAATAAAACACTTATCAAACTAAAACGGAGGTTCACAATGGCAAATACCAAAAATAGTCAGGCGGCCAAGATCCGCCAACAAATTATGACGTGGCTTCAGGATGACCAAATCACCGAAGTCGCCTCTGATGAAAAATTCCCCGGCATTCGTGGACTACGGGCCGTCACCTTACGTCAGATGTTAGGTGACCAGGGCTATACGAGGTCCGTCGTCATGGGTGCGGTGTCCGCCGCCCCTTCAATCGATGGCCGGATCAAGAAGGCCGCGGTAACGCCCCGGCAGGTCTACTACTATTTCGACAGCAAGGGGCCAGCCCCCAAGCGGCAACACCACCCGGCTGCCGCGCCTAAGCCCGCGGCCAAGAAGTCCATTACTAAGCCTAAGCAGACGACCAGCGCCCCAACCAAGGTGGCGGCCAGCTCCACGGCCACGCCCGTTTCCAGTGCGACGACCGCTCCGATCGCTTCGGCGGCCCCAGCCAGTCAAGCCACAGTTACACCAACGGCCACTGCCGGCGGTATCGTGGCCACCAATGCTTTCGAACAATTGATGACCACCAACACCGATCTGGCCAACCAGGTGGATGCCCTGTTAACCGCCGCGCAGGTGCAACGACCACTGAGTGATCTGGACCTTGATTTTCTCAGCAACTTTGCCACGGCCGTGACCCGGCAGAGTGAACTGTTACGGAACTACGCCACCCAGTCTAAGATCGAACAGTTACGGAGTTAGTTAGTTATAATATTCGATAATCCCCTAAATCTTTCAGCCAGAGGGACTATTTTTCCAAATTCCCTTGACTTTTTGCCGACTGACCATTACTCTGTTATAAATTACCTTAATGGGGGACGAGTTACATGGCACTGCACGAAGATAATCGAGTATTCTGTAAAAAAACTGAACTATTTTCCGATTCATTCTATGGCACCGTTACTAAACTCTACGAACACTCAGTTATCGTTAAAGTCGAACCCGACCAATTATCCAAGAAAGAAACGGATAAGATCGATTCATTCGGCGACTTAGTCGTTATCCGGATGAGTGAACTTCAACTGGTCGACGCAGATGGTAATGCCATCGATGAACCCGAAGAAGACGAAGAAGAAGTCGAAGCAGCTGAATAAGCAAATGAAAACGGAGAAGCCTGGTGAGTAACCGGCTTCTCCGTTTTTTATTACTTAATCATTAGTGGGGCCATCGATGATATCCGCCAGTTGGCGCATCAGGTCGGGAACGACCCCGCTCAAGATGTCGCTGACGTGCTCTTCAACCCGCCGGCCCCGCGCCGTGATTTGAAAGACGTGGTAACGCCGGTCCGTTGGTAAGGTTTCGTCTTGGATAAACCCACCGTTGAGCAACCGACTGATTTGAATGGATACCATGGATTGGCCGACGTTTAGACGCCGAGACAATTCACTGGTACTGATTTTTTCTGATGCCAGTTCATGGAGAATTCGATATTGTTCAAACGTAATCGCATCCCCAGTGCTCGGGCGTTTGATAAATGGCCGGAGTAACGAATTCAATTGGTGAATCCGTTCTACATCTACGGCTAACTTGTTGGCTTCCATCATGACGCTCTTCCTCCTCGTGACCACCAGCAATTCTGAATTAATTGCCGATGTGTCTTTAACATAGTCATCGTGCATATTAGCAAGTAAGGCGGCAAACAGATTGTTGTCTAACTTGCCCTACCTAAATATCCTATCATAGATAACCGACTATATTATGAACAAATCACATCTCAGCCAAACTTTTTATTATTTCGCTTATATAGCGGGCTTATGAGCCATTATTTCGACTGTTACACGCAGTTTATAAACGACTATCGTTCGTCATTTAGATGTAAGGAATCGTTATTTCCCCGGTCAATCTCACGGACGATCCGCTTGATGTCAGCCCCCTTAATTTCTTTATCAAAGCCAGCCTTATGCAAGACCTCTTTGGCAAAGATCTCCTTGGATAATTGATACAGCTCGGATACCGCATCCAGCCAATCATTGGAAGCATTCACTGAATTAGTCCGCGCTCGAACGGCCTGTTCGGCCTGCTCCAACCGCAACACAGCTTGAGCATCCGTTAAGCTCTTCCGTAGTCTGGGCTCCGAGTCCCAAATGACCATTTCCATATGATTGGCCAGGTCAATTCGAACTTTGGGCTTCCCATTTGTCTTGGCGACCTCGTTGATGTGACGAACGAATTGGCCACCAATCCAACTGGTATGATTCCGACTCTTGGGTACCTCTGTCGGGATAAACATCAACGGGCCAATCACAAAGGGCACCCGTCCCGTCAAATGGAGATACCGATAAAACATCGTCATATCAAACCACGAAATTCCATTATCTTCGGCTAACCGATTCAACAACATTCGTGGCCGCACCTTGGTGCGATAGAACCCCTCGGTCCGCGACCAAACAATGGTATCAAATGAACTACGCTTAGGTCCCCGAATATTCTTGATAAAGATCACTTCGGTCCAGTCAATGTCTAATGATTTACCGGGAACGACGCGCTTAACGTCCTCTTGTCGAATCTTGGTAAAATCCACACACCCCGCCGATTCGACCTGTTCTCGATACTTAGCGGATAATCCCCTAGTACTCAGCCATGCCTTCATAAGTTTTGCAAGATTCGGGACTATCTAGACACTTCTTAACGTTGCATGCCTTCCAGTTGCCCGGCTATAGATTCTCACAAAACACGAATAATAGCAAGAAATATACACTTATTTTTTAAAATATGCATTGCTGTTCGCACTCTACAATTTGCCTAGTAACAGGTTTCTAGGCAACATTATCGGCTAAACAGATAACGAACAATAATATATTTTATACTGGTTTAATTCGATTTTTCTCATAAAATCGGCTCGATTCTCACGAGATTTCCATGCAACGCTGACCAATTCTTGCTATACTCGGCAGTACTAGAGAGAAGGGGTAAAATGCAACCGTTGCGGCACACTTTGGGTGATTTACTAACCAACGCTCGCTTGGTCTTGGCCAACGAGGCACCAATCGAAACCGTCCTCAAGAATACGGGCATTCCATCTTGGTACCTGGCTGAACTGGAAAAAGATCACATTGCTAAGCCCAATCCAGACTTTCTGACCCTCATTTTGCAGTGCTACGAGCTCACCTACGCCCAAGCGGTTAAGCTGCGGCGAACCGACCACATCACGTCAGCCCTCTCCGAAATGGCCTACTACAAGCATCAACGCCTGGTGACCTATCAGCAACAGCAAGAAATGCAATGGCCCGACAGCGCCGATTTTGCCCAGCACCACTCACGAGTGGAAATGCCCAATCCCAACGCCGTCAACAGCTATGCCGACATCATGCGGTGCGTCCGGGTTCAGATTGAATGGCATCCCGTGGCGATCGCCTGCATCTTCTACCGGGTCTCACCCATGGAATACTGGCAGATGGAGGCCGAACAACTCTACGTGACGCCGAGTGTAATTAACATGCTGTGTCACCGGCTAGAGGTGCCCGACCTGGATGAGTTGCTGGCCGCACCCGACCTCTTTGCCACGATCTGTGATCACTTGGGTCTGGAAAAGGAAAAGCTCCCGACCACGTTGCGGATGCCGGGAGAATAAGTGATAGCCAACTACCCTGCTCATTGATTTGAGCAGGGTTTTTTCTCGTGAGAAACAAGACAAGTTATGATAAGAATCAGAACACATCGACCAAGTCTGGATGTGCAAAGTGCCCAATATTGATAAAATAAAATCAATTGTAACGACTACTAAGAACCGTCGTGAAGTCTTCACCGACGTCACCCAAACAGAAAAAGTCAGCGTAAAGCATCTAAATGACTTGATCGTCCAACACCATTACCTGCGTGACTCGACTGGTGAGCTCTGGGTCGACTTCGATCATCCGTTAGAGAACGTCCAGGCAGACTTTGCTGCCTACCGTCAGCGGCTAGGACTGATGAGCCCACAAGAGATCTACGAACTACGAAGCAGTCTTGGCCCAACTGTTCGCGAATTTTCCGAAAAGTTGGGCCTAGGTTCGTCCACCGTTTCTCAAATCGAGAACAATCAACGCGTCCAAACTGGCTATCAAGATAATCTATTCAAATGGGCGAAAGGGATCCACTTTAATGCCACCGTAAAACCCGACAACCCAAAAACATAACACCTCAACCTTCATCATCACCTGTTGTCCGTTCTTAAACACGGTCGCGAACGAATCTGTTCGGAACTTTTTATATTATCGAAACTGATGCCAGTGCACACCCGAACAGTGTTACACTGATCAGTAAATAAGTAAAAAAATGAGGCGATCAAATGACTATCAAGATTCGCCGGCTCATTCTTACCGGTCTTTCACTCGTACTAATTGGCGGGGTATTGTCCCCGACTGTCGTCCAAGCGGCAACCACCGATCCGTCGGCGACTACTTCTGATCCCAGTGACACTGGCACCACCGTTACTTTCGGCGCCATGCAATTGCCCTACGTCTTAATCACGGATAGCCATGGAAAAACAACTAAGGTTCCCTGGTATCCTGATGTCAAATCCCAGATTATTCCTCGTGACACAATTCTCGGAGATGACAACGGGCTCACCTTTGCAAATGATCTAAAAGCTTCGGAGCCAAATCATCCCGACACCCCAGGGACTGCTGGAAAGATGGCCCAGCTGGCAGACTCCGGCAGCACACTGAAGCCTGGTGACAAATTTGCTGACTACCTAATTTCACGACGCGTGTATTCCGCAGCTAAGACTTCTGCCGACATAACCTCCATCTATGAAACCATCGCCTATTCCTATGCTTGGTTATTCGAATCGCTTGCCAAAGCCCAACTGCATCAGACCAACTTTACAGCTATCCACGCAGATTACATCCAGAATGTCTTATCAAAACTTAAGCCAGAAAAAGATATGATCGGTAGTGAAAACTGGCAACTGTTTGAAAATACTATGTCGGATGAGAGCAAATTTAATGATATGGCATCAGCCTTATTAAATGACACCGCCGAATTCCACTTAGATAGTCTCACAGTCGATCAACTGGCCCGGTTGGATCCCACAGCCTCAAAAACTGCCGAGGCTAAGTTACTGCAAACACCGATGACTGATCTCGTCACGAAACAAACCGACGGGACCATGTTAGCCGATGGACTCCTAAGTAGCTCTTCCTTACCATCCGCCTATGTCCTTAAATCCGTAGCATCGTCTACGGCTACCAGCCACCCTGTCACCGTCCACTACGTCGATGAACAAGGCAACACCTTGAAGCCAGACAAGACCTTAACGGGTTCACTCGGCGAAGACTACAAGACGGAACCACTCAGTATCGATGGCTACCAACTTGTTAAGACGACTGGTGATGGATCTGGCAAGTTTACCAGTTCCGATCAATCCGTCACTTACACCTATCGCAAAGCAGCGGCCAACATTGTGGTTAAGGACAGCGTAGTCTACGCCACCAAGAAAATTGGCCTCTACGCATCCCCAAAGTTCAGTAAGCAGGCTCTCTTGACCACCTACGCTAAGAAGTCTCGGATGAACCGGCCAATGTTCAAGGTCATCGGCACCGCTACCTCGAAGAACGGCGTCAAGCACTACAAGGTGAAGGACCTCAACGGTAAAGGAACGACTGGTTACATCACGACCAAGTCCAGCTACGTTACGCCACTCTACTATGCTAAGAAGCAAAAGCGCGTGACCGTGATTAACGCTAATGGCCTTAACTCTTATACCAAGAGTAATTTGACTGGTAAGGCGGCTCACTACAAGCAAGGTCAAGTCCTCAAAATAAAGCAGATTATTCACCACAACCTGACCACCCGCTTCGTCCTTAACAATGGCAAATACATCTCTGCCAACAAAAAAACTGGTCATCGCGGGTAAGTACAAGATGCCTAAGCGCGTCCAAGCCAAGACGGCGATCAACCGTTACGGGACGGCTAACCTGACGAAGAAGAACAAGCACTTCGCCAAGAAGTCTACCTTCACCATTAAAGGCTGGGCCTACTCCAATACCAACAACTTCCGCAAGGGCGACACTCTGCGGTATAAGGTTGCCGGTGGTTACATCACCGGAAATTCTCGTTTTATCAAAACCTTCAGATAGAAAATTAATAACAACTTCTTCAAGTCCCGAACGAACTGGTCCGGGACTTTTTGTTTGTCTTGCCTATATTCTTTTTATCATCGAACAATGTTAAACTATAGATGTATAAATATGAAAAAAGTGAGGCGTTCGCATGGATAAATGGACTATCAAATTACTCATTGCCAGTTTTTCGTTGTTCCTAATTGGCAGCGTTTCCACACCAATAACTGTTCAAGCTGCCAGTAATGCCCCCGGTTCCGAGACAACTGACCCTGGGACCTCTACAGCGACAACTATACATTTCGATACTTATGAATCCCCTTATATTATGATCTATGATGGTACCAATGCGCCCACCAAAAATTATTGGTATCCACAAGCCGACTCACAGACTTATACTCTGGCCGAAATTTCAGCTCCAGACTTTGCGGCAACTTACCCCAAAGGCGTCACGGACCCACTAATGGTAGAAGAAACCACTGATATGATGAAAAAGCATGCCTTCGCAAAATTTTCAGTTTTCCTTGATGATAGTTTAGCACAACACGTTTATGATCATTTTTATCCTCAGGGAGCAGATGACGGCGAGTCATATATCCAGCTACATACCATGTACATGCACTACTGTCTCTGGGCCATCAAAATGGGTGCGGAACAAAAATTAGGAACCTTCAACTTCACGGCTGCTAAGCATGAATATTATGCCACAATCCGACCATTGCTTGCCCGTCTTGATGTACTTCAACCAGGTGGCACTTCTTACGTTTCGCACCTCGATCCCATCTTTGCAGCCGACAACGATACAGATAGTCTTATACCTTCCCTGGGCGCGGTTCCATCATTTCATCTCACTCAACTCAATACTAAACAACTTGCTAGATTGGATCCCGCGGCCTCCGAAGAAAAAGATACCCAAATACTTAAAAAGCCGGTAAGTACCTATATTCAGAATGTTAATGGCAAAGTTCAAGCCGATGGTGCCATATTTACGGGACTGTTTCAGCCGCTTACGGTGGTCTTATCACCCGAACCAAGTGTCGCTCACGCCACCAGCCACCCCGTCACCGTCCACTACGTCGATGAACAAGGCAATACCTTGAAGCCAGACAAAACCTTAACGGGCTCACTCGACGATAACTACAAGACGGAACCACTCAGTATCACTGGTTACAAGCTGGTTAAGACGACAGGCGACGAATCTGGTAAGTTTACCAGCTCCGATCAATCCGTCACCTACACCTATCGCAAGGCTCCGGCCGACGTGGTGGTTAAGAACAGCGTGGTCTACGCTACCAAGAAGATTAGTCTCTATAGTTCCCCAACTTTTACCAAAAAAGCCATCAAACAAACTTACGCCAAGAAATCGCGGATGAACCGGCCTATGTTTAAAGTCATCGGCACCGCTACCTCAAAGAACGGCGTTAAACGTTACAAGGTTAAGGACCTCAATGGTAAAGGAACGACCGGCTACATCACCGCAAACAGTGATTACGTTGCGCCACTCTACTATGCCAAGAACCAAAGCAAGATTACCGTGATTAATCCTAAGGGTCTCAACGCCTACAGCCGGAAGAATCTGACTGGCAAGGTAGCCCACTACAAGCAAGGCAAAGTGCTCAAGGTGACTCAGATTGTTCACCACAACCTGACGACTCGCTTCGTTCTCAGCAATGGGAAATACGTCTCCGCCAACAAGAAACTGGTGATTACCGGCAAGTACAAGATGCCTAAGCGCGTCCAAGCCAAGACGGCCATTAACCGTTACGGTACCGCCAACCTGACGAAACGCAATCGCCACTATGCCAAGAAGACGCATGCCACCTTTAACGTGACCGGCTGGGCTTACTCCAACGCGAATAACTTCCGCAAGGGAGACACCTTGCGATACAAGGTTGCCGGTGGCTACATCACCGCAAATAACCATCTCGTTAAAGCGCTCAAGTAATCCCCGCTTTCTCAACTCCCCCAAGGTCAAGACGTCAAGGTCTTGACCTTTTATTTATCTGCACACCCAGTTTTTTAATATCGATTTGTGCTAGACTGAGCATATAAATAACTGAAAACTATGAGGTGATGAGATGTCAAAATTAGTTCGCCGGCTCGTTCTAGCTGGCCTCACATTAAGTTTACTTGGTGGTATCGTCACACCAACACTGGCTCAAGCAGCAACAACTACGCCGGCCACTACTGATACAACGGAGCCTCAAGACTCTGTCAATTATCAATTTGCATCGATTCAGGCGCCTTACAATCGGATCACCGATGAACAAGGTCAGACGACCAAGGTTCCTTGGTATCCAGGGACATCTACGAATCCTTTTCCCCAGAGCTATGCTTCCTCGGATGTAAAAGTCGAACTTTCTTTACCGTTCGTCAAATATGATGATCCTGAAACTTCGACACCTCGCTTTATCGCGCGTGGAATGCTGAGCCTCGCCAAGGATGGGGTAAGCGTCGATCCGGATGAATCCTTAGCGGAATACCTAGCACCGCGTAATGGTTATAGTAGCTCCTTCAGTCCGGATGACTTAACAACCTACTTTACCAATTATTCTTACGTCTATTCATGGCTTTATAAGGTCGCGGCACAAACAAAACTTGGTACACGCAGCTATAGTGATATCAAAAAGGACCTCAATGGCAACGTCATGGAAAAGTTAGCGGAAATGGAGGATATCTATTCAGCAATTCCAATGACTGAGGGCATGAGCAACTATCTTGGCAAAACCGCAGCCGACTTTAAGGTAACTGCCTCCCAAATTCTTAAAAGTGAATCCATGATATTCCTAACCGATTCAACCGAACGACTGGCTCGATTAGACCCTCAAGCCTCAGCAGACAAGGAGCGTGATCTACTCAAGCAACCCGTCAAGAGTTTTATTATCCCACAAAAAGATAGTAGCGATCCCGAGAGAACGACTTACATCGCTGACGGCCAATTAAGCACCATCGCATCGCCAAACTGTTTCGTCTTTAAGGCCGCCACACCAGCAACAATGCCCAGCGCTACCAGCCACCCTGTCACCGTCCACTATGTCGACGACCAAGGCAAGACCTTGAAGCCGGACAAAACATTAACGGGTTCCCTGGGTGATAGCTATAATGCGGAGCCACTTAACATCGCTGGCTACAAGCTGGTCAAGACGACCGGTGACGAATCCGGTAAATTTACCAGCGCCAAGCAAGCCGTTACCTACACCTATCGTAAGGTTGCGGCCGATGTTGCCGTTAAAAACAGCGTCGTTTATGCTACCAAGAAGATTGGCCTCTACAGGTCCCCAACTTTCAGTAAAAAAGCCCTTAAGACCATGTACGCCAAGAAGTCCCGGATGAACCGGCCCACGTTCAAGGTCATTGGCACCGCTACCTCGAAAAACGGCGTCAAGCGCTACAAGGTTAAGGATCTCAATGGTAAAGGGACCACCGGATACATCACGGCTAATGCCGGGTATGTGGCACCGCTCTACTATGCCAACCAGCCAACCAAAGTTACCGTGATCAATCCTAAGGGGCTCAATGCCTACTCAAAGAAGAATCTGACGCACAAGCGGTCGCATTACCAGCAAGGTCAAGTCCTCAGGGTTAAAAAGATTGTCAACCATAACCTGACGACGCGCTTACAACTCAGTAACGGTAAATACGTCTCTGCCAACAAGAAGTTGGTCATCGCTGGCAAATATACGATGCCGAAGCACGTTCGGGCCAAGACGGGTATCAACCGTTATGGCACGGCTAACCTGACCAAGAGGAATAAGCATTTTGCTAAGGGCAAGACGCTTAAGGTTACCGGCTGGGCCTACTCCAATGCCCACAATTTCCGTAAAGGCGACACGCTACGTTACCGAGTCTCTGGTGGCTATATCACGGGGAATAAGCGATTCGTGAGTCCTTTCAAGTAAAAATTAATTAAAACAAATAAAAACGACGGTCAAAACCAAATTGGTTTTGACCGCCGTTTCGTTTAATTCAAATTAGTTCTTGGCAGCTGCAGCAGCTGGCGTAACGTATGCATTTGAATCAGGAATCGTGGTTGCGTTGGCTGGGGAAGTCCCAGTCTTAGTTTCGGCCGTGTAGAAGGCCTTAGTTGGCGTACCGTAAGTCCCGGCAATCGTGCTGGATAACGTGTAAACCGTGTAAACATCAACGGCAGATTGACTATTGCTGGACTTGTAGTTAGGCGTGTACAACTTCGTCAAAGCAGAATTCGTCAAGAATGCCTTGGAAGTTGCGGCGGTGAAGTCTAAGCCTTCAGCACCAGTAAAGGCACTGGCGGCTGGGAAGACAACCGTGTCAGGTGCGGCAGTAGCGCCGGCAGTGTAAGCCTTCAGTGGTGAAGCGGCAACAGACAAGTCACCGTTACCATTAGTTTGGTAGAAGCTGAAGGTTGAGGCCTTGTTGTCGCGAGTCGTGACGAACAGGTCGATCGTGTCACCGGTCTTAGCGTTGGCTAAGGCACTTTGGTTCATGGTGTCACCAGCAGTGTACTTGTAACCAGTACCCTTCAGTAAAGCATTACCCCAGTTATCGTCAGCAGCCTTGACAGCAGCAGTCGCAACGGACGTCCCCGTCTTAGTTGCAGGTGCAGTCGTGCCATCAGCGTTCAACTTATTCAGAACCGTTGAGCTAACCGTTGTACCAGTCGTAGTCTTGAAGTTAACCTTAACGTCGGTTGCATCGTTGAATGATGATGCAGGAAGCTTGTCGGTAACGGCCTTGTAGTAAATCCAACCTTTAACGGAAGGATGAGCGGCGTCGGTTACGTAGTAGTACATTGAACCTTCACGCGTCTTAGTAGCGGCTGCGGTGATCTTCAACGTATCGTTAGCGTATGGCTTCGTGTCCTTAACCGACTTCGTTGCCTTGTATTGGGTGTACTTTGGTGCACTCCAGGTCACATTGCTGGTACCAGGCTTCGTGAAGTAAACGGTCGTGTTCGTAGGTAAGTTACGGTCACGCGTCGTGGAAGACTTCTTGATCCCACCGGCGAAAGTCCCAGCCTTCTTACCACCGTAGATGTAACCACGGTATTTACCATTCATGGAAACAACCTTGTAGTAAACGGCACCCTTGTTCGTAACCTTTTGGTAGTAGGCACGGAAGTAGTCCGAAGACTTAGCTGAACCAGCTAACTTCTTCATAGTCTTCTTAGACGCAACGGTCTTAGCACCCTTAACAGTCCCAGGCTTCGTGAACAAAGCGTTCTTACCATTTGGTTGAACGTTACGAGTCGTTGGGTCAGTATTTAAGGTCTTGCTGGAAACAACCTTGGCTTTAGAAGCTGCATTGGCAGTAGATACCGTGGCAACGGCACCTAAACTCAAAGCGGCCAAACCAAGATACAATGATTTAGATAAACGAGATTGCATATGTGTTTGCTCCTCTGGAATAAGTAATTTTATAACGAATCTAGTATACCAGAGAATGGTGTGGTTCGGGTGGTTTAAGGTTAATTTAATGAAGTAACTTTAGATTATCGTTATTCTAAAGAATATCGAATTACTTAAGATTAATGTGCCCTTAAGGAAGGTCAACTTACTTGCATTCATCCCCCACCGGGTCTACACTGCACTTATTAAATGAAAGGGGGTGATGCTTTTTGGCAACAGGAAATTGTCGCCTTAAGGTTATCGCTTCCGTGGAGAACGGAAACGATTAACTTCTTTAAGGCAAGGCCCGGCGAAATCATTCGTCGGGCCTTTTGTTATGCCAGAGTGTGAGTACCAGCGGTTAACTGCTGAGCATTAACGTCGACAGGGTGGAAATCCCGGGCTTGGATTTCTGGCCTGTCGGGGTTAAGCGGAGGCAGTTGCTGGTGCGAACACGTTTCGGCTACACTGCCGTCAACCGCTCCACCCACTCCCTAAATCAGTTTTCCTTTTCTGCCTCTTTAGTTAAAGCTCACAAAAAAGCAGTGACTCCCCACCTAAACGAGGGTGGTGAGTCACTGCTTTCAAATCTTCACGCTTCTTCAGCCAACGAGCACTAACGGGTTCACCCTGAACGATGTGGGTTTCCCCCAAGAGAGGACAATAACCCTGCGATAATTGCAGAGGCGTGTATACAGGAGATACAGACTCTAACAACTCATTGACCGGTAAGCGTGATCCATCTACCAATTACCGCAGGTTATACTTTTGCTTTGTCCTAAATCTTCCATGACTATTTCAGTGCTTCCACGTCATGCAACGCACTCTTCACGGCATCCCCCAGCCGATGCATCCCATCGTCAATCACAGCTGGCGTGAGGCCGCTGAAACACAGCCGCATGCCGTTATGAACGTCGCGGTAAGGATAGAAGTTCGTGGCGGGCACGTAGTTAATATGGGCGTGCGGTTGAATGTCGCTCAACAGCAATTTGCCCGCATCGATGCCCTCCGGCAAGGTGACCCAGTCGAAGAACCCCCCGGTTGGCCGGGTGAAGGTCACTTCATCCGGGAAGTAGTCTTCCAGCCCCGTAATCATGGCGGCACATTGCCGCTTGTAGTGGTCCTTCAAGACCGTCACGTGGGCATCCAGGTCATTATGCGTCATGTAGGCGTCAATCGCCGCATGAATCACGCCGCAAGCTTCCAGGTCGGCGGCTTGCCGCATCTTGAAGATGGCATCGAACAGCTCCCCGTCCGCCACCAGCCAGCCGGTCCGCAGTTCGGGCATCAAGATCTTCGACATGCTGGAGATGAAGACCACCCGTCCTTGGGTATCGAAACTCTTGATAGCTGGCAAGGGTGAGGCCACATAATCGAGGTCCCGATACGGTGAATCTTCTATAATAATAAAGTCATATTTGTTGGCAAGGTTTACCAGGGCTTCCCGCTTGGTGACGCTCATGGTAATCCCGGTTGGATTGTGGAAGTCCGGCACCGTGTAGAGAAGCTTAATCCCCGGGTGACGCTTCAAGGTATCTTCTAAGGCGTTCAGGTCCAGCCCATCGGGTTCCAGGCCCACGGCATGATAGTTGGGTTCATAGATGTCAAAGGCCGCTAAGGCGCCCACGTAGGCCGGTGTTTCGACCACGATATCATCGCCAGGGTTCAGGACGGCCTTGGCCACCAGGTCAATGGCTTGTTGACCACCGACGGTCAACAAAATATTGGCCGCCGTCGTGTGAACGTTGCCCCATTTGCCAATCCGCGCCGCTAATTTTGCCCGCAGACTATCATTACCGGCAACCGATTGATATTGAAAAAGATGCGGTCCCTTGTCGTCGATGGCGTCGCTGAAGGCCCGCTTCATGGCCGCCACTGGGAAGAGACTTTCGTTAGGACTGCCGGCCGCAAAGGACACCGCGCTGGGATCCGTGTCATTTATAAACAAGCCGCTTAACGCTGACGGGCGATCAGGATTAACCCGCGTTGCGAAGATATCTGTCATCATACCGCTCACACCTTTCTGGTTGACCCCCTCCGGTCGAACCGTTGACTAGGCTTTCTGCCTATTGGGGTTTATGATAAGATACCAGTAAGAGAAACGCCGTTACGGCGATCTAAAAGTTCGCCGTTGGAAAGTCATTCAACCTAACCAAGGAGGTGCCCCGTTGTTACCATTTGCTTACCGCGTCTTTCAGGCCATTGTGCATGAACATACCTTTTACCGCGCGGCTCAGACGCTGAACGTGACGCCTTCAGCGATCAGTCATTCCGTCAATCAACTTGAAAAAGAACTCGGCTTCCCCCTCTTCATCCGTAATCGCACGGGGGTCGAACTCACGCCGGACGGCCAATCCGTCCTGCCCTTATTGCAGGCGGTCATTAACGCCGAAGACCGGCTCCAACAAGCCGCTTCTAACATCAACGGCTTAAACGCCGGTAACGTCCGCCTCGGTGCCTTCTCCTCCGTGTGCCTGACCTGGTTGCCCCCCATCATTCGTCAATTCAAGCGGGACTTTCCGCAAATTGGCGTGGATTTGGAACAGGCCAGCTTCAGTGAAATCACGGCGGCGGTCAAAGTCGGTCGACTAGACATTGGCCTCTCCGCTTTGCCGGTGGCCGAAAAGCTCACGGTGATTCCCCTCATTAAAGACGAAATCTATTGCATCACCCCACAAGAATTCAAGCCGGCCAACGGCAAGACCATTACCGCGGTCGACCTGCGTGGTCAAAGCTTCATTCTCCAACGAGGCGACTATGATAAGGACACCAAGGCGGCGCTGGACCACTACGAGATTCGCAGTAACGCGCTGCGCTTCTCGATTGACGACCAATCCATCCTCGCGATGGTCGAGGCCGGCATGGGCATGGGCATCTTACCCGAATTGGCGCTGGAACGCTTAAGTGGTCAGGTCAACGTCTATCCCTTCGACGAACAATTCTTCCGGACAATCTGTTTGGTGGTCAACGGCGAACAGGCCAAAGCCCCTTCAACCGCCCAGATGATTGCCGCCATCGAGAACTACGTGGACACGAAGTACCCGGACCGGGTGCTGACACGGACAGCGAGTGCGGAAGCCTAAGTTGGACTAATTTTCCCGTACAGCTCTGACTTAGCTGACTAATCCAGAACTTATACAATAACAACTAAAGGTTACAAGTCTGCTTTTTCGTCAGGCTTGCAACCTTTTTTGACTTTCTATAGTGATATTGACCGTTTCCAACATTCATGATTGTTAACGGCATGGTCTACGTTACATGGATCTATTTTTCCTTATTGCTATCGTTCTCTATGCAGCTAGTGCCTGTTGCTGAATAGCCGTGGCATAATCTTTATTGATTGAGACCTGCCGTCCTTTCCATTCTGCTGAGTCATTAAACGCACTTTTATTAACTCTAAGTTTCAGTTTAATTGGCAGTCCCAAATTCCATTCACAGTCCCAATCAATTTCAAGCAGAGTTGCTATAAACCGATCGAACCTTGGATCATTCACCAGTTCCTTGATAACAGCCTCTGTGTCCTTTAAATCAAAATTGAACTTCGCCATCTTTCCACCTCTTTAGTAACATGGATCATTCTCGTTGAAGTCTACCACGTGCACAACAGCAAGTGATCATAATGGCCTGAGAAATTATTACCAGCCACCCGGACCAATCCATCCTGTAACACACGACGATTGACAAGTGCTTTTAATTAACAATAACTCTGTGTAACCTTCTCAAGTAGGGCTGCAGAAAGAGCCCATGACCACCGGTAATCCCACTTCGATAGAATATGACTTTGCGTGGCTTTTACCGTTAAGCCTGCTGCCAGTCACGCCATGGCTGAGACATCGACCAATTGACAGCCAGCGGTCGGCCCGGGCTCAGCCGTGGCACTGCCTTAGCGGAGGGAATTTCTCCGGTTAGGCAGAACCGACTTTTGAGACCGCCCTTTGGCTCAAAATCGGGTTCACCGCGTTCCAGCCCAGCGGGGCCGACGGCTGGCGGGCAGCATTATCTAAGGTACCCAAACCCCAACCACACCCATGGCTTAGAAAACAAAAACCAACGCCAAACGCCCGGCTCTCTCACTGGAGAACCGGGCGTTCTTTGGTTGCGTCACCGTTCAGTGACAGGTGTAATTAGACGACTGGTACCAGCGTCGTGGTGTTAGTGTCGACTAAGTCGGCCTTCACGGGTTCGGCGTATAAGTCAACGCCTTCCTTAGCGAAGAGCTTAGTAGCGGCCAACGTTTCCATAAAGTGTTGAATTTCCTTGGGCTGTAAGTCGGTGTTCACGTACTTCAAGCGCAAATGCTTGATCCGGGTGTCGGAACCTTTAAACGTCAATTCTAATGCTTTCATAAAGAACCTTCCTTTCGGGACTTAGTGGCGGACGATTAAGCTAAGACGTTTTGGACCGTAACCAGGCCGCCTAAGAATGGCAAGCCGGTCAGACCGGATAAGGTGTTGCCGAAGTCTTCGACCTGCTTGGCCGTTGGATCTGCGACGGCATTGGCCATCGCAATCTTAACGGGGTGCACAGCGTCGGTACCTAGGAGAAAAGTAATCGTGGTCTTCTTCCAATTCGTTTGCATGGTGGAGCTCCCTTCGTGAACCTGTTTTGGTAAGTGGTCGGCCAACCCTTACACTCCTACTAACGAAATCCGGGCCGATTTTTTCGCATGTTTTCGCAAATTAATTTAAAAAATTTTCCGGTGGCGTCAAATGGGCAATCAGTCGCTGGGTTAGCGAACGCCGCCAGCGGTACACCGTGGCCAGGTTCACGTCATGGCGTTGCGCAATCTCGGCCGCCGTTAGCTGATCGACCATGGTGCCCACCAAGAAGCGCCATTCGCCGGTCTTACCGGCGGCTCCCACTAATTTTAGGAGGTAGCGGCGATAATCGGCCAGGCCAATCGCCGTCAGGACATTCTCCTCATTCGGGAGTTCCGTGAGGACGGGATCGGCATCCCCCGGCAGTTGGCGTTCCGTTTGTTTCCGGTCCTGTCGCAATTGATCGGCCAGCGTCCAGACCACCTTTTGCAGGGCGTACGCCAGGAACTGGTGGGGTTGGGCCTCCGGATCACCGGGATAGGTCGCATAAATTTCGGGAAAGGCCAGCCGGCCCTCCTGGAGGTAGTCCTCGTAGTCGTTGTGACTGGGCGACAGGTGGAGGCGCTTGAGGGCGGCATAGAGAATCGTTTCGTGGTCGCCTTCGTATAAGAAGCGATACGCGGCGGTGGGGTCAGTAACCAAATGAAATCATCCTTCCGAGTGTGATGATCCATAGCGCTATGGTCACGGCCTACCTTACCGGAGTCGGCGGCGGACTCCTAACGCCCGTTTTTTCCCGTTTAGCCCCCGTTTTTGGCCTGTAAAACCGGTCCTTCATCCCCTAAATAGCTATTCGCGGGAAAATCGGCTGAAATCGTCAAAGTCCTGCTTTTTCCCGTTTAACCCCCGTTTTGTTCTTTTTAGAGGGTAAATTTATTTTCAGAATCACCCGCAGACTGAGTTATTTGTGGTATAAATAATTATGTAAGCGGTTAAATAATAGATTTCATATCGGAGGCATTTATGCACATGAAGAAAGCGGTTTGGTTAACGGCCGTTGCCAGCGCGGCCCTGCTCTTGGGCGGGACCAGCGTGGCTCAGGCCAAGACTTATAATCAAAAGGGTAACGCCCTAGCCAGTTATAACGTTAAGAAGTACAAGACGGTAAACAATAAGAACTTATTTGTTAAGCGGTACGGCTTCAAGACCAGTTATAGCAACATTTTCCAGACGTCACCCACTAGCCTACATAGCACCAAGGGGAAGAAAGCCACGTTCAAGAGTAACGTCTTCCTACCCGTCACCTACAACCGGTCGGCCGACTGGGGCAATCCCCAAAGTGAGGTCATCACAAAGGACGGCAAGACCCTCTACGAGCTGATTACCACCAGTTCGCAAAGTACCCGCGGTTGGATTGTGAAGTACAACCTGGGCGCCCTGCGGAGCAAATACGGCATCAGTACTAGCCACATGGATGCCTTGCGCCGGGCCACTTACGACCACGCCACTAAGCAAATGACCAGTAAGGATAAGGCCATCCTGAAGTACATCAAGGTCGGACCTAAATTCAACACCGGTCACGGCCAATCGTTGAGTATGAATCCAAAGAACGGCCAACTCTGGTTTATCGGTAAGCCCGCCGCGGTGAAGTCCAACGTCCAACAAGTTTCGACCAAGACGTTGAAACCAACCAAGAAGATTAACTTCAAGTTAAAGAGTACCGTAGCCATGGGGTCCAACTTGACGTTTGATAAGAAGGGCAACGCCTACTTCTTCACCTACAGCAATGGTGGCTGGGCGCCTAAGGGTGCGGTCAAGATTTACCAAGGGAAGATTTATAGCAAGTCCGTTAAATTCCACCTGGTGATGCAGGGGTTGCGGAACCGTCCCGGCACCAAGCCACAGGCGATGAGCTACAACGCCAAGCGTAACCGGCTGTACTTCGTGTCCGATGGCAGCATCTCATCCATCCCCGTCTCCAAGCTCGGTCACCTGAAGGCTAGCCAAGTTGAGGCCTCCAAGTTCAGCGGTAAGCGTGAATTCGAGGGGCTACAATTCACCTCGAACGGTAACGGCTACCTCATGAGTAATAAGGGTGCGGAGCTGTTGAAGATTAGTAAGTATTAGAGTGAGAAGGCCAGCGGGTAATTGCTGAGCATTAACGGCGCCAGGATGGAAATCCCGAACTTGGATTTCTGTCCTGGTGGAGTTAAGCGGAGGCGATTGCTGGCCTGAACACGTTTCGGAAAGAGTGAGAACGACGGCGGTAGCTGGCGAGCTTTAACGGCGGTGGGCCGAGAATCCCGCTTCTGGATTCTTGGTTCGCCGGGGTTAAGCGGAACCAGTTGCCCGCGCGAACACGTTTCGGAAAGAGTGAGAAGACCCATCGGAGTTCCCCGTGTTCCAAGCACCAATCCTCACCAACCAAACCAAGTGTTCCAGAGAAGGCCTCATCCGTGAGTGGTCCACGGACGAGACCTTTTTAGCTAGTTATTTTCACAACAAAAAAATGGGCAACAACCGCCAAGATTCAGCGATCATTCCCCATTTCTGAAAAAAGCATCGAAATACTAATCAAATTAAACCGACAATGTTATACTAGCCGCGAGACGGGCGCCATCCCGTCTGAGTTAACTACCATAACTTAATCTCCAACAAAGGGAACGTCCTTACGACGTTCCCTTTGCGACGTTCTGGCGGTATTTTCACTCGGCATTGTCATGACCCAAGTAGTGGAAATCCGGGTCCCGTCCTACCCGGTAACAAGCGAAGGACTTGGTTAGCTCGTTGTGAAAAGTCACCAGAATGGCCGGTGTGGCCCAGGTTGAGGCCGCCCAGAAGACGGTGTCGTCTAGCTCCCGGTTATCGTTAGGATACCGATAGTAGCCGCGATCTTCATCCCAAATGGTTCCCTGCGTGTTGAGCCAATCCTCGGCAAGACCGGCCTGAACCACCGCCATGACATCGTGGTTGTCGTGAATGAGCGCCGCCACCTTCTGCCAATCCAGTTGCCAGTCATGTAGCTTGGGATTCTGGTTCCGCGTGCCCAACGGCGTATGTTGTAAGTCAATCGGATCCAAATCAATAAAATCCATCGTAACCGCCACCTCTTTGTTCTTAGTGTACTGCGGTCCCGAAAATAATAACAAAAAAAGATGGCCAGTTAGAAATTCTCCGGATGGCTTTGCGGAGATACCTCTAACTGACCTAAAGTGACGCATGAAGGATGAATCAATCTGCTTGGTCGACCCTGTCCCGCAGGTGCCAACCAAGCGAATCTGAATAATTGAATAACTATAATCGTTTAAGTAACCTAGTCTGTTAACTACGGACAATCGATCTTAGCCGAGAGGGCGGCGCTAGGATGGCTCAGTGGTGTCGTTTAGCTTGATCGGCGTGATCTTCGCCGGTCTAGGTAAAGACCGAGCTTGAAGACTTGCGGGTTGGGCAAAGCTTCAAGTCATGTCCACCACGTTCCAGCCATCCCAGCGCCAACCGGCAGGCGCCAGTGTCGATCGCCACCTAAGTGAACGTGACGTTGCGAACAGCGCTGAGGGGAAAGCGGCGGTAACGCCCGGACGCCACTCGCAACACAATCTGGTCCTCATTGACACCGGCCACCAAGCCGTCCGCCAAGGCAATCGTCTGGTTGGTACTAAAGATGTTCAGCTGTAGATGGATGGCCTTCTTATACCGCCAGGCGGTAGCGAGGTCCTCGCTTATCGCTTTCTCGTCCTGTTGCGGCCGAGTCGGTTCGATCTGCTCGGCCGCGTGCATTTTCGCCAGGGCACTAGTGTGATCGGACAGATAGAAACCGCCCCACTTCAACATCCCACGATCATGATAGTCCCGGTCAAAGAACTGATCGGCAACCCGGTCATCGGGTTCTTGATGTAAAATCATGGACCGTCACTCCCTTAACGAATCCAGCGCTGACTCCGAGGCCAGCGAACTTTCCCGAAATCCACGAAATTCAGGGTTAAATCTGTCTGTTGCTTGACCTGATCGATCACATTTTCTAGTATCTCTAAATCGGTCGACCGCACCGTATGTAACGGAATCGATCGCTCTCGGTGATTCTTGCGGCGAATATCTAAAAAGAAATTAAACCCATGCCCAAACTGGTTATAGACCACGTCAATCCGGTAGCGGCAGTGCCACTGCGCCGTGAATAACGGGTCTAAACGTTCGACCACAATCTGGGCTTCCTTACGTGTATCAATCAAAACTATTCCCCCCATTATGACCCCCAACCAACGCGGACCGGCGCAACATGGTGCCACCTCGGAGCAAGCTGCTGGCCGGAATAACCGCCGTCTTGCCGAAACGGTCGCGAAGTTCATCGATCACCCGGTCAAATTGGTTATTTTTAATCTGCCGTTCGGGGTTCTGGAATAAATCCAACTGTAAGTTCTGACTCGCACTGAGTCGCGATAGCCCCACACCGATATTACGAACGGGTTGGCCTTCCCAGTATTGCCGGAATAAGCGAATCAGTTCGGCGATGATATCATGCGCGTTATCGGTCGGATCAATCCGGTGAGTATGATGCAATCCGCCCCGACCATCATCGGCTTCGCCATCCCAAGCGAAGCCCACAAACAGACTAACACATCCAGCCTGTTGATGATGGTGCCGCATCCGCGACGTGACCTGTTGCCCGATTTCCCGCAAGACTAACTCAATCTCAGATTGTCGCTTATAGTCACGTGGCAGCACTTGCGAGTTACTCCAGCTCTTCTCCTTAGGTGGCCGGACATTCCCCAGCTCGGTGCGATCGATTCCCCAGGACAAAGCAAAGAGCTGTGTCCCAATTAAGCCCATTTCGTGGCGCAATTCATACGGATTCACGTGGGCCAGGTCGCCCATGCTGTGAATCCCCAACCGTTGAAGGTGTGCCGCCGTCCGATGGCCAATGCTCCAGACCTTTTCCAAATTGGTCATCGGCCAGATGTGTTCCCCGAAGTCTTCATAAGTTAAACGGCCAATCAGATCGTGATCGTGTTTAGCCTGCAAGTCTAAGGCGAGTTTAGCCTGAACCGGATTTTCTCCGATGCCCACCGTCGTGTACAGCCCCAGCTCACGCCGAACTCGGAGCTGAATCCGTCGAGCGACTTCTTCCGGGGTCTTGCCAAATAACCGCCACGACTTAGTCATGTCCAGGATCGATTCGTCAATTGAGTACGGAAACAGATCGCTGTCGGCCACATACTGACGAAAGATCTTATTAATGGCCAAATTCTTCTGAATATACAGATTCATTCGTGGCGGAACCACTAAAATTCGTGGATCTCGTGGTACTTCATATTGTCGCGAAACATTACTAATCCCAAATAGTCGTTTGGCGGTGGGTGACGCAGCCAACACCAGCCCGGTCCCGGTATTGTCTGCTTCCGACATCACAATCAAACATGATTTCAGCGGATTAAGGCCGCGTTCGATACTCTCCACGCTAGCGTAGAACGATTTGTTATCAATCATAAAATATAAGCCATGGGGCTCCCGCGAGTAATCCATCGTCACCGCCTCCCTTCCATTCATGAGATAATTATACGAACGTCTGTTCGTTATTGCAAGCGAACACGAGAAATTAAATCAATTTTTTATCGAATTAACTATCCCATTTTTTGCCGCCATGGGCTGATTATCGAACCGGTCTAAAACCCGCGTACACTTTGAACTACTTCGGTCATGAATAACGCTATATTGAATTCATTGCTATGCTTGTCAATCAGTAGTCGACTAAATATTTTAATAGCTTTTATGGCAACCAAGTGGTAGAATGAACTTGTGAAGTTAGCCCTAGTCAACTAGCTTCCTCAACTTTTTAAGAAGTAACCCGGGCCTGTCCGCCACTTAAACGCGGCAACGTCTGGATTGCTTCTTTTTGTTACAATCCGTTAATATAACGATGTTACACTGTCTGCATTTCGTGGTCAGTCCGACACTTTTATCGCTTGATAATTTCTGACTAAAACGGTTATTTGTCCCATTAGAATGCAAGAAGCCCCTCACTGGAACCTATCCGGTGAGGGGCTTTTGACGTTCTTAACGCTGATATTAATTTAGTTATTTGCGGTAGACCGGTCTGGTTTATTCAGTCAGATCCGCTCAACGCCGATCCGCGTAACCCCATTCGGTTCCGGTATCATTCGGTTTTGATTATCAGGTGGTGCCCCCTTCGGGGTCCTTTCTTGCTAATTATCTGGCCGAAACGTGTTCGGGCCAGCAACCGCCTCCGCTTAACCCCGGTAGGTCAAAAATCCAAGTTCGGGATTTCCACCCTACCGACGTTAATGCTCAGCAGTTAACTGCTGGCCTTCACACTCTATTTCTATTCGTACGACAGGGCTTCCACTGGATCCAGCTTCGAAGCCTGGCCGGCTGGCGCCAGTGCCGCTAACAGACTGATGATAATGGCGACGACAATCCCAAAGATCATGTAGTTACTGGTGATATCAATAATCATGTAACCAATGCCTTTTCTAGCCACGTTATTAGCCAGCACCGCCACAATTTCCGTGAAGACCAGCCCCAACAGGCTGGAGAATAACCCGAGGAAGAAGGCTTCCGACAAGAACAAGTGGCGAATATCCTTGCGCCGCACACCTAATGCCCGCAGAATACCAATTTCCTTGGTCCGTTCCGAAACGCTGATGTACAGCACCACGATAATCATAATGGCCGAGACTAACAGGGAAATTCCCGCGATGGCTGCCAAGACGTAGAACGCTAATTGAATGTAGGTGTTCAGCGTCGAAACAATCGCGCCGGCCCCCGTCAACTGATACTGTTTCTTCTTGCCATTGTCGGTCTTCAAGCCCTTGATCTTATCCTGCACGCTCGTCACGTTCTTCAAGGAATCAATCATGACCGTCGCAAAGTTGGCCCGGAAGGTCAGCTTCTTACTCTTGTACATGTTGCGCACCGTTTGCAGGTTGGTCTGAAGTTGGCCCGAACTGTCGTCGGTAATCCCACTAACCTTCAGGGACTTGGTCATCACGACCGGCAAATGCTGCTTGTTCATCCCCGTGACAGAGACCTTCACCTTCTGCCCAATCAACTTGTACGGATGTTGCTTGTTGAATTTCTTGGCAAATGCCTTGGACAAAATGACTTCGCCCGTAGCTGGCTTGTGCCCCTTCTTCACGCTCTTAGCCAACATTTGGTCGGTCGTCGTTTGGAAGATGGACGAGGTCGCCGAGGTGCCGCCCTTTTGAACCTGAATTCCTTGGCCGTAATACCCGAGTTCAACCTTCTTAACGTGCTTCAATTGCTTAATTCGGTTGACGTCGGTCTGGCCAATCTCAAGCTTCTTGGCATCCTGACTGTCCGTGTTCTGGGCTACCTGAACGGCGGTTGGCTTAATTTGGGAATAAATTTCGTGGTTGATATACCCCTTAACGCCGCGCCCAAGGCCCAACATCAGAATCACACTGAAGATCCCGATGGACGCCCCAAAGATAATTAACAAGTTCCGTTTCAAGTTGTAGCGCATATGCTTCAGTGCCATCTTGACCATGGCCGTGAAGCTCAGGTGCTTCGATGGTAAGTCGTGATGTTCTCCAACTGGGAAGGCAGCCTTCAACCGCGTATCGTGGTCGATGATCCCGTCTTCCATGTGAACAATTCGCGTCCCGTGGTCAGCCACCTCTTGTGAGTGGGTAACACAGATGACCAGCTTACCATCCGCCGCAATTTCATCCATCAACGCCAGAATTTCCTGGGTGTTCTGAGAATCCAACGCCCCGGTTGGTTCGTCGGCGATGATGATGTCGGGATCGGAGGCTAACGCCCGCGCGATGGCGACCCGTTGCTTCTGCCCACCGGACAATTGGTTAGGATGCTTGTGCATATGTTCCGCCAGCCCCACCTTTTTCAGGAGGCTTTCGGCTCGTTCCTTCTGATCATGCCGACTGAGGCCGGTCATTTGCAGGGAAACCAGCACGTTATCCAAAATGCTGAGATGACTGATTAAATTAAAGTTTTGAAAGACAAAGCCAATCGTCTGGCGCCGAAAGGCATCGAGCTCTTTCGCCGAAATCTGCCGCACGGACGTGCCATTCAACAGCACATCCCCTTCGTACTGGGCGTCCAGCCCACCGATGATATTCATCAGCGTGGTCTTCCCACCACCAGATTCCCCCAAGATCGACACAAACTCGCCGCGATCAAACTGCAGGTCGATTCCCTTCAGAACCGGAAAGGCGGTCTTGTTCATGTAATACGTCTTACGAATACCCCTTAACTCTAAAAAGCTCATAGGCTGTACTCCTCCAAATAAAGTATACCGTGAACAATACCCCTTTTTAGATCGTTGTGCAATCTTTTCAATGGATTATTTAACAGTAAACACGGTGCGGATCGCCTTCACGTCGCGATCGATATCGTCACTCTGGGTGAGCAGACTGATCACGGCTGCCCCCATGGCGCCCGCCTGCGCAATCGCGGGCAAGGCGTCGACGGTAATCCCGCCAATGGCCACGATGGGAAAATGACTGCGCTCAACCAACATTTGTAGTCCGGTGACCCCAATGACGGGATCGGCATCGGTCTTGGAGATCGTTGGCAGAATGGGGCCACTCCCTAAGTAATCAATTCCCTTAATTTGGTTAGCGGTGCGGACCTCATCCTTTGTCGAGCAGGACAATCCCACGAACATGTTATGCCCGGCAATCCGGTCGATGACGTCCGTCACCCGCTGATCACCTTGGCCGACGTGAATCCCATCGGCATGTAAGGCCAACGCTAAATCCACATCGTCGTCCACAATGAAGGGCACGCTAGCCGCCCGACATTGGGCCCGCAGATCGCGGCCGAGGTCCAAACGTTGGGCACCACTCAACTTACTAGCACCCTTATCTCGAAATTGAAAGGCCGTGATTCCGGCCGCCAGGGCTGCCGTTAATACTTGACGTAAGTCCCGTCCGGGCACGTCTTGACTGCCCGCAACGAAGTAAGCCCGTAGTAATCCTGGTTCAAAAGTAACCGACATTATTGTGCACCTCCTTGACCATAGGCCCAATGATTGAGGGGCCCGTGACCGTGACCGACGGGAATCGTATTTTCAATCGCCGCCGTCACAAAATCCTTACTGATTCGAATCGCCGTTTCATAATCTTGACCCTTCGCCAATTCGGCCGTAATGCATGAGGACAGTGTGTCCCCGGTACCATGCGTTCGCACGGTATCGATGCGAGGCGCCGTGAGCCAAAATGACCGGCCGTCCGCCATCAAGACGAAGTCACTGGCTTCATCCGGCGTGGCCTCATGGCCCCCTTTGATCACGATGTTCTTCGCCCCAAGGTCTTGCAACGCTAACGCCGCCTGCACCATCTGATCGGATGACTCAATCGTCAATCCCGTCAACCGCTCGGCTTCTGGGATATTAGGCGTCAGCACATCCGCCAATGGCACCAGCTCGTCACGCACCGTGGTCACGGCGTCATCGGCCAGTAACGCCGCGCCGCCCTTGGCAATCATAACTGGATCAACTGTCAGCGGACCAAAACAATTTTTCTTTAGATTAACCACGACGTCATGCACGTGCTCAGCATCCGCCAACATTCCGGTCTTGCAGGCGCGAATGTTAAAGTCAGCCGCCAACGACGCGAATTGTTCGTCAATCAGGTGCTGCGGCACGGCCATGAAATCCTGAACCCCCAGGGTATTCTGGGCGGTAACGGCCACCACCACGGCAGTCCCAAAGACGTTACGCTCCTGCATCGTCTTCAAGTCCGCCATTACACCGGCGCCACCACCACTATCCGTCCCCGCAATGGTTAACGTTTCTGGAAATTCATTTGCCATGTCACATCATCCCTTCTTATAAATTTAGTTATTCAAACGCGGCCACCGCTTCAATATCGGTAACCGTCGTCGTTTGGAGCGCATCCAGAAGTTTAACAATAAAGCTTCCAGCCGCCACATCCGGATTGGCTTCCACCACCAGTTGCCCGATGGCCGCAAAAACTAGGCAGGCCGTCTGGGCCGCCTCGAAGGCATCCGGCTCGATAGCACAGAAGGCCCCCACGATACTGGACAACATGTCCCCGGACCCCACGTGCACCTGAAATAGTGGCGTACCGTTCATGACTTTCACCGTCCGCGTCCCATCGGTAATAATATCGGTGGGCCCGGATAGGATCACGGTACAACTCAACTTCTGCGCACAGGCTTGGGCAATTGCCACCAGGTCGCCGTCACCGGAACCGGCATCAATGCCCTTAGCCGCCCATGTGATATCGGCGAGCGCGGCAATTTCGCCGGCATTCCCGCGAATAACATCTGGGTGAAACGTCTCTAATAAATGATTAGCCACGTGCTTCCGGTAAGTCACGGCCCCCACCGCTACCGGATCGATCACCAATGGCCGGTGCTGTTCATTTGCCAGCTGGCCGACCGTTTGAATTTGTTCGATTTGCCGCTCGGTAAAAGCCCCCAAGTTCAGGCAGACCGCATTGGCAATCCCCACCATTTCCGCGGCTTCCGCAACCTCTTCCGACATGATGGGTGACGCCCCCAAGGCATTCAACCCGTTCGCCACGTCCTGGACGGTAACGAAATTGGAGATGTTAAAGACAATTGGATTCTGGACCCGTAACTCATTCAACAGTGATAACTTCATGATGCTGCCCCCTTATAATTTGTCTTACTCTTTCTGGTTCCTATTTTGGTGGCCGAAGATCGCCTACCGGTTGGCCAGCTAGATACTGGAACGCCATGGGCACGGCTTTGAGCCCAAAAACGTCTCAAAGGCCGACCTTTCTCTAAGCTGGGAATCTCCCTAAACTAAGAGAAACTTCATAGCTGAGCATCTATCTGACCGTCCTCTCGGCTAACACTGACCCCCAAGTCTCAATTAACTGACAGACGGACAATCATAGCAATCACCATGATGGCAACTGAGTTACCCTAACCAATTCCACTCTGACGAGGTGCGATTCCCATCCTTATACCCTCCACGACTGGGTAAGCCATGAGGACGGTCCCGGAGATACTCAGTGGTATCGTTTATCTTAGCCGAGTGAGTTCCTCGGGTTAGGTAAAGACCGACCTTTAAAATACAGGTCCTTCGCGACTTAAAGTCGTGTCCACCACGTTCCAGCGTCTCCAGGGCCAACTGGCAAGACGACCCAGGGTGGCCGTCAGCCACCCAAACCAGGCCACTGAAAATCAAGACAACATAAAACGGACCGCCAGCTCACGAAAGTGTGAACCGGTGGCCCGTTGTGGGTGCCACGACACGTTCCCTTCGCAAGTTTGAACTTGACAGGTTCTAAGGGATCGCTGACAAATCAACATCTCAGCCCACGAATGGACACCCCTAGTGTTTTGGTTACTTCTAGCCTACCAGCTTTCGCTCGTGACAACAACGCTTCTTAGATTATTGGGTAACACGTTCAGCAGCCTTACCAATTGAAAGCCACATCCGATCGATCACCTTATCTGGCAGGAATCGATGGATATAGAGTACTTGGCTCCCGGAACCACCATGGTAACGAGTTTTTGGCCGCCGTGATAGGGCTGCACGGTCAACCAGACGGGCAATCACCTTAGGTTCGCTGGCAAACTTTTCAACGCCCTTGAGAATAGCCGCAGCTTTGTCGGCGGATGGGCTGTAAGGGCCATCGGCGGACAAGGCCTTCAGATGATCGGCCGCAATGCCGGCCCATTCGGATTGGATAGCCCCGGGTTCGATCACGGCGACGTCAATGCCTAACGGCTTCAACTCTAACCGGAGGGCATCGGATAAGCCTTCCAAAGCAAACTTGGAAGCAACGTACCAGCTAGCCAGTGGTTGGGCAATCTTGCCATCCACGGAGGTAATGTTAATAACCCGGCCACTGTGTTGTTGCCGCATCAATGGTAAGACCGTCTTGATAAGGTCGGCAGCGCCAAATAGGTTAACGTCGAATTGGTTCTTGGCATCTGCCAACGGCACATCTTCCAAGGCCCCCATTAGGCCGTAACCGGCGTTGTTAACTAGGATGTCGATCCGACCTTCCTCGTTCGTGATTCGGTCAACGACCGTCCGCACACTGTCGGCGTCCGTAATGTCTAGGTGAACGGTAGTAATCCCCAGGTCATCCAGATCGTTCATCTTGTTAACCCGCCGGGCCCCCGCATAAACGGTCACACCGTTACGATGCAGGCTTCGGGCAATTGCGTTCCCAATTCCTGATGAAGCCCCAGTTACCAATGCAACTTTTCGTTGTGTCATAAGTCCATTACCTCCTAGATAATTAGACCGAGCATTAATCGGCCGTGGATGAAATCGCTTACCTTCATATAATAATGATGCTAAAACTTATTGGGCGCCACGTCTACTAATTAACACGATAAATCACAAAAAGTTGTGGGTTCTGTCTCGCCAGGAGCCAGCCCTGATGGGCCGGAACGCGGTGAACATGACTTTGAGCCAAAGGGCGGTCTCAAAGATCAGTTCTGCCTAACCGGAGAAGTTTCCTCCGCTAAGGCAGTTCCACGGCTGGGCCCGGGCTGGCTCCTGGCTGGCTCCTGGCTGGATACTTACCGTTGACTTATCAACTGTAGAAACTGATGACGAACTACCTAGAAGAGCGTTAGACACCCAGTCATTTTTCAATTGCGAACGCTTCCGTAGGTTATTTCTAGATCTACACCCCGTCGAACCATTCCCAATCAAATTAAAATGGTCGCCTTGAGTTGGGACTAGCAGGCATGACGACTAGTTCCAACTCAAGACGATCGTTTAAAAGTTCCTCAATGATTCAATTCTCAGCAGTTCAGGCACTGAGCCTACCTAAGCCGTGAGGGCGGCCAGATAGATGCTCAGCCATGAAATTTCTCTTAGGCGGGCGACCTTCCCGACTTAGAGAAAGGCCGGCCTTTGAGACCGCTCTTTGGCTCAAAGCCGTGCCCACGGCGTTCCAGCAGCTATCTGGCCAACCGGCAAGACGACCAAAACAAAAGATCAAATTCTAGATCAACAATTGCTTTTGGTCATTGTAAAACCGTTTGTAGGCCCAGTAGCAGGCGAGTACGGAGCCAATGCTGGTGGCGGATAGCAACATGAAGGTCACCATGACTTGGTATTTAATTGCCCGAACGGGGTCGACGCCGGCAAAGATTAACCCAGACATCATCCCCGGTAAGCTGACGATGCCAACTGTCTTGGCGCCATCAATTGTCGGTTGCATCCCCGTCTTGATACTGTCGCGCAAGATATCCTTCGACGCGTCCTTCAGGTCCGCACCCAACGCTAACTTTTCCAGCACCGCTTGCCGCTCTTGGCGGAACTGGGCGTTCAAGTTACGGTAACACAGCCCAATGGCCACCATCGAGTTTGAGGCAATCATTCCGGAAATCGGGATCATTTGTGCCGGAATGAATTTGATAGCGCCCGCCAACATCAAGACGCCCAACGTAACGGCCGTACTGATCAGGATGGCGCCGATGGAAATCGGCAAGGCATCGGGAATACCATTACTGCGCTGTTTAGCATTATAGCCCGCGTTAAAAATAATGATGAGAATCAATGTCAATGTGAGCCAAAGGTTATCGACCTTGAAGACCGACTTGAGTAAATACCCCACCACAAAGAGTTGGATGACCGCCCGGACAACCCCGATGATCATATCCTTATCGATCCCCAACTTTTCCTTCCAACCAATCGCCAAAGCAATCAACACGAGCCCTAGCGCCAACATTAATGATTGATTATTCACCGCCAGATTCATGAGGCACCTCCCGCGTCGATCTTCCCTGCGGTCAGTGTTATCAACCGCGAGGCCGCCGCTATCTCTGCTTGATCGTGGGTAATCGCAATAATCGTCAAGCCGTCGTCCTCGTTAAAATGGCGAATCATCGACCAGACGAAGGCCTTATTTGCTTCATCTAATCCGGCGGTCACCTCGTCCAGGATCAAGACTTCCGGATAAATCATCACATTTCGTAACAGTGCCACCCGTTGACGTTGCCCGCCGGACAGGTCAACCACCGGTTTGGCGAGATCACTGGCCGCCAAGCCTACATATTCTAGTCCGCGAACGGCCCGGTCCCGATCAAAGGGCATTTGCCGGATGTCATACGGAAACTGGAGATTGTCCTGAACTGTGTTGCCGAAGAGCGTGGGTTGTTGGAAGCTATACGAAACCCGGCGCCGATAGCTGATCGGATCGTAGAGCTCAATCGGGTCGTCATCGAAATTCAATTCACCACTGGTCTTGCTCAGTAACGACGCGATAATCCGAACCAGGGTAGACTTGCCACTCCCCGAAGGTCCCGCAATGGTCACCCATTCCTGCCGGTCAATCGTCAGATTAATTTCCTTCAAAATACAGGTATCATCCACGTGATACCCCAAATCGACTAGTTCAATTAGACTCATGAGAACTCCTCCTCCCCACGGATGTCCCGCATGGCATCATTGTAGCCAAAACGGTCCCAGATCCCTACAGAAAGCACTCCGTTTGGTTAAAAAATCCCCGTCGCCCCGGGCACCCTCAAAGTTTGGTATAATGTTCAAGACCGTAACGGTATGAAATAAATGAAGTTACTTAACAAATGACAACCCAATAGGAGAAAATATGGCTAAATTTGAGTCAAATAACCACCGGAATTTCCGAAATGATCGCCACGATCACAACGACCACCACTACAACAATCACCACCGGCCCCAGCAGGAGACACCCAGTGTCACGGTCGAAGAGGGCCAACGGTTCCCACTGACCATCAAGCGCATGGGTATTAATGGTGAAGGGATCGGTTACTATAAGCGCATGGCCGTCTTCATTCCCGGCGCTTTGACCGGCGAAGAAGTAGTCGCCGAGGTCACCAGCGTGGCCAAGCGCTTCCTACGCGCCAAGATTCACCGGATTCGTAAGACCAGCCCCCACCGGGTGGAACCCCGCGATAGCTACGCCGATGAGGTTGGTGGCTTCGAACTGGAACATTTAGACTACCCTGAGCAATTAAAATTCAAACGTGACGTCGTGGCCCAATCGCTCGAACGCTACAAACCTTATGGCTACCAACACTACGACCTGCGGCCAACACTGGGCATGGATGACCCTTACGGCTACCGTAACAAGGCCCAATTCCAGGTTCGCAAGAACGCCGAGGGCCAAGTGGAAGCCGGGCTCTACGCCGAACGTAGCCACGACCTGGTTGACCTACCAACCTGTTCCGTCCAAATGCCCGTTGTCATGACGGTCATGCGCGCCGTGGTTGGGATGTTACAAGATCTCGAGATTCCCATTTACGACGAAGAGGCGCACTCCGGCATCGTGAAGACCCTGGTCGTACGGGCCGCAGCTCACACCGACGATGTGCAATTGGTCTTCATCACCAACTCACAGAAGCTCCCCCGCAAACGCGACCTGTTAACCCGGATCGCCGATGAGTTACCCCAAGTCACGTCCGTAATGCAAAACATTAACCCGGGAGAAACGTCACTCATTTGGGGCGACGAAACTCGTCACCTGGCTGGGTCCGAAACGATTACCGAAAAGTTGGGCGACCTGTCATTTAAGCTCTCCGCCCGGGCTTTTCTCCAATTGAATCCGTACCAAGTGGAAGTCCTCTACGACGAAACGAAGAAGGCCCTGGATCTTCAACCGGGTGAAACGGTTGTCGATGCCTACGCCGGCATTGGGACGATTGGATTATCCCTCGCCGACACTGCCGAAGAAGTTCGGGGCATGGAAACCATCCCCGAGGCCGTCGAAGACGCCAACGCTAACGCCGAAGCCAACGGCATCACCAATGCCCACTACGAACTCGGTAGTGCCGAGGACCTCCTGCCTAAGTGGGTCATGGCCGGCTTTCATCCCGATGCGATCGTGGTCGATCCACCCCGCACCGGCCTGGATGAAACGTTGATGGATACCATCCTGGCGATCCGCCCAGCGAAGTTCGTCTACGTGTCCTGTAACCCCTCAACGTTGGCCAAAGATTTGGTCACGTTAGCCGAGGACTATCGGGTGGACTACATCCAATCCGTGGACATGATGCCACAAACGGCCCGTTGCGAAGCTGTCGTGAAACTTAGCCGTCGTCAATAGATTAATAGGCACTAACCGCTTTTCGTGTTAGACTTTTAATAACGAATATCGCAATGAATGATTAAGAAAGTTGGCAATGACATGCAAGATCCTTTCAAGGGCTTTAACGACGATGATCAAAACAATCAAAATGGTAACGGCCCGCAAGGACTGCCACTACCGCCAAATTATGCCACCGTCGTCAATCCTGAGACGGGTAACATGCGGATCGCCAAGGTGGGGTTCTCGTGGACCATGTTCCTCTTCCCGCCATTTCCCACGATTTTCCGGGCAGACTGGTATAATCTGCTCTGTATTTTATTACTAGAAATCTCTGCTTCGATGATTATTATTATGTTGGTTCCCGCCAATCAGTTGGCCAATTACCGCTCACTGATTGTGCCGCTCGCCCAGAGTATTCTGTGGGGGAGCATCTACAACATGATGTACTTCAAGCACCTGTTCAAGCTGGGCTTCATGCCGGCCGATGAACGGTCACGAGACTTGTTGGAACACGCCCACTACTGGACGCAACCAAAGTAAACTGAGGAATCGCCAACCATGGGTTATACCGGTGGTTGGCGATTTTTTGGCCTTAGCCGGTCAATTTGACCCTGGTCCTTACTCTTAGCATTGGTCTATTTGCGATGAGTTAATTTGGTCGTCAGTAAAACGGCCTGTCCTCCTTTTTCATGACAGGGCACCGCCTAACGAATGCGGCTCGAGCGCTTCGAAGTCAAGATGCACGGTCATCCCCTTTTATTCTGACAATTTCTCCAAGCTTTCTTAAGTTATCCTATGATTCATCCTTTTTGAATTGTGGCGGTCCTTTTTTTCTGGTATCTTGGGGCTAATCGAACCGACTACAAAGGAGAATTGGATGCAAACAACTCGACCCGACAGCCCGGTGAAACGCTTCTTTAAAGGCATCATTATCGCCCTGGGCTTCATACTACCCGGTGTCTCTGGCGGCGTACTGGCCGCTATTCTTGGCATTTACGAACGCCTACTCGGCTTCATGGCGCACTTCCGCCAAAACTTCAGACAAGACTTTTGGTATTTCGTCCCCGTCGGCCTCGGCGGCATTGTGGGGATTGCGCTCCTATCGGCTCCCTTGGAATACCTGTTGGCACACGCCCAGGTCATCGTTCTGTGGGGCTTTGCCGGCGCCATTATTGGCACGCTACCGGCACTCATGCAGACTGCCAGTTCCCAGACCCCTCGTGATATCGCGGATGTGGTCTGGTTCGGCGCGACCTTCGTGATCAGTGCTGGACTCCTCTACTTTATGAGTGACCTCTTTGGCACCCTACCAGCCAACTTTATCGGCTTCACCGTGGCCGGCGCTCTGATTGCCCTCGGCGTCCTGGTGCCCGGCTTGAGTCCGTCTAACCTACTCTTAATCCTGGGGTTATTTACCCCCATGCTGACGGGCTTTAAGAACCTGGATCTGTTCGGCGTCTATCTGCCAATCGCGATTGGCGGTTGCCTAGCCATGGCTATCTTTTCAAAAGGGATGGACTACCTGATTCACCGGTTCCATTCACGTGTGTATCATTTTATCCTGGGAATCGTCACGGCCAGTACCATCTTGATTCTAGTACCCAACAGTCACGCCGCCGAAAGCATTTCGTATGCCGGTGCCAACTGGATGACCCTCATTTGGAGCGCGGTGGCCCTCATAATTGGGATTGCGTTGGGCTACTGGATGAGCCGGCTGGAAGAAAAGTATAAATAACTGCGATACTTATTGCTAACTCCGTAAAAGAAATTAAAAGTTCCGCAAAAACCGAAAAAGTTTTTGCGGAACTATTTTTATACCGGCTAAAGAGCTGGCTAGTCTTGTTCAGGTTTGAAAGCGCGCGTCGCATTCACGGCCTGTTTCCAACCGGCGTATAAGCGATCCCGCCGTTCCGGTGCCATGTCGGGTTCAAAGAGCCGACCGGCAGTCCGGATTTCTTTAACTTCATCAATACTTTGCCAGAAGCCCACTGCGAGCCCAGCCACAATGGCAGCACCCATGGCGGTCGTCTCCTCATCGGATGCCCGCAGAACCGGAATATCCAAGATGTCGGATTGGAATTGCATCAGGTAGCGGTTCCGTGAGGCACCACCATCGGCCATCAGGGTCGTGATATCGATCCCAGTGTCTTGGGTCATGGTATGCAGAACGTCCTTGGTTTGGTAGGCAATCGACTGCAGGGTAGCCTTCACGAAATCATTGCGATTCGTACCACGAGTTAAGCCAAAGACTGCCCCCTTAGCATCGGCATCCCAATAGGGCGCCCCCAACCCGTTAAAGGCGGGGACCACATAGACTTCGTCCTCGTTAGTCGAAGCCATAGCAGCCTGACGAGATTCAGGAACGTTATTAATGATCTGCATGCTTTCATGGAGCCAAGCCAGTGCCGTACCGGCTACCAGAATCGACCCTTCAAGCGCATAGGTAATTTCACCATTTAAACCATAGGCAATTGTCGTTAACAAATTATTATTCGACGTCTGCGGCTCGTTCCCCGTGTTCATCATGACGAAGGCCCCGTCACCATACGTGTTCTTGACGGTTCCAGGTTTCAAAGCCAACTGTCCCAGTAACGCGGCGGATTGGTCACCGACAATCCCGGCGATCGGTACTTCCACTCCGTAGAATTGGAAGTTTTGGGTCACACCATAGACTTCCGAACTCGATTTAACCTCAGGTAACATGGCGGCCGGAATGTTCAGCCAGCTTAAGATGTCGGCGTCCCACTTCAGGTCGTGAATATTGAAGAGCATGGTCCGGCTGGCGTTACTATAATCGGTCACGTGGACCTTCCCACCGGAGAGCTTCCAGGTGAGCCAACTATCTACGGTCCCAAACAGTAGCTCACCCTTTTCGGCGCGCTCTTGGGCGCCAGGAACCTGGTCCAAAATCCAGCGAACCTTGGTGGCACTGAAGTAGGCATCGACCACCAACCCAGTCTTGTCACGGATGGCATCCGCATGCCCCGCCGTGATCAGGCCCTTGGCCAACTTAGTCGTTTGCTTACTTTGCCACCCAATGGCTGGATAAATGGGATCGCCAGTTACCTTGTCCCACACAATCGTGGTTTCCCGTTGGCTACTGATCCCGATCGCTTCAATATTTTCTGGATGAATCGAGGCGTCGATCAGGGCACTAGCGATGACGGACAGCACACTATTCCAGATCTCATTAGCATCCGATTCGACCCAGCCCGCGTGTGGATAATATTGTGGAACTTCCTTGTATCCTTCAATGACCTTACGCCCCGTGTGGTCAAAGATTAATGCCCGCGTGCTCGACGTTCCTTGGTCAATTGCTAATATGTATTTTTCTGGTTCCTTGAGTGCCATAAGTCTAACTCCCTCCAAATCCCAGCTTCTCCAGGGAAGCGGTTACAAATTCACTGCGTACATCATAGCATGACCCTTGTGAAGAACGCCAGATTTTGCCTCAATCATTGCCGTGGCTTGTGAATTTCTTAAGGTTTAAACGGTCAGGCTTTGGCCCGCCAGAAAGGACGCGTCGAAGTCGGCCCGTGTCTTCACCTTTTTACCAAATTCATCAATCAAGGCATGAAATTCTTGGTAGTCGGTCAGCTCAAAGTCCAGTTGGGCCACGACCTGCTTCTGAAAGACCGGATAAGTTTTCGGCATTGCTGCCCCCAGCCAGCCAAACAAACGGCGAGCGTAGGTATCGACCATGAAAGCCCCGTGATCCAGCGTGTACATCAGAATGTAATCGGCCGTTTCGTTGCCAATTCCGGTGATGGCCAAGAGATCGGCCCGCAAATCAGCCCCCTCGCGTTGACGGAGGGCCTCCAAGTCATCCCCATTCGCACCCAGCCATTCCGCCAGAGCTCGCACGGCCGCACCCTTACGGTGATAGAAGCCACTGGTACGAATCAAGTTTAACAGTTCGGCTTCCCCGAGCTGGCGAATCTTAGCGGGATCAAAACCCGTCTCCCGTTTCAAATTTAGCAGCGATGGCTCAACGTTACGCCAGTTGGTGTTTTGGACCAGAATGGCACCCAGCATAATTTCTACCGGCGTTTCGGCCCACGGTGTCCCCGGTCGCAGCCAGGGTTGGGGGCCCATTGCCCCAGCCATCGTGTGATAAAGTTCTTGGACGTTCACAGGGGTTCCTCCTTTAAAATAAAAAATGATCAGCCGCGAGATTCGTGGCTGACCACTTTCACTGTTCGCAACTTAGTTTCGCTTGATGACCAAACGAATATCACTGTCGCCTGCAGGGTTTAATTCTTCTTGATAGTCAAAGCCGGCGTCTTGGAAGTAAGCCTTGATTTCGTCATTGATCTCTTCCACTGGCCGAACGTCTTTGTCTTGGCGTGTCAATAAAAGCGTGTATTCCTTTGAATCCTCATCGACGTTTTCAAAGCTGTACAATACCGCTTCACTATTCAAAATCTCTTGAATCAACTGTCGTTCTGTCATCATGTTTACCTCGCTTAAATTTTATTCTACTACTCTACTATAGAGTTAATCCCCCGTTTTGTGAACTATTTCGTCAGGCAAGGGGTGACAAATTTACTGAGCCATGGTTATACTTAGTCCATTCAATGCTTGAAAGGAAGCGACGCCATGCGTCCACGAATTGCTTTACCCGCCGATACTCTCGGCGAGGCCACCAATATTATTAACGAACGAAATGCTGCCTTTGCCCCCCGGCCGGTGGTCGAAGCCATCGTTGCCGCCGGTGGCCTCCCCGTGATTTTGCCAACCGTTGACCCTGATTTAGTCGCCGACTACTTGCCCCTCTTCGATGGGGTCGCCTTTCTCGGCGGTGCCGATGTCGATCCCACCTTCTACCAAGAAGAACCCCACTTACAACTGGGCAAGACCGACCGTAAACGGGATCTCTTCGAGATGGCGCTCCTAAAGGCCGCCATCGACAGCAACAAGGCCGTGCTGGGCATCTGCCGGGGGCTTCAATTGATCAATGTCACCCTAGGGGGAACGCTGTATCAAGACCTCGGTGAAAACCCCAGCGCCAAGATTAAGCATAGCCAAGCGGCCTTCGGCAACCAGGTCACCCATCACGTAACGGTGACGGCTGGCAGTCACCTCGCCCAGATCACCGGTGAACGATTATTGGTTAATTCTCGCCATCATCAGGCCGCTAAGACAATCGCACTGGACCTAACTGTAACCGCCCGGGCCGATGATCAGGTGGTTGAAGCCGTGGAATCCACCGCGAGTGACCAGATCCTGGCCGTTCAGTGGCATCCCGAAAACCTCTTTAAACACGAGGAAACGGCGATGGGCATTTTCACCAACCTGATCAAGCGAGCCGCCGACCGCACCTGATTTTCAGAAAGACCTTTCATTGTGGGACCGGTTCCATTAAACTAGACACTAGACGAAATTAACGAGGTGAAATTACGTGGCAAAAATGCAGGACTTTGGACAGCGAATGCGCTTTTTAGCATTCTCAATTTTTCTGAACTCCGCCGCTAACGCCCTCACGATTTCAACCAACCTTGGGAGTGCCGTTTGGACCGGGTCTTCCGTGAATCTGTCTAACTGGATTAACGTGCCCTTGGGAACGACCCTCTTCGCTTACGGGATCGTCATTACCATCTTGAACCAAGTCTTACTTGGAACCTTTGACCGTCGGCGCTTCGTTTCCAACCTGCTTTACATCGTCCCATTTAGTTATCTGGTCGAGTGGATCGGGTACTTCTGGAACTGGATTGGTGTCGGTCGGCTCAACCTGACCGGCCGCGTCATCGTCGACATCATTGGCCTCTTCGGGGTGGCCTTTGCCGTGTCAATCTACCAACGCTGCAATATCATCATGCATCCTAACGATGACTTGGCCTACATTCTCCGGTTTAAGTTCCTGCATGGATCGGCCGTCATTGCCCAATGGGCCAGTTATGTGCCACCGCTCACCATTATTATCCTATCTTGGTACTTCACCGGTGAGCTCCACGCCATTGGCTTCGGGACCATCTGGGCGTTAGTCACCCAAGGGATTATCATGGCCTGGGCCGACGTCCACGTTTTCCCCCGATTAAAACATCACGTTGACGTTTAACTAAAATAACGACTGAGAATAATCACATCATCCTCAGCCGTTTTTGTTTACCATAATTTTTACGTCGTCCTTTGATCCATGAATAACCATCGAGCACGGTCGCCACCACAAGTTCAAAAATCGACATGATGTTGAGTAATTCGATGATTCCCGCTAGGAACTGACCGACTCGCTTCATCAAAATGCCCCCTCTGACCAAAAAGGACCGGTGCCGTTAGCAACCTGGTCCATAATGCGTTTAAGCCTCATCCAATTCGCCAGTCAAAACAAATTGGCGAATTCGGCGGAGGGTTCGTTTAGTCTCCGGTAATTTCTCCCAGAGAATATAGTCATGGAGCATCGACTTCATTTCAAACGCTTGAACTTCGGTTCCGACCGCACCATTCAGATGTTGTAAGAGCCGCTTATCATCGGCCGCCAGGAGTTCATTGGTGCCGTAATACAACTGGATGGGGCCCAACCCTTCAAAGTCACCATAGAGTGGGCTCACCAATGGGTCCGTGACCGGATGATTCCCAGCATATTGAAATCCAATCCGCTTCAGCACGGCCAACGACAGGAATGGATCGGCCTTGGCGCCGCTCTTCAAATCGGGATTCATCATACTGAGGTCCGTCCACGGTGAGATCAAAATGGTCCCAGCCGGTAGTGGTTCTTGATGTTCCTTCAGCTGTTGGAGGAGCGTCAGCGCCAGTCCTCCGCCGGCTGAATCACCCATTAGAAAGAACTGGTCATCCGGGTACTGCGCCCGCAAATAATCGTAGGCGTTCATGGCGAAGATGACCGTTTCGTTAACCGTCGCTTCCGGAACTAATGGATAGTCGATGTAGGAGACCCGCAGATTGGCCTGGTCGACTAGATTCACCATGAGATCCCGGTGACGCTTGGTTCCCTGTAAGGTGTAGGCACCTCCGTGAAATAACAGGACGTGCTGTGTTAACGGCGCGCCCGAATCCACGGTTAGGATGCGACCATCGAAGACTTCTCGTTCTTTGGTCACCATATTATCAGGGAATTTTGCGGGCACGACTGCCCGATTCTTTCTGCTCGGTTGAGAAAAAGCCTGTTGCATCTGCTGTTTCAGCTGGCTATGCCGGGTTTTAAAAAGTAACCATTTCCCTTGCAAACTCACGACGATCACCCTATCTTTTGCCTTCATCAACTCTCTGCACTCATACAGCCAGTATACAGCGTTTCCCCGAAAAAGGCTCCCCAAGAATCAATTACTAGGCAAAATTTCCGAAAACCGTTAGAATGAAAAGGATGATAAACTATCGGGGATTTACTAGTTAACCGTCTAATTAAGCGGCTGAACGACCCGAATAACGAAAGGATGACTGAGTTAATGGATAACGACCGAATATTAGACGTACAGGGTGGTGTCAACTTTAGAGAACTTGGTGGTTACGCAACCGTCGATGGTCACACTGTAAAGTGGCACAAACTGTTGCGGACGGCCGGACTCGCTAACCTCACGCCATCAGACCTGCAACGGTTAACCGACTACGGCGTCAAAACCGACGTCGACTTTCGCTCTCGCGATGAACAAAAACAGGCACCCGATAAGGTACCGGCAGGGGTCACCTACCAATTTACCCCCGTCTTCCCAGCGGATGACGAGACCGATGCTTCGGCCTCTCAAGTTCAATTGGAAGAACGTTTCTCGGCGGATAACCAAGCCGGCTACCGCCATATGCTCAACGTGTATGAACAAATGGTGACATTGCCCTCCGCCCAGCAGGCCTACCACAACTTTCTCGCGGAACTGCTCAAGAATGATGGCGACAGTCAATCCGTCCTGTTTCACTGTACCGCCGGTAAGGATCGGACCGGGTTGGCCGCCTTCTTCGTATTAAGCGCCCTGGGCGTTGACCCCCAGACCATTCGTCACGACTACCTGATGACCAACCAGACGTCGGCTAAGCATATCAATGAAACGACGACTGCCGCTGCTGCCCGCGGCGAAACCGCGGCGTTTGTCACCAACATTCGGGCCCTGTACACCGTCAACAATGATTATTTCGATACAGCGATGCGACTCATTAATACACAATATGGTGGCACGCTTGACTATTTACACGACGTTCTGGGACTTTCCCGGGGCGACCTACAAACATTAAAACAACTCTATTTGGATTAACTTCCATGCCAGACTAACCATCGAGGGTAGTCTGGTTTTTTACCTCATGGACGACGAAAGGACTTGATGTTTTTATGAAAAAATCGACACTGACTTGGGCCCTTCCCTTGGCAGGGCTGGCGGCCACTTCCCTCATTGCCAGCGAGCGATTGTTCAACTTCGCTTTTAAACGGGTCAATTACGTTCCCGAAACCTCTGCCGATAAACAAAAGTATGCCGACGCTTACTATGCCTATGTCGATTGGTACAAACAGGTTAAAAAGGAAAAATGGTTCCTACACGAACACGATCCCAATAACCGGATGGTCGCGGAATATATTCCAGCGGAAACGCCTAGCAAGCAGACCGTCATCATCTCCCATGGTTACAAGGGCAATGGCGAGACCATGGCCAACTTTGCTCAGATGTTTCATCGGCTAGGCTTCAACGTTCTTCTACCCGATGACCGCGGTCACGGCGAGAGTGCCGGCAAATACATTAGTTTTGGCTGGCTGGATCGGCTGGACTATCAAGAATGGATTCACCAGGTTATTGAACGGTCATCACAGAACGTCAAAATTCTGATGTTCGGGGTTAGCATGGGAGGCGCCACGATGGAAATGTTGTCTGGTGAAAGCCTGCCCCAACAGGTTAAGGCGATCATCGCGGACTGCGGCTACTCCAGTATCGAGGCCGAATTGACCTACCTGTTAAAACGCCAATTTCACCTGCCCAAGTATCCATTGGAGCCCCTGGTCAGCACCATTTCCAAGCGTCGACTGGGCTATTATCTGGGCGACGTGTCCGCTACCGAACAGTTGGCCAAAAATAAACGGCCCATCCTGTTTATCCATGGTGAGAAGGACGTCTACGTTCCCGTTGGCATGGCCTACGAGAACTATGCGGCAACCCATGCCCCAAAACAACTGTGGATTGTGAAAAACGCTTCGCATGCTGAAAGCTTCTGGGTCAATCCCAAACGCTATCAGGACCACGTTGAAGAGTTTTTGACGACCTACTTTAAGTAATTCCGGAAAGAATCTTCACAATTTAGAATTCCTTTATAAATTAATCAAAAAGTCGTCACGAAATGTCCCCGTTTCTATTCACAAACTACGGGTATAGTTATCATCATAGTAATCAGCTAATAACTATTACTAGTCAAAATCTACTTTCAATCCCTTTTTAAGATTCTCCTCCCCAGAGAATCGCAATCCCTGGATAGGACCCCTCAAGCCTATCCACCCCTCAAAATGAGTCACTCCCCCTAGTGGCTCACTCCTCATGAATCAAATTGCGGCAGCCCCTTACCAAGGCTGCCGCAATTTTTGTGTCCTGATTTTTCTTTCGTTCATTGCCAACCTACCGGTTGGCCAGGGAAGGGCCGGAACATGGTGGACACGACTTGAAGCCTTGCCCAACCCGCAAGTCTTCAAGCTCGGTCTTTGCCTAAGCCGAAAAAAGCTCGGCTAACGCAAACGACACCACTGAGCCCTTCCCTGGCCGTCCTCTCGGTTTTCACGATCTAAAAACGATGTCAAAGAATTTAGCAAAACCACAAAAATAGCGACCGTCACAACGGAGTTAACCCTTGTGACGGTCGCTATTGCTATTTATCCAAGGTAATTAATATAAGGGTACTCACCACTACAGGTTACTAATCCCTCTCAAAAGAGAACTCGATGGAACACGCTATCATAGCAGGACCCCGGAAGCAGATGGGGTGCCCCAAATCTGCTTCCGGGGTTCCAACGGCCAATCTCGCCAAGCTAACCGCTAGTCTTCCGTCAAGCCAAGCCGATTGAAGATATAGTCGACGCGGCGGAGATGATAATGGTAATCGAAGGCGTCGTCGATCTGCTCCGATGTCAACCGATCCGTAATTTCCGCGTTGGCCTCGACCAATGGTCGGAACTGGATTTGTTGGTCCCAAGCTTGGGCCGTCAATGGTTGAACCAAATCATAGGCCGCTTCACGGCTCAGGCCACTTTCAATTAGCTTCAATAAGAGTCGTTGACTGTAAATCAGCCCGTAAGTCCGGCCCATGTTAGCCTTCATCGTTTCTGGGAAAACGTCCAATTGACTTAAAATTCGATTGAACCGGTGCAGGGAATAATCCAACAGCGTCGTGGTTTCCGGCAGAATCATCCGTTCGGCAGAGGAATGGGAGATGTCGCGTTCGTGCCACAAACTGACATTTTCGTAGGCCGTCACCACTGTGCCCCGAATCACCCGGGCCAACCCGGTCACGTTCTCGGAACCAATTGGATTTCGTTTGTGGGGCATTGCCGAGGACCCTTTTTGTCCAGGATTAAAATGTTCTTCGACCTCATGAATTTCGGAACGCTGGAGGCTCCGAATCTCCGTGGCAAACTCTTCAATACTAGTGGCAATCAAGGCCATCGTCGCGACGTAATCCGCATGCAGATCCCGTGGCAGTACCTGACTAGCAATCGGTTGGGCACTAATCCCCAATTGGTCACAGACAAACTCTTCGACCTCAGGCGGCACGTTGGCAAAGGTCCCAACTGCTCCACTGATCTTACCGGTCTCCACGCCCTTAGCAGCCCGGTCAAATCGGTCTAAGTTCCGCTGCATTTCAGCATACCACCGGGCAATCTTTAGCCCAAAGGTCGTGGGTTCGGCTTGAACCCCATGGGTCCGGCCAATCATGACGGTCTCTTTATATTGAAGCGCCAGTTTCTTTAGGGTCGCAATCAGCGTCACAATATCCGCACGTAGGACCGCGTTAGCTTGCTTTAGCCGATAGCCTTGAGCCGTATCAACCACGTCTGTACTGGTCACACCGAAGTGAATCCATTTCCGTTCCGCACCCAATGATTCGGAAACGTTACGCGTAAACGCCACAATATCGTGATGCGTCACGGCCTCAATCTCCGCAATTCGGTCAACGTCAAAGGTGGCCTTGGCCCGAATCTTGGCGGCGTCTTCGGCGGGTACCTCCCCGAGCTTGGCCCAGGCCTCATCAATCGCCACTTCCACGGCTAACCAGGATGCGTATTGGTTTTTCAAAGACCAAATCTGACCCATCTCGGGGCGAGTATAACGTTCTAACATCAAATTCCTCCTCAATCATTTGGCAAAACACGAACATTAATTAACGCTTCTTTGTTTCCTTCGGTAATTATCATATCATAGAACATCCCATTTTTATACCCTTTAAACCGGTAAGTTCAGCTGCTAATTGATTTCTACCCGCAATTATAAGAACTTTAATAAACAATTTTGCGAAAATAGTTCGTATATTCCTTGCTTTTTAATTCCGAACTTGATACACTGAATCTTTCTGGGCGTTCGGCTTAGTAAAATAAAACGATGAGGTGTTGTTATGTCTTCAATAGTTGTAGTTGGTAGTCAATGGGGCGATGAAGGTAAAGGAAAGATCACGGATTTTCTAAGTGAACAGGCTGACGTCATTGCTCGCTACCAAGGAGGCGACAACGCCGGTCATACCATCGTCTTCAATGACCAAACTTTCAAATTACGGTTGATTCCTTCGGGAATTTTCTACGCCGACAAAATTAGTGTGATTGGTAACGGCGTCGTTTTAAACCCCCAATCATTAATTCAAGAACTCACCTATCTCCACGAAAATGGGGTGGCCACCGACAATCTTCGGATTTCTAACCGGGCCCACGTCATCTTGCCTTACCATATCCTATTGGACCAGGCGCAAGAGAAGATGAAGGAAAATAAGATTGGGACCACTAACAAGGGAATCGGTCCTGCCTATATGGATAAGGCCGAACGAATTGGAATTCGGGTAGCCGACCTGCTGGACCACGATGTGTTTGCCGACAAGTTGCGTCAAAACCTAATTGAGAAAAACAACGTGTTAACCAAGCTTTATGATGAAGAACCTTTGGACTTTGATGATATCTTTGAGACCTACTATGACTTGGGTCAACAGTTAAAGGGCTACGTTACCGACACTTCCGTCGTGATCAATGATGCCCTGGACGCTGGTAAGAACGTTCTCTTTGAAGGGGCCCAAGGCGTGATGCTCGACATCGACCACGGGACTTACCCATTTGTCACGTCTTCCAACCCAGTTGCCGGTGGGGTGACCATTGGTTCTGGTGTTGGCCCAACTAAGATTGAACACGTCGTTGGGGTCTGCAAAGCCTACACATCACGGGTCGGCGACGGTCCATTTCCAACGGAACTCTTCGACGAAATCGGTGACACCATCCGCGAAACTGGTCACGAATACGGGACCGTTACCAAGCGTCCCCGCCGGATCGGCTGGTTCGACAGTGTTGTCTTGCGGCATGCCAAGCGTGTTTCTGGTTTGACCAACCTATCATTGAACTGTTTAGACGTCTTGACTGGTCTGCAGACCGTTAAGATTTGCAAAGCCTACGAATTGAATGGCGAAACGATCTACCATTACCCAGCTAGCCTGGTTGACCTGGAAAACTGCCAACCAATCTATGAAGAATTCCCTGGCTGGACGGAAGATATCACCCATTGCCAATCCGTCGACGAACTACCCGTTAACGCACAAAACTACGTGAAGCGACTGGCCGAACTGGTTGGCGTCGACATTGCCACCCTGTCCGTCGGTCCCGACCGGCAACAAACCAACATTTTAGAAAACGTCTGGAACGCTTAACCTACAATCAAGGAGTGACGAACATTGCATCCAGCTGAAGTATTTGACTATGAAGATATCCAACTCATTCCCAACAAATGCATTATCGAAAGCCGGAGTGAAGCCGATACCAGCATCGAATTTGGCCCCCACCGGTTTAAAATTCCGGTGGTACCAGCCAATATGGAAACCGTCATTAACGAACCTCTGGCCGTTTGGCTAGCTAAAAATGACTATTTCTACGTGATGCACCGGTTCCAACCTGCCGATCGCCGCGGCTTTATCGAACGGATGCAAGCGCAGTCCTTGTTTGCCTCCATCAGTGTCGGCGTAAAGGAAGACGAACACGCCTTCATCGATGAATTAGCCGCGGCCAACCTGACTCCGGACTATATCACCATCGATATTGCCCACGGTCATAGTGATGCCGTGATCCAGATGATTCATCATATCAAAGAGAAATTACCAAATAGCTTCATTATCGCCGGTAACGTCGGTACTCCAGAAGCCGTCCGTGAATTAGAAAACGCGAGTGCCGATGCCACCAAGGTCGGCATTGGTCCCGGTAAGGCTTGCATCACCAAGCTAAAGACCGGTTTCGGTACCGGTGGTTGGCAACTCGCCGCCCTCCGGCTCTGTGCCAAGGCTGCTCGTAAGCCAATCATCGCCGACGGTGGGATTCGCTACAACGGTGACATCGCCAAGTCCGTTCGCTTCGGTGCCAGCATGGTCATGGTTGGTTCAATGTTAGCCGGCCACGAACAGTCACCTGGTAACCTGTTGACCATTGACGGCCGCACTTTCAAGCAATACTGGGGTTCCGCCTCGGAAAAGCAAAAGGGTGCCTACCGTAACGTAGAAGGCAAGCAGATGTTGGTCCCTTACCGGGGCGACATTTCCCAAACACTGAACGCCATGCAAGAAGATCTCCAATCCTCAATCTCTTACGCTGGTGGCCGAAACCTCTTGGACATTCGGACCGTCGATTACGTGATTGTGAAGAGCTCCATCATGAACGGTGATAACTACTAGAATCAACGACACCCACCAGATTGGCGGGTGTTTTTTTGCGTAAAAAAACGCTGACCAAATGGCCAGCGTTCTAATCTAATCAGCAATATGCGAGTAATAATGGGCAACCTTTTTACCTTTAATGAAGTCAAAACGATATCCACCTTGATAACCGCGAATAACCTTATAATGCTTCTTACCAATCTTTCGGGAAGCCAACTTCATGTCTCCTTCTGGGAATAGACTGCTAGCAGCATTTTTATTTTTTGAATTCAATGTAAAAAAGCCATTCGACTTCTTATAGGACAAACGATGAGCCTTATTCTTAGCTTTCGGAGTCAGTTTAAAGATCTTTTCCCCAGGATACTTTATCGAAGCCTTATGGGCCGAGATACTCAACTTCGTCCACTTATGATGGCCTTGATAGGCATAAAAATTCCCACGAATCGACTTTGGCATGGTCGTCGCACTAGCGGATGCTGGAACAACTGTGGCGCCCATAACGCCCAAAGAAATGGCAGAAACTGCCAACAATTTCATTAACTTCAAATGACTCTCCTCCTAATCTAAATGATCAAATCAACTAGTTTAAGTGAGTCCGGTAAATGTGCTTAACCTTCTTGCCCTTAATAAAGTCCCACTTGGTAGCGCTTTGGTAACCGCGAATCACCTTGTAGTGCTTCTTGCCAATCTTGCGCGAGGCTAATTGCATCCCTCCGGCTGGAAATGGACTGTCGGCCAATACTTTAATCTTGGAGTTTAAGAAGAACCGATGCATCGACTTATAGTTCTTGTAGGATAAGCGATGTGCCTTGCTCTTGGCCTTGGTGGTCAGTTTGAACGCCTTGTCCGAACCAATTTTAATGTAGGCCGAGTGCTTAGAAATTTTCAATTTATCCCATGAATTGTAACCTTGGTAGGCATAATATGTACCCCGTAACTTCTTGGGAACCGTCGTCGCGCTGGCAGATGCCGGAACCACCGAAGCCCCTACTACCCCTAATGACACAGTGGCGACAGCCAATAACTTAACAAGTTTCACATGAATCTCCTCCTTACCTGAATTATTCTAAGTATACTGCGATTTCGCCGAAATGAAACTAGTTATTTAATTATGAAATAGGTAAATCATTGTCCGCCAAAACTGACTACCTCGATCAGACACCAAAGGCCTGCCCCAGCAAGCGTCGAGACAGGCCTCTATCGACCATCACTAATCCAAAAGTCCCCAATTCAGCTTAGTCCCCTTGATATAATCCCATTCATATTTACCCGTATAATTCCGTAGGACATGGTATTTTTCACCATCAACGGTTACTTTGACGAGACGCAGCTTGTCACTAGGAAAGTAACTCCCCTTGGCAAGTTTGAAATATTTTCCAACTTTTTTATACCGAATACGTTTAGCCTGATGCTTCGCCTTAGACGTCAGGACGAAGGGCTTCGTCCCTTTCAGCTTCAACGTCACTTTATGCGCAGAGATCTTCATTTTGGCATCGAGATGACCATAACTGTAATAGGTCCCACGGATTGACTTGGGCACCGTCGTCGAACTGGCGTTAGCCGGAACAATGGCCCCACCGGCAACCCCTAAGGTAACTACCGCAACCGTTAACCACTTAATCCACTTCATCTGACTTTCCTCCCACCCTGAACTGTCTTCAGTATACCGCGAGTCCTTAGGAATTGGTCAAGGAATCGACCATCAATCAGCTTAATTATCCAGTATCGACCGGGATCTAAGTACAAAACGATTAAACGGCCAAAGTAGTGAGATACTAAATCACCCGCCAATCCAAAGATTGACGGGTGGTTTCTAATCCAGTTTAACTTGAGTCCGGCGGGTGCCTGGGCCCAGCGGTGTCGTTTGGCTTAGGCAAAGGCTGAGCTTAGAGACCGCTCTTTGGCTCTAAGTCATGCCCACCGCGTTCCGGCCCAAGGGCACCCGCAGTACGGCGCAGGTGCCACTGTCTAAGTCTTTGACCTCGGCCCTAAATCTTTCACCGCACAACCATCACCGAGATCGGGGCATACTTGGCCATGTAGGCAGCTTGACTACCGAAGTGACGCCGGACGCCCTTCTTGGCCAGTGAACCCACGATCAAGATATCTGGCTTCACATCCGGAATAACTTCCTTCACGATGGTTTCGCCGGGTTCGCCCTCCGCAATCATCATGCGAACATTTTCCACGCCGGCATCCTCCGCTTGTTTTTGATACTTCTTGACGTGATTCTCCAGGTCCGTGTATTCCCCATGGACAAAGTCCCGGTCCAACGCTTGATAGACATTCATATCGTCATTTTCCAAAACGGAAACAATCACCAATTCCGAATGGTCACGTTTAGCCTGATGAATCGCGTAGTCAAATGCTAAGAGCGCATCCGCCGAGTCATCAACCCCGACTAAAATCCGTTTAAAAGTTGTTGGCATCCCTATTCCTCCTGTTGTTCATTCTTCGCCGCTTGCGCTGCCGCATAGGCCTTATTCCCACGATGCAATTCCACCACGGTCCAGGTCAGCAACGCCAACACAATCGCAATTAAGCCATAGGCAATCCCGTCGGCCAGCGTCTTTTGACCGGCGGTGAGGGTATCCCCAAAGAATCCTTCGACTTGCCCCGGCATCCCTTCCATATTTAACGCAGTAAGGCTAATCACCGAGAACCAGCCCAGAATCTTCAGCCACCACGAATTCTTGAAGCGATCGCCCATTTCAACCTGACTATCGGTCATCATCAACAATGGCAACATTGAAAATGGCAGGGCAAAGGCTAGAAAGACTTGCGAGTTATTCATCAAATCATTCAAGGCCACGTGCTCGTCCACCACACTCTTCCCACTCGTCAGCATGACACAGATTAAGACGGGAATCACGGACAGGAGTCGGGTCACCAATCGACGTAGCCACAATGGCATCCGCATGTGAACGAAGCCTTCCATAATGACTTGTCCGGACAAGGTCCCGGTAATCGTCGAGTTTTGCCCGGAGGCCAGTAAGGCCACGGCAAACAACGTGGACAGAATCCCCGTCCGTGCCACGCTACTCAGAACACCATTACTCATGGTCGTCGTATCCGACAGCGCGTGGAATAACCCAAAGAACGATGGGTCCTTAACGGCGCCGGTCTTGAAGACAGCCACCCCCATGATTAACAAGAGCGCATTGACGAAGAAGGCAAAGGTCAATTGAATGTTGGAATCCAAACCGGCAAACTTCACCGTCCGCGCCACATCTTCTTCGTCATTATGGTCAACCGATCGCGTCTGCGAAATGGCGGAATGTAGGTAGAGGTTATGCGGCATGACGGTCGCGCCAATAATCCCCAGCGATCCATCCAGGGCCGTCATACCGCCGACCTTTTTTCCAGTTGAGAAAGTTGCCGCCGTGGGGATCAACCCCTTGACGACGCCACCCCAGTCCGGATTCGATAGGGCCACCTGGTAGACGAAAACAAATAGAATGACCATGATGAGACAAACGACCAAGGCCTCAATTTTACGAAAGCCGACCTTCGTCAGTAACAGGAGCAACAGAACGTCAAAGACCGTGATGAATACGGCAATGACCAGCGGAATATCGAACAACAGGTATAGGGCAATCGCCGCCCCAATCACTTCGGCAATATCCGTGGCCATGATGGCAAATTCCGTCAAGATCCACAACACAACTCCCAGTGCCTTACTTGTTCGCGCCCGAATGGCTTGAGCCAAGTCCATCTGACTCACGATGCCAAGTTTAGCCGCCATGTACTGTAGTAGCATCGCGATCAAACTTGACATTAAGATAACAGACATCAACAGGTACTGGAAGTTTTGGCCCCCCGTTATCGAAGTTGACCAATTCCCCGGATCCATATACCCCACCGCAATCAACGCACCCGGTCCCGAGTAGGCAAACAAGGTTTTCCAAAATCCAAGATCCTTGGGAACCTTCACCGTCCCGTTAATTTCGGCCAAAGAACGACCATTGGCATACTGAATCAGCTTGTGCTTCTTTTCCTTCCCTTTTTCCATCGAGCACACTCCCCCTTCTGACCATACTTCCGGCCATGCCGTTAGTCTACGCTCATCGTTGAACGACCTGGGAACATTTGCCTAGTCAATCGCGTCGGGACAATTGCTGGCGTTCATTTGAACACACAAAAGCCGGTCCAAACGCATTTAGCGTCGCAACCGGCTACGATAACTCATTTAATTTTCAGACTCTTACCGCACGACCATCACCGAAATGGGGGCGTACTTGGCCATGTAGGCGGCTTGGCTACCGAAGTGGCGACTAACACCCTTCTTGGCCAGCGACCCAATGACCAATAAGTCAGGTTCCACGTGCGGAATGACATCCTTCACGATGGTTTCCCCGGGTTCTCCCTCGGCAATCATTGCCCGAACCTTGGCCACACCGGCATCGACCGCTTGTTGCCGATATTTTTGAACGTGTTTTTCCAAGTCGCCGCGTTCCCCGTGAATATAATCGCTGCTTAGGGCTTGGTAGATGTTCATGTCGTCATTTTCCAAGACCGACACGATGATCAACTCAGCGTCATCCTTCATCGCTTGATGAATGGCATAATCGAACGCCAATAAAGCATCCGCCGAGTCGTCGACTCCCACTAAGATTCGTTTGAACGTTGTTGTCATGGTTGATTCCCCCTATTCCGTGAGTGCTGCTTGCTTCGCAGCTTGTTCCTTAGCCAACCGTTGATTTCCGTGGTAGAGTTCTACACACGTCCAAACCAATAAGGCTAGAACGGCCACAATCAAGGCATAGGCAATCCAGTTGGACAAGTCTGCTTGAGCTGGCGTAATGCCATCCCCGAAGAAGCCCTTAATGGCATCGGGTAGGCTTTCCATGTTGAGGACCGTCAGGCCGACAACGGAAATCCAGCCCAGAATCTTCAACCATAGCGAGTTTTTGAACCGGTCACCCATTTCGGCCCGACTATCCGTCATCATTAACAACGGTAACATCGAGAACGGTAAGGCGAAGGCCAAGAAGACTTGTGAGTTGTTCATCAGATCATTCAGCGCCACGTGTTCATCAACGGCGCTCTTGCCGCTGGTCATCATGACACAGATGAGAACGGGCACCACGGAAATTAATCGGGTCACTAATCGCCGTAACCAGAGCGGCATCCGCATGTGGACGAAGCCTTCCATGATGACCTGTCCGGTTAAGGTCCCGGTAATCGTGGAATTTTGTCCTGATGCCAACAAGGCAACGGCAAACAACGTGGAAAGAATCCCGGTACGAGCCACACTACTCAGTAAACCATTGCTCATGGTTGCCGTATCTGACAACGCATGGAACAGGCCGAAGAATGACGGATCCTTAACGGCCCCCGTCTTGAAGACGGCCACCCCCATGATGAGGAGTAAGGCGTTCACAAAGAAGGCAAACGTCAATTGGATGTTGGAATCCAAGCCGGCAAATTTCACCGTCCGGGCGACATCTTCTTCATCATTGTGATCAATGGCCCGGGTTTGAGAAATAGCGGAGTGCAGGTAGAGGTTATGTGGCATAACCGTTGCCCCAATAATCCCTAAGGCCCCACTCATGGGGGTCATGCCGCCAACCTTGACACTGCTTGAGAAGGTCTTGCCCGTTGGGATTAACCCGCGGACAACGCCACCCCAATCAGGGTTTGACAGTGCCACTTGATAGACGAAGACAAACAAAATGACCAGGATCAGGCAAACCACGATGGCCTCAATCTTACGGAAACCAATCTTGGTTAATAATAATAATAGCAAGACATCAAAGACCGTAATGAAAACCGCAATGACCAGCGGAATATTGAATAATAGATACAGGGCAATCGCCGCCCCAATGACTTCGGCGATGTCGGTCGCCATAATGGCAAATTCCGTTAAAATCCATAGAATCACACCGAGCGTCTTACTGGTCCGCGCCCGAATGGCTTGAGCCAAATCCATCTGACTCACGATACCAAGTTTAGCCGCCATGTATTGCAACAACATCGCAATCAAACTTGAGATCAAGATGACAGACATCAGTAGGTACTGGAAGTTTTGCCCACCGGTAATGGATGTTGACCAATTACCGGGATCCATGTATCCCACTGCAACTAAAGCACCAGGCCCAGAATAGGCGAACAAGGTTTTCCAAAATCCCATATTTTTTGGTACTTTAACGGTCCCGTTGATTTCTCCCAACGATGGACCGTTAGCGTACTCGATTAACTTATGCTTCTTTACCGAATCACTCATGGTAAAAAGCCCTCCCTTTTCTTTCAGATATCGTTTCTGTTACGAATGGTTCCTCCTTAAGCGTTCATGAATGGCCCTTCGGCTAAACCAATCCCCCGATTGGAAGCCGTCGCGACTGTCGTGGACCAACCACACGTCCGCCAACACCTCTCAGGGTAACGCAACTTTCAAGTAAGGTAAACACTTTTTTAGGCAAGTATAACTTTTATCAGAATGCTGATTAACTTTAATAACGACAAAAAATCCCGGTCCGACTAGCTTTCAGCTGATCGAATCGAACTTGAAATTGTTTCAAATATTTATTTATTCCTAATGAATCTACCGACCATCGGCAGCCATCGTGGCAGCAGTGGCATTCTGGTCATCAGCAGCGGGCAACCGCTTCAACCCAACACCAGTGAATCCACTGAGGATGGAGAAGATCGGGGACAGTAAGCTGAAGAAGCAGAATGGCAGGTAGGACAACGTGGAGACGCCCAAGGTGTTAGCAGCAAAGACGGCTGCAACGCCCCAAGGAACCAAGTAGTTGATCACGGTCCCACCATCTTCCAGGACCCGGCTCAAGGCCAAGTTGTCTAAGCCACGGTCGTTAAAGGTTTGCTTGAAGGCTTTCCCAGGTAAGATAACGGAGAGGTACTGTTCCCCAACGAAGACGTTCACGCCAATTCCAGCGAGAATGGCGGCGGTCACAACCGACCCATTACTGTGAAGGCGCTTGGCCAATGGCACCATGGCCGTTTGGATGATGTTGAACTTCATCAACAGGCCCCCTAAGGTCAGGGTCAGGATGATTAGAGAAACTGTAGACATCATGGCGCTAATCCCACCACGCGTTAACAAAGCATCGACACTGGCATTACCGGTCTTGGAAACGAAACCGGATTCGATCATCGTGGCAACGCTACTCAACGCCGTTGAAGGCTTTTCGATGAAAATCATGACAATCCCTAACCCAACGTTTAACAATAACGTGGCGATGGCTGGAATCTTCCGCCAGGCACAGACGAACATGATGACGATTGGTAAGGCAGCCCACCAAGTGATGGTGAAGTGACCGTTTAACGTTGCCACCGTGGAATTAATTTTGTTTAAGGCATTGGCATCGGAAGTGCCAGTCCCCAAGAAGAAGTAGAGCGCTAAGGAAACAACGAAAGCGGGAATCGTCGACCACATGAGGTTCTTGATGTGGGCAAATAATTCGGATTCGGCAATAGCTGAGGCCAGGTTAGTCGAGTCGGAAAGTGGTGAAGTCTTATCACCAAAGATGGCTCCGGAGATGATGGCCCCGGCAACTAAGGCCGGGTTGAAACCCATCGTGGTTCCCATCCCGAAGAGGGCAATCCCAATCGTGGAGATGATGGTGAAGGCACTCCCAATGGACGTACCGATGATGGCACAAACTAAGAAGACGGACGGCACGAACCATTGAGCGGAAATCAGGTGGAACCCGAAGACCATCATGGAAGGAATAATCCCAGCGGCAATCCAGACACTGATGAGTGCCCCGATTAACAGGAAGATAAAGATGGGAATAATTCCGGTCTTAATCCCATCGATGATACCATCGTGAATGGTATCCCAGTCGGCTCCCCGAACCTTGGACCATAGAATGACTAAGGCGATGACTAACAGGACTGGTGTGGTTGGCGAAAGGCCAAATTTGATAACACCGGTTCCCATGACCAATAACATGATTAACAAAATCGCTAGGGCTTCGCCAAATTTGACTGGCTGCCAGGTTTTCTTCTCTGATTGTTCTTTCATTCTAATCGCTCCTCTTATAATCTCTGCTAATTTATGTAATAAAAAAATCGTCCCCGCTGCAACTATGCAACAGGGACGATTAGACTCAACCGTGGTACCACCCAACTTGAATCACTGGTTCTAGACCCAGCAATTCCACTCTCTAGAAGGTAACGGCTCTAGTCATTTTCCGCCTGGCGTACCAGGACATTCCACTGTATTTCGTCGTAATCATCCTGATCGGTTCGCAGCAACCACCGACTCTCTTACGCACAGATGACACGCTACTTGGTAATGGAAATTAGCGTTCGTTATTCGATTGCCTTTGATAATAGCATGATGAGAAAAACTCGTCAACCTCTAATCTAAATATTATTTTTGGATTAGTCCGGATGATCCCCCGCAATGACCTTACCGTCGCGATCGATCGGCCGCCAAAAAAATTTTGACATTTTCTCAGTGACGGCTTGAATCCGGTCGGCGAACCCCGTACACTAGGAACATCCTAACTAAGAAATGAGGTGCCAGGCTTGACGACTAAACATCGCTGGGCGGTGATCAGCGTCGCTATCTACGTGGTCTTTATCCTGGCGGCGGTGGTCATTGGCTTTTTGAACCCCGCGCGCATCGGCCTCCAATGGACCATCTTCTGGGTCGTGGCGGTTGCTGGGCTGTGCTATTACTTCTACTTCAAAAACATTAGCTATCGCGTGGTCATCTACTACGCAAAAAAGCTAGACCTACACAAGGCAGACCTAGCTTCATTAGTACCAAATTTAAAGGACACCCAAGACGTTCCCGACCCTGATCGGCCGAATCTCTTGAGCCCCTTCATCGGGATTCCCATTAGCGTCACCAATCAACTCACTGAACAGTTGATTGACCAGGCGCAACAGGCCAATATCCCACCATTTCAATAATTATTTACGACCCGAGTAACTTTGGGATTGCTTTAACCAGGCGGCATCGTCTGGGTCAGGACCCACCCGTTTGCCGGCGTCGAGATCGGCGATGGCCTTCATCTCATCCTCATCTAAGCCAAAGGCAAAGATGTCGCGGTTTTGTTGAACGCGGGCCTCGTGAATCGATTTAGGAATCACGATTTCTTCGCGTTGAACGTGCCACCGCAAGATGATTTGGGCCGCGCTAACATCGTGGGCCGCAGCTAATTCGCTGATCACGGGATCGGTCAGAGCATTATTGCTCCCACCGCCCAGTGGACTCCAGGCTTCATGCAAGATTCCCTTGCTTTCGAGGTAGGCGTGCATCTCATCTTGTTGTAAGTAGGGATGCGTTTCGATTTGGTCAACGACCGGCTTAATCGTGCCATTTGCCAGAATATCGTCCATCTGCTTCTGATTGAAGTTGGAAACCCCGATATTCTTAATCTTGCCTTCCTTATACAGGTCTTCCATGGCCCGCCAACTTTCCAGGTAACCTGGTGCTGGCCAGTGGATCAGGAACATGTCGAGATAGTCAAAACCTAAGCGGTCTAAGGACTCTTGGAAGGCCTGCTTGGTCTCGTCGTAACCCCGAACGCTATTCCAAAGCTTAGACGTCACGAAAACATCCTCGCGCTTAACGTCGCTCTCGCGGATAGCTTCACCCACCCACTGCTCATTGCCGTAATAAGCGGCGGTGTCGATGTGGCGGTACCCAGCGGCCAATGCCCACTTGATGGAATCCTTGGTGTCTTTAGCATTGTCGACTTGGAACACACCCAGACCCAATTGAGGAATCCGATTGCCATTATTTAATGGTAAATCTGGAATATCATTATGCAAAATAAAACCACCCTTCTAACTTTAATCCCTTTCCATCATACAATACGCTGGCGATTTTCGTGAAATGAAAGTACCGAAATTGATGAAAATTGGCTGATCATTGTTTTCTATAGGGGTTTTGCGGTATTATGGAGGGTGTGGTAGTTTGTCGTGTTAACGGCAAGCTTGTTTTTTCACACCGTTTCTGGACATGGAGGTTTTTCAGTTGAATAACCAAGAACCAAAATCACGCGTACAACGGTATAACTTCAATCAGGGCAACGATCAAGCGACCCGCCAACGGCCTAAAAAGCCGCGGCGCTGGTGGCCTTGGATTTTGACGCTCTTAACCCTGGCTATCGCAGTCCTGCTGGTTTTAGCCATCAACCATCATAACAATGCCGCCTCAAACACCGCGGCTTCTTCCAGCAATAGTTCCTCGATTGCTGCTAAAGACTCATCGGCCTCGGAGCAATCCGCCTACGAGCGCTTTCAAGATAAATACGAGCAATACAACGATCACGGCATTACGGTTACGCAGAAACAAAAGCTGCAGAACATCATCAATGCTGAATCAAATAGTGCCGTCCAATCGCGGGAACAAAAACTCCTCGATCAGGCGACAACTAAACCCTCTGCTTCCGCCTCGAGTTCCTCGAAGAAGAAGGATTCGGATGATGATCAATTCTCAACGACGCACACGTTCTCTTCCGTAGCCGATGCCCAGAACTGGGCGCAAGCGTCGAAAAATTCCTGGTTGCAAGCCGGTTATACCACCTACACCATCACTTCCGATGGCCAAGGGAATTACAATTTACAGTTTGTGCATTAGTCAGTCAACGAAGTCCAATTAGGGCTTCGTTTTTTTATGGCTTGGTTTTTCCAAAGCATCCAACTTCGTTTGCAGGTCATCGACCTTCCCCGTTAACGTATCGATCTTGGCCATCAAGATTGGAAGTTCATCCTTCTCTTGACTCTCCTCGGCCGCCGAAGACTGCGCCGCTCGTTTCGTGATAAAACCGGTAATCGTACTGGTTAACAAACCAATAAAACCGATCCCGCCAACCATTAGGAAGCTCGCCACAATTTTACCAAAAGCGGTGTGGGGCGTTTCATCCCCGTACCCCACGGTGGTTGCCGTGGTAATCGCCCACCACAGGGAGTTACCCAACGTTTGTTTTTCCGAAACGGAGAACAAAAACGCACTCAGAACAATAATGGCGACACTAATTGAGAACAGGTAAATAAAACCGGTCTTATAGATAAACCGATGATAGATTTGCGTCCATTTGCCAGCGATCCGCATCTTCCAAAAAAGATGGTGGAACCGAATTAACCGGACCAACCGTCCAAGTCGGAAGAAAGCAAAGACCGGATGCATGGGAATAATTCCCAAGAGGTCAAAGGTTGATTGAATCAAGAATATCTTACGATCGTGCGTGCGAAGTAACCGCCACAAATAATCTAAGGCAAACACGACCAACAACCCGTTATTGATGACAGATTCCACGTGATAGTCGCCGAACTTCAAAAGCATCAGTAACACGTTACCGACCGACCAAAACGTCAGGACAGTCACGATGACATGATAAGCAATCAAGGACTTCTTTACTCGATGCTTGGCCATGATTTCCCCTTCCCCCTCTAGCTAATTACTCTTAAATATAAGCCGTTTTATTAAAAATACCAGCTTCCGTTAATATTTTTTAACAGTTTGACCCCATTCTATCCAGAATCTTAATATTTGGCACCTTAATGATTGCTGGGCTCCATCAGTTGATTTACTGGGACCGTGAGGTCACAAGGATAGTGGAACGACCTGCGGTCGTTCTGGCGCCTTACCGGTTGGCCGGTAGGTGGCCGGAACGCCACGGACACAGCTTTGAGCCAAAGAGCGGTCTCAAAGACTGGTCTTATTCTAACCTTGGGAAAACCACCCAAGCTAAGAATAATTTCATGGCTGAGCCACCTACCGGCCGCCCTCACGGCTTAGATCGGTGAAAATCCAACACCGTCTGAATCCATCTACCTAACCATCTAGTAGATCGAGATGCCACTTTGTCCGGTATAGCTGCTATTAATGGATATTAGACAACCAGTCGCGCCAACAATTAAATCCCCCAAGACCAAAGTAAAGAGGCCTGCCAATCCATATGGATCAGCAGGCCTCTTTACTTATTCACCAAATCCAATCGAAACACCCTGCAAAAAAACTTTCATCTCAATAAAAAAGGTTACCAACATTGGTGGTCAATACCTAATCAGGATAACCGTACATACCGTTAGCCAGAGAAGGCCAGGGAGGTAGCTAGCCGTGAAGGTGGTGTTGACTGGCGTTTTGGGCCAGTTTACGCCACGGGCGACCTTTGAGACGCAGGCTTGTCGCAGCTTCAAGTCGAGTCGAAAGCCCGCTTCTCAGGCTGGAGCATCCCAACGGTAGATTGCCTCCCTGGCCGTTAACGGCAACCACCACGTCTAATCTAAATAAATCCGCAGCCTGGTATCATCAATATCCAGCCAAGATAACAAAACATAATCGTAGCCGGAGAAGGTCAGGGAGGTAGTCAACCGTGAAGGTGGTGTTGACTGGCGTTCTGGCCCAGTTTACACCACGGGCGACCTTGAAGACACGGTCCTTTCGTGGCTCCAAGTCGAGTCGGAAGCCCGGCTTCTCAGGCTGGAACGTCCCCACGGTAGGCTGCCTTCCTGGCCGCCGTAGGCGACCAATAACTCACAAACCATTAGTCTAAAGAATCAAAGAATGCTGGTACCAGGGCCTTGTAAACTTCAACTGCCTGGAGATATTCCTTAATGGAAATGTATTCGTCCACCTGATGCGAGGTATTGCTGCCGGGCCCGATTTCGATGCTAGTAAAGTCAGCCTTGGCCCGCAGGAACTCGGCACCATCGTTCGCGCCACCAGAACCCACAATTTTAGTATCGTGCCCACAGATCTCATCACTTATCTGCTTTGCCAACTGAACCAACGGTGCATCCGGATCACCCGGAATGGCTTCTTCTGGGTAGCTGTAACTCAGGTCCAATTGCACGTCTGGCTCTGCATTTAGCTTAGCTACCAATGCTTCTAACTCGTCATAAATGACCTGGTTAGGATAGGCCGGGATCGTCCGCATGTTGGCCATCAATTCGGCCTGGGCCGGAATCGAGTTAATCTGTTCCCCACCGGAGATCAAATCCACATTATGTAGCAGGCTACCCAATACTGGATCGGTCTGGTCGTGCTTAGCCATAATAGGACCGACCGCATTATAAAATTTCATCAGATTGTCGATGGCATTAACGCCCTTCTCAGGTTGCGCACTGTGACTGGCCTTCCCGGTTGAAATAATCTTATAGTCAATCACACCACGAGCCGTGTACACCACATTATCCAGACCACTGGGTTCCGCGATAATCAACCCAGCCAACTGGTCGGCATAGCCTTCATCGGTTAGTTTAGCGGCCCCGTACTCACCGGTTTCTTCCCCAACGGTCGCCAGAAGCCGAATGCTCCCTTTCAATGGCGTCTGCTGCTCCAAGAACTCCAGCATTGTAATGACGATGGCCCCCAGACCACTCTTCATGTCGGAAGCCCCCCGGCCAAATAGTTGGTCGCCGACAATCTCGCCGGCAAAGGGATCTTGGCTCCAGGCGCTGACATCCCCAGGATCGACGACGTCCATGTGCCCACAGAGACCGATTTGCGGACCGTCTGCATGACCAATCGTCACCACCAAATTGTCACGGTGCTTAGCGAAAGGTACTTTTTCAACCTTGGCGTCGGGATACGGCGCAAAGAGGCTGGCAATATAATCGGCAACGTCCGTCTCGTGGTCGTTAACTGAAGGAATCTGAATCAAATGCTGCAAAATACTAATCTTAGCTTGTGGGGTCATCTGGGTCATCCTTTCTGAAGTGAACTAATTGTTTCTAAGCATACGCTTCTATTACCGGAAATCAACCATTTTCTGTAAGTATATTACATTTAATCGACTTATTCGTATTTTTATACATTATTAATGAATATTGAGGGGTGGTGGAGCGGATGCGGTATAATGAACTTAGTACTCATTCGTTAGGAGGGTTTACATGCGACTTGAAGTCCCAACCGTACAAGGTTATTTAGCAGACGAATACAGCAAGCACGCAACGGGGGCCGCCGTTTATAAGGGCCAACCCGTCCAATCTTTTCCAATTAGCCTCAGTGATATTCCTGCAGGCACCCAAAGCTTCGCACTCTATGTGATCGACTTTGATGCTGTGCCAGTCAGTGGTTTCCCTTGGATTCACTGGGTCGCCGCCAATTTTCCTGGCGCCACCCGCGAAATTCCCGCCGACGTGTCCCGGACCAATGCCATCCCCCACGTCCACGGCCGTAACAGTAACGGCGGTCACCTAGTCGGCAACACCGACCCCGCCATCATTCAAAACTATACGGGACCCTTCCCACCCAACGAGGACCACGACTACGAACTGGTCGTCTATGCGTTGGACACTCAGCTCGCCTTAGCCGACGGATTCTGGCTCAATGACCTCCGTCACCAAATCAACGGGCACGTCTTAGACCAAGCCACGCTAACTTTAAAGGGCCGCGTCTAAACTCCCAGACAAAGAAGGTTAATTATGGAACAGAAATATCAGCGAATCTTAGTTCCCGTGGACGGCTCCGTTCAAGCGGAACTGGCCCTAAAGAAGGCCGTCACCGTCGCCCAACAGAGCGGTGCGCACATCGATCTGCTCAGTGTCTTACGGATTAACCACTATGGCTTCTACGCCAGTGGGTCAATGCCCGGCAACGTGATTCATGAATTGGCCACGGATGCCACGGACTACCTGACCTCATTGGTCGACACCACGTCCGCCGCTACCGGCTTCAAGGACTTCGACATTCACGTCCGGTTCGGCAATCCCAAGACGGTTATTGCCCACGAGTTTGTTCGCGACCACCACAACGACTTTATCGTTCTCGGTGCTACCGGGATGAGCGCCGTAGCCCGGATGGTTGAAGGGTCCGTGACCGCCTACGTCAGTCGTATGGCCGATATTGATGTCTTCGTTGTCCGTACAACTGAAGATGGTCAACCGATTAATGCTAAACAAATCCTGGACAAGAACCAAGATCAACCTAAGTTAACCGAATAACAAACGGGTGTCCGAACCACGTGAATTTACGTGATCCGGACACCCGTTTTAATTTACTCATTTATAGTCGGCGAAAGTGCCACAGGTCGAGATAGCTCAGGAAACAGACCAACGCTACGATGACGCCTAATCGGCCACCAGGGACGCGGTATTGAACCTGAATGTCGTTGATCCCAGAACGAATGGGCACGGCCGTCAGACCCGTTAAAACAGTCTTAGTTGGTACCAATTGACCATTCACGGTAATGTGCCACCCCGTCTCGGTTGGCAGACTCAAGTAAGCCCAGCGCTGGTCGGTCTGATTGACCAACTGACCCTGATAACTGGTTGGCACCGTGTGCTGCTGGGTCAAATCAAGTGCGGTCGCTCGTAGCTGGCGATGAATGGCGGTGATCCCCGCCGCCGGGAGGGTTGCAATGTGGATAGCCCGGATACCTTCATCCCAGCTGGCAAAGGTCACGGTGACCGGCTGGCCCTTGGTAAAGGTCCCCAGATCCAGCAGGACGGGACGACCATCCGCAAAATACTCAGGATGAACATGCTGTCCATTGACCCGCATGGAAGAATACTTGCTGGTACCAGACTGGTCAAACCAGTACAGATGCCCTGTAGCCTGGGCCGTCATGGTCCACCGATGATGGTATTTGAATACGGCCAGTTGATCAACCGACCGCCAGTTATCCCAGGTCTTGACGCTGATCGTTTTGGCATCGTAAAAATATGGCCGATGACGCGGCCGCAGTGCCTGCAGCGTGGCCTCCTGGTTAGCAATGGCATCCGTCCCGTAACGAACTCGAATCAACCTATCCGGCACCGCAAATCCCATGCCACTGTATGTAGCTACCCGATCAATTGTTCCGGAGGGCCGGACCTTGTCTCGGATACCAAATAATAACTCCGAAACCGGTGAGAAACCGGCGGTACTGACCCGCCGAAGATTCCGCGAAAACAGGCCAAGTTGCCGTGATAGGGTCACCGTGGTGGCCGTCATGGTCGAACTGTAAGCCCCGGTTCCGTTGTACCCCATCCAAACACTATCGTTGTAAGGATTATAATGGCCGGTAAATCCCGCGGCAACCGTGGGCGCCTCGTTACGAATCCGGGACAGCGACTGCCGTTGGGTTAGGGGTGCCAAACGTTTAGCCGCCGCGGCAGCCGCTTGGGCATACGCGCGTTGATGACCAAATTCGATACCGTTTAGTGCCAACCCAAAGTTGGCCACCAACTCGCCAACGACCAGCAGAGCCAGCAAGCCGCGATACTTGGGCCCGTGCCAGAGTACAACTGCCGTCACGAGCAGCAGCCCCACACTGGCCAATAAGGCCCGCCGACTGATTGGCTCCAAACTGGCATAGTAGGCCGACTGCGTCCACGTCTGCATTGGCGCAATCATCAGGGTCCCCCCGACCATGAGGCCGGCCAATAACAGCGGTAGCCACCGCCAGGCAGCAGTGAGTTGACGGATGTCATGTTGCCAGGCTCCCGCCGCCAACATGATCAGGACAAAGCTGAAGAAGAAACTATTTCGAAAGGGGTAACCGGCTGGCAACGCCATCATATGCCAGAACGTGTTGAAACCACGTAACCACATTCCCAGAAACAGGAACAATAACAACAAGGTGGCGCGGACCTTATCCCAGCGAGTGACAGACTTCAGACCAAAGTAGGCTATGGCTAATAGGATCACCAGTGATGACACATATAGTGCCGGCGCATGGTCAATCCGTTGTGAAAAGTCTGTGGTTCCCAGGCTGAACTGCCGAAAGAACTCCAATCCAAAGGTCGGAAATAGTGAGAAGGCAGCCGACCCCGGATGGGCCTTAGCCGTCGTTAACATATTCAAGATTGTTGGCAACAACAGCGCCAGCGTGCTCCCCACACTCAACAGGGAGGTTACGATGAACCGGCCGATGAGTCCGCGCTCCTGGACCCACCATTCCCGTATCGTTTGCCCCTTCAGCTTGGTTCCCAACATCAGGTAGACGAAATAGCCCATCACAAACAAGCAGGTCATGTAACCCAAATAATAATCGGTTAAGACGGCAACGAAAAGCCAACCGAAATAGGCCCCATCCCGTCTGGTAGCCACAAAATTATCGAGTCCCCAGGCAACCGACGGTAACCAGATCAGGGCATCCAACCACATGACATTAAAGAAGTTCACGGTCACAAAGCCACAAAAGGCATAGGCGAGGCCGAAAACCATGACAAAGGCGTGATGAAATTGCCAATGACTCTGAAGATAAACGGTCATGGTTCCCGCCATGGTCGCGATCTTCAACATAATGATAACCGCCACCATCACTGGAATCTGGCTGCTATGCACCAGAAACAAGAGGCTATTGAACGGGCTCATCAGGTAATACGAAATAATTGGCATCCAGCTACCGCCGAGTGCCTGATGAAAGTTAAATAAACTAGTGCCGTGGCCCCGTACTAGGCGCACGAAGTCCGTGAAGAAGGGGATATATTGAACCCCTAAGTCCCCAATTAATAAATTATGATCACCAAACGGGGTGATCCCCCGAATGGCAAACAAACCAGCGACCATCACTAACGCGATTAATCCCGCTCCGACAGGATATCGCCAATGATGGCGCCGTAGTTCTTGCTGTCGCATGGCTCTCTCCCCTTGAAAATTCCCCTACTTTCGCCAGAACGTCGTGCAATCAGCCTTATCGGCAATATTAAATTCGATAATCCGCTTCAGTAAATCATAGTCGACAGGTTGACTCCACTTGATTCGGCCAAACTTTTTTCCAGGATTATAATGGTCCGCTTGAATATCGGTAGCAAAGGCTTCCATGACTGTTCCCTCTGGTGCAAAGGCCATATGCGTCTTCGCCACGCTAAACCCAATGATAAAGGTCCCGTGGTCCGTAAACATTGGCTGGTTCCAGGCGTAACGTTGTTCCAACTGTGGAAAGGTGGTCTGAACCCACTCCAGCACGTCGCGCACTCGCTGTTGGTGTTCTGGGTCTTCAACCTGATCAATAAATTTTTCAAAATCGGCAATCATGCTGCCACCTCGCAATCGTTTTGATATGCCTCTAATTGTACCATTCACTCCCTGCGATAGTGGCGAAATCATTCTCAGTTACGGAACTTATTCAGTCCTTAAGCTTTCTGTTTTGATTCTTGTTCTGATTCTTGTTCTGATTCTTATTTCAGTATTTGAATGCCGACGGCATTCCTTGGCGCCTTACCGGTTGGCCCTACAAGCGCTGGAACGCTGTGGACACGACTAGGAGCCTTGAAACCCACAAGTCTCCTAGCTCGGTCTTTATCTAGGCCGAGAAATTCTCTCTGCCAAGATAAATTTCACAGCTGAGCACTTGTAGGTCCGCCCTCACGGCTTAGACTGGTGAAAATCGAGACCAACAAGAATCAACGGCCACGATACCAAGACTCGAAACAACAATCACCGAAACCGTCTCTATCTCACACACCAAAAATGAAACTCAGACCTCATCGATCCCCCTTGATAGCAACTCATTATTTTAAATAAATAAATGCCCACCGCGACAGCCTACTTTCGGGCTCGAATCCATCAAAAATGACGATCTCCTTAGACAAGTTCCACCACAACCAAAGTCATAAAACCCGTCACCGTCTCATGTCAAATAGAAGTCGGAGACTGGTAAACCCGGAGTTCCGTGATCATCATCTAAGCCTGCCGACCTGAAGACCGCTTCCTAGGCTTCAGGTCGGCCTTATGGAACGCAGGACTTACCAGTTTTTAGCACTGGATCAGAAGCCGAAGGAAGGCAGGTGCGGAGTCCCGTGGTGGTCTTCTTAGGTCGGCCGGGCCTGCCGGACTTAGAAGACTGGCCGTCCAGATAGACTCGGGTCTTTGAGGCTACCTGGCGCCCTGAAGACCGCTCCTCAGGCTTCAGGTGCTGCCTCATGGGACGCAGCACCTGCCAGCCGTAGGCTGACCAACCCCAACCACCCCCCAACCAAAACCAAAACTAAACCTTTACGAGATCAACATCAAATGACTACATAAGTTGGCTACAGTGAATAACAGAGAAAGAGGAGGCATTATCATGCGACCAATGTCTGATCGACTGTACAGCTACGTCTGGATGTCACTGTTGCTAGTGGGCTTCGGTTCACCGAGCATTGCGGCGGCTGCTCAGGCCCTAGCTAACGCTAGCCAAACAAAAAGACCGTCCTCACAGGAACGGCCTTGATGAATCGTTTAATTAACTTTTTCGGTAACAACTAAGTCATCGGCATCTTCACCGGCCTTAGTCCGTAACGTCGCTTCGATATCTTCCAAAGAGCGGCCGCGAGTTTCGAAGACCTTCTTTTGAACGAACCAGATAGAAACGAAGCAGAGCACCCCGTAACCGATGAACAAACTACCAGTACCAAAGTAGTCCAGCAGGTATGGGAAGGTTAAGGAAACAATCATGTTCGCCGTCCAGTTAATCACACTGGCGAAGGAGTTCCCTAAGCCCCGAATATTGAGTGGGAAGACTTCCCCAATCATAACCCACATCACCGGACCCCAAGTTGCGGAGAAGAAAGCAATGTAGATGGTTAAGGCGATTACGGAAACGATCGCGGCCACGTGGGAACCCCCGGAGAACTTCATGCCAAGGCTCATCACAAATAGGGAAATTCCCATGCCGACGGCCCCGATATTCAACATCTTTTTCCGGTCGAATTTATCCATGATGGCCACGGCAACCGCGGTAACCACCACGTTGAAGACCCCAATCCCGATATGCGCTAACAGAGCGGCATGCACCCCGAAACCGACATCGGTGAAAATGGTGGGTGCGTAGTAGAGCACCGTGTTACAACCCATTACCTGTTGGAAGATGGCAAGACCAACCCCAATAACTAATGAAGGATGAACCATCTTACTGAATAATTCATTCCAGCCACCACTAACAATTTTAGCAGAGGCTTCGATTTCGGTAATTTCTTTGTTTACGGCAACTTCGTCATGTTTATTCATGGTTTCGAGCACTGCCCGTGCTTGATCCATGTGGCCACTCTTGGCTAAGAACCGTGGGCTCTCTGGTAGAATTAACCCACCCAGGAATAATAGGGCTGCCGGTAGCGCAGCGAACCCTAACATCCAGCGCCAACCGGTATACATACCGGAGAAAGTTAAGTTGGTAATGTAGGCCAACAGAATCCCGGTCATCACCATCAGTTGGAACAGGCTGGAGACCGTACCCCGTTTGTCGGCGGGCGCGAGTTCAGCTAGGTACGTTGGAATTAAGGCGGAGGCAGCCCCCACGGCAGCACCCAAGATAACTCGTGAGATAATCAGTGTCCAGAACTCTGGCGAGAACGCCGACCCCAAAGCACCAATAAAGAAAATAATAGCAGAGAGAAGTAGAAGCTTCCGCCGACCATAACGGTCAGACGATGGCCCGATAATAGCGGCACCCAAGATGGCACCCAGCAGGACGGCACTAACGACCCAGCCTTGTTCCCAAGGACCCAAGTGCATTTGCTTCTGAATAAACAAAATGGCTCCTGAGATTACCCCGGTATCATACCCAAAGAGGAGTCCCCCAAGGGCGCCGAAGAAGTAAACGAATCCGGTTGAAACTTTATGCATAGTCTTTTTACTTCCTTTGACGGTTCATCGCCGTAGATTTTGGTTCAATGTAAGTTGGCGTTTCTTTAGTTAGTTGATTGCCTCAACCAACTATGCTTATTATGATAGCACTTACATTTATTTTTTGGAAGCGTTTTCCGCAAAAAAATACACCGCCATGCCCGGCGGTGTATTCCAAGTTATTTGATTATTCAGCAGCACTCAGGTCTGAAGCCGTATCGCCGGCCTTTTCCCGTAACGTTGCTTCGATTTCTTCCAGTGAACGGTTCCGCGTTTCGAAGACTTTCTTCTGAACGAACCAGATGGAGGCGAAGCAGAGCACCCCGTAACCGATGAACAGACTACCAGTCCCGAAGAAGTTCAACAGTGCTGGGAAGGTTAAGGAAACGACCATGTTAGCCGTCCAGTTGATCACACTGGCAAAGGAGTTCCCTAAGCCTCGAATGTTCAATGGGAAGACTTCCCCAATCATAACCCACATCACGGGTCCCCAAGTGGCAGAGAAGAACGCAATGTAGATGGTTAAGGCAATCACGGAGATAATGGCCGCAACGTGTGAGCCGCCGGAGAACTTCATCCCGATACTCATAACGAACAGGGAAATCCCCATCCCAACGGCACCGATGTTTAACATCTTCTTCCGGTCGATCTTATCCATGATGGCCACGGCAATGGCCGTCACAATCACGTTAAAGATCCCAATCCCGATATGGGCTAACAGGGCCGCATTGACCCCGAAACCAACGTCGGTAAAAATGGTTGGTGCGTAGTAGAGCACCGTGTTACAACCCATGACTTGTTGGAAAATAGCTAAGCCAATCCCGATAACCAATGAAGGGCGCACCATCTTACCAAAGAGTTCGGTCCAGCCGCCACTCTTCATCTTAGCCTGTTCTTGAATCTGGGTTAATTCGGCGTTAACCGCCTTAGTATCGTGCTTGTTCATGGTGTCTAAGACTTGGCGAGCATCGTCAACTCGACCACTCTTGACCAAGAACCGTGGACTTTCGGGTAAGATTAATCCCCCGAAGAACAGTAATGCGGCAGGCACAGCCGCGAATCCTAACATCAGACGCCAGCCGTGGAACATGTCAGCCCAAGCGTAGTTAGTGATGTAGGCTAACAGAATCCCCGTCATCACCATCAGCTGGAACAGACTGGAGACCGTCCCCCGCTTGTCGGCGGGTGACAATTCTGCCAAGTAGGTTGGGATTAACGCGGACGCTGCCCCAACGGCCATCCCCAGGACGACCCGGGAGATAATCAGTGTCCAAAACTCAGGTGCCAGCCCGGAGCCTAAGGCCCCAACGAAGAAAATAATGGCTGATAGTAATAAGAGTTTCCGCCGGCCATAGCGGTCAGACGATGGCCCAATGATGGCGGCCCCTAAGATGGCACCCAACAAGACGGCACTAACGACCCAACCTTGTTGCCAAGGGCCCAAGTGCATTTGCTTTTGAATAAATAGAATGGCACCTGAGATGACCCCGGTATCGTAACCGAAGAGTAAGCCACCTAATGCCCCGAAAAAGTAAACAAATCCGGTTGAAACTTTTCGCATATTTTTCGCTCCTTATGCGGCCTACGCCGTAAAAATAAAGTGACAGAGTATGTGGAAGTAAACACTGAATTGCTTAATGTAAGTTGGTTTAATCACGTGTTGGTTGATTGGCTCAACCAACCATGAGGATATAATACCACGTCCAAATCTATTTTGGAAGCGTTTTCTTTTAAAACTAAAAAAAGTCCGACAAGCGCCGGACTTTCTGCAAACTTTATTAGAATATTTTTATAGCTCCGCCTTACGGTAATCAAGGAGTTGTTCACTGATCCCCTTGGTTTGTTGGTATACCTGCTTATAGATTTGATGCATCTTGGCGTATTTGGCCGCGTTCTCTGGATTAGGCTCGTAGGCCTTGCCAAAGTGAACGAAAGTTTCGGCACAGTCTTGGAGTGAGTCGAACCAGCCCAGGCCAACGGCGGCGATCATCGCTGCCCCCATGCCAGGACCCTGTTCATTTTCTAGGCTGACGACCTTACGGTTAAAAATATCCGCTTGAATCTGCAGCCAGAGTGGACTCTTAGCCCCACCACCGATGGAGACTACCGTATCAAAGTCGCCCCCATTTTCCTCGTAAATATCGAAGAGGTCGCGGAAAGAAAAGACGATCCCCTCCAAAACAGCGCGGACAAAGTCGTACCGTTGATGCGTGCCATCGATCCCGGTAAAGCTCCCCCGGATGTCAGCATCGGCGTACGGCGCCCGCTCACCCACGATATAAGGCGTGTAGAGCAGACCATTGGCGCCGACCGTCGACTTGGCCGCACTCGCCACAAACTCCGTGAAATCATCGACGGGAGCAAAGGTCTTCTTGAACCAGCTCAAAGAATACCCAGCGGCCAGGGTCACACCCATAGAGTAGTATTTGTCGGGAATGGCATGGTCTTCGAACTGCAGCACCCCATGGTAGTTCACGTCGGCATTATCTTCATACTTCAAGACAACCCCGGAGGTTCCGATACTGGAAAGCACCATGTTCGGGTGTAAAATGCCCGCACCAACGGCTCCTGCGGCGTTGTCGGCGGCCCCACCGAAGACCTTGGTCTCCATATTCAAGCCAGAGAACTCGGCGTAAGCCGCCGTCACCGTTCCCGCAAAGTCAATCGACTTGATCAGGGGTGGACACATGCTCATCGGAATATCGAAAACGTCACAAATCCGTTGGCTCCATTCGCCCTTAGCCACATCCAGTAAGACCGTCCCGGTCGCATCGGAGTAATCCATGGCCAAATTGCCGGTCATGCGGTAACGCACGTAGTCTTTCGGTAACACAAAATACTTAGCCTTCGCCCAAATATCGGGTTCGTTTTCCTTAACCCACAACAACTTGGTCAGCGTAAAGCCTTCGAGCGGCTGATTCCGGGTAATGTCAACGAACTCGTCACCCAGCTTCGCTTCAATTTCTTCCCGTTGTGGCGTACTCCGGGTATCGTTCCAAAGAATCGACGGCCGAAGGACCTTCTTGTTCTCATCCAACAGAACGAGCCCATGCATTTGGCCAGAAAAACTCAGCCCCTCAATATCATCGGCGGCCAGGTGGTCATTCAAAATCAAGCGGACAATGGCGACCGTTGTGCCAGAGACCCAGTCCTCGGGATTTTGTTCGTTATACCCTGGCTGTTTCTGAATCAAATCGTAGTCAAAACTTTCCTGAGCAACAATCTGCCCACTATGGTCTAAGGCCGATACCTTGACGGCACTGGTCCCCAGGTCAACACCGAGTACATACTTTCCCATCGGTCATTCCTCCTAGTTTATCGTTTGGTTTTAATTTTTTGGTTTTAAATTCTAGACAGTGCAAGCTGTCCGCCTTGCCGGTCCCAGCTAGCAAGCTGGAACGTGGTGGGCCGACTTTGAGCCCCAAACCCGGTCTCCAAGCTCGACCTTTGCCTAACCCGAGCAGACCTCTCGGCTAAGGCAAACAACACCACGGAGCCTGCTAGCTGGTTTCCTCACGGCTCACAATTGATCACAAGAACCAACCAGAGTGGCTTTAGTTGCAACGACAATCTCAGCCGAGAGGGCGGCCTGACGCAAAACGCAAGACCCACCGACCGGAAGACAAAAACGGCGGACGAACACACCGTTCGTCCGCCAATTTCTTGTCAGTTATTTTAAGTTATTTGCTAAGAGTCTCAATGATGTAGTGGTTGAGCGTGTCCTTAACTTGTTCAAGGTGGTCTGAGTGCGTCGCATTAACCAGATCAGCTTGCGTCTTGTCTAAGGAGTAGTCTTCCATCTGCTTCAAGCTAGCCTTACCAGCTTCGATGTCGGCACCGATGCCAGACTTGTATGAGCTGTAACGATCAGCCTTCAAGTTGTCCAAGAAGCCATCAGCCTTCATAGCAGCCGCAACCCGCAGGCCGGCAGCAAAGCTGTCCATCCCAACGATGTGACCGTAGAAGAGATCTTCTGGAGCAAATGAGGTCCGACGAGGCTTAGCATCGAAGTTCAACCCACCGCGAGGGCCGATGCTACCGTTTTCGATAACTTCGTACATTGCGGCAGTCGTTTCGTATAAGTTTGAAGGGTATTCGTCGATGTCCCAACCGATTAACTTATCACCCTCGTTGGCATCCAATGAACCCAATAAGCCGGCTTCACGGGCAACGCGGATTTCGTGTTGGTAAGTATGGCCAGCTAAGTTGGCGTGGTTACCTTCCAAGTTCAACTTGAAGTCTTTGTCCAGGTCGTATTCCTTCATGAAGGCGATCGTGGTTGCGGCGTCAAAGTCGTACTGGTGGGTCGTTGGTTCCTTAGGTTTTGGTTCTAACAACATCTGAGCATCGAAGCCGATTTCGTTAGCGTAGTCCTTAGCCAAATGGAACATCTTAGCAGCATGTTCTTGTTCCTGCTTCATGTTCGTGTTCCAGAGTGATTCGTAACCTTCACGGCCACCCCAGAAGACATAGTTTTCAGAACCGACCCGCTTACCAATTTCCAAACTGTGCTTCAATTGAGCAGCACTGTAAGCAAAGACGTCCGCGTATGGTGAGGTTGCGGCTCCTTCAACGAACCGAGGGTTTGAGAACATGTTTGACGTGTTCCACAAAACCTTCATGCCAGAAGTCTTTTGGTAGTCAACGATCTTGTCGACAACTTTATCCAAGTTAGCGTTGGTTTCACGTAAAGTGTCCCCTTCAGGCGCTAAGTCGCGGTCATGGAAGCAAAGGTAGTCTACCCCTAATTTGTTATAAAATTCGAAGGCAGCATCCACCTTGGCTAAAGCCAAGTCCATTGGATCTGTGTAGTGGTCGTATGGCCGTTGAGCGGTCCCGTCACCAAATGGGTCAACTAAACGTTGATCAAAGGTGTGCCAGTAAGCTACGGAGAACCGTAACCAATCTTTCATTTTCTTACCTGCAATCACTTCTTCAGGATTGTAGTATTGGAAACCTAAGCCAGACTTCTTATCTTGATGGCCGACGTATTGAATCTTGTCGATGCCTTTCCAGTATTCTTCAGTCATAATTTTATAAAAACCTCCTGGTTAGTTCGTTGCGACAACCAACTTACAAAACTTATTATACAGGGCTTAAAAGTTAATGCAAGCGTTTTCGTCAAGATTTTTCAAAAATATGTTAGCGGTTACTTCCCAACTTAGTAAAAAAACTAAACCAACTCCCTGGAACTATCTGGAGAATACCACAGAATTCGTTATGGCGGGTCAAACTTGAACTAGGTAAATCCATTCACTTATATATAGTAGGGAAATATCGTCCTAGGAAACGGATTCATAAATTAGATGTTTATTTCAACACCTTTGCTTAACCATTTCTGAACGTAAACTTTACATTTTGACGACCTATTCCTTTATGTTCATCCACTATAATATTTTTAAAGAATCAATGAGGAATGCTAAGTGGTCATGCCCATATCGATTGAGGAGGATAACTATGTGGATGCGTCAATATTCGCTTATTCGTCAGCTTATGAAGCAGAATTGTTGGCCATGGTTGGTTAGTGGCCTCGTGGTCATTACTGTATTAACCAGTGGGAGCATCAGGGCGTTGGCCGACTCGACGACGCCCGTGGAACCCACCATGGTGACGCAAACCCTCACCAAGAATCACCGACCAAAGCCGTCGATCATTCCGCTGGCAACCCACAAGGCGGTACCCGCTACCGCAACCACTCCTGAGCGGCCAAACCTACCGTTAGTTGGCCTGGCACTGCCCCTGTTGGCCCTCTTCATTCTCGACCTGCTGGAGCGAGACAATCAGCATAAGAATTTTAAATAATCCCGATCAAAAAGCGTGTCCCAGGAGTTTACTCCCCGGAACACGCTTTTCATTTAGGCCTAACCCACCGGCTCGGTGGTTGGCCGTTCGAAGTTTAATTCATAATTATCTAAGCCCAGGACTCGGTGAGTAATCAGCGAGCAGCCGCCCAGAACCGTTGCCAACCGAGCATTCTGGGTCACGTCAATGTTCACGTGATCATTGGCCAATGTCTGGTAAACGCTGCGAATTTGCTTCAGCAGGTCTGGAATTTCTTCAACCAGTGGCGAATTTAGGAAAAATGCGTCGGGATCAAGCGTCTTCATCGTATTGTAGATGAGCCCCCCGATAGCCGTTGAGAACGCCTTCAGGATCACCAAGGTTTCCGGATCTTCTTCGCGGTATAGTCGCACAATGGCATCGCGATCCAGGTCTTTCAAGCCCTTTTGTTCCTCAACCTTTTGGATAATGGCATCCTCGGAGCTGATGTCTTCGGCGTGCATGAAGCGCGGTTGACCGTCCGCATCCATCTCAATGCTGGCAACGGACCGGCCGATTTCACCGGCATCCCCATGTTCCCCGCGGAAGAGGTCGCGGTGCAAGATGATCCCGGCCCCGATCCCACGGTGAATACTGATGGTCACAGTACTGTTCAGGCCATGCGCCCCATTGAAGTCCCGTTCGTAAATGGCGGAAAGGTTGGCTTCGTTTTCCAAAACAACTGGTACCTGATAGGCCATCGAGAAGATCTTCTCCAGGTCGACGCCGTCCATGTCGATAAATGGTGACGTCTTCACCTGGTTATTCAAGACGATCCCGTGTATAGAGAAACAAATACCCAATAGGCCATTGCTGGTGGTGTCTTGCTTCTGAATCTGACCGATGTACTCATTGATCCGGTCGACCATTTCATGAATGGTCTTCCCCTTGGTATCAATTCGATCATACTTGGACACCCGGCCGTTGAGCCGGGTTACCAGGGCATGGAGATGACGATAGCCCAGATCAAACGTCAGCGTGTAGCCGTAGTCCTGGCTGATCTCGACCAGCGTCGGCTTCCGACCACCCGCGGTCGAGGCCTCACCGAGGCCGAGTTCCGTCAAATAGCCCGCCGACATCAAGGTATTGTATAGCGATGATACCGTGGACTTGTTGAGATTCAACTGATGTGAAATCTCAATCCGCGATGTGGGGTGATTATTAAAAATCTGTTGCAAGACAAATTTTAAATTTTGATCATGTAATTGATTACGATTCATACTCCGGCGAACCATTTGATTTCCTCCTCGTGGCTTGACAAGCCCCCTGGCTCGCCCATTTCGTCTGGTTGGTATTTTGATAATACCAACTAACTAAGATAATAGCAATAACTTTGGTCTCATTGCTTTGTAAGCGTTCACATAGAGACGGCATGGTTCGATGAACCAACCAACTCAAGTATCACCCCCGCTCCTAAATAAATCAACCGTTTTACCTAATTTACCTCGGTTCTTGTCGATTACCGTAAAAATCCGAACGCAACTCCCTAAATTCTGACCGAAAAAAAGATGCTCGGCGGCTACCGAGCATCTCACAATCTATTCATGGACTTTAATTTCCAAGATTCGTTTGACGTCTGCCGCCGTTCGCCGTTCCTTATCATTACGTTCCAGATCGGTGATGGCCGTCATGTCACTCGGCAACAACTCGAAGTCAAAGGCTAGCTTGTTATCCAGCAGGCGTTGTTCATGCACCGTCTTCGGGATCACGACAACCCCCCGCTGCATCAGCCACCGTAACATGACCTGTGCCGTGGTCCGACGATACTTCGTCGCGATCTTCTCCAACAACGGATTGTGGAAAACATCGTGGCGACCCTGGGCTAACGGTCCCCAGGCCTCAGCTTGAATACCGTTATTGCGCAGGTAGTCCACCGTGGCCGTCCGTTGGCGGAAAACGTTCAGCTGAATCTGATCGACCGCCGGCGTAACTTCGTTAAATTTCGTGAAGGCCGCCAGTAACGGCGGATCAAAGTTAGCCACCCCGATGGCGCGAATCTTACCGGCGTGGTACAACTCTTCTAACGCCCGCCAGGCACCATAAACATCCCCAATGGGCAAATGAATCAGGTAGAGATCCAGGTAATCGAGCCCTAGCCGGTCGAGTGAATCCTGAAAGCCCCGCTTGGCCCCCTCGTAGGTCATATCCTGAACCCAGAGCTTCGAGGTGACAAAGATTTCTTCGCGAGGAATCCCACTTTCCCGGATGGCCTCGCCAACGGCGGGTTCGTTCTGATAAGACGCGGCCGTATCGATGAGCCGATAGCCATCCTTGAGTCCGGTAAGGACCGTCTCCTTGGTCTTGGTTAGGTCCCAGATTCGAAAAACCCCGAGACCTAGTTGGGGCATCTCGACCCCATTATTAAGTTTGACTGTTAACATTGGGCGTTCCCCCTTAGTTCGTCATTCTTAGTCGGTAGCATCCTCGGGCCAGGCTGTGATCAGCTGCCGGACATGTGCTTCAATCTCATCCCGCACCTGCCGAAAGACGGTCATGATCGCTTCATCATCACCGGTTGCCTGCGCCGGGTCCGGCAGTGGCCAATGCAGTTTGGCTACACTGGGGGGCGTCACGGGACAACGGTCACGCGCATCTCCACACAGCGTCACAACTACATCACTCGCCATCAGGTAATCCGCGTCAATCAACTTGGACGTCTGTTGGGAGATGTCGATGCCGACCTCCTGCATCGCGGCAACGGCCCGCGGATTGAGTCCGTGAGTTTCGATGCCGGCACTGGCAATCTGCCAATCTGCGGGCGCTAGTTTGCGGGCGAAGCCTTCAGCCATTTGACTGCGACACGAGTTACCGGTACAGAGAAAATATAGTTGGGCCATGAGAACACCTTCCATTATATAAGAGTTATTATCTCCAGCTTACCAGTCTTTAACCCGCGATGCAGGCCAAATTCAGTTTTTTTCACAAAAAAGGTCGGCTTTTGAATGCCGACCGCTACGACTCCCATTCCATTAGTCACGGTGCTCCTGATGCCACCGTTTAATATAGTCCATTCGTTCCTTGAACCGCGGCTCACGCCCTTGGTCCGTGGGATGATAATATTCATGACCCTTCAGCATCGCGGGCATGGTCTCCATTTCGGTTAACTTATCCTTGGTGTCATGCGCATACTGGTAGTCGGCCCCATACCCCAAGTCCTTCATGAGCTTGGTGGGGGCGTTGCGAATCTGTAATGGCACCGGTTCATCGCGCGTCGTCTGCACATCCCGCTTGGCTTCGAGACTGGCCTTGTAGATCGCGTTTGATTTTGGCGCCAACGACAGGTAGCTCACGGCCTCGACCAGATGAACGTCACACTCCGGCATCCCCAGAAACTGACAGGCTTGAAAGACGTTGATCGCCACATTGAGGGCGTTCGTATCCGCCAGCCCAATATCCTCACTGGCGAAGCGCACCAGCCGACGGGCAATGTACAGCGGATCTTCCCCACCGGCCAACATCCGTGTCAGCCAATAGATGGCGGCATTGACGTCCGAATTACGCATCGATTTATGTAAGGCGGAAATAATATTGTAGTGTTCTTCACCCGTCTTGTCGTAAAGGACAAACTTCTGGCTAATCAACTGCTTCAGGTCAGCCATGGTGACCGTCACCTGATCATCCTGCTTATCACCATTGAGCACGGCCATTTCCAGGGTATTCAGGGCCATTCGCGCATCCCCATTGGCAAATTCAGCAATCGCGTGCCGCTCCTCGGAACCAATCTTGACGGTCACGTCAAAGCCATCGGGATTTTGGATGGCATTGGTTAAAAGTTCTTCAATATCGGCCGTCTCAAGGGCTTTCAAAACGAAGACCTTACAGCGCGAAAGTAACGCGGCGTTGACCTCAAATGAGGGATTCTCCGTGGTGGCGCCAATCAGGATGATACTCCCACGCTCCACGTATGGCAGAAACGCATCCTGCTGGGCCTTATTGAACCGATGGATTTCATCCACGAAAACAATCGTCTGCTCGCCGATCTCGCGGTCACCCTCGGCCTGTTTCATAATGTCTTTAATCTTACGAATACTGCTGTCCACGGCACTGAAGCTCAGAAATTTGGCCTGCGTTTGCCGGGCGATGATCTCGGCCAACGTGGTCTTGCCGACACCGGGCGGCCCCCAGAAGATCATCGATGACACCTGATCATTTTCAATCAGTTCACGCAGAATCTTCCCCGGACCCAGTAGGTGGGTCTGCCCCACGAATTGGTCCAGCGTCTGGGGCCGCACCCGACTAGCCAACGGCGTGTTCTGCCGGTCATTCGAAAATAACGATTCTTGTTGCACGAGTCCCACCACCCTTTTAAGACCATGATAACCCGTTTCGCAAATGAACAACAGTCCTAACCCCTAAGTGGCTTAGCGGTCACTTTCGGGTAGGTTGGCCGTCTGATTCGCATAGCGGAAAGCCCCCCAGGCGAAGCCGATGCCAAAGCCAATGAGTGTGGGTACCAACCAGCCCAGGCCAAGGCTCGCAAATGGCAAATATTGGTGATAGATACCTAACGCGGTATGAATCGGCGTGAACTGGCTAATCATGGCCGGCGCACTGTTTAGCATGTCAAGAATGGCGGGGAGAATGGTGAACGCCATCGTAACCTTGTAAATGGTCCCGGCGTAAGGGCGGCTGGCAACCGTCAACGACAGCCCGATCAGTGCCAGAGCCAACGGGTACATCAACATCAGCACGGGTAAGGACCAGGTGATGATGGTGTCCAGCCCGGCGTTAGCAACCAGGAAGGATAGGATCGTGGTAACCCATAGCCAGGTCCGGTAGCCCACCTTGGGAAATAGCTTATGGAAGTCTTGGGCAAACGAGGAAACCAAGCCAATTGCGGTCGTCAACACGCCTAGCGTCACCAGGGCCCCCAATAAGAGCGTCCCCACGCTACTGAAGTAGTGACCGACAATTTGGGATAAGGCCGTGCCACCGTTCGCAGATAACTTCAGTTGGCTCATGCTCAAGGCCCCGAGGAGCACCAGACCAAAGTAGATAAGCACCTCTAACGAAATACTGATAATCCCGGCCTTCGCGGTTAATTTGGTCAGCTCGCGACCTTCGTATCCCAGACCCCGAATGGCGTGGATCAGGGTGACACTCAGTGCCAGTAAGGCCACGGCGTCCAAGGTGTTGTAGCCTTCCAGCAACCCACCAATCGTAGCATTAGCTTGATAGGTAGCAGTTGGCGTCTGCGCCAGACTCCCCATTGGCTTCAGGAAGGCCACGATGAAGATGATGGCCAGTAGTGCGAGGAACCCCACGTTGAGGTACTTCCCAACAATCTTTAGCAGATGTTGTTGATGGGTGGCAGCTAGATAGGTTGCCGCAAAAAACAATCCCGTAAAGAGCAACATGCCCAGCGTGGACCAGTGCTTGGGAATAAACGGTTGAACGGCCATCTCATAGGCGGTTGCAGCGGTCCGCGGCGTTGCGAAGAACGGCCCAATGGTCAAATGAACCAGAATAAGGAAGATGGCGGCGGCATGCTTGCCAACAGGACGGGCGAGGTCTAAGAGACCGTCACTCTTGGTCACCACCACGGCCAGGATCGCCAGTAAGGGGAACAGTGACCCCGAGATCGCAAAGCCCAACGCGGCCAGGAACCAATTTGACCCAGCCATCTGTCCCAGGTGAACGGGAAAAATCAGGTTGCCGGAACCAAAAAACATGCCAAAGATTAAGGAACTGACGACTAATAATTGACCCCAACTTTTCTTCGGTGCTGCATTTAATTCTTTCATCATCAATTCCTCCATATCACTAATTTTTACCCGTAAACGTCAAAAGAGCCCCTTTCCCACGAATGGGAAAAGGGCTCTACAAGCAGAACGGTACCACCTTTTTGTGATGGCAAGCCACCACACTCATCGCGGACTAACATCCGCTAGCCAAATAATGGTGGCCACCACGACAGCCTTAGCAACTGTCGAACTCGGAATTAACCTTCACGAAACCTTGATGGTCACTTTGCACTAGCCGTGACTCCCTAAGCACCAATAGATCCGCTACTACTTTCTTCAACGTTTTATAAGTATTGTTTAGTATCATATAACCCTGATTATTAAAAGTCAATGGGTAAATTAAAACTAAATGAGAAGTTCTATTGGTCACTATCGGCCATCGTTGCCTGGCTGGCCCACCGGAAATGACCCCAGACCAGGCTAGCCACGAAGCCAACCAGGGTTGGTACCATCCAGCCCAAGCCGAGACTGGCAAATGGGACAACCCCGTGATAGAACGTTAAGGCCGCGTGAACCGGAGCCCAGTTGGTCACAACTGCGGGCGCTGCGTTCAACATGTCGAGCACCGCTGGCAAGACCGTAAAGGCAATCGTGAACTTGTAGACCAGACCGGCGTATGGCCGTTTGGCAACCGTCAAGGAAACCAGGATTAAGGCCAGTGACAGCGGATATAACAACATCAAGACGGGCAATGACCAAGCGATGATGGTATCCAAACCGGCATTGGCCACCACGAATGAAACGAACGTCGTCAGTCGTAGCCAGGAGAGATAGCTGACCCTAGGGAATAGCTTATGAAAGTCTTGGGCGAAGGACGTTACCAGGCCTAGTGCCGTGGTGAAGACCCCTAGCGTCACCAGGACGCCCAAGAATAAAGTCCCGAAGTTACTGAAGTAGTGGCCGACGATGGCTGATAACGCTACCCCGCCGTTGGCAGATAGCTTGAGCTGACTCATACTGAAGGCCCCTAATAAAACCAGGCCGAAGTAGATGGCGATTTCTAAGACGATGCTTAACGTCCCGGCTTGCGCGGTTAACTTGGTCAAAGCCCGATCACGGTAACCCAGGCCGCGAACCGCACGCACAAACGTTACACTTAAGGCCAACAGGGCCACGGCATCAACCGTATTGTAGCCTTCCAAGAGACCACTGATCGTGGCATTGGTTTGGTAGGCCATGGTTGGGGTGTGTTGCAGGCTTCCCATCGGATCGAAGAAGGCCACAACGAATAAGATCGCTAACATGCCTAGGAAGAAGGCATTTAAATACTTGCCGACGACCTTCAAGAGGTTACTCTGATGAGTTGCGAGGACGTAAGCCGCTCCGAAGAACAGACCCGTAAAGACCAGCATACCGACGGTGGTGAACTGCTTGGGTAGGAACGGTTGAACGGCCATTTCGTACGCGGTCGCGGCCGTCCGGGGCGTTCCGAAGAAGGGGCCGATGGTCAAATGAACCAAGACCAGGAAGACCGCCGCGTAATGCCGGCCGACTGGCTTGGCGAGATCGAACAGGCCATCACTCTTGGTCACCACCACCGCTAGGATGGCGAGGAGTGGAAATAAAGACCCCGAAACCGCGAAGCCTAACGCCGCCATAAACCAGTTATGGCCGGCCATTTGTCCTAAATGAACGGGGAAGATTAGGTTCCCTGAACCGAAGAACATCCCAAAAATCAGAGAGCTCACCACTAATAATTGCCGAAAACTTTTCTTTGGTGTCACGACTGCTTCTTCCATTGTTCATTCCTCCACTCGTTTTATTAATTTCAATTGGTCACGATATTGACCACCGACGACGACGGTTAGGATTACGTCCTATGGGACCCGTCCGAAGTCTTAACACCACCGTCACAGGACTTCACCCTAACCACCTCTGGCTAAGATTCAGCATTTCAATCAATCGGTTGTCACTTGAATGCTTGCTGGGTCTCTGTTGCTTATTTACTCTTTTGTCGACTCCTTCACCATTTTTATTACCCTAAAACGTCAAAAAGAGCCCTCTTCCCACTATGGGAAAAGGGCTCTACGAGTAGAACGGTACCACCTTTTTGTGGTTGCCGAAGCCACCACACTCATCACGGACCAACATCCGCTAGCCAAGTAATGGTGGCAACCACGATAGCCTACTGAATCAGCATCGAACTCGGAAATGATTTTCACTTACGCTTGATGGTCACTTTTCACTAGACGTGACTCACTGGGCATCGCTGCGTTCGCTACTTTTTTCCTCAACGTTTTTAAGTATTGTTAAGTAGTATAGGACAAGGATAATTAAAATGCAATGAGAAAATTAAAATTATTATCAGTTTTGTGTTATTGAATTTGGTTCCATAAAAGAATCCACTTCTCATTATAGAAGTGGATTCTTCACTCTCTGTTTAGCTTTTATTTTAATCTTACAGCGAATCTTTTAGTTCCGTTTCCGGAATACCAACGTACCCAAGCTCCCAATCAACACAGCCAGTCCAGCCAGTGGGGAAACGGACTTGTCTCCGGTTTGGGGCAAGGTCATCGCCGAGTTATCTGACTTAGCAGCCCGTTTAACCGACGCATTAGCGGTAACCTTGGCGGCTTGGCCATTGGCCTTCAAGTCAACTGGCTTAGCCACGGGCTTGGCCGCTACCTTGTCAGCCGCATGGTTAGTGGTCTTTCCTGGTTTAGTTGGCGTTGTTGGGTTAATCGTAGCGGCATCCCCACCGTTATCAATCTTCGCGTAGGTAAAGGTAACCGTCTGGTTGCTCGCGGTAAAGGTCCCGGTGGCACTGGTATCACCAACCGCTTTATACCCGGTAATCGCTGGTGCGTCAATGTTGTAGGCATCGCCAACCTTCCCGGATTTCACGGATTGTGCTAAGACGTTGCCCGCCTTGTCGACACTCACAATCGTCACGGTCCCCGTCGTGTCGGGCGTGGGATCGACTGGTGTGACCGGCTTAGCATCGGCCGTGTAAACGTAGGTCACGTCAATCGCAGTGTCGGTTAATGTCCCGGTGGCATTTTCTGGCGTCGTCTTCAGCTTATAATTAGCGATCGTCAATGGTGTTGTGGTATAGGCATCGCCAACCATCCCATTCACTTGAGTGTCACCATGAATTGTGGCGCCAGTTTCATCCACGTAGTGCACATTGACGGGCGCCGCCGCGGTGGCCATTTCATAAGGTTGAATGATTTGGAAATTATTGAAGTTATTCTTAGATTGAACTTTCGCCGTCAAATAATACTTGTTAGCTAACGGTGTCACTCTGAAGTTTTTATAAGTAGTGACACCGGGCTCTTGGGCCTTAATGTCGGTATAGGTCAGGCTCCCATCAGCATTCGCCGTTGGCGTCCCGCCTTGGTAGTAAATGTTAACCATAGCCGATTGACCATCCCCATAGTTCGCGTCACTAATGGTCAAGACATCGGTAGGAATTTGGAGCGCATCACTTTCCCCGTTCTTGGTGACCACTTTAACGTTGACGGTTGCGGTTGGGTTATTCGGGTCAATCTTAATCGTTGGTAGAATCAACACTTGATTATAGTCGCCGAAGGTTGCGGTCGATGCCGCAAATGACCGACCAACGATTGGCGAGAAGTCCATGATGCTATTGTAATTTACGTAAACATATTTCAATCCCGTCATGGTTGCCAGTGGTGTGACGTCTTGAATACGGTTGTGTTGCAAGTCTAGGTCGGTCACATTGGTCAAATGCGCTAATGGCGAAATATCTACGATGTCACCACGATACTTGCTGGAACCCAGCCCAAAAGTCGTCTTCAAGTTGATGGTGGTCAACCCGGTGGCATATTGTAATCCTTCCAATGAGAACGCGGTCTTGCCATCGATGTAGGTATCTAATTTATGCGTTTGATTGCCACCGACGGCCTCCAGCTTGGTTAATTGCTTGATGTTATCCTGGGTAATCTGATCGACACTAGTCAAATCCAAATCGGGCAATTCTAGCTGAATATTATAGAGCACGATCAGTTGTAATTGCTTGTTGGGCATCCATTCATCGATAGATTGATCCGCCTTAGCAGCCGGTGCGGGTGCTAAGGCAATTGGTGCTGCTGCCGGAGTATCAGCCCTGAGGGTCTTCTTAGGTGCAGACGTCGTTGTCTGATCCCCATCGGATGTCACGACGTGATCCGACTGGTCATCCTGATTGACATCGGTGCCGCTAAACTTTTCCTTTTCACCGGCTGTGACAACCGGTGCAGGACCATCTTGCTTTTCGCCAGCTGCCGGATCCTTTTCACCGTTGTCGTCCTGAACCACGGGCGCCGCCGGTTGGTCCGAAGCCGGCGCCTTTTGCTCAACTGGCACTTGATCGGCACCTCCATCAGTGGCCGCATTGGCCGTCATGGGAACGGCCAGCGCCAATGTAGCGCTTACAATCCCGGCAAATACCCAAAATTTTCCCTGCTTGTACATCTTGTAGTGACGTTTACTATTATTTAAAGGCTTCATACTTTATCGCTCCTCACTGGCGGTTCCCTAGTTAGACGGTATAGTTGTTATTTGGAATTAATTGCTTATGTAATGATGGTTCATATTAACTAGTTCCATTATAACGACTAAACCGGAAAAATACTAGGTCATACCCCGAAACACTTTCCTTGAAAAGCAACCGATCACTAAAGACATCCGAACGTCTAGTTGCTGAACTGTCGGCATTCCATTAGATGGGCCAACAATTTTTGCCCCCTATCTTATCAAAAATATCTTTTCACACATTTTTAATTGTGGCCAAAAAAGGCATCCGCTATTTCACGGATACCTGTATCATTGGCTGCTACTGTCGACGTCGCTTAAACCACCAGCCACCGAGGCCAGCGACCAAGACAACCCAACCTAACCAACCTAACCAACGAAACGGGGTGGCCCGTTCATTTGTCACGGGCAAGGCCACCGGTTGTTCTCCAGGCTTCATCGCTGTCGCAAACGCACTCCCGGTATGGATCGGTAACGTCGCGGTTGGCTGACTAATCTGGCCGCTACCCGCTGACGTTTCATTCCCAGTTGACACGGCTGGTTCTTCTGACTCAGTCCCGTCCCCCTGGCCGCCAGTCACCACATTGGCCGCATAGGTATAGGTCACGTCCACCGGCTGCTCACCAAAGATCCCGGTGGCAGTCGTCGACCGACCAACGACATGGTAGCCAGCCAGCGACAGCGGCCGCGTCTCATAGGCCTGCCCCACTTGACCCGTAACACTGGTATCGCCATGGACTGGCATCCCCGCGACAGTCTGATAATGCACCGTCACGCGACCCTGTTTAATGGGTGGCAGGATTGGCGTCGGCCCCGGTGTCGGGGTGGGATTCGGAGCCGGTTGTGGATTTGGTGTCGGCGGAGTGACCGGTGGTTCGGGGGCCAGTTTACGGTAAACATAGGTCACCGTGATCGCCTCCTCACCAAACGTCCCTTGAGCGTTATCGGGAACTTTCGTCAGCTCGTAGCCAGGGATGGTGACGGTCTCCGCCTGATAGGTATCCCCAATATCCCCCTGCAAGATTTGAGTGGCCGCCAGTTTGTGGCCCTGTTCATCCTGATAATTCACCGTGACCGATTCAGCGGCATCGCCGATATAGTATTTTTGAATAATCCAGAAAGAGTAATGGTCTTTCACGTATTCAGCTATTAAGTAATTGTTATCATCCATTTGTATACTTTCATCAAATTGACCGCCTTCTGTCTGATCAACGATGTGGGTAAAATCTAGGCCGCCACTTCCATTATCCGTAACCTGCCCACCCTGAAAATACCAAGCATAGACTAATTTACCGTCCCCATATTCGGAGTCGCCAGTGTAATAAGGGACTGAAAAGGTATACTCAAGATTCTGATTTACGCCCGTAAGTAACTCCCCAGTCTGCAACCGAACAGGAATATCCAAATGTACCTTACGCGTAAGCGAGTTAACTCTGATCGGATCTAGAATGACGTATTGGTGTATTCGTTCTTCATTCACCTTGACTGATAGATTTTTCAAACTAGAAAAGTCTGTGATCCGATTGTCATGAAGTTTAAGATCTGAAATATTAGTTAATCCAGCTAGCGGTGACACATCACTAATCCTGTTATGACTCAGATATACCGTTTTAAGCTTCCTTAGATTTCTCAATGGCGAAATATCCTCGATATTACCAAAATTATGGTATGGTTCTGCATCCTGGCCCCCACCACCCATCATGAGCACTTCTAAGTTGGTTGCGTACTCCAGTCCATCGAGCCGGTACTGTTTGCCATCCGGATTATAGGTCGACTCGCCATTCTCACCGCCATAATAACCAATAAATAACTTCTGCAACCGCTGCATATCATCCTTCGTAATATCGGCAACTGTCTGCTAAGTCTTGTCATCATCCGGAACTGGACTGAGATGGGTTAATTGATAAAAGATTGCCCGTTGGAGTCGCTTATTCGGCATCCACTGGTCAATCGACTCGGTGGCCGGTTTACTAGCTTCACGTGGTCGCTTAGACTTAGCCGAAGTCGGCCGCGGCGTGTCTGGTTTCTTAGGCTTGTCTGTCGATTCCATCGTCGCCGTTTCGTTAGTGGCCTCGGCATCCGTCACAGCCGTTTCCGACTCAGGTACTTCCGCTGCCGCTGGACTGGCTTCACTGTGACTCTCTTCACGCGACTTATCCGACGAAGACGAGCTCCCCAAAAACTCCGCCCCTGGTCGGTCTACCAGCGTCTGTTCGACATTTGCCGGGGTCGCCGCCAGAGCCTCCACTGGTGTGACGAACGGCCCACCAATCTCTGTTAAAATAGCCGCGGCAACCATCCAGCCTTTAAGGTGTCGTGTTGCTCGATACCGATTGACTTCTGCTCCCCAATGCATGTCAAAATCCTCCTCAACCTGTGGCAATAGTTGCTGGACGCCACTGATTACCATAGAATAATAATGATTGCTCCTCTATTGTGAGCTGATTTTAGTATATCGAAATCTGTTTTCGATTTCTACAGGTTATTAACATTTTATATTGTACCTAACCAATGATTTATTTCAATATTAATTAATCACCAACGCTAATCACCCGATAGCTTACCCCCTCGATCCAATTAATCACGGCTAACCTTTCATTTATGACTGACCGTTCATAATTTTCTAGTCTAAACCGGTAAATCACGTTATGATGAGACCGGTCACTTAATGTCAAAAATTGGAGGAGTTTTCATGTTGAAACGTCAATCCTGGTTCTGGGCGATCTTACTAATCAGTATCGGTCTATTAACCATCGGTCCAGCACCCACGGCCAATGCAGCAGCATCCGTCTCACAGCTCAGCCGGCAACAAGGCCTCCTGATTGATCTCGGCCGCCATCCCATGACGGAACCCGACCTCAAACAGGTCATTCGCGCGGCGGCCGCCCGGAAGGTCAACTACCTGGTCCTCCACCTCAGTGACAATGAGCATCTCAGTTTCCAATCAAAGTATTTAGGCAATCGCGCCAGCAAGACCGTGCTCTCGCAAGCGGCCCTCAGACGCCTGGTCACCTATTCTAATGCGCGACACGTTCAGCTGGTACCCGATGTCGATGTGCCCTCACATGCCGGCGCCATCCTGCGGCAACTTAAAAAGAAACGACCCAAGACTTACCGGGCCGTTAAGTTGGACCGAGAAACCCTCAATTACACCCATAGACAAACCAATACCGTGGTCAAAGCCATCTATCGAGAACTCGACAGGACCTTCAAGCATCAACGCCATCATGCTTTCATTCTCGGCGCGGATGAGGTACCCGGCAATACGGCCGCCTACCACACACTAACGACCTTTATCAACGATTTGAGCCGCTATCAAAACCAACAAGGCTATACGACGGTGATTTGGAATGACTCGATCTTGAAGCGCGAGTTACCCCGTCTCAGCAAAAATATCGTCGTCAACTACTGGTCCCAGTCCGGTAATCATTCGGAGACCCGGTCGCTAAAGGATCGTAAGACCATGCGGGCCTCGGTTCCCAACCTAGTAAAGGCCAAGCGAAAAATCGTGAACGCTAACAGCTATGCGGCCTACTACCAATTAAAATATATCGGCAATCAACGCCACGATGACTACTTTATCAACTACTTAAAGAACCGTTACCGACCCAATCTCTTTAACGAAATCGACAAGCACGGCCAAAATCAGAATCGCACCCTGGAGCGTGGTGTCAAAACCAACGGCACCCTCGTCTGCCTCTGGGGTCACGACTCCAAACATATTTCGACTAAGCAAATCGTCAACTTTATTCAGCGGTTGACGATCCCAAAATGAAAAGGTGCGATTCCGAAAAGATGACGTAACATCACTTTCTAAGCCACCCTAGGGAACGCCACAAGTCACCAAACTGTTATCAATTTCATGTACAAGTAATGCGCTACTAGTTGAGTAACTAGTGGCTTTTTAGATCGTTTTAACCTTGATAGACGACTTAATGGCATCAAAAAGCAGGTAAAGTTTTTAAATACAAATCCTTACCTGCTATATCTAAAAAGGGATTGAGCTTCATCGTGATGCGGGCTATCGGTCCCTGGAATGACATTATTAAATATGAAATCGCAGACGCAAAGTTTATGTATCAGGATGATCGGGAAGCTTTCGCCGAAATTACGAAATACTCGCGTTTCCCATTCTTTGCAACTAACCTCTCACAAGCCGATCCTTTCTTTAGCGAACAGATCAAAGCGGATACTGACCTTGTGGCAGTTCCAGTCAGTGATGACCGTGCGCAGATGCCAATCTACGCTAGCTACTTACTCTCACAGAAAAAACAACTCACTCAGCTAATCAGGGACCTTCAGCAGCAATGGCCGACCACTCTTCCCAATGATTCCCACTAATCACACAAAAATAGTCCAGCCAATGGTAAACCACCACTGACTGGACTATTTCATTGTTTTCAGATAACAATCGGCTAACCTAATTATGGCGTCGCCACAGATTCCCAGAGTACCGACACGGTCGGTATCAACCCCCTTGAGGGGTTCTAAGAAGATTGCGCTATTTTTTGGCTATTAATATCCTAGTACTCAGTGCTGCATACATGCCATTTATCCCTGCATGTTCTACCCGAACCGCACTAGCACCTAACTCCGTTAATCTGTTTCGATATTCTCCAACGTGCTCTATATCCAAAATCACCAATTGGCCTTCCGGTTTCAACACTCTATAAGCCTCATCAATGGCCTTTTCACGACTCGACCTTGGCTTGACGTTATGAATTGAAAGGCTGGCAACAACCCTATCAAAAACATTATTTTCAAAGGGTAGTTTAACCATGTTCCCTGTCACCAACTCACTGACATCACTGACTCCCAGTTGTTCAACGTTGCGTTGGGTTACTTCAATGGCGTTTCCTGATTGATCGCCTTGATTCCAGATATCTAACCCAATGACCTTACCAGGCGTTTTTAATTGCTGGGCAACTTCCAACAAAAATGCACCATGTCCCGTACCTAAATCTAATACTTGTGCTTCACTGGACAGATCCATTTCTCTCACGACTCGCCTAATGATTTTATATTTCCCCCAAAGCGAAGTATGTAAGTACAAGCCGCCGAACAATAAAAAGATGATTGGAAAAATATAATTAGTCCAATCTTTGGAAATAATTGCTGTAATTACTCCGACAATACCACCTAATAGGAATAGTATTGGTACCAACGGTGCGTCAATCCCCTTCTTCATAAAACACCCCATCCGAATATTTAGCCGCTAACATGGTCTCAACCGCTGTCTAGATGACAAACTATAACTAACCACAGATTAAATTACAACTCATAATCCGCTAAATCTTTGGAAGGTCGCACCTCTTCTGGTATGTTCTAAATGAATTTCCTAATGCCTTGCCTGTCAGCAGTCATCTGCATGGTACAGCGCTAAAGTCAGCAAGTGCCCGTCACTAAGGATGTTAAGGAAGATACCATTAACCGTAAAAGTGTTGCCAAAAGAAAAGACGCCCCTTTTAAATGGCGTCAACTCAACGATACTATTCACTTTTCCGAAAAAGAATGCGCCCCCCGAGAGTCGAACTCGGATCATGAGGACCGAAATCTCATGTGCTATCCATTACACTAAGGGCGCACAACACCTATAGTTTAATACAAAATCCGTCAATGACCAAATCTTTTAACGGCCTCCGGCGGCCCGAATGGCTTCCTGTTCTAATCGTTGCTCCGTCTGGTCGGCATTATCCCGGAAATCGGCCTCAAAACTGGCACCGGCCGGGCTAACTGTGGCCGTCTGGCGACCATCGATATCGGTAACCACCAGATCGTTACCCTGCCAAGTAGCAGTATCGTAATGCCCGTCCTCAATCTGGTCGAGAAAGTTCTGAAAGATATCGAGTACCGCCTGATTGATAATCGCACTCTCCGTGACAGTCTCGCCGTGTTGCTTGAGCTGGAGCTGACGTAACTGGACTTCATCCATGTCCGCAGGTACCTGAATAAACACACGAACCCCTCCTATAAATTAGTTTGGTTACTATTCTAGCACTTCCGGCCGAAGAAAAGAGTTAAAGCATTATCCTTATCCGAGATCTGGTGTAAACTGGTGATAAGTAAATTTATAACGACTTAGGAGGTGGCTCATGGAAGACTCAATACTAGACTTTACAACGAATCTGGCCATCCTCCACCGGCAATTTCAGCGGGCAATGAACCAGATTCTTGAAGCCGATGCGATGCCTGTCAATATCACCGAATTTTATTTGCTAGTCCTCATCTCAGAATCCAGTCAATTGAACCAACGGAAGGCGGCGTGGACCATGGCCGTTGACGAAGGCCTCATGGCCCGGATGGTACAACACCTAGTCAAGCTGTCGCTACTGGAAAAGGAAACCGACCCCGACGACCGGCGTAACCGGCGCTTGAATCTGACTGCCGACGGTGACCAATTGGTTCACCAAGCGATCGACGTCTTACACGACTGGTGGGAGAAAGTCACGCCAACCGCGAGCGACTTTGATTACTCTGGGATTACCCATCAATTACAATTACTCTCAGCTAGCGTCCTAAAGGGCGACAACCAATCCGATAACCATTAGTCAGTCTAACCGTATCGAGGAGGAATTTACATGAGTAAAGCTATTACCATCGCCGAAGCCCAACGCTTCGACGCACACACCATCAACATCGTTGGCATTCCCGCCATGGTCTTGATGGAACGGGCCGCTTTGGCGACCTTCAACAACATTTTAAATGATGATTTCGACGTTAGCCGCGTCGTCGTTGTCGCCGCTACCGGGAACAACGGGGGCGACGGGATTGCCGTGGCTCGGTTGCTCAAGATTCGTGGCATCGATGTGGCCATTTACCTGTTGGGGGACCCCGCTAAGGCCACCTCACAAACGACCCAACAATTGAAGATCGCGGATTACTACGGCATCCCGCTAACCACCGACTTGAACGATGTGGTCAACGCGACTCTGGTCATCGATGCCATTTTCGGTGTCGGCCTGAGCCGTGACATCACCGGTAAATTTGCGGATGCCATCAATGCGATTAACGCCGCGGATGCCAAGACGGTTTCCATTGATGTTCCCTCTGGAATCAACGCCGATACTGGGAACGTCATGGGGGTGGCGGTTGTCGCCGACACCACCGTCACCATGGCCTACAACAAGATTGGCCTGTTGACGACCACCGGCAAGCACCACAGTGGAACGGTACACGTTGCCGACATTGGGATTTACGCCCAAGATCGCGTCGAACATGCCCGTTAATCGATAACTGACTCAACCAACCAAACGGCTAATAACCTTATTGGCTAATAGCCCGCGTAAAATAGGAATTACGAAAGGCGAGTTAGCTTTCGTGTTTCCTGACATTTCACGGCCAACCAGTTGCGGGTTGGTCGTTTTTTGTTGGCCAAATACCCAGCATTTTCCCAGTGAACCCGGTATACTGAAGCTAATTTAATGGGAGGTGCCTCATGTCACAACTAGAAACTGGCTTTACCAACGTTCAAGCGCTGGATCCCAGCATCATGGTCGACCTGCGCTACGCCACCACGAATAACTTCACCCACCAGGTTGTCTATGATTTCCAGACCGCCATCGCCCGAACGGGAACCGCCAAGAAACTCGCCGCCGCCAACGCACTACTCAAACCTCAAGGCTATCGTCTTAAGGTCTGGGACGCCTACCGACCGGTGACGGCCCAAGAACGACTCTTTGAAGTCTACCCGGACCCCACCTTTGTTGCCGAACCGAATCCGAACTTCTCTCACCAAAAAGGGGTCACCTTCGACGTCACGCTCTGTGACCTTGATGGCCATGAGATCCCCATGCAAACGGGCTTTGACGACTTCACCAAGGCCGCGCACCGCAACGCCTCACGAACGGATGAGCAGGAACGGACCTATCAAATCCTGACACAGGCCATGACCGCAGCCGGGTTCGACGGCTACGTTAACGAGTGGTGGGACTTCCGCGATAACCAAATGGACGAGTACCAACCCGCCCTTGCCAATCCGAACGACTACTAGGGTTTTCTCGTTCATTGTCGCCTGGCCGGTTGGCCCGGTGGGAGCTGGAACGCCACCAGCAGTTGTTAACCACTTTATATCTACTGACAGCAACGTCATTTTATACCGAAAAAATAGGTGGTCACAGTCTTCAAAGAGGGACTGTGACCACCTATTTTCGTTGTGTTTATCGGATTGTTTCTTACTTTTCTACCATAAAGGAATGATCTGGAATTCGGATCAGCGTGAAGCGGTTAGCTAAGCGACCCGCATGCAGACCCAGGCCGTTGACGAAGGACTTCTTATACGTCGTTTCGATCACGCCAACCCACGCCCGTTGGTGGCGTTGGTCATACTTCTTAACCTTGCGCTTATCCCAGTTATAGGCCGATGCCGGCAGGTTGATGGCCTTTTTACCCGCTGAAACCGTCGCATCCGTGCTGCTGACCTGATACTTTTCGCCTTCAGTGAGGTAGGTATACGTTTGGACCGGTTTCTTCCCATTACTATTGTTCACCGTCACGTAATAGGCGGCACCATTCCCGCTACCCGTGTTAATTACCAACGGTTCATAACGGGTAGTCTCCGTTACGCGGTCGCCTAAATGGTTCACATCTTGGAAAAAGGTGGTTGCACTCATGCCACCAAAGACCAATAACCAAACGACGAGTTCAATGGTGGAGATGGTGAAGTTGTGCCAGGAGAAACTACGGTGCTCCTTCACAATCAGGCGGAGCCGCCGGACGCGCATGTCGTGCACCATCCAGACGAGGCCCACCAAGATGAGCAACCAAATCCCCATCCCCACTAAGTTCCAAGTTGATTTCATGATTTCCCAATTCCCTTCCACAAATAAGCCGCTATTCGGGTGTTAACTTCCTCTAATAGCTTACGAGATTCACGCCGGGAATACAAGCAACCGCCCCAGTGGATTTACGTTATACTTAGACTAATATTTAGCGTTCTATATAAGGAGGAATTCCCTGTGTGTACTAGTCTAACCTATACCTCCGGATCTGCCCACCATTTTTTTGCCAGAACCATGGATTTCCCAACCACCACTCCCTGGCGGCCCGTCTTCTTACCACGGGACTATCACTGGCAAACCGCCCTGGCAGAATCCCGGACCACGCGTTACGCCATTCTGGGTGGCGGTCGGCGAGCCACCGACCTCGCCGCTTACCTGCTGGCCGACGGCGTTAACGAGACCGGCATCAGCTGTGCCGAACTCTATCTTCCCGGCGTCGTCGACTACGCGCCCGATCCCCTTCCCGGCCAAACCAACCTCACGCCCCAAGACTTCATCAACTGGGCGCTGGGAGAACACGCGACCCTAGCGGAAATTGTCGCGGACCTCCCCAAGGTGACCTTGGTTGATCGTTGCTGGGGCCACGACCGTTACGTTTATCCCTTCCACTGGATTCTCAGCGACCGAATGGGCCAGACACTGGTCATCGAACCCACGGGGGGACCGTTGGTGGCCCAGCCCGATCCGGCTGGGGTCCTGACGAACACGCCGGTCCTCGCGACTCATTTGCAAAACCTTAACGACTTTCTGGCAATTCCGGGAACGGACTTTACCGCGAAAACGGTCGCGGCGGCCAAAGGTTACCTAGCGAGCGGCGAGTCACTGCCCACTGGACCGATCCCCACCCGACGATTCATTCACATGGCCATTCGGAAATGGGGCTCCCCGGTGGCACCCAATGCGGATCAGCAAATGACCTATATTTTCCGCTGGCTAGATGAAGTCAGCCTGCCCTATGACCCCAAAAGGCGGGGGCAAACCAACCATAATTACACCCATTACCGATCAATTATCGATTTAGACCGCCTAATTTACCACTTTATTCCCCGGACAACTCACCGTTTGCAACATATTGTCATGACGCCGGAAATGGCGGCCCACCGGCACTTCCCCCATGCCTATCCCGCCGATTAGCTTTGAATGTTGCAAAGCTTAACGTGACCTTTAATCCGATTGATATTCGTTTGAGACATTACTGTAACAACTCCCTGATAGTATTAAACACGTTGATATGAAACACAGACATGCAAATACAAAAAAAATTTGAAAAATAAGGAGTTTGTTTACATTTATGAAGAAGACGCTTGTTAACATCGCATTAACGATTATGGCCACGGTGGCTTTTGCCATTGCCGGTTTCGCAATTACCCAACCTACGGATGCTTCTGCCGCAACTATGTCCTACAAGAAAATCCACAAGGTTGCCAAGAAGCAATTAGGTAAGCCTTACGGTTGGGGTGCAACTGGTCCTTCCCGCTTCGATTGCTCTGGCTTCACGAGCTACGTTTACAAGAAGGGTGCTTCCAAGAAGATTCCACGGACTGCCCAAGCTCAATACAACAAGTACAAGCACGTTAGCTACAAGAAGATCAAGAAGGGTGACCTCGTCTTCTTCGGTGGCTCCAAGCACTCCATCTCCCACGTTGGTTTATACGTTGGTCATGGTAAGATGATCGATTCTCAAAACCGTGGTGTTGTAACCGAAAAGGTCCACGCTCCTTGGTGGCACGCTGTTGGTTACGCTCGCGTTGGTTCCGTTAAATAATTAAGTTACAAATCCAGTTCCACAACTTCATAAATTAAATAAACTGGGCCTCCGTCGTTACGTCACGACGGAGGTTTTTTGGATCTATTGTTCTGTAAAGCTGGCAACGTTGGCCGTTCATTGCCGCCTGCCGGTTGACATCCCTTAAATTCACAGAAAACTAAAATACTCAAAAAAACTCGTCCGAATTGCTATCAAGCAACTCGGCCGAATTTTTTCCTAAACTACTTTTAACTTAAAAAAGGTCGCTTACCTGAATGCTCTCAGGCTAACGACCCTAATTTTTTCAATTTAGTTACGAGCCGATGGATGGGCCACAAACCATTCCGTCATGTCATCGATCCGCTGCACCCGCAGACTGGGTAGGCCATCGCGTGACACGCCATGGAAACTTTGGGGATAGCGAATGAAGTCTGCCTCCACCCCGTTGCGTTTGACGGCCGTAAAGTATTCTTCAGATTGGCCGATTGGACACCGCATGTCCCACTCGCCGTGTAACAACCGCACGGGTGTCGTCACCCGCTCGGCATAGGCCAGTGGTGACTGTTGCCAGTAGGCAGCTAATCCTTCCTTAGAGAACAGATCGGCATCCAATTCTTCCGGTTCGAAATAAAAGCCGATGTCACTGGTCCCAAAGAGACTGATCCAGTTAGTCACGGGCCGTTGCGCAATCGCCGCCGCAAACCGCTTAGTGTGACCAATCGCCCACAACGTCATGAACCCGCCATACGAGCCCCCGGCGATATACTGACGGGTCGCATCAAGCTGCGGATACCTGGTCAAGGCCGCGTCGAGGCCGGTTAGGACATCCTGGTAATCGTCCGCACCATAATGGCCAATCACGTTATTTTCAAAGGCTTGTCCGTAGCTGGTTGAGCCCCGGGGATTGAAGAAAACGACCCCGAAGCCTCGGCTAGCGTGAACCTGAAATTCATAGAAGAATGTTTCGCCATAGTTGGCATGGGGACCCCCATGGACATACAATAACACGGGTTGTTTAGGCGCCGTCGTCTTGGCTGGCAGATACCAGCCTTCCAACGATTGGCCATCGGCCGCTTGGAAGTCAAACCGATGGGGATGCGCGTACTCGTGGGTACTTTCGTAAGCGGCGTTGGGATTAACCAACTGCCGCTCGGCACCGACCGTTAAGCTAAACCGCACCAATTCACTTGGTAAATCCTGATAAGAAACCACCAGTGCTAACGTTTGGGGATCCATCACGGCGAAGTCCATGATTTGCCGAGCATCATCGTTAATCAGCTTGGGCTGGCCGTTGACTTGACCCGAGTAAAGCTGACTGCGGCCATGATAGGCAGCGGTGAAGACATAGTGGTTGGCATCCAACCACCGCACCAATTTGCCATTAGGATGCTGCTCGAAGTCGCCCGCAAAGTCTGGGACCAGATCGGCATCCAAATCGCCGGTCACCCGTTCGAGGTCGCCACTGGCGGTATCGGCCATGAAGAGGTCGGCCACGGTATGGCGGCCAAACTCACCATCATCACCGACTAAAGCCACGTGCTGCCCATCTGGGGCAATCGTGGCATCGGTGAAGCGGCCGTGTTTCAGACTACTAGTCAGAGAAACGGTTTCCCCGGTAGTCACATCCAGATAGTTCACGTCGCGATTGAAATTCCGATCATTCAGGGGTTGTTCGTCACAAATATAGGTGACGGCCTGACCATCGACACTCACCGAGGTCAGATCGAAATCATAACCCTGGGCAAAGAGTTCCTCAACTGTTCCCGTTGTCGGTGTGAACCGCTGCAACCGATAAGTCACCTCCTGGGGCAGCCAACCATAGCCATCCGCCTTATTGATCAGGCGGGTCACGTGCCGCGTGGTGGGAAAGTCTTGCGGACTTGGTAACTTGGGCTGTTCCGCCGTCTCCGTGGTCTTAAAGTAAATACTCTGACCAGAAGCGGCCGCGATCACGGTATTCACCGCCTCGTTGACATTTTTAGTCAGGCATTCTGGATCCTGGCCGACACACACACGATATAATTGGGGCTTGGCGGACCCGACTGTGGCGGCGTAATAGAGGTCATCCCCCACGATGGCCGGCTGCAGATTTAATGTGCCATTGGCCCCAATGGTTTGCACGGCGCCCAAGGCATCGACGGCTTTAATCGTCGCGGTGTAGCCATTGCTAGCCTGGTCCACCCCATTTTCCACGTAATAAATGTGGTCATTAGCGGCTACTGGCTGGGATAACGCCTTTAGTTTGAATAAATCCTGGGCACTGACTCCCTGTGACATACGCAAATCACTCCTTCTCTTCAATCGTCTCTCTCATTATTCTCTAATCTCAGTAAGCCTAATGTTAAGCCCCACCACGGGTACTGTCAATTCACAATCCTGTCAGTTAATAACCCACTAAATTATAAAATCTGCTACACTGGCGATAGACAACACCATTAGGAGGGATTCTTCATGAAAATTGCAATTGCCGGTGCCGGCGCCATGGGTAGCCGGTTCGGTGTGAAATTACAAGCGGCGGGCAACGACGTCACTTTGATCGATAACTGGACCGACCACGTCGCAGCAATCAACGCCAACGGCTTAATCGTCACCCGTGATGATGGTAAGGATCAAGTCTATCCAATGACGGCGTTGGCGCCTAACGACGTCACCACCACCTTTGACTTAGTGATCCTCTTTACCAAGACCATGCAAATGGACCAAATGCTAACGGATCTTCATGACGTGCTCGCCAACCACCCGGCCGTTCTCACCCTAGCCAACGGGATTGGCAACGTTGAGACCATCGAAAAACACGTGCCGCGTTCACAAATCGTCGTCGGCACTACGGTCTGGTCTTCCGGTTTAGTCGGCCCGGGCCACATCAAGGTCACGGGGACCGGTAGTATCTCACTACAGGCCGTTGCGCCCGCCAGCTTCTCTAATCTCGGTGACATTATTTCGACATTGAATGCCGCTGGTTTGAAGGCCAGCCCTGCCGATGATGTCATGGCAGCTATTTGGAAAAAAGCCGGTTTGAACAGCGTCCTAAATACCTACTGTACCTTACTCGACTGCAACATCGGCGAATTCGGGGCCCTGCCAAATTGGCGGGAACTCAACGATGCCGTACTGGACGAATTCCAAGCCGTGGCCGCTGCCGCTAAGATCACCTTTAGTGCCAGCGCCGTCACGACGCTCATTGCCGCTCAATTCTCACCCGAAACCAACGGTGGCCACTATCCTTCCATGCATCAAGATATGGCGAACCACCGTCCCACTGAAATCGACTTCCTGAATGGCTACGTGGCCCGTCTCGGCAAGCAACTTGGCGTTCCAGCTCCACACAACGCCATTCTAGCCCAACTGATTCACAGTCAAGAAGCTTTAGTTACCGCCAAGGATTGATTTCTAGATTTCTTTTCAACCGCCTACTGCCATGATTTGACTGGCAGTTACAACTAATTATCCCGCTAAAAGTAATCAGGCAGACAGAACTTAAACCACGACCCCGTTCGATCAATACGTTTGATTGAATGGGGTCGTGCTATTTTTACAATTTTAGCCGGCGACTGGCCAAGCTTTAAGACTCACGACTTTTGTGAGAGTCAAAGTTGCCCTGAAGACCGCCTTTCTGGCTTCAGGTCTGCCTCATGGGGTTATGTCTGCCGGCCGCAAGCGGCCCAATCAAACGAAAACCTCCCTTCGTTGACCCTAATCGAATCAAAACCGAACCCGATCGGAGCGATCGGTAGGCAGTCACAGAGAAAATGGCGCACCACGCTCCGTGGTATTGCTACAATATGTAGAAATTGATACGATATTCCCACTATATCTAGTTGTGTTTTTCCGAAATTCATCGTAACATAGACCTATACTCAATTTTAGCCCCTGCCAAATTAACCTGACTTGGTAGTGGGCAAACATCTAGGAGGGCTAGAGACGATGGACGTTTTAAGAAGATCACAGACCACCATGCATCCGGGCGGTCTCACCGTGGAAAATTTAGCTGGAGATCACGCACCGTTTGATCCCGCCAAAATTCACACGGACCTTACCGCCCTCACCAACGATCCAACCGTTGTCCACCGGGTTGAAAGTCTGATCGTTGCACAGTTAGCTGGTTTCGATGTCGTGGCCACCGCCACTATTGAAGACACCGTGACCCAAACCTTAGCGCAACTCGGCTACGACCAGATGGCTCAAAGTTATCGCAAACAACAGGCTTAAAACCTCACGCCCAGGATAAGAATTCCTGAGCGTTTTTTGTTGGTCTCGTTTTCAGTCATCATTTACGCCCAAAACAAATCAGTCTAACCGGTCTTCTCAGCCATTCTGCCAATCACCGGTAACTGGGTCCAATCCGTCTCAATTTGTTAATTAGACGACTTCTCAGTACCCATCAGACCGGAAATCTGGTCACTAATCATCCTTATAGCCTCACCAACAAAAAAGCGGCAGCCCTGAACTTAATTAGGGCCGCCGCTTAGGGGTAACTATAAATTTT
>NZ_BCWD01000003.1 GCF_001592085.1 Levilactobacillus senmaizukei DSM 21775 = NBRC 103853
GTCTGAATCCGAAGCAGCATCTGAATCAGAAGAACAATCTGAATCAGAAGACAATTCCGAATCAGAAGATAATTCCGATTCAGACAGTGGAAGTGAAGGCTCAGATGGTTCTGACTCCGACAGTGAATCTGAATCGGGCAGTGAATCAGAGTCCAACAGTAACAATACAGGTGGCTCTGGCAGCAACTCTGGTTCTGACGCTAACTCAGGATCAGAAGGTGCAACCGACTCTGAATCTGATGGTTCCGAAGAAAATTCGGAATCTGACGGCGGAAATAACGCTAATTCATCTGATTCTTCTTCAACTTCAACCGGTGACAAGGGCAAGGGCTCCGGGAACTCGTCCTCAACGGGTACCGGTTCCTCGTCAGCGTCCGGCAGCAATGGCACTGGTAGCGTAACGGCAACGAACCTGTCATACGGTGGTAGCAATGCAACGCCAACTTCAGCATCGACAGTTGACCTTACAGCTGATAACAACGATGCTGCAGTAGTGGATGATACTGGCAACGATTCATCTGACGACAAAGACAAGTCAGATGATAAGTCCAGCGATTCAAGCAAGAGTTCTCTTGCAAAGGGTGGCGATGGTGACCAAATTGTTGGCGATAAGAACAGTGAAGATACTAGTTCTCCAACAATCTTGAGCTCTATTGCAGCAGCAATTGCCGCCGTTACTGGTGGGTCATGGCTCTTCCTCTTTGGTAAGCGTCGTAAGAAAGACGCGGACCAAGAGACAGACGATGACAATCGTCGCAAATAGCATCAAATTGAAATACAAGTAGGTATGAAATAACGCCTAGCGGACCATCACAAGTAAGATTGTGGTGGTTCTTACATAACTTAATTAAAGTTATGACTCAGATTGAGAAGGTTTCTCAAAAAATACTGCTGCTGATTATCAAATTTTAGGTAGTGATAAGCTGTCTTGATTGATAATGAGCGGTACAATATCAAATGAAAGGGTGGTTTTGTGGTCATTCTGACGTCAATATTTGCCTATCACAATGTTCAGTTGTTTCTCCGATTAATGATTTATTTCTTAATGTGGTCGTTGGTTTTGGTGTTCAGGTTTTTACACCGTAAGAAGACACGAAAACGAATGGATGAACGGACTAAATATATGATGAAACATACTGAAAAAGACAAGGATGGAAAGTACCCTTGGGAAATAAAAGATAATGATTAAGTCTAGTTGTTAGATGGGAGTGTCCTGATGTACTATTTCGTGAATGAATATATCTTGCAGAAAAACTCAAGCGTTGAACACACAGCGATGAACCGTGTACGCCTCTTCAACCATTTCCAGCGACCGGCTAAGATTGTGACAAAGATCTATGATCGCTTGCTTCATCAAACGTTGACCAATTTTGGGTTAAAAGATGATGATGTGGTTAACATGTTTGATTTCTTCCAAGGAACGACCAAAATGGCGGAGACCAAGGTCATGCACACTGATGACTTGCGATTACCAGTTGAGTCAGAAGTGAGTGTTGGCGCCAACTTTAGCGGAGTCTCCGTGGGTGATATTCCAACTGGAAATGTTGGTTTTATCCCCGGGACCATTGGTCGGGTCTTCTATCAGGAGTTCGTGGATAGTCAGGGCAATGCCATTGAGACCGACCTGTGGGATTGGCGTGGATTTAAGTCAGCAACGCAGTATTTTGGTCAAGATGGTAAACTAATTATGCAACGGTATTACCAGCCTGATGGTCAGATCGTTCTTGAGGAGTACTTTGCACCAGACACCAATGGTAATCCGTTGGCTTCCAGAATGATCTTGAAGGATTATCAGGGGAAGGGTGATTTGTTTTTCCAAAATCCAGACGGCTTGTTTGAGTTCTTTTTAGCCGAATTAAGTAAACAAGATCCTGAGACCACCACATTTATCAGCGATCGACCAGGTACAGGTGTTCGGCCGTTGTTGGCTTTGAATGATTCGTCACGTAAGTATGTGTATGTTCCGATTAATCATGTGGTCAAACAGGATGACCCGATTTATGGCCAGCTCGATGGCTTCTTGCAACCCGCATTCGACCACTTCAATTCGTTTGATGGATTCATTACAGCCACACCTCAACAGGCAGCCGATTTGAAGCAACGCTTTCCTAAGGCTAATGTAACGTCGATTTCAGTGGTTTCTACGACACCGTTAGTGAAAGGTGAAACGAGTTTGAAACCAATGGCACAACGGTTGGCAGGTAGCTTACTCTATGTGGGGCGGATCTCTGCTGACAAGCAGATTGAACAGTTGATTCGAATGTTTGCCATTATTAAGCAACGGGTTCCGCATGCAATATTTGATCTTTATGGTTATGGGGAGCCAGCATTCATGAAACAAATGACTGACTTGGTGAATGAGTTGCAGCTACAATCGAGTGTGACCCTTAAGGACTACTATCCTGATATTGATGGTCAATATGACAACTATCAGGCATTAGTTAACTTGTCCTTTGTTGATGGCGGACCAATGGGTATGCAGGAAGCTATGACTCATGGCATTCCTGCCATCAGTACGCCGTTTAACTATGGGCCACAGGATTATATTCAAGATGGCGTTAACGGGTATCTCTGCAAACCAGGAGATACGCTGGCGATGGCTGATAGGATTGTTGATTTATTCACGGATTCTAAGAAGTTGGCGAAGCTCAGTGAAGGGGCTTATACGACGGCTCACAAGAATTGGACGCGTCAAAAAGTTTGGAATCGTTGGCAGAAGTTTCTGAAAGATTAGGGGGGTCGATTAGTAAATGTACTACTTCTTGAACGATAATATGCAGTTTTCCAAGTCCGGGATTGAACATGCGGAGATTAAACGGCTCCACTTATTCCAGAAGAATCACGTTCCAGCAAAGATTGTGACACGAATGTTTACGATGGATTTGACAGAAGTCCTCGAACAGGCTGGCATCAATCGAACAAATTTTGTTAATTTATTTGAATATTTTTGTGGCTCTACGGGTGGTGATCGGCATTCGTTTAGTATGAATGATATTTCGCTGCCTGCGAACACGACGCAAACTCGTAAGGATAATCAGGTTCAGGTCTTTGCTCAAGGTAAGATGCTAATGATTATCTATCTTCGCGAGAATAGTAATGAAATTCACAATATTCAGTACTTTGATGTCAATGGTCGGACCTTGAAAATGTCCTGGTGGGATATTCGGGGCTTCAAATGTCTTGAACAACTCTTCGACTGGGGTGGCAAGATTGTGGCTGAACAATACTTTGGTCCGGACGGTCAGGTTCATGTCGAGAAATGCCACTTGTTGAATCGGGCAGGTAAGGAACATCTGACGTGGCGAGTGCTTAACTATCGTGGTCAAAATTGGGTGTTTAATGGAATGAATGCGCTGACACGATTCTTTTACGATGAATTGAACGATACCGGCGAGAAGAATGTTTATATTTGTGACCGGACGGTGGAATGTGATTGGGCGTTGTTTAACATGAAGACGCCAGCCTTTAAGGTTTTGCATCTCCATAACGACCACGTTGCTGATCCAAGTGACATGATTCACTCGCCCTTGAATAATAATTATCAAAATGCGTTAATGAATTGGGATCAATGGGATGCCGTGATTTCGGCGACGCCCGAGCAAAGTCAAGATGTGGAGGACCGGTTTGGCACGGCCATCCCAGCCTTTACTATTCCGGTTGGCTATGTGACCGATGAAGAGTTAGCAATGACCCAGCAGCCGTTTGACCGGCGGGAAGTCGGGCGAGTTGTTCATGTTGCTCGACTGGCACCAGAAAAGCAACAGGATCACTCGATTAAAGCCTTTGCCAAGGTTCATGAGGCTTTCCCAGCCGCACGATTGGAACTATGGGGTTACGCTAATGGGGACATTGATAAGTCGTTGCACCAGCTGGTTTCCACACTTCACTTAGAGGATGTCGTGCAGTTTAAGGGGTACACACATGACATCAACGCGGTCTATGAGGGTGCTCAAATTGGATTATTGCCTAGTCGGGCTGAAGGTTTTTCACTCATGCTGTTGGAAGCACAGTCACATGGTTTGCCAATGATTGCTAACGACGTCAAGTATGGTCCTAGTGATATCATCCAGGATGGCGTTAGTGGGGTGCTGACTACCAATGGTAATGTCGATGAATTGGCGGCGGCGATCATTGATTTATTGGGTCATCAAGAAAAACTGGCTGAATTTAGCGAGGCCGCTTACCGGAACGTTCATCGCTACTCAGAAGAAGCGGTTTTTGAAAAATGGCAAACACTGTTGACCTACTTTGATGAACTATCTAGCCGAAAGGAAGTTGCCCTGTGAATTACTTTATCGATGAAAACCTTGGAAGTAAATTAACCGGGATCGAAAAGGCTCAGATCAACCGGCTCCACCTTTTTGAAAAAGGGGGGCTTCCCGCTCGAGGGGTCATCATGCATTACAACACGCAGTTGCACCTTTACGCGGATTCATTCGGCGTGCACGGCCGTTACTTCTCTATGTATGATTTCTTCCAGGGCACCAAGGATGATGAAGCGGTGGTCAACCGTGGCTGGATTGATTACTGGGAGAATAAGTGTCATTTCCGAGTGCAATACTTACCCAAGACCACCGATGTTCGGATTCACGATGGGGAAACATTCCGGATGTATGCCCACTTTATGGATAAGGACTATCAAATCTTAGATTACATTAATTACTTTGATAAGCGACATGTGAAGACAATGCGGGAGATCTATGATACACGTGGCTTTTGCAGTCAGATCGTCTATCTGACGGAGAAGCAAAAGGTTGCCTCGAAGGTTTATCTGAATCGTCAAGGTGAACGGGTCATGGAAGACCTCTACGATTCCTCCCCAGATCTGGAATCTAAATGGACTCAGACGATCGTCAGAAATTTTCGCGGTCGGGATTACATTTTCGATTCGCAGATGGAACTGCGAACATTCTTCTTCAATCAACTGTATGAAGACGGTGACCTATATATTAGTGATCGCAATCTGAAGTTGGCTGAACCATTGGACAAGACGGATGACCGGGTCAAGATTTGTGGTGTGATTCACAGTACGCATGCACAGAAGCAATCGGACGTGATGAATTCACCAATCAAGACGCATTATCGGTTCATGATTGAGCATCCGGACCATTTTTCGAAGATTATTTGTTCTACCGATTACCAGCGACGAGATCTGGTGAACCGTTTTCCAGATTTGAAGGACAAGTTTGTGGCAATCCCAGTGGGGTTCACAACGCCGGTTAAGATTGACCCGAGCAAGCGGTTGACGAACCGAGTGATGTGTGTCGCTCGATTCTCGCCCGAAAAGCAAATTATGCAGCAAGCAGAGGTTATTAAGCGCTTGGTACCAGAGTTTCCTGATGTTGAATTACATTTGTTTGGCTATGGAAAAGGCGAGAAGGCCCTTCGTGATTTTGTCAAAGAAAACCATTTAGAAAAAAATATCATTTTCCGTGGTTTCTTGACAGATCTTAGTGAAGAATATCAAAAGGGGACGGTTTCCTTGCTAACCAGTATTGAAGAGGGCTTCTCTTTAGCGACACTGGAAGCAGAAAACTATGGTGTGCCAGTCATTAGTTATGACATTCGCTATGGGCCTCGTGAAATTATTGACGATAACGTTAATGGCTTCTTGATCAAGCCGAATGATCAGGACGCGTTATACGAGCGATTACGTCGAGTCTTACGTTCGCCAAAGTTACAACAAACTTTGAGTGCTGAGAGTATTAAATTAGCCAAGCGGTTCTCAGAAGAGGCCATCTTGCAACGATGGGAAAATGTTGTGAACGATGTATTAGCAAATTAATCGGATCGAAAAAAGCCTCGACAATTTTGTCGAGGCTTTTGCTGGCTTAAGCTTGAGGATGGAACACCAGGTTGAGTCCTAGCTTGGTGGCCACCGTCTTCGTTTCCGCAACGGTTAAGTTGGCTGGAATCAAAGTTAAGCCGACTTTTTGCGCGAGTTGATGAGTTGTCAATAGGTGGTTCGCCTCATTGTCGCTACTCAAGAGGTAATCGAAGCCTTGGTCGGCCAACCAGTTGAGGGCTTGCTCGCGGTGCTCAAGGGGGATAGCGTCGTAAGCCGTGCTGAAGGTTAAGGTCATTCCACCCGCGGCGGCAATGATCAGCTGGAGCCCTTCCACGTCAAGAGTATGGTTGGCCGTCAAGGCGCCCAGAATCACGCCATCAACCCCCAATTGTTGAGCCTCGAGCAGATCGGCTTCCATGATCTTGAGCTCGACGTCGTTGTAGATGGCTTGGCCACCACGAGGAGCAATAACTAGGTCGAGGCTAACTTGGTGTTCGTGAGCGTAACGGACGGCCTCAGCCATGACCCCCTTGCTGACGGTGGTACCACCCGCGGCGAGGTTATCAGCTAAAGCGATTCGTTTGTGACCGGCCTGGATGTTAGCAGCCAAGTCCGTGTAATTTTCAATTAAGGGTTCTGTTAAGAGCAAAGTGGTCATCCTTTCTATTGCCGACGTCCGTAATGGGCGACGGTATGTTACAATATACGCATTATTTATCTAGGAGTGAAGCATTTGAAACCAGAAACTAAGCAGCACCGTTCGTGGTTTTGGAACTGGGTGGTTAACAATCGTTTAGTTTCAATTTTAACCATCACCTTACTTATTCTACTCATCTTACTAGTGCTAAGTAAAGTTCAATGGTTGGCCGCGCCATTTATTCTCGTCTGGCAGATTCTGGGTATGCCCATATTGTTGGCGGGTGTGGGTTATTATCTTTTGAATCCGGTGGTTGATTGGCTCGAGCGCCACAATATTCGACGAACGTGGTCCATCATTGGCCTGTTCATCATTGTAGCCCTCCTGATTGCCTGGGGAATCATTCGGTTGATCCCAATGGTTCAGCACCAGACAACCATGTTGATTGCTGAATGGCCACATTACTGGCATCAGGGCTCGGACCAGCTGAATCACTGGCTTAGTGATGACCGCTTAAATGGGATTCGTGATCAGTTGAATCAGTTTAACCAGAAGCTTAGTAAAGGGTCTTCGAGTGCGTTTTCGAATCTGGCTAAAAACACTTGGTCGTCGGTGGGTGGAATTGTCAGTCGGATTACGGCGATTGTCGTCGCTTTCGTTACGGCGCCATTTATCTTATTTTACTTGTTACGTGATGGCCAGCACCTGCCAGCGTATCTGTCGCGAATCTTGCCGCTTAACAAGCGGAAATCTATGATGAAATTATTAGTGGAGATGAATCGACAGGTTAGTAATTACGTTCGTGGACAGTTGGTGGTTGCGTTCATCGTTGCAATTCTATTCTATATTGGGTTCTTGATCGTTGGTCTACGATTTGCCCTACTATTAGGGATCGTCGCTGGGGTGCTCAATCTGATTCCATATCTCGGGTCGTTCCTAGCAATGGTTCCGGCGGTTGTCGTTGCGGTATTTGTTTCACCGTGGATGTTGGTGAAGGTTTTAATCGTCTTTATCATCGAACAGACGTTAGAAGGTCGGGTCATTTCGCCACTGGTCTTGGGTAGCTCACTCAAGATTCACCCACTGACTATTATTTTTATATTGCTGATTGCCGGTAAGGCCTTCGGGGTACTTGGGGTAGTATTAGGGATTCCTGGTTACGCCGTCCTGCGGGTAATTGTTACAGAAATTTTTCACTGGTACCAGAACTTTGTCGGCGGCTATGAGCAACCGACCACGTTAGATGGGGGAACACATGAAAAAAATTGATCAAGCACGTCAGTTCCTGCAGACCCGGCCACATCTTTTCCGTTGCCCGGTTTGTCAAGAACCCTATGAACAGGTCGTTGACCGGAGCCTTGTTTGTCCTAATGGACATAGCGTCGATGTCTCTAAGAAGGGCACCTTGTATTTCATGCAGCGAGCGGTGGCCAGTGAGTACGATGATGCCATGTTGGCTGCTCGCCGGCGGATGTTGCAGGCGGGACTCTTTGCGGGCATCACGGATGCCTTTGTTGCTAAGATGCCGGCGACCGCCCAAACAATTCTAGATGTTGGCTGTGGGGAAGGGACTCCCTTAAACGATGTGCTGACCAAGCGGAAAAATCAGGAGGATGTCGCGGTGGGCTTTGACTTATCCAAGCCCGGGATTAATCTGGCGACACAGTTGGAGAATTCAGCCTTCTTTTGTGTGGCTGATTTGGCCCAAATGCCGTTCGCAGATGGCCAATTCACGACGATCCTGGATTTATTTTCGCCGTCTGCTTACCAAGAATTTAATCGGGTGCTGGCGCCGGATGGGCAATTACTGAAGGTTATTCCTAACAGTGACTATCTAATTGAGTTGCGTCAGGCGATTTTTCCTGCCGATAGTGCCCATGCTACCTATGATAATGGGAAGGTGCTGGGCCTATTCCAAGAACATTATCCTAATGCCACGGCGGAACGCATTCGTTACCAGGTCCCGGTCTCAGCAGAACGATTCGCGGATTTGATGCTGATGACGCCCATGCACTGGGGTGCTACCCCCGAACGATTGGCCGAGGTTAAGGCCCATCCATTTACCGAAATTACGGTTGATGTGACTCTGCTGACGGCACAAGGACATTAAGTAAAACGTTTAAGAATCTTATGAAAAAGGCTTGATCGGCTGACAGGGCAGTGTTATATTGACCAATGAGAAATCGTTTGGCGGTCGACATCAGCTAGTAACTGTTAGCGGCTGACAAGTAGCACTTCACTAGAGTAGTTCCTCGCCGTGCCCACACCGAGGAGCTGCTTTTTTTGTGTCGTCCAAGCCACCGTCTGAACTTGTCAAAGGCCCGGCGGAACGGCTATAATGAGTGAACAGAACGGCAACTTGCCGAACGGAACGGAGAGACTAATAGATGACGAATCATATTGCTTTATTTGAACCCTTATTTCCTGCTAATACGGGAAACATTGCCCGGACTTGTGCCGGTACAGACACCATTTTGGATCTCATCAAGCCTTTAGGGTTTTCAGTCGATGATGCCCACCTCAAACGGGCCGGATTGGATTATTGGGACAAGGTGGATGTTCGCTATCACGAAAATCTACCAGCTTTCCTGGAAACTGTCACGGATCCCAAGCAACTTTACTTAGTCTCCAAGTTTGCGGAACGGGATTACACGGAGCCTGATTATCAAGTTAATGATAACGATCATTTCTTCTTGTTTGGTAAGGAAACCACGGGATTACCAGAACCCTTCATGCGGGCGCACATGGAACAGTGTATTCGAATTCCACAAGATGACAGCCACATCCGGGCACTTAACTTATCCAATAGCGCTGCAATCGTGATTTACGAGGTCTTGCGGCAACAATCATTCTTGAATTTGGAACGGATTCACCGTTACCCACACGACAAATTAAAATAGGCTAACGAAAGGGGGAGCAGTCGGTGGCAACAAAACAAAAAACAACCCGACGGCGTCCAGCACGGCGTAGAACACCTGCCAGGAAATCACCCCGTCGGAAACCGCCATTTCCATACACTAGTAATATTTTAGGCTTGATCCTGGTGGCCTTAGCGGGTCTAGGAGCATTTAATCTTGGATTCATTGGGACATTATGTGCCAACTTGGTTCGCTTGGTAGTGGGGGATACTTATGAGTTTGGCTTGATTCTGATCGGCGCTCTGGGTGTCGCGCTGACATTTACTGGAACTTGGCCCCACTTGAAACGTCACTACCTTGTCGGCAGCACGCTAATCTACGGTGGTTGGCTCTTGTGGGTGACGGCCACTCATTTTATTCAGGTGGACCAACATCGGCAATTCATTGCCACCATTTGGCATAATAGTTTAGCGGATCTCTTTACAGGCGGCTTGAATGCGCAATTAGGTGGTGGGCTGGTAGGGGCTTTGGAACTGAGCATTGTCGCTTGGCTCATTGCTCTGATCGGTGCCCAGATTGCAGCATGGCTGGTCATATTAGTGGGAATCATCGTGTTCTTTCAGATCCCCTTTGCCAGGATTGAACAGGCCTTGCAGGTGACTTGGCAGGGCCTCACCAAGGGGATGCAAGCTAGCGGTTCGGTGATTAAGCGTGGAAGCGAGCTCGCCAAAGAAAAACACGCCGCACGTCAACAGGAGGCGTCGTCCGCACCGATCAAACCGATTGCGGCCTCAGCAGCACCGGTTTCGGCGGCGACAAGTCAGCCACAGCCGGCCAGTGCCGCAACCGAAGAGCCCAGCTACCATATTACGGTCGCGGCTAACGAAGTACCGAAGCCCCGATCGGCTTCAGCACCTGGACCAGAGTCGGCTAGTGAGGCAAAGGAGACTGACTTGTTGGCCAATAGCACGCCAGTGGACCCCAATTATAAGTTGCCCACGGCAGACCTATTGAAACAAGTTCCACCGACGGATCAGACGGCCGAAGTCAATGCGATTGATGCCAACACTAAGATCCTGAAGCAGACGTTGGATAGTTTTGGTGTGGATGCTGAGGTTAAGAACGTTAGCCTAGGACCCTCCGTCACCGAATATGAGCTACATCCCGCAATCGGCGTCAAGGTTTCACGAATCGTTAATCTTGCCGATGATTTGGCTTTGGCATTGGCCGCCAAGGGTATTCGGATCCAGGCGCCAATTCCCGGAAAATCATTAATTGGGATTGAAGTCCCTAACAAGAAGGTTTCGACAGTTGCATTTCGAGATGTCATTGAGGCTCAGCCAGTTCATCCGGATCGGCCACTTGAGGTACCGCTTGGTCGCAATGTCACGGGACAGGTTGTCAGCATGGACCTGACGAAGATGCCGCATTTGCTGATTGCCGGTGCCACGGGTAGCGGGAAGTCGGTAGCCATCAATGATATTATCACCAGTATCTTGATGAACGCCCGTCCCGACCAAGTAAAGTTGATGCTAATCGATCCTAAAAAAGTTGAACTGAGTGTGTACAACGGCATTCCACATCTATTGACGCCAGTGGTTTCCGAACCTAAAAAGGCGGCTCGGGCTTTGCAAAAGGTGGTTGCTGAAATGGAGCGGCGTTACGAGTTATTCTCTCAACTCGGTCAACGAAAAATTTCTGGGTATAATGCTATGGTCCAAAAAGCCAATCAAGCCGATAATCAGGCGCGGCCAACCCTGCCATATATTATCGTGGTTGTCGATGAATTGGCTGACTTGATGATGACGGTCTCCAATGAAGTTGAAGATGCCATTATCCGCTTAGCTCAGATGGGCCGAGCAGCCGGGGTGCATATGATTCTGGCTACTCAACGGCCATCGGTAGACGTCATTACCGGGCTGATTAAGGCTAACGTACCTTCTCGAATTGCTTTTGCGGTTTCCAGTGGGATTGATTCCCGGACCATTCTCGATACGAATGGGGCGGAAAAACTGTTAGGCCGTGGAGATATGCTATACCAACCCGTCGATGCTAATTCCCCGGTGCGGGTCCAAGGGGCCTTTATACCGGACGAGGATGTTAGCAATGTGGTGGACTTCATCAAGGCAGAGCAAGCGGCCGATTACGATGAAGATATGATGGTGAGTGATGAGGAAGTTCAGCAAGAAGCGGCAGGGGACAGTGATGATGAGCTGTTCGATGACGCGTTAAACTTTGTGGTTGACCAACAGAAGGCTAGCACCTCGCTCTTACAGCGGCGATTCCGGATTGGATATAACCGGGCCGCCCGGATTATGGATGATTTGGAGCAGCGAGGCTATATTGGCCCGCAAGAGGGCAGTAAGCCACGTCAAGTTTATAAGCAGCCCACCAGTGAGCCAATTGATGACCAGGGTAGTCATCAATCCGAGTAGACTGTAGATTGAAGGCAAAAAGAAAACTCCCACAGCGCTGAAAGCGCGTGGGAGTTTTTTTAGTCTATTGAATGAAGGCTGTGATTGCACCGAACACCAGTGAACCGATCGTTGCAATGATCATGACCCATACAAAAACGTTGGTGATTTTTTGAAAAGTTGATTTTTTCTTTTTTGCCATGCGGGATTAGCCACCTCTTCGCTTCCAAATTATACTCAATTAGTTTACCGTGGCCTTGGGATAATTGCAACCGCGGAGCGTAACTTGTCAATAAGCTGTCATAAAAGGCAATTGCAACTCGGTCAAGAAATCTTTATAATTAAACGGATATGAAAGAGGAGGGGCAACACAAATGAACTTCTGGACATCTCCTGGGGGACAATTGGCTATTTTGGCGATTGGCTGGGTGATTATTCGGCTCGTCAAGCAAGTTTTAAGGCGGCATTGGCCACATAACTTACTAACCTGGGATCTGATGACCCCACTATTAATCATCTGTTCGGTCATCCTAATTGGGGATGGTGCGGGTAGAATCCTCCCTTGGTTAATGATGGGGTGGATGATTATTGGGGTAATTGTTACCCTGGTACAAGCCATTCATAACCATGAATTGTTGTATAGCACCTTCATTCGCACCTTCTGGCGCCTGACCGACTTATACTGGACGGTGGGTTTCGTCGGTTGCTTGATCGTCTCAATTAGCTGAATGCTTATGCATAATTATAAACATATTTGATTATAGACTCAGTTTTTTATCTGCTTAAAAAGGGCGGTCAGCCACGGTGAACACTTGTTCGCCGTGGCTTTTTTGCGTCCAGTGGGGAAATTTATAAAAATTCGGAAACAATGTGGTAGAAGGTGGGGGGATGTGGTAAACTTGAAAATAGTTACAAATAGGGGGTAATGGCTATGTTTATGGGCGAGTTTGAGCATTCAATTGACACCAAAGGCCGGCTCATTATCCCCGCCAAATTCCGTGATCAACTGGGAGATCAGTTTGTGGTTACTCGGGGAATGGATGGTTGCCTCTTTGGCTATCCGATGACCGAGTGGTCGGCGTTGCAAGATAAATTGAAAGCCTTGCCAGTCAACCGAAAAGATGCCCGGGCGTTTGTCCGGTTCTTCTATTCAGCCGCTACGGAGTGTGAACTCGATAAGCAGGGGCGAATTAATCTGCCCAAGTCATTACGCGATCATGCGGCGTTAAGTAAACAATGTGTGATTGTCGGCGTGGCAAACCGCTTTGAAATTTGGAGTAGCGAGCGGTGGCAAGACTTTTCGACCACTGCTGAAGAAGATTTTGATGACATTGCTGAAAACTTGATTGATTTCGGCATGTAATTTGGGAAGGGAGAGTGTCTATGGAAGACTTTCATCATGTTACGGTCCTGCTAAAAGAAGCCGTTGCCGGTTTAGCCATCAAGCCAACGGGAATCTATGTTGACTGCACTCTCGGTGGCGGTGGTCATAGTCAGCGAATTTTGGAACAACTGACAACGGGTCACCTGTACGCCTTTGACCAGGACCAAACAGCCATTACCTATAACGAAGAACATTTGAAACCATACTTAGATGCCGGGCAGCTCACGTTTATCAAGGCGAACTTCCGCGATATTCAAGCTGAATTAGCCCAACGTGGGGTCGACCAGGTAGACGGCGTGCTCTACGACCTGGGAGTCTCTTCACCGCAATTTGATGAGGCCAATCGGGGATTCAGTTATCAGCACGACGCTCCACTGGATATGCGGATGGATCAAGACCAAAAATTGACTGCGTGGATTGTGGTTAATGAATGGGAATTTAACGATCTAATGCGAATATTCCGGCGCTACGGTGAGGAAAAGTTTGCCAAGCCAATTGCCAGAGCAATCGAACGGCATCGGGCCACAGCGCCCATCGATACGACCGGCCAGCTGGTGGAGATCATCAAAGAAGGCATCCCAGCTGCCGCTAGACGGCATGGAGGCCATCCCGCTAAGAAGGTCTTCCAAGCCATCCGGATTGCCGTTAACGATGAACTAGGAGCCTTAGAAGACTCCCTAGAACAAGCCATCGACCTGATTGGGTTGAACGGCCGAGTCAGTGTCATTACCTTCCAGTCGCTTGAAGACCGGCTGGTCAAAACCATGTTCCGTGAACATTCATCCTTACCGGAATTGCCCCATGGGATCCCGGTAATCCCTGATGATTTGCAGCCAGATTATCAGTTAGTCAATCGTAAACCGATCTTGCCCTCTGAGGCGGAATTAGCGGTCAATCATCGGGCACACAGTGCTAAGTTGAGAATTTTAGAAAAAATTAAGTAGTCAAACCAACCACTAAAAATCGACATAGGAAGATGATCATTTATGGCGCAAAATAGTTTAGCTGAAGCTGTTCCACTTATCCAGGAACCCGTTCGCCGCCCAAAGGTCCAGCCACAACCTACTCCACAACAACAACCGCAGCAGAGCCCTCGGAAACGTTGGCTGCCGGTATCCAAGTTTGAGAAGTGTTTGATGACAGTCTGTGGCCTTATTCTTGCTGTCCTCATGGTTAGTGTCGTCTCCGCCAAGATCGCGATGAGTAACGCCCAGCACGAATTGCAAAGCGTGAATAATCAGGTCACTACATATACGAATCGTAATACCAATACGCAACAAGAGATCAACGAGTTGCAGAGTCGGACACGACTTGATAAAATTGCCAAGAAACAAGGTTTAACCTTGGAGAATGCCAGAATAAGGAATGTTAACAAATAATGAATGATTCCCAAAAACAACCAACATCGAATAAAAACCCTCGCAGAAACCGGAAGCATGTCGGCCAGTTTCTGTTTTTCCTTTTCCTCGGCGTTTTTATCCTGATTGTTGGTCGTTTTTCGTATATATCCATTGGCAAGAAGGTTCAAAATGTCAATCTGAGTGCGGCTGCTCAGCAATTGTATACCGCTAATGAGACCTTGAAGGCTAAACGGGGAACGATTTACGACGCTAATGGCCAGGCCATTGCCGAAGATACCAGTGTCTACTCGGTCTACGTGGTATTAGACAAGCGGCAGGTTGGGTTAAAGGGGCAGAAGCTGTATGCCACGAACAAGGAAAAGATTGCGACCGTTTTGTCTAAGCATTTGCCAATTAGTCGCAAGAAGGTTTTGGCAACGCTGAATCCGTCCTCGGGACAGCCGTTTCAGGTTGAATTTGGGACAGCTGGTCAAAATATTTCGTTAACCACTAAGGAAAAAATTCAAGCAGAACATCTCAATGGGGTCAACTTTGTCCAGCAGGAGGCACGCCTCTATCCTAACGGAACGTTTGCTTCTCATTTGGTTGGTTTAGCCCAAGCCCAGACAAGTAAGGATGGGCAAACCACTTTGAAAGGGTCGATGGGAATTGAGCAGGCCTTTAATCAACAATTGACGGGCACCAATGGGTCACAAAAGATCAAAAAGGATATGTACGGTTATCAGCTGCCTGGAACCAAGCAGAAGGTCAAAAAGGCTAAAAACGGGGATAACGTTTACACAACTCTCGATACACGACTCCAAACGCTCTTAGAAACCGAAATGAGCAGTGTTCAGAGTCAGGTTAAGGCCAACTCAATGAATGCCGTCCTGATGAATGCCAAGACGGGAGCCATTTTGGCTGCCACGCAGCGACCAACGTTTAACGCAACGACCAAGGCAGGGTTGAGCCAGGTTTGGCGAAATACCTTAGTCCAGGACGCCTACGAACCAGGGTCGACGATGAAGATCTTTACGTTGGCTTCCTCGATCAACAGTGGTCATTACAATGGGAATGCCACGTACCAATCTGGGAAGTACACCATCGGTAACCAGACGGTACCGGACTGGAATACCTCAGGATGGGGGACCATTACCTATAACAAAGGGTTTGCGGTCTCTAGTAACGTTGCGATGGCCCACTTGGAACAACAAATGGGGGCTAAGACTTGGAAGAAATACATCAAGAAATTCCATTTCTTGCAGAGCACCAATTCCGGCTTGCCTGGTGAACTGCCGGGGAGCATTGCCTTTAAGCGGCCGATTGAACAGGCCGATACCTCATTTGGCCAAGGGATTCAGGTCACGGTCTTCCAGATGCTCCAAGGCTTAACGGCGGTCAGCAATGATGGGAAGATGATGAAGCCTTACGTCATCAGTAAGGTGACTGATCCCAACACCAATAAGACGGTACGCAAGTACTCACCCAAGGTGGTTGGCAATCCCATCTCTAGTCAGACTGCCCAAGAAGTTCGCAAACACATGGAGGACGTCGTCTACAAGAGCTACGGAATAGGTAGTGACTACAAGATGAGTGGTCAAAAAGTGGCCGTCAAGACCGGTACCGCTCAGGTTAGTAATGGGAGTGGTTATCTGTCCGGCGATGATAATTATCTCTATTCAGTTGCCGCGATGGTGCCAGCCAGCAATCCGAAATACGTGATGTATATCACGATGAAACAGCCTCATTTAGGAAGTAAGACCGCATCCCAATTACTGGCGTCGATCATGAAGCCAGTTATGGCGCGTGCTTTACAGGAAGAAACGGAAAAGAAAACAACGTCCACGACTAAGATGCCTAATGTGCAAGGGAAGACCATCAACGCGGCAACTTCAAGTTTGACAAAGGCGGGCGCAACGGTCACCACGTTAGGTTCTGGTTCAAAGGTGATTAAACAATCGGTCACGACCGGAACGGGGCTCTACCACGATCAACGAATCTTCTTACTAACGGGCGGCAAGGTCACTCTACCAAGTTTGACCGGCTGGTCGAAGGGCGATGTGGTAAAATTAGCACAGTTAGAAGATTTGAAGTTAACCGTCAGTGGAGATGGTTACGTCACCAAGCAAAGCTTGAAGGCGGGATCAACCCTGACCAGTGGGTCGACACTTGCGGTCACCTTGAAACAAAATAAATGAGAATGAGGATTGACTAGAAAATGATGAATGTGATTTTGCCCCTACTGGGTGGTTTTATAATAACGGTGGCATTTATGCCCGCACTAATCCGGTACTTCCGGGCCCGTCATGAGGGACAAATGATTCGAGAGGAAGGCCCCACTTGGCACGAGAAGAAGTCCGGAACCCCAACGATGGGAGGCCTGCTCTTCATCATTGCGATTGTCATCATGACGCTGATAACCAGCTGGAGCGTTTCACCCCATCACATATTGTCCACAACTTGGATTTTATTATTTATCCTGGTTTTGTATGGCGGTTTGGGTGCCTGGGACGACAGCATCAAGCTGTTCCACCGACAAAACGAAGGTCTCAAGGCTTGGCAAAAGCTCTTGGGCCAGATTGTCGGGGCACTGATTCTATTTTGGGTCTACACTCATGAACACTTACCAATGGCTTTGCACATTCCAGGCATGGGTGATTGGACAATGAGTGGTTGGTACGCCATCTTTGTTGTTATTTGGCTCGTTGGGTTCTCGAATGCCGTCAATTTATCTGACGGATTAGATGGACTCGTTAGTGGTTTGGCAAGCATTGCATTTGCGGCGTATGGCATTGTTGCTTGGCACCAAATGCAAATGAACATTGCACTATTTTGTTTTGCCGTAGTTGGCAGTCTGCTTGGGTTCTTAATCTTTAACCATAAACCAGCGAAAATCTTCATGGGCGACACCGGGTCGTTAGCATTAGGTGGTGCCTTGGCGGCGGTAGCGATTCTGTTGCATCATGAATTATCGTTGCTGTGGATTGGTTTAGTCTTTGTGATTGAGACGGCGAGCGTTATGTTGCAGGTAGCCTCATTCAAGTTAACTGGAAAGCGAATCTTTCTAATGAGCCCGATTCATCACCACTTTGAAATGCTCGGGTGGAGCGAATGGAAGATTGACTTCACCTTCTGGACAATTGGGTTGATTACCGCGTTAAGCGGTGTCTGGGTCATCTTAGCAAGATAATCGTCAACTGATGGGCCGACTTGCCTATTAGGTGGAGTGGGTCCTTTTTTAATCATTACAAACTTTCAGAATGGAGTGAACGTTATGAAGCAAGTGACAACGTATACTGGGAAAAAGGTACTTGTTTTAGGGCTAGCCATGAGTGGTGCCAGTGCTGCAAAATTGTTAATGCGTTTAGGTGCTGATGTGACCGTTAGTGATTTGAAGCCACTAGCAGAGAATCCAGAGGCTCAAGCGTTACAAGCCGCGGGGTGTAAGGTGATTACGGGTGAACAAACGCCCGATCAATTGAGCGCTGGCTTTGACCTGATGGTTAAAAACCCTGGGATTTCCTATGACGTTCCTATCGTTAAGCGTGCTTTGGAACTGAAACTTCCGATTGTTGGCGAAATGGAATTAGCCAGCGAGATTGCCGAGGCCGAACTAGTTGCGGTCACTGGGAGTAACGGGAAGACCACGACGACCACCATGATTCAAAAGATGTTGGATCACGATCGGCAAGCAGGTAAAGCCGTTTACGCCGGAAACATTGGTGTACCGGCCTCGAAGGTCGCTCAAGAGGTTTCGGCTGATGATACTTTGGTCTTGGAAATTTCTAGTTTCATGTTGACCGAAACTACGGCTTTTCACCCCCATATTGCGGTCTTAACCAACATTTTCTCCAACCATTTGGATTATCACAAGACACGGGCGAACTATGTGGCTGCTAAGATGAAGATTACAGCTAATCAGACGGCTGACGACTATTTCGTGGTTAACTTTGATAATCCCGAATGGCGTGAACTCAGTCAAAAGTCGGCGGCTCAAGTCGTCCCATTTTCACGAGAGAACAACTCCCAAGAAGGGTCGTACGAGGCCGACGGGACGCTCTACTTCCGCGGTGAGGCTATCATGCCTGCCAGCGAAGTTAAGGTCCCTGGTGACCACAATATCGAAAATGCGCTGGCGGCGATTGCAGTCGCCAAGCTTGAAGGCGTCAGCAACGCAGCCATTGTTGGCGTGTTGCGGAGCTTTGGCGGTGTTCGGCACCGGACCCAATACGTGCTGGAGGCCGAGGGGCGTCAATACTACAATGACTCTAAGGCCACGGACATGGAAGCCACTGAGATGGCACTGAAGGGCTTTAAGGCCCCTGTCGTTCTCTTGGCAGGTGGTTTGGACCGAGGGTACACCTTTGAAAAGATGATTCCAGCCTTCAAGGCGCACGTCAAGGCCATCATTCTCTTCGGGGAAACGGCCAAGTTATTGGAAGACACGGCCAAGGAAGCGGGTATCAAGACCATTAAAATGTCAGAAAATGTTGAAACGGCCGTGCCACTGGCTTATGAATTGAGTGATCCAGGCGACATTATTTTGCTTTCACCGGCGAACGCTAGTTGGGACCAATATCCTAGCTTCGAAGTTCGTGGCGACCGCTTTATTAAAGCCGTCGAAAAATTAACAGGTAAACAGGAGGAAGCATAATATGCGATTAATGGTTTCGGGCGGTGGAACCGGGGGGCATATCTATCCGGCCCTGGCGCTAATAAAAGCTTTAAAGAAACGGGATCCGCAGGCCGAAGTCATGTACGTCGGTTCCGAACGGGGCCTCGAGAGTTCAATTGTGCCGGCCAAGGGAATCCCCTTCCAAAGCACACGGATTCAAGGCTTTAAACGGTCCTTGTCTTTAGAAAATTTCAAAACGGTCTGGCTCTTCTTAAAGAGTGTTCACGCCGCAAAAAAAATGATTCGTGATTTCAAACCAGATGTGGTCATTGGTACTGGCGGTTACGTTTCTGGCGCCGTGGTTTATGCGGCAGCCAAATTACACGTTCCCACGATGATTCACGAACAAAACAGTGTGGTTGGGATTACCAATCGCTTCTTGAGTCGTTACGTCGATCGGATTGCCTATGTCTTTGACGCGGCACTCGATCAACTTCCAGCCAACAAAATGGTGAAGACCGGGAATCCTCGTGCTCAAGAGGCCGCCGAGGTCGTTAGCCATTTCAGTTGGTCCGAGTATCATTTGAAGGACGACGTGCCGACGTTGCTCATCTTTGGTGGTTCTCAAGGAGCCCTTAAGATTAATGCAGCGACGGTTGCTGCCATTCCCTCGTTCAATCAGCGTGATTATCAAGTGGTTTTTGTCACCGGACAGAAGCGCTACGATGGGGTCATGGATCAGTTGAAGACTGTTAAGGTGGCCGATAACGTCGTGGTCAAGCCCTACATTGCGAACATGCCCGAGGTGTTGCCAAAGGTGGCTGCGATTGTTGGCCGGGCCGGAGCTACGAGCTTAGCGGAGATTACGGCGGATGGTTTGCCATCCATCCTGATTCCGAGTCCCTATGTCACGGCCGATCATCAGACCAAGAACGCCCAGTCGTTAGCTACTGTTGGCGCTGCTGAAATTATTACAGAGGCCGACCTGTCCGCGGACACACTGTTGGCCAAGGCTGATCAGCTCATGACCGATGATGCCTTGCGTCAGGACATGGCAGCTGCCTCTAAGCGCCTGGGTGTCCCGGATGCTGCCAATCGCGTCTTAGACGTGGTTCTGTCACTTAAGCGTGGCTAGCGCTAATCAAAACGGCGGGAGGTATGCCACGTGAAGTTTCGGTTAAATCGTCATGATACTAAGCAGCAAAAATCGTTGACGCCTTGGGAAGAATATCAGGAGCAGCAGGCGGAAAAAAAGCGCCAGAAACAGACGCCAAACTGGGTTCATCGAGCCAAACGAATTGGTGATAAGTTGCCACGGTTAAAGCACCAGCGAAACTTAAAGCTGTACCGCCGCTTGGCATTGCTCCTGGGTATTTTCACGGTGGTCATCTTAGCGATGGTTTACCTGGTGTCCCCGCTGAGTCATTTTCAGAAGATTACCGTGCAAGGCACCGAGACGCTGTCTGCCAAACAAGTGCAGCAGGCAGCAGGAGTCCAACCTGGTGATTCAATTTTCAGTGTCACCAGTAAGGAAAGTAAGGTGGCCCAACGAGCCGTGAAACATAATTCACGGATTAAGCGGGCGCGCGTTATATTTGCTAGGCCGAATCATCTCACCATTCGTGTGGTGGAATATGAAACGGCTGGCTATGTGATGCGGGATAATCGGTATGATGAGGTCTTAGAAAACGGGATTATTAGTCATCAATCAGTGTCCCAGCCTAAGAGTGGGACACCGGTATATGGCAATTTCAAGAGCTCAAAAAGTTTACACAAGATGATCTTGCAGTACGCCAAGCTGGATACGGATATTAAACGGAGTATTAGTGAGATTCAGGCGTCACCAACAAAGTCCAATCCCAACCGCCTGCATTTGTTCATGAATGATGGTAATGAAGTTTACGCAACCATTACTAACTTTTCGACTAAGATGGCTTATTACCCAGGCATTGCGGCCAAAATGAAACAGAAGGGTGTTGTCAATTTGGAAGTGGGAGCTTACTCCTATCCTTTCAAGAAATAAATCATTTTGATTGCAGTGGGGAAAAAGCGTCAATTAGGCTTTTTCAAGTCCTAGTAAATGTGGTAAACTGAAAAATAATTAGGAGAAAAAGCGAATTCATGCAGTGTTGATAGATAGATTAACTTAGGAGGTTCCTTTTTCTATGGATAATTCAGGGATGTACGTAGGTCTCGATATAGGAACCACCTCAATAAAAGTCATTGTTGCTGAGAATGTTAAAGGGCAAATGAACGTTATTGGTGTGGGTAACGAACGCTCAAGTGGTGTCAATCGCGGTGTTATCGTGGATATTGACAAGGCCGCTGAAGCCATTCAGCGGGCCGTTCGTCAGGCCGAAGAAAAGGCTAGTATCGAGATTCATGATGTGATTGTGGGAATTCCCGCAAATATGTTAAAAATTGAGCCTTGTAGCGGCATGATTGCTATCGATGACCAGTCTCGTGAAATTACGGGACGGGATGTTCGAAGCGTCGCAACCGCAGCGTTGATTCAAAACTTGTCGCCAGAGCGGGAAGTTGTGGATATCCTAGCCGACGAGTTTGTTGTCGACGGTTTCGATGGGATTAAAGACCCGCGGGGCATGGTTGGTGTCCGCCTCGAGTTGCATGGGACGCTATTCACGGGTCCTAAGACTATCATGCACAATACCCGTAAGGCCGTCGAACAGGCGGGCTTGCACCTGCGGGGAACGGTCATCAATCCGATGGCGCAAGGCATGATGGTCATGAACGATGGTGAGCAAGATTTCGGCACGGTATTGATCGATCTCGGGGGAGGTCAATCAACGGCAGCCGTTATTCACGATCACCAGCTGAAGTACATCGATGTTGACCAAGAAGGGGGCCAATTCATCACGAAGGATATCTCTGTCGTGTTGAATACGTCTTTGGATAGTGCAGAAAAGCTCAAGCGCGACTACGGTTATGCGGACTCAACGCAAGCTAGCGAAGAGGACGAATTCCCAGTCGATGTGGTGGGGCAAAGCCAGCCAACACCGATTTCAGAAAAATACTTAGCAGAAATAATTGAAGCACGGCTGAATCAAGTCTTCGAACGTCTACGGACGAACTTAGATGAGGTCCAAGCCTTAGAATTGCCTGGGGGTATTGTGTTGACCGGTGGGGTTTCGGCTTTACCAGGCATCACGGAACTAGCAACTGAGGAATTTGGCACCCACGTTCGGGTCTACGTCCCGGATCAGATGGGCCTACGTCACCCGTCATTCACTTTGGCGCTGGCGTTTGTTAAATACTTTGGGGGGCTGAGTGAGATCGATCTGCTCATCAAGAGTGCGTTGACCGGCTCCACCCAATTAGCCGACGAAACCGATGAGCTTCGTCAGCGTGAACAAGCCAGTGAGGCTGCGACGACAACGTCCGAACAACCTCGTCAGGCTAAAGCAAAGGCAAGCAAACCCAAGAAGAATCGGTCCGAAGGGTTCAAGAAGTTCTTCAGTGACTTCTTCGACTAACGCGAGATGGAGGAATAAGACAAATGGAATATTCACTAGATTCTGCACAGAATAATGGCGCAGTCATCAAGGTGATTGGTGTCGGTGGCGGTGGCAACAACGCCGTTAACCGGATGATTGCTGAAGATGTTAAGGGTGTCGAATTTATCGTGGCTAACACGGATGTTCAAGCTCTGGAAGCCTCAAAGGCTGAAACCAAGATCCAACTCGGGCCGAAACTGACCAAGGGTCTCGGCGCAGGGGCCAACCCAGAAGTGGGGGCGAAGGCCGCTGAAGAAAGCGAAGAAGCCATCACGGAGGCCCTCGAAGGTGCCGATATGGTCTTCGTGACTGCCGGCATGGGCGGTGGTACCGGTAACGGGGCTGCCCCTATCGTGGCTAAAATCGCCAAGGAGAGCGGTGCACTGACGGTTGGGGTTGTTACCCGGCCATTCAGTTTTGAAGGCCCACGGCGCGGTCGTTTCGCCGCTGAGGGCGTTGCGGCAATGAAGGAGAACGTGGACACGTTAATCGTCATTGCTAACAACCGCTTACTTGAAATTGTCGACAAAAAGACACCAATGATGGAAGCCTTCCAAGAAGCCGACAACGTCTTACGGCAAGGGGTCCAGGGGATCTCTGATCTGATTACGAGCCCCGGCTACGTTAACTTGGACTTTGCCGACGTCAAGACGGTCATGAAGGACCAAGGTTCTGCTTTAATGGGAATTGGCTCTGCTAACGGTGAAAACCGGACCGAGGATGCCACCAAGAAGGCCATTTCTTCACCATTGTTGGAGGTTTCCATCGACGGTGCCGAACAGGTCCTCTTGAACATTACAGGTGGGCCAGACCTGTCCTTGTTTGAAGCTCAAGCTGCTTCACAAATTGTTTCCGATGCTGCTACCAGTGACGTTAACATCATCTTCGGGACGTCCATTGACGAAGACCTGGGTGATGAGGTTCGGGTCACAGTTATTGCGACTGGAATCGATAAGAAGAAGGAAGAACGCGAAGCTGCCCAACATAGTCGGGTTGCCCGGCGTGAAGGTCAGCAACGGGTTACATCTGACGATGACCAAGCCGCTGGCAATGGTCAGAGCCAAGATAAAGACCCATTTGGCAACTGGGATATCCGCGAACCAGCGCACCGTCCAGAGCCTAAGAAGAGTTCTGACAGTGATGAATTTGCCGGCGTTGATAAGCCAGATTTTAATATTTTTAACCCAAGTTCTAACGATACGAGTGCCGCAGATGATCAAAAGAGTGAGGATACCCCACCATTCTTCAAGCGGCGTCGTAAGTAACAATTTGCTTGAATGCGTATTGAGAGGAGTGGCTAACGATGGCGGAGAAGTTTAGTCTAAGCAAGTTTTTTGGAATGAACGATGATTATGACGAAGACTACCAGGACGATCCTGTTCCAGTAGCGAAGCCAGCACCGGCAGCTCCTAGTCGACCAGTTGATAGTCGGAAGGTGGTTGCGATGCATTCAGCCAAGCCAAACACGAGTCACATTGCAATTTGTGAACCACGAATCTACTCGGATGCCAAGTCCATTGCCAAGCAAATCACGGCAGGGGATGCGGTGATCGTGAACTTCGCGCGGGTTGATGAGACCCAGGCCCAACGAATCGTGGATTTTTTAAACGGTACGGCCTATGCCGTGGGTGGCGAAATCCAGCGTATTGGAGAACAAATCTTTCTTTGTGCGCCGCATAACTTTGAGGTTAGTGGCGACGTTGCGGCTAACCTAGGCACTCAGTTCAAGCAATAAAGGAGCGACGTTGTGGTACAAATTGTAACTTTAATCTTTCAAGCACTGATCTGGTTGGTGAGTGCCTACACGGTTCTTATCGTGATTTGGGCCTTGCTCAGTTGGTTACCGGGAGGTTATCAGTCTAAGTTTGGTCAAATTGTCGGGCGGCTCGTCTTGCCGTTCCTACGATACTTTGATTTCATTTCGGTTGGTCCCATTGGTCTTGGGCCGATCGCGGCCATCATTGTGTTGTCGATCGTTCAGAATGGTTTAAGGTACTTGGCACTAATCGTTTTAACACACATGCGATAGCCGTGAGGGAGGTGGCTTGATTGGATGAGAATATTACACAGCATTTTCGGCCAGACGAAGGCCCATTCATTGATGCTGTCGGTGGGTGGATTCAGCAGGTTCAAGACGAATATCGCCCCGTTCTTACCCACTTCTTGAATCCTCGCCAGGTCTATATTGCAACCACGTTGGCTCATCGAGCCGACTTACATATTCGTTTTGATGGTGGGCATACTGGTGCCGAGATGCAGCGTGGGTTGTTTTACCCGGATTATTATGAGCCAGAGGCGGCCGACTTTGAACTGGCGGCCTTAAAGGTTGATTATCCCCTTAAGTTTGCACGACTACATCACAGTCAGGTCTTAGGGACCTTATTGGGTGCTGGTATTGAACGCGAAGTTCTAGGCGATATATTAACCGATGGTGAAGGGTGGCAAGTGATTACTGAACAATCCATGGCGGATTATCTCGTGAGTCAGGTTGACCGGATCGGGAAGGTTAAGTCCCGGTTGAAACCGATGGACTTGGCGGATCTAGTGGTGCCCATGAATGAGTGGGAGAGCGAGAGTGCCACCTTAACGTCACTGCGGTTAGACAATATTGTTGGAACCGGGTTTCATTTGTCCCGACACCGTTCCAAGGAATTAATTGAGGCGGGCCGAGTACGAATCAACTGGGCCGAGACTCAGAAACCGGATTACGATCTTGATGTGGCGGACATTGTTTCCGTCCGTGGCTTTGGTCGAATTCGATTGAATGAAGTCGCAGGTAAAACCAAAAAAGATAAGATTCGGGTCACCTTAGCGGTGCTGAAGAAATAGATGCGGAGGGAACAGTGTTATGGTATTAAGTCCATTAGATATTCATAATAAAGAATTTGGAACCAAGATGCGGGGTTACAATGTTGATGAGGTCAATGATTTTTTGGATCAAGTCATCAAGGACTACCAAATCACGTTAAACAACAATAAGGATTTGGAAGAACAGCTCGATGCTGCCAATGAAAAGTTGAAGTACTTTAACGACCTGAAGGACTCCCTGAACCAATCAATCTTGGTTGCTCAAGAAGCTGCCGATAAGGTTAAGGCTAATTCCCAAAAGGAATCCGAAATCATCATTCGTGAAGCCCAAAAGCAAAGTTCCGACATCGTTTCTGAAGCTACCAATAAAGGCAACCAAATTATGGCTGAAGCTTCCAAGCGAGCTAAGAAGTTAGCGGTTGAAACCGATGATTTGAAGAAGAGTACCCGGGTCTTCCGGCAACGATTGCAGGTTATGCTCGAAAGCCAGTTGGAAGTGGTTAAGTCCAATGATTGGGACAGCTTGTTAAAGGAAGGGTCCATGTCCAGCTACGAAGAAATCAAGAAGGTCGTTGGTGACCGGCTTGACAACGCGGTAGCCCAAGGCGTAGACTCAAATTCAGCGACAGCTGATGACCAACCAGTTGCAGAAGCGCCGGTCACTGATGCCGCCGATGACAGTGGGGAAACCGTCGTTATCTTCCCAGATAACGACGATCCACATTTTGACCACAATAACGATAAATAAAGCGAGAGAAACGCACCCTTAAGAAGCCGGGCCCAGCGAGTCAGCGACAGTGTAAGGCTGACACCGTAACTTCTTGATCGGGTATCATTCTCATAGGTTGATGACTGAAGTGAGTAAGTCATCACGGCTCCGCCCCGTTACGGCGTCCGAGGGAAGGTGTCGCGACACCTTCTGAATTTGGGTGGTACCACGAATGACTTCGTCCCTGCTGGGGCGGAGTCTTTTTGTTTGTGGTTCGCGTGGTTACGTGAATTAAGGCGTAAATGGCGTTCACTTAGTGTGGACCAGTAAGTAGTTTTAGAAGAGGCTGGTTGACCGGTGAGCTGAGGTTAATGGCAACCTGAGCTCACCGGTTCACCAACCGATAAATAATCAAGGAGGACAAACAGTATGCGAGTAAAGGACACATTGAACTTGGGCAAAACTAAATTCAAAATGCGCGGTAACTTGCCGGTTAAAGAAGTTGAACGGCAAAGTCTGTGGGCCGAAAATAAGCTTTATGAAGCCCGGCAAAAGTTAAATGAAGGGAAGCCAACCTTCATTTTGCATGATGGCCCTCCTTACGCCAATGGACCAATTCACATGGGCCATGCGTTGAACAAAATTTCTAAGGACATCATCGTTCGTTACAAGTCGATGAGTGGCTACCGGGCACCCTATGTTCCCGGCTGGGATACTCATGGTTTACCGATTGAACAACAATTGACTAAGGCCGGGTACGACCGGAAGAAGATGTCCACGGCGGACTTCCGTGACCTTTGTCGCGAATACGCTTTGAAGCAGGTTGATTTACAACGCGAAGGGTTCAAACGGTTAGGAGTTTCCGCCGAATGGGATAACCCATACTTAACGTTAAAGCCTGAGTTCGAAGCGGCCGAAGTTCGAGTCTTTGGAGAATTTGCCAAGCGTGGCCTGATCTACAAGGGCAAGAAGCCGGTTTACTGGTCATGGTCATCTGAATCCGCTATGGCGGAAGCCGAGGTCGAATACCATGATGTGACGTCACCATCCGCCTTCTTTGGTGAAAAGGTGGTCGATGGTAAGGGCGTCCTGGACGACGATACTTACATGGTTGTTTGGACAACCACACCTTGGACGATTCCTGCATCAGAGGGGATCACGATCGACGCTGGGATTGAATACGCCGTTGTTCAGCCAGCCGGCGAGGATCGCAAGTTCCTTTTGGCTAAGGACTTAGTTGATGAAAATGCCGAACGGTTTGGTTGGGAAGACGTTAAGGTTTTGAAGACGGTCATGGGCCAGGAGATGGAAAACATTACCGCCCAGCACCCGTTCATCGCTGATCGCAAGTTAGTGGTGATGCTTGGCGACTTCGTGACAACTGAATCTGGGACTGGTTTGGTTCATACTGCTCCAGGACTTGGTGAGGATGACTTTAATGTTGGTGCGCAATACCATCTACCAGTCATCGTGCCAGTTAATGACCAAGGATACATGACCGCAGAGGCTGGTCCCGACTTTGATGGTGTCTTCTATGAAGATGCTAACCAAATTGCCTTGGACAAGCTAAAGGATGCGAATGTCCTACTGAAGTACATGCCTTATGAACATAGCTATCCATTTGATTGGCGGACCAAAAAGCCCGTGATCTTCCGGGCTACACCACAATGGTTTGCCTCAGTTGATAAGATGCGGGATGAGATCTTGGATGCCTTGCAAGACGTTAAGTTCCAACCAGATTGGGGCAAGCGTCGCTTGGAAAACATGATCAAGGACCGTGGCGACTGGGTTATCTCCCGTCAACGGGTCTGGGGTGTGCCATTGCCAATCTTCTATGGTGAAGATGGTGAAGCAATTATCACGCCGGAAACGGTTGACCACGTGGCTGACTTGTTTGGCCAATACGGGTCTAACATTTGGTTTAAGCGCGAGGCTAAGGATCTCTTACCAGCAGGCTTTACCAGTGAGCATTCACCCCACGGTGAATTCACCAAGGAAACTGATATCATGGATGTTTGGTTCGATTCCGGTTCCTCACACCAAGGGGTCTTGGCGGAACGGGATTACCTCGACTTTCCTGCTGACCTATATCTGGAAGGGTCTGACCAATATCGTGGCTGGTTCAACTCTAGCTTAATTACGAGTGTTGCCGCTACTGGTAAGGCACCATACAAGCAAATTGTGTCTCAAGGGTTCACCTTGGACAAGGACGGTCACAAGATGTCCAAGTCACTTGGCAATACGATTGCCCCTTCAGAAATCATCGACAAGATGGGTGCTGACATTGTCCGTCTCTGGGTGGCCTCAGTGGATTCATCGGCTGACATCCGGGTCTCAACGGAAGCCTTTGTCAAGATTTCCGACAGCTACAAGAAACTACGGAACACGATGCGGTACCTGTTGGCAAACACCAGCGACTTCGATCCTGAAAAGGATGCCGTCGACTTTGATCAGTTAACGACGGTTGACCGCCACATGCTGTATCAACTTAACGAATTTACCAAGAGTGTCAAGGCGCATTACGAAAACTATGACTTCTTGAATATCTACAAAGAACTCATCAACTTCGTGGTGACGGACCTGTCCGCATTCTACTTGGACTTTGCCAAGGATGTTTTGTACATCGAGGCTGAAAACAGTCCAGCTCGTCGTTCGATGCAAACGGTGTTCTACCAAATTGCCGTATCGTTGACGAAGCTCATCACGCCAATCTTGCCACATACGGCGGAAGAAATTTGGGGCTTCTTGAAAGAACCAGAAGACTTCGTTCAATTGGCAGAGATGCCGGTTGTCCTCGACATGAACGACAGTGTGGAAGTTGAAGATACCGAGCACAAATCTGCTTGGGACCACTTCATGACTTTACGGAGCCATGTCTTGAAGGCGTTGGAAGAAGCCCGAGATGCTAAGCTGATCGGGAAGGCTGCCGAAGCCCACCTGGACTTGTATCTGGATGCCGACACCAAGGGCCTGCTGAATACCTTGAACGTCGATGTGCAACAGATCTTATTGGTTTCCGGTTTGGACGTGGCTGACCTAGATGCTGCTCCGGCCGATGCTTTAAGCTTTGACCACCTAGCCGTTAAGGTTACACCGGCGACCGGCGAGGTCTGTGAACGTTGTCGTTTGACGAAGGAAGACGTGGGTAGCGATACTGATTACCCTCACTTCTGTGCCCGTTGTGCCGCTATTGTTCGGGAAAACTATCCTGAAACGGCGACCGAAGGCTTTGAGGAAAAATAATGAATTGACTCACAATAGTGAGTGGGCGGTTGGGACCTGGTCCTGACCGCTTTTTTGCTGGTTATGAGATTGAGCTGGTTGTGAAGACCATCGTTTGCGGTCGACCAATCAAGCGAGTATAATTTGTGCTATGTATGGGAGGGAATACCATGTTAACCGGTAAAGTAAAAAGTTATAACGAACAACGGGGGTTTGGCTTCATTACTACTCCTGAAGATGGCGACATCTTTGTCTATTACACTGGCATCGTCGGTGAAGGCGAAGGGTTCCGTAAATTAGAGGCTGGTCAAACGGTTCAGTTCGTGATTGTCGAAGGCAAGCGTGGCCCCCAAGCGGCAAAGGTAACCCCAGTGGTTACCGGGTCGACCGAGGAGGTTTAACATGGACTTAGAAGAACACGTTGAATCAACCGAGGTCCTTTATGACGGCGTGATTGTGAAGTTAGAACGCCAACAAGTGCGGCTGCCAAATGGTGACCAGGCCGCCAGAGAAATCGTTCGTCATTCAGGTGCCGTGGGTGTCTTGGCACTGACGGACGACAATAAAATGATTTTGGAACGACAATGGCGGGCACCAATCGCGGCCGCAACCTTGGAGATCCCGGCAGGAAAGCTAGACAGCCGAGATGCCGATGATGTGGAACACGCCGTGATTCGTGAATTGAACGAAGAGATTCGTTACCAACCCGGCCAATTAAAACGAATTACTGGATTTTATTCTAGCGTCGGTTTTTCCGATGAATACATGACGCTTTTTTTGGCAACGGACTTAACGCCCGTTACCACGAAATTGCCACGGGACCAAGGAGAAAATCTAGAGTTGTTAACCGTCACCAAGGATCAAGCACAAGCAATGATTGCGAGTGGTGAGATTAACGATGCCAAGACAATTACAGCCATCTATTACTGGCTATTACAGAAGTAGGTGAGCGCGATGTATTCAGATGATGAACACGACAATGACCGGCCAAAGACCCGAGCCGACTATCGACGTGAGCAGGAGCAAGCGGAGAAGGACTTTCAGGAACGGGACCGCAAACGGGTTCAGGTTGAAAGAGAGTATGCGCGGACCCACGGTGGTTCGTTGCCGGCTGATGACTCAGGCGACAGCGAACAACGGGTAAAACCGGTTGATGATAGGCAACAACGCTTGGGCCGACGGCTGAACTGGGCCATTTTTTGGCTGGTGTTATTAATTATTGTGGTCTACTTAATTTTGTTTTTTGTGGACTAAGAGGAGTGGAAATTTAGCATGACATTTGGCATTATTTGCGCTATGGAAGAAGAAATCAAGGAACTTCGTGAAGCCCTTGATGGCGCGAAAACAACAGATATTCACGGAATTATTTTTTACTCTGGCACGATCAAGGGCCAACAGGTGGTCATGGTTCGTTCCGGAATTGGTAAAGTCGAGGCGGGCTTAACGACCGCTTTATTAATTACCCAATTCAACGTTGATCTAGTTATCAATTCGGGGTCGGCCGGTGCCTTGGCTGGTGGCCTCAAGATCGGGGACATCGTGGTTTCTACGGAGACGGCCTATCATGATGCCGATGCCCGGGCCTTTGGCTACGAGTATGGTCAATTACCCCAACAACCCGCTCGCTTTGCGGCTTCCGAAAAGTGGGGCAAGGCGATTGTGGCAGCGGCTGGGGAAACGGGTCTGACGACCAAGTTAGGCTTGATTGTTTCCGGTGACCAATTCCTTAACGGCCCAACCGCAGCTAAGACGATTCTTGAATACTTCCCAGATGCCTTATCTGGTGAAATGGAAGGGGCCGCTGTCGGTCAAGTGGCCCATCAATTTGACATTCCTTACGTCGTTGTTCGAGCCATGTCTGACAATGCCGATAATAACTCTGGCGTTGATTTTGATGACTTTATTATTGATGCGGGCCACCGTTCCGCACAGATGTTACTGGCGCTGCTAGCCGATCAGAACTAGCAGACTCATTCAGGAGGTTTTAAAGGTGCAAGAGGTTCATGTAGATAACAATCAGACTGCCCAGGAGATCTACCTGGACAATGCTGCCACGACGCCCATGGCGCCTGAGGTGTTGGCCGAAATGACGGATAAGTTGGCCAACGTCTATGGCAACGCGTCAACGCTTTATGGATTAGGTCGTCAGGCCCACACGCTCATGGAAAATAGTCGTCAGGTTATCGCCGACAGTATTCATGCCGACAGTGATGAAGAGATTATTTTCACGAGTGGTGGGAGTGAAAGTGATAACACGGCCATTACTCAAACGGCGCACACCCGTCAGGCGTTGGGCAAACATATTATTACCACGGCCATCGAACATGAGGCCGTGTTACGACCGTTACACGCCTTAGAAAAAGAGGGCTTCCGGGTAACCTATCTACCGGTCGACGAGCATGGTCGGATTAGCCTGGAAGATTTCAAGGCGGCACTCGATGACGAGACGATCTTAGTGACCATCATGATGGGGAACAACGAGGTTGGGAGCCGGATGCCGATTCATGAAATCGGTGAGATCTTAAAGGACCATCAGGCTTGGTTCCATACGGATGCGGTTCAGGCTTATGGTTCCTTAGACATTGATGTTGACCGCGATCATATCGATATGTTGTCCACGTCGGCCCACAAGATTAATGGGCCTAAGATGATTGGGTTCCTTTACAAGCGTGAAGGGGTTAACTTTCCCAGCTTGATCAAAGGGGGCGACCAAGAAGAGAAACGACGGGCCGGAACTGAAAACGTGCCAGCGATCGCGGCCTTTGCGACCGCCGCTAAGCTCTTGACGCCCGAAGCTAAGGCTGAGAAGCGCGAACGGTTCCATGGCTTCAAAGACCAGGTGGTTCAGGACCTACGCGATAAAGGCGTGGACTTTGAAATTAATGGTTCTCTCGAAGGTGAGAACCTCGAGCACGTCCTGAACCTGTGGATCAAAGGTATTTCAACCTATGTTATGCAGACCAACCTGGATTTGGCAGGCATCGCGGTTTCCGGTGGGTCGGCCTGTACCGCCGGTTCGATCGAACCGTCACACGTCTTGACCGCCATGTTTGGGGCTGACAGTCCGCGGATTGCCGAGTCAATTCGGTTGTCCTTTGGTCGGCAGACGACGAGTGCTGAAATCACCGCATTTGTCGACAACGTGGCCGCAATTGTGGCCAGACTTTCTCACAGCGAGGTGAAGTAAAATGTTATTTGGTAAAACCATGAAAATTGATGGTGACACGGATACTTATGAACTCCATCCCAACATTAAATCCTATGCCTTGAAGGATGTCGGGTTTCAAATTTCAAATGCCGGCAACTATGTGTTGGAACGTTCTGTGGACCCAACGTCTCCTTATAATAAGAATCAGATGTTGCGAGTGACAGTTGCCAAGGATCTGAGTGGATTCAAGATGGCCACGACGAATGCTTCCGGTAACAGCCGCGTCAACATCTTCAAGGGCACACATGCTGAGGGTAATGTGGAACAATATCATTTTATCCTGCAGAACTTAATTGACCGCGAGATTCTACAAATCAAAGCTTAATTGATTAAGTCTGGGATTAACTCCTGGGCTTTTTATTTACCATTGGGGAGGGAACACCAGGCTTGCAAAACACCGTTATTATGGGTAAACTTAACCATACTGGATTTATGCGACCTTCAAATCGTAGATTCTCCAGAATCTGATAGAAATGATGGTGATACCATGCAGGACAACAGTAAGATTCGAGTTGTCGTTGGTATGAGTGGTGGTGTCGATTCCTCCGTCGTGGCCTTGCGTTTAAAGCAACAGGGTTATGACGTGGTCGGTGTCTTCATGAAGAACTGGGACGATACAGACGAGAATGGTGTCTGTACCGCTACCGAGGACTACAAGGATGTTGCGAAAGTTGCAGCGAAGATTGGTATTCCTTATTACTCAGTCAACTTCGAAAAGGAATACTGGGACCGGGTGTTTACTTACTTCTTGGATGAATACAAGAAGGGACGGACGCCGAACCCCGACGTTATTTGCAATAAGGAAATTAAGTTCAAGGCCTTCCTCGATTACGCGATCGAATTGGGCGCTGACTACATTGCAACCGGTCACTATGCACAACTGACCCGCGATGAAGATGGTCATGCTCACTTGATGCGGGCTGTTGACCAGAATAAGGACCAAACCTACTTCTTGAGTCAATTATCGACGGCGCAACTAGACCGAGTTATGTTCCCAATTGGGGACTTGGTTAAGCCACAAGTTCGGGAAATTGCCAAGAAGGCCGGTTTGGCCACCGCTGAAAAGAAGGATTCCATGGGGATCTGCTTCATCGGTGAAAAGGGCCACTTCAAGGACTTCTTGAATCACTACTTACCTGCAAAGGCCGGTAAGATGATGACCGTTGATGGCGAGGTGAAGGGCCAACATGCTGGGCTGATGTATTACACCATCGGCCAACGGAAGGGCTTGGGCATCGGTGGCGATGGGATCGACAATGAACCTTGGTTTGTTATCGGTAAGGACTTAGAGAAGAACGTGCTCTATGTCGGCAAGGGCTACCATAACCCACACCTGTACGCGACCCACCTGTCTGCATCGGACATTCATTGGGTGAACACGATCGATCGTGGTTCCGATTTCCATTGCACGGCGAAGTTCCGTTATCGTCAAAAGGATACCGGCGTGACCGTCCACTTGAGTGACGATGGTCAACAAGTGACGGTGGAATTCGACGATCCAGCTCGTGCTATTACTCCAGGCCAAGCCGTGGTCTTCTACAGTGGTGACGAGTGCCTTGGGAGTGCCATTATCGATGCGGCTTACAACCAGGAACGTGAATTACAATTAATTTAAATTAAACGAGTCTGGTAACGACGATTGTCGCTGCCGGGCTTTTTTTGACCGAGAATTCTTTGAAATCCCGGCCAAAACTGGCATAATAGACTGTATGTATGACGCAGAAAGGACGCTGTTTTGAATTGAAATTATACTTTGTGCGTCACGGTAAGACGCAGTGGAATCTAGAGGGGCGTTTCCAGGGAGCCGGTGGTGATTCACCACTGTTGGCCGAGAGCTATCAGCAGATGAGCCAAGTGGGTCAGTTTCTGAAGCCAATCACGTTTCGTCACGTTTACGCTAGCCCCATTAAGCGAGCGCGGGTGACGGCCGAACACATCTTAGCAGAACTGGATCAAGCCATTCCATTAACCCTGATGAGCCGGCTCGAAGAATTTCATCTGGGTAAGCTAGAGGGCATGCGCTTCGTTGACGTGCAAGCCCAGTTTCCCCAAGAGTTGGATGGCTTCCGGAATCATCCGGACCAATACCGCACTGATCGAATTGGTGGTGAAACCTTTAGCGAGGTGATTGCCCGCATGACGCCCGGGATCGAAGCCATTGTGGCCGCAAATCCTGGCGACGATGACAACGTTCTGGTGGTGAGTCATGGTGCTGCGCTAAATGCCGAAGTGAATGCGTTACTCGCAACGCCATTAGCAGCGTTACGTCACCGGGGTGGGCTACGCAATACGAGTGTGACGATCTTAGAGACGGCACCTGGTCAGCCTTATCGGTTGATCGATTGGAATGATACCAGCTTTCTCACGGAGACGGCTGACCCTACGGACACAATATAGGAGATTTTATGACAGAGAAGAAGCAATCTGGCCGCGAACAAGATAAAAAACGGTCCGAACAAATGGTTCATGAATTGGTACAGAAGATTACCTTAGAGCCTGGGAACAGTGAGGCCTATTATGAATTGGCCACGGTGCTGGTTGACCTGAACTCCTATGCGCAGGCAGAGGAGCTGTTGATGAAGGCGCTTGGGCTGTTTCAAGCTCAACCTAAGGTCGTTGAACGGTTGCATTATGGGTTGGGAAACGTCTACTATGCCGCTCAAGACTATGGTAAGGCAATCGCCGAGTTTGACCAGTTGAATCAGGATTTGAAGGCCGCTGGTTACTTGATGGTGGCGCAGAGCTACATGGGTAGCGGCGATCACAAGCGGGCGTTGGCCTTCGCCTTAACGGCGCTTGCCAATCAACCGCAAGATCCGGCCACGCTCCAAGTCGTGGCTAGCAACTTATTAGCCGTGGGCAATATGGCACAGGCAGCGACCTATTATGACCAATTATTACAGTTGCAACCGGGTAACGGGGCAGCCAATTTTGATCGGGGACTGGTCGCCATGGTTCAGGGCGAAGAATATGGTCAATACTTTAAGTTGGCGAAGCACCAGGATCCAAATTATTTTGAAAAGGGGCAGAAGCGTCTCGCAGATATTGAAAAATTTGTGCAGACCCAACGACACCCAGGGAAGAAATAGGAGGAACAGTTCATGGCAACCGAATCACTCGATTTATTTGCAGGCGACCAGGACCACCAAGCTGATTACGTGGTGGGTTCCGTTAGTGCGGTCTTCTTTGCTAGTAATGATAGTTTTTATAAAGTGATGTTAGTCAAGGTTGCCGAGACTAGTCTAGATTGGCACGAGGATGAAATCGTGGTTACCGGGAACTTTGCGGACATCAAGGATGATGTGCAGTATCGCTTCACGGGTAAGCGCGTTGAACATCCTAAGTATGGCGTGCAATTTCAGGCGGACAATTATCAAAATGAAACGCCAACGTCTAAGGAGGGGCTGGTTGCTTACCTCAGCGGGGATGATTTCCCGGGACTTGGAAAAAAGACCGCCACTAAGATCGTGACCGCCTTGGGGACCGAAGCCATTGACAAAATTTTGGCCGATAGTGCGGTCCTCGCCCCCTTACATTTATCGAGTAAGCTGTCGACCATGTTGGTCGGTCAGTTGCAAATCAATAATGGGATGGAACAAATCATCATTGGATTGAATGGTTATGGTTTTGGGAGTAGCTTAGCCGCGGAAATTTACGCGCGTTATGAAGAAAAAACCTTAGATGTCATTCATGAGAATCCTTACCAGTTGGCGGAAGACATTCGTGGGGTGAGCTTCAAGCGAGCTGATCAGATTGCCACGCAGTTGGGGTATGCGGCGGACCGACCGGAACGGCTCCAGGCGGGGCTGCTGCAGACGCTGAATGACTTATCTGCGGCCAATGGCGACACCTATACCACGGCTAAGCCATTGTTGGGGCAAACTTTGGCGTTATTGGAAAATTCCCGTAATGTCGCCCTTGATCCCCAAAAACTGGCGGATCAGCTGCTGACCTTAGCAAAACAACAAAAGGTGGTTGGGGATGACCAGCGGATTTACCTGAAGGGACTTTATGATGCTGAATGGCAGGTTGCTGAACACTTGCAACGGCTCTTGAAAGCTCCGGACGAGTCGCTGAGTTTCTCCGATGAATCTTTAACTAAACATTTACGCGTGGTAGAAAAACAGCTAGAAATCGATTATGATGATTCGCAAATGGCGGCGTTGAAGGCGGCCATTCAGGCCAGGGTGATGCTATTAACCGGGGGTCCTGGGACCGGGAAAACCACGATTATTCGGGGCTTGGTTAATTTGTATGCTCGGGTGCATGACGTCTCCTTGGATATCAACTCTTATAAAGACCAACCGTTCCCCATTTTATTGGCAGCGCCAACGGGACGAGCGGCTAAACGGATGAGTGAAACCACCAATCTGCCAGCCAGCACCATTCATCGTCTATTGGGGTTAACCGGTCGGGAGACTGATCTCGATGCCGCCGCGACCAACGACTTAGAGGGGGGCTTGCTGATTGTCGATGAGGTTTCCATGGTCGACGTTTATCTAATGAAAACCCTGTTGCGAGCCGTGCCAGTAGGGATGCAAGTTATTTTAGTGGGGGATAAGGACCAATTGCCATCGGTAGGCCCTGGCCAGGTCTTTCATGACCTGTTGGCCAGTGACAAGTTACCGAAAATCCAATTGGAAACCATCTATCGTCAGGGCGATGGGTCATCGATTATTCCTTTGGCCCATGCCATCAAGGGCGGAACGTTGCCGATGGATTTCACCAAGAATCAGCCCGACCGGTCGTTCTTCGCCTGTCATGCCGGGCAGGTGGCAACGGTGATCCAACAAGTGGTTCAGAAGGCTCATGCGAAGGGGTTCTCTGCCAGTGATATTCAGGTGTTGGCCCCAATGTATCGCGGGGTGGCTGGGATTGACCACTTGAATGAGATACTGCAGGAAATCCTGAATCCTTATGAGAATGAGCGGCAGAAACAAGTGGAGTTTCGTCATCAGAAATTCCGTATCGGTGATAAGGTCCTGCATTTGGTCAACAGCCCGGAAAACAATGTGTTTAACGGCGATATCGGGGTCATCACCGGGATTGACCTGGCTAGCGATCAGCATAATGAGGTCAAGACCGATCAGCTCACCATTGCCTTCGAGCAAACGGAGGTCACATATGCTCGTCAAGACTGGATTCGGTTGACTTTGGCCTACTGCATGTCGATCCACAAGTCGCAAGGTTCAGAATTTAAATTAGTCATTCTGCCAATGGTAAGCCAATTTCAGCGCATGCTCCAACGCAACCTGTTATACACGGCGGTGACGCGGGCAGCCGATATGTTAATTCTAGTCGGGGAACCCCAAGCCTTTGAAACGTGCGTGACTAATCTATCCGTCAATCGACGGACGACGTTGACGGCCCGGATTCAGAAGGTGCTGGCACCCGATAAACCAGTCTCACCGAAACCTGTAGCAGAGAAGGAGGCTTCGACGAGTGTCGGTAAAGCAGCGTCAAAATTAGTGGATTCAGCAGCGCCAGTTGCGGAATCGGTGCCTAATGAGACACCGGACTATCGGCTGACGACCGACCTCGTTTTGGCGGGGACGATTGACCCGATGATTGGGATGCAAGGAGTGACACCGCAACAATTTAGTCATTCGTCCTAATTTGGCCGCATGAGCGTTGCGTTTCCGGTCAAAGATTGCGATAATAAAGACAGAAAAATATTAACGATTGTGGATAGTCCACTGGGAGGCTGTTATGGAAAACGTCGAAGCTGGCAATATGAAAGTTTTTGCTCTGAATTCTAATCGACCATTGGCAGAGAAAATTGCTAAGGCTGCTGGGGTTGAATTGGGTAAAGCGACGATTAATCACTTTAGCGACGGTGAGATTCAAATTAGTATTGATGAAAGTATTCGGGGTGATGAACTCTTCTTGATTCAATCAGTCTCGGATCCGGTTAACACCAATTTGATGGAGTTATTAATTATGGTGGATGCCGCCCGCCGTGCGAGTGCGGCCAAGATTAACGTGGTCATTCCTTACTATGGGTATTCCCGGGCCGATCGTAAAGCCCGAGCACGTGAGCCCATCACGGCTAAACTCATTGCTTCGTTGATGCAAATGGATGGGGTTGATCGGGTTATTGCGCTTGATCTGCATGCCGCACAGCTACAGGGATTCTTTGATATTCCTGTGGACCATTTACAGAGTGATCAGCTCTTGATTAGCTACTTTGAAAAGAACCCTGATTTAGCGAATGAAGACATTGTCGTGGTGGCGCCAGACCATGCGGGTGTCAGTCGGGCACGGCGGTTGGCCGAATTGTTGCGGGCACCGATTGCCATCGTGGATAATCGGAGCGATACCGAAAATGCCGCTCAGCCTGAAGCAGTCATTGGGGATGTTCGCGGGAAGCATGCCATTCTAGTGGATGACATTATTGATACCGCCATTCGGATTACCGTGTCGGCTGAAGCCTTGAAGAACGCGGGAGCCGCCGACGTTTATGCCTGCGCGACACATGCCGTTCTTTCGGGTGATGCCACGCAGCGGATTAATGATTCCGTCTTGAAGCGCGTGGTCATTACGGACTCCATTCAGTTGCCTGAAGATAAGCGATCCGACAAGTTCGTGATTGAATCGGTGGGTGAACTCTTTGGCAATGCCATCGACCTAATCTATCATGATCAACCGGTTGATAAGCTGTTTGGCCGAGCACCACATCGTCAAGGACAATAAGATATCTGAGAGCCGACCTGAAAGGGCCGGCTCTTTTTGTTTCGATCGGCAAGCTGACTAATCATTTCACCGGTGATTTTCTTGAAAATAAAAACCGACCGGCTAATCTTTCTGAAATTTAGTCGCGAAAATACCAAATGTTGCTGTCGGTTAAGAAAACCCGATTGAAATTATTCATGAAAGATGGTATACCTAGAGTAGACCCAATGAAAGCGAATACATATAATGCATGAAATGGAAGTTGGAGGCCGACATTATGCAATTTGAAGACTTACTAACAGAGCAGCGTAATCACCGATCAATGCACATTGACCGTGAATCCACGCTGGAAATGGTTGCGACCATTAATCGTGAGGACCACCGGGTTGCCCGGGCGGTTCAGAAACAATTACCACAGATTGCGGCGGCTATCGATGCCGCGTTCCCGTTATTTGATGAAGGGGGCCGGCTGATTTATGTTGGGGCCGGGACCTCTGGTCGGTTGGGGGTCATTGATGCGACCGAACTTCAGCCAACCTATGGCTTAACCGCGGACCAAACCTTTGGCCTGATCGCGGGTGGGCAGTCTGCTCTGACCGAGACGGTCCAGTCGGCAGAAGATTCTGTTGAGCTTGCCCATGAGGACATGGCGGCGGTTCACCTGACCGATAAGGATGTTGTGATCGCGAGTGCGGCTTCCGGACAAACGCCGTATACTCTGGCCGCACTTCGGTTCGCGCAAGACGAGGGGGCAATCGGGGTTGGATTCTCTTGCATTGAGGGGAGTCCGTTGGCCGAACTAGCCGATTATCCAATCACGCCGGTTGTGGGACCCGAAATCATTACCGGAGCAACGCTATTGAAGGCGGGGACCGCTGAAAAGATGGTCCTGAACATGTTGTCGACGGGGATTATGATCAAGTCTGGGAAGGTTTACCAGAATCTGATGATTAACGTTGTTCCGACCAACGGGAAGACGTTTGAACGGGCGAAAAAGATTATTGCCGAGGCAACTCAGACCTCGACCTTGGCAGCCGAACGGGCACTGGACCGAGCAGGGAATAATGTGCCCCTGGCCATTGTACTGATTGAGACGAAAGGTACCATTGCGGAGGCTAAGGAACTCTTAGCCGCAACTAATGGCCACGTTTCCCAGGCCGTGAAGCTGAGTGACTCACGGCATTAGCTAGCGGATAACTTGACTGGTCCACACCAATTTCTTATACTTACCTGTAGGCATAAGAGAAAGGGATGTGGCGTCATGTATCTTGCAAATGAACATCGATATGACAAAATGCCGGTACGGCGGGCGGGTAACACCGGCTTCCAGTTACCGGCTATTTCTTTTGGAATGTGGCATAGTTTTGGGGAACAGGCGAACTATGCGGATGCGCGGGACGTCATTTTATCAGCATTTGATGCGGGAATCTTTAGTTTTGATTTAGCTGCTAATTACGGTCCCGGATCCTACGCGGCTGAAAGCTTGTTTGGACAAGTCTTTGCCCGGGAGTTGAAGCCTTACCGTGATGAGCTGGTGATTAGTAGCAAGGCCGGGTATCACATGTGGCCAGGACCATACGGCCAAATGAGTTCGCGGAAAACACTGATGGCTTCTTTGGACCGGTCTTTGCAAGCCATGGGACTGGACTACGTAGATATCTTCTACAGTCACCGGTTTGATCCGGACACGAATCCAGAAGAAACTGCAGTGGCTTTAAATGACTTGGTTCGGCAAGGAAAGACCTTGTACGTCGGGATTTCTAACTATACGGCGGAACAATCCTTGGCCATGATCAAGATCTTTAAGGAGCTTCATACACCGTTTGTCGTGGATCAGGTCTCTTATAACCTGTTGAATCAATCAGCGGCTGCCGATGGGCTATTCGACCGATTACGAGAGAATAACGCTGGCGTAGTGGCTTATGGTCCGTTGGCGGAAGGGTTATTGACCGACAAGTATTTGGATGGTATTCCAGCGGATGTCGATATTCACTGGTCTAACCAGTCCCTACTTGACGGTCAAGATGGCCGCCAACGTATGGTTACCAAGCTACGAGCCTTGAATGAGGTTGCTAAGAGTCGAGGCCAGAAGCTGGCCGACATGGCCTTGGCTTGGTTGTTGCACGATCCCGTGGTCACGAGTGTGATTACCGGGGCCTCTCGTCCGGAACACCTCAAGGAAAATATTCAGGCTGTTCAACAACTGGCATTTGACGATGAACAATTAGCTAAAATTCAACAAATTTTGCAGGCCTAAGCCGGCTCAAGACTCGCCACAACTGTGAAGTTGAGGCGAGCCTTTTTATTTTGTCGGAAATGCGGGTTGCAAATCTCTGTGATGGGGTATAATAGTGAATAGGAATAAATGACTGTGGAGGGTGCTATGACACGCAAAGTAACGATTCGAGATCTCGCTGAGGCGGCAGGCGTTTCGGTGACGACAGTTTCACAGATCTTAAATGGTAAGGGTGAACGCTTCAGCCTAGATACCAGACGGCGGGTTCATCAGTTGCAAGAAGAGATGGGCTACGTGCCAGACTTTAATGCGCGAAACCTTATTATGAAATCAGCACAAACTATTGGGGTTCTCGTTCCCAACTTGGGGAATCCCTTCTTTAGTATGTTTATCCGCGGGGTGCAAGAGACCAGTCGGCAGCGTCACTTTATTCCGTTGATCTTTGGCGCGAACCATGACGAAGAGCTTGAGGGCTACTATCTACAGGAGCTGATCAAGCGGGCCGTCGATGGGCTAATCATCGCCAGTGCTTCGATCACGGGGGAAGCCATCGATAATATTTTGAAGAAGAATGGGATTCCCTACCTCCTAATCGACCAAAACGGTGGGCCTAGCCTGGACCGGATTCACGTGGATGATGAGCAGGGGGGACAGCTCGCAGCGAACCACCTGCTGTATCTTGGGCACCGTCAGCTAGCCGTGGTTATGCCGGACAAGCCGACGCAAAACTTGGTGATTCGTCTGAACGGATTCAAGGAAAGACTGGCCGAGGCCGGGATTACCTTGCCCGATGAAGCGATCATTCATTCACCCATGACTAAGCTGGGGGGGTATCAGGCAACCGATGCCGTCTTGAATCAGCACCCAACGGCGGTCTTTGCCATTAATGATGAAACCGCGTTGGGACTGATTCGTGGTCTTCACGAAAAGGGGTTGAACGTGCCGGCTGATATTTCGGTTTTGGGATATGATGATATTGATTTGGACGAGTATGTTGTGCCTAAGCTGAGTAGTATTCATCAACCGATGGTGACCATGGGACAACAGGCAACGGAAATGTTGATCAATCGGATTCAGGATCAGCACCAGGCGGCACAGAGCCTGGCATTGCCGGTAACGCTCCGGCAACGTGAGAGTACCAGTCCCATTAAAAAAGTTTAGTAGGGACTTGTAAGCCTTTTCGAAAAATGATACGCTAGAGCAATGAAAAACGATTGCCACGGCGTGTCAATATATGGTAAAACGTTTTACGAGATAAAAAACCGGTTAAGGAGTGAAGGTTAATCATGTCAAACAAAGTAACGGTGCTGGGTAGTTTAAACGTGGACACAACATTACGTGTGGCGCGGATGCCACAACCTGGTGAAACGTTGTCAACTGAAAATAAAACCAGTGCTGCAGGGGGTAAAGGGGCGAACCAAGCCGTTGCCGCTGCCCGTGCGGGTGCCGACACCAGTTTCATTGGTAAGGTTGGGAATGATGATGCCGGCCGCTTCATGGTCGAATCGTTAAATAATGACCATATCGATACCAGTGCCATCATTACTGACCCCGTTGTTGGGACTGGATCAGCCTTCATTCTCTTGGATGAAGCCGGCCAGAACAGTATCTTAGTCTATGGGGGATCCAATCAACAGTTATCAGCCGATGAAGTCATTGCCCGTGAGGACGAGATTGCCAAGGCAGATATCCTGATTGCCCAGTTTGAAACGCCACAAGCAGCTACGTTGGCGGCCTTTACGGTTGCTAAGCAGCATAACGTGATCACGATTTTGAATCCAGCGCCAGCTGCTGAAATGGATCCGGCTATCTTGAAGGTCACGGATTTAGTGGTGCCTAATGAAACCGAAAGTGCCGAGTTGACGGGGATTGAAGTGACTGACGAAGCCTCAATGGATGCTAACGCTAAAAAGTTCAAGGAACTTGGCGTTAAGAACCTGATTATCACGGTTGGAAGTAAGGGAGCGTACTACGCTACCGAAAACCAATCTGGCTTTGTGCCAGCCTTTAAGGTTAAGGCGGTGGATACCACGGCTGCCGGGGACACCTTCATTGGTGCGCTTAGCTCACAGTTGAAGGACGACTTCAGTAACATCGTGGAAGCGTTGACCTTTGCGCAACGGGCAAGTTCTTTGACCGTTCAAGGGCTGGGTGCGATGCCTTCGATTCCAACCTTTGATCAAATCAAGGCGGCTAGCGAGAAGTAACTTTCAGAAAACTTCTTCAAAAAGCAATCTTTTCGAATTTTTTTCGGAAAAGATTGCTTTTTTTGTGTCCATTTTGACAACCGGTTGCAATCTAATGAAATCGGTCTGTTACTGGTATGGGAACTCTTCTAACAAACAATTGCCGTCGTTAAAGCGATTCTTTAAGGGGTTGCAAAAAATAATTACAATTGGTATAGTTAGAAAAGTCGATGAGCGATGTCGATTATACCGGTAAATTAGACACAAATAAACCATCAACCATAAACGGTGGCCGACAAAGGTCTGGCCAAAATAAGTGAGGTTAATTGAGATGTTGAATGAAGAAGTAGTACGTGATCAAACGAGTTTCGATGCAGTAGATACCAAGGCGGTTAATGCGGTGCGGATGTTAAGCATGGACATGATTTCGCGGGCCAAATCGGGCCATCCTGGATTACCTTTAGGAGCTTCACCAATGGCTTACGTGTTATTCTCTCGGCATCTGCGGGTTGACCCATCTTTCCCCCAATGGTTTAACCGTGACCGCTTTGTCTTATCGGCTGGCCATGGGTCTTCAATGCTATACAGCTTGCTGAATCTTAGTGGGTTTGCTGTGAGCCGTGACGATCTGATGAATTTTCGTCAGTTAGGTAGCAAGACCCCTGGACATCCAGAGTACGGGGTGACGCCAGGCGTTGATGCAACGACTGGTCCGCTGGGCCAAGGTGTTGGGATGGCCGTTGGGATGGCAATGGCAGAAATGCATTTGGCCGCCCAATATAATCGTCCTAACTTCAACGTGGTTGACCATTACACCTATGCGATTTGTGGTGACGGGGACCTCATGGAAGGGGTTGCCGCAGAATCGGCGAGTTTAGCTGGTCAATTGAAACTCAATAAATTAATCGTACTTTATGATTCAAACGATGTTTCATTAGACGGTCCGTTAACAAATGCTTGTCATGATGATGTGGCCAAGCGGTTCGAAAGCTATGGCTGGAATTATTTACGGGTCGCCGATGGTAATGATTTAAGTGCAATTGATGACGCCATCTGTGCTGCTAAGGATAACCAAAATGGCCCTACCTTAATTGAAGTGAAGACGGTCATTGGTGCTGGTAGTCCGAATGCCGGGACGAACAAGGTCCACGGGGCCCCATTGAATGAAGCAGATTTAGCGGCAACCCGAGAATACTATGATTGGGACAACGATCCGTTCACGGTTCCAGAAGAGGTTACCGATCGTTTCATGAACACGATTAAGGCCCGTGGTTGGGCTGGTCATCAAGAATGGTCTAACTTAATTGCTCACTACTCCAATGAGGAACCAGAATTATCTGCTCAGTTTGCTCAAGGGATTAGTCAAACCTTACCAGCCAGTTTGGATGCTGATCTACCAACTTACTACAAGAAGGATGCCCTGGCTTCTCGAGCCAGTGGTCATGAAATTTTACAACGGATGAGCGAAGACTGCCCGAACTTGTGGGGCGGGTCAGCCGATCTATTTAGTTCCAACAAGACAGCCATTGCCGATGATGACCGGTTCAGTGCCGATAACCCAACGGGTCGTAATCTTTGGTTTGGTGTTCGTGAATTTGCTGAAGCGGCGGCCATGAACGGGATCGCTTTACATGGTGGGACCCGGGTCTATGGCTCAACGTTCTTCGTCTTCTCTGACTACATGAAGCCAGCCATTAGATTAGCTGCGCTGCAACAATTGCCGGTCATCTACGTCTTCACCCATGACTCCTTAGCTGTCGGAGAAGATGGCCCAACTCATGAACCCGTGGAACAAATGGCGGCGTTACGGGCTATCCCAGGGTTGACCGTTTATCGTCCAGCCGATGGGAATGAAACGGCAGCAGTTTGGCAAGAGGCCCTACAAGCAACCGATCACCCAACCGCCATCGTTCTGACACGTCAGGGCCTGCCAACGTTACCCAAACCAGCAGCCCAAGTGCACACCGGGGTTCATCGTGGAGGTTACGTCGTTGCGGATGCTCAGGATGAAGCAGAAGGTATTCTGATGGCCTCGGGTTCTGAGGTTCAACTGGCATTGGATGCTCAAGCACGACTGCTCGAATTAGGCCATGACGTTCGCGTTGTTTCGGTGCCAAGCTTCGAAAAGTTTAATGCCCAATCGGCCGAATACCGCGACACGGTCTTACCAACCAAGTTACGGCGACGGGTAGCCATTGAAATGGCGAGCGGTCTTGGCTGGTGCCAATACGTGGGTCTTGATGGTGCGATGATTACTCAAGAACAATTTGGTGCTAGTGGCAATGGTGGGAAGGTCGTTGCCATGGCTGGATTTACCCCAGAAAATGTTGTCCAATCCTACCTTCAATTAAAATAATGATGAACGAAACAGGGGTTGGGGCCAGCGGGCCCGAATCCCTATTTTTCTTTTCAAAATGGCAAACTTGCCTCAGAATCTAGTAAGTTTGTTCATTTATTGGTATATTGAAGGTAAACGTAAATTGGAGGCGGTTTTAGTGGATATTCGGCGAGTTAAGGTAGCAACAGCTCTAGTTTGGGCCCAACCGAAGACGGTAACTAAGAATGACCAAACCTATCTCAAGACCGGCGACTTGGATCAATGGTTAGTGGATCTGAGCGCCGCGGATCGAGGCCGGCTGGCCGATGAGGACCTAGTGGTCACAGAGGCGTTGTTTAACGACCAAGTCGTCCTTGATCGCATAGAAGGGCAATGGGCCCACGTGTTCGTTCGGCGGCAGGCTAACCGTATGGAACGCCGCGGCTATCCCGGGTGGTTACCACTTAGTCAATTAACGGCAACCGATGAGGAATTGGACTACCCGACAACAACCGTGCGATTAGTCCAGGTTTCAACGCCATTGTTGGACCAGGACCGACAGCCTGTGATGAATTTACCTTTGGGATCCTTACTGACAACCACTGGCCAAACGCCAGAATGGTTACAGGTGGTCACACCCTTGGGTAAGGGGTGGGTCACAGCCTCTGCGGCTAAGTTAAACGCGACTGGGGCGGACCGTGGGGACCTCTTGTTAACGATCGGTGAGAAGTTTATCGATACCCCTTATCTTTGGGGCGGGATCACCCCACAAGGGTTCGACTGTTCCGGGCTAGCCTATGCCTTACATCGTGCGGTTGGCGTGTGGATTCCACGGGATGCACAGGACCAATACGCGAATGGCTACCCAGTTGCGCCTGAGCAATTGTCAGCGGGAGATCTGGTCTTCTTTGCCAAAAAGCATGGCACGGGCACAGTCCATCACGTTGGCATGTACGCGGGTGATGGGCAAATGTTGCACGCCCCTAAACCGGGCGAGAACGTCCAATTAACGCCAATGGCCACGCCAAAGTACGCGGCCGAATACGTTGGTGCGCGACGGTTCTGGTAACCCAATAATTGAAGAATTCTCTAAGGTCGCCGATGGATTGCAGTGGTCGGACCCGGAGATGCTATACTCATTGTGGGGGAAAGAACTAGTGTGAAAGAAGAGGAAAATTCATGAAAATTAAACAGATTGTCTTAGGTCTCGCGGCAGCAATGATGGTTGTCGGTGTAGGGAGTACGCTCACACGGGCTGCTGCTGATACTAACGATGCGACCAATAGTGGTGCAACGACTGATAGTGGTTCTACTTCAGGCGAGAGCACGGTACAGACGAAGGCCTTATCCAAGGCCTATGTTGTTTACGGCGCGGGCTTAGCCAGTGAAGATAAAGACAAAGTCGCCTCAGCACTGGGTGTTAAGTCCAACTACACGACCCTAACGGCCACTGGTAGTGACTACGCCAAATATCTGAATTCAGCGGGGACCTCCGATGCTAGCATGATTAGTTCAGTGGCGTTGGCACCAGCAGATCCTGGTACCGGAGTTAAGGTTAACATCGCCAATTACGATGGCAATAATAATATTACGGAAGTGACCTCCCAACAATATGCGATGGTTGCCACCATGGCTGGTGTTAAGGATGTTATTATTACGGTAACGGCCGACAAGTCCGTTTCCGGGGAATCGGCACTGACCGGGGTTTATAAGGCGCTGGCCACGGATGGTTTAACGCTAAATTCCGACAACACGCAGGCTGCCAATAGTGTCCTGGACGCGACGCAACCCGCTATCGATGCCAACAATACCGATAAGAAGTATCCCGGGAAATTGATGTCTGCCGTTGGGTCCGTTTCCTCCGACCTAGCCAAGCAACGTCAGAATGGGGATGACCTGGCTACCAAGGCCGATATCGAGGCGATGCTGCAAAAGGCTTTGGCTAAGCAAGGTATCGACGGTAAGACCAATTCCACGCAGATTACCAATATTGCGGTTGCCTTGAGTAAGGTGCAACAGGCCCCTGTATCGACCTCGAAGACCTACATTAGTAATGTGACAAATGTTGCCAATAACTTAGCTAACAGTGTCGGGAACAAGATGGCAGGGCTGAAAGACTTTGCCAACAGTGCCGATGCCAAACAAGCCGAGAACTTTATCGTTCGAATCTGGGACAGCATTGTGAGCTTCTTCCAAGGTCTATTTAACGGTACGAACTAGTTAAGACAATGAAATAACAAAGGTAGGCCGAAAAGGCCTACTTTTTTTGTGATCTTTTTTAAATTTCACAAGCTTGCCGATAAATTAGTCAGTTGTAGGATACAGAAAGCGAACTCAATAATCACTTGTAAGATACATATATCAGTCAAATCAACGTTTTAAAAATATAGCGGTATCACACAATTCTTGTGAAATGGATAGAGGCAGAACAAATGTTTCTAAAACTAAAAGTCCCTTAATCACAGTGATGGCGGGGACTTTCGGTAAGGGCTTTCATTTTGTCACCGAACCGGCAGAACAAATGTTCAGAGCCTGAAATCCGTTAATAATTACTTAATATTTCACAAGGAACTGGGAAAACGTGTGGTAGTATTAATTTGTAATTCGTATTTACTATAAACCAACGGAGCGATGGCTGGTGGCCATCAATGTTTCCGAACGTTTTAGCTAAAAAATTTCTGTCATAAAAGGACGTGTTGGTGAAGATGAGTAAAGCACAACGAACAACCAAAGCAGTCGTTGGCGTCGTCGGTGCCATTGGAGCTTTTGCTGCCGGGGCAACAATTACGGCAAACGCTGATAGTATCCAAGTCAAACAAGGCGACACAGTTTGGGACCTTTCACAAAAATTAGGGGTTTCCGTTCAGGATTTAGAACAACAGAATTCAATTGATGCCAAGACCGACCTGATCTTTGTTGGTCAAAAGCTACAGGTTAAGTCGTCAAAAGCTACACAGAGTTACACCGTTAAGTCTGGTGACACACTCTGGGACCTGGCGCAAACTTATCATTTAACGGTTGCACAACTACAAAAGGCTAACGACTTAAGCGGGGATATGCTGAGTGTTGGCCAAAAGCTGACGATTCCACAAGCTGGATCAATAGCAGCCAAAAAGACCACGACGACAAGTTCATCGACCGCGACGACTAGTGCCAACAACCAGACGACCAACAAGGCCAATGCGGTCCAAGCACAAATTGTTGCTGCTCAACAAGCCGCTGCTAGCAAGCAAAAGGCTAATCAAACCAAGGCTTCTTCGAGCACCACAACTAGCAGTAGCAGTCAATCCAGCGCTGCTAGTTCAAGTAGCTCGGTTGCTGGCACGCAGAACCATCAGAATGCTAACGTGACGAGTTCACGGGCCGCATTGACTCGTTCGTCGACATCATCTGCTGCTAGCTCAGCACCAGCAAGTTCGGCACCAGCTACCGTCGCGCCTACCAGTTCGGCATCCGTTAATTCGGCGCCAGCAAATTCGACGACCAGTTCAAGTACCGTAAGTCGTTCAACCTCAACTTCGTCGACGTCATCCGCGACGACGAAAACAACGAGAGCAGCGGCCACGCCGGCCACATCTTCGGCGGCAACTTCGACTAGTACGAGCCAATCCGCAACGCCAAAGACCGGGACTCAAAACGCGACGGCCACGACCAATAGCAGTGCTCGTCAATCAACCACACCGGCTGTTAAACCAGCCCGTAAGGTTGCTAAGACGGCGTCCACGGCCAATGTCACCACTAACTCAACTTCGACTAGCAAGGCTAGCACGAGTGGTTTAACCAGTGGATCCGTGACAAGCTTAGCGTTGAAGTTAGCTTCGGCTAAGATTCCATACGTTTGGGGCGGTTCCTCGCTCAGTGGGATGGACTGTTCCGGGTTGGTTGCATATGTTTACCAACACGCCAATGGGGTTAGCCTGCCACATAGTACCGTTGCACAAGAAGCTCGTGTAACCACGCATTCTGTCGGTTCAGCTAAGCCAGGGGATATTCTCTTCTGGGGAAGTAAAGGATCAAGTTACCACGATGCGATCTACTTAGGTAATAATCAGTATGTTGCTGCACCAGCACCTGGCCAAAATGTCAGCGTCGCTTCAATTAGCAAGTACTTTATGCCGTCATTTGCCGGAACACTTAAGTAGGGGAATGAGTCAGCTACCAAATGTTTTGGTGGGCCATAATTGAATGAAATTAAAGGCCAGCAGCCACTTTTTAGCGGTGCTGGCTTTTTTGTGATTTCATCGAGTTAATCGCGCCCTAAACCATTAAAGCAATATTAGAAATTCACAATATTTTGAAATGGAAGCGTTTTAATTAAAACTGGCTATTGAAAATTTCTAGACGGGGTGATAACGTAGTCTCATTAGTTGCGGTTGCCTTAAGAAGCTTAAATTTGAGCAAAGTAGAGCTGATTCGAGTCGCGCTGGTAAAACGTCTTAGCCGACTCGAAAACCGCAGCATAATAGCCAAAGGAGTTGTTAATGTTGAGTAATCGAACTGAGATTTTAGAAGAATACCGTCAAGCCAATGCACAACTTGCTACCCTGAAACAGGAAGAATCTGCGAACGTCCAGTCAAGTTCTGCTACGGTCACGATTGAGCCCCGTTTCGGCAATGAAATGAACGCTTTGTCCAGTAAGTGCGCTCAGCTGGACATGATTCTTGAAGCGATGGAAGCTTCGGAAGATTAAGCTAAATAAACCTAAAAAATAAGGCCTTACCACAATCGTGGTAAGGCCTTTTAACTTATAACGATTTAAATGGTGACGTCGAACCAAAAGGGATAACTCGTGAGACCCGTATAAACGTCGAAGAAGCGGCCGCCCATCTCTTCACCGTCTAACTGACCATACTCGATGGCAGGAACCGTTAGATGGAGTTTCTGGGCCTGATAATAGTGGACAGACTTCGAGGAAAGGTGCTTCTTGAAAACGAGTCGCATGGCCAACCATAAGAGTTTGAAGAAGTTTGGTTTCTCAATCACGATCAGGTGGAGTTGGTGGTCCTTTAAGCTGGCCTCCGGGGCGATGCCAACACCGCCACCGAAATAGGGGTGATTGGTGGTGGTTACCAGAAAGGCGTTGGGGTAAATATCCCGCTGGTTTCCGACGTGGACGGTCAGGGTGAACCCGCTTTGGTTATAGTAGACACTCAGTGCGGAGGCTAAGTACGAAAGGGAACCCAAATGGTGCTGGTTTAGCCAGACCTTGGAACGGGACTGGTTGGCTTGGGCGATGATCGCCGCATCGAAGCCAATGCCGAGATTATTCGTGAACAGGCCCCGTTCCTTTTTTATGGTCTCGTTATAGGTGCCGACATCATAGTTAGTGGCATGGGTACACTGCAGAATCTGGTCTAGGGCTTTTTCCCAATTAAGGGAGAGGCCGGCCCCCCGCGCAAAGTCATTACCAGAGCCAATTGGTAAGTAAGTTACGGGGATTGGATATTCACGATGCTGACTGGTAAGCCCGTTGATAACTTCATGAAGCGTCCCGTCGCCGCCTAGGGCCAGTGCAACCCAATCTTGGTGTGGCTTGTCAGGGATTCGCTTGGCGAATTGCTCACTGAGGAGGATGGCATGTTGGGCGTACTCCGAAACGACGACCTCATACTGAATCTGGGCCGCCACGAGTCGTTGCCGGATCTGTGGCCATAGCGTTCCCGCATGGCCACTCCCAGCGTGTTTATTTAGGATGATATAGAACCGGACACTCAACAGACTGCACCTCACAAAATTTAATCCTTTTTATTATAATCGAAATCGTTCAGCGTGCCTAGTAATTCCGTGAGAACTTAGGATTGTCATAAGAAAAGGGACGTGCGTAATCGCACATCCCTAATGAGCTTATAACTTACTTGGTCATGATAAACATTGGTAGAATCATTGGGTGACGCTCAGTCTTCTCGAATAAGAAGTTTTGCAGGTCATCGATGACGGCATTACGAATCGAGGCTTCGGTGGCCTTGGGATTACGCATTGCCCGGCGAATGGTCTGGAAGACCCGCCGCCGTCCTTCGTTCAAAAGCTCACCGGATTCACGCATGTAGACGAATCCACGAGACAAGAGGTCGGGACCAGCTTTGATTTCCTGATTTTTCAGGTCGATGGTGGCAACGACCACAACCAGACCTTCTTCAGAGAGCAATTGACGGTCACGGAGGACCACATTACCGATATCACCAATCCCGGAGCCGTCGATGTAAACATCGCCAGCGGTAAAGTGACCGGCAACCCGAGCGGAGTCCTTGGTTAAGGCCAGGACATCCCCATTTTGCAGGATGAAACTGTGGTCTAATGGCACGCCACATTGTTCAGCAAGTTCGGTATGAATCTTCAGCATCCGGTATTCACCGTGAATTGGCATAAAGAACTTTGGTTGCATGAGACGCAACATGAGTTTCTGTTCTTCTTGGCCACCGTGACCAGATGTATGAATATTGTTGACCTTACCATGAATAACATTGGCACCGGCTTCTTCTAGTTCATTAATCACCCGGTTAACAGAAATCGTGTTCCCAGGGATTGGGTTACTAGAGAAGACAACCGTATCATCCGGTTGAATCGAAATTTGTCGGTGGGTTCCATTAGCAATCCGTGAGAGGGCAGCCATAGGTTCACCTTGTGACCCGGTACAAAGAATCATAACTTTGTTAGCGGGTAGGGAACGAATGGTGTTGGCGTCAACCAACGCGTCATCGGGAATGTTAAGGTAGCCCAATTCTCGACCATTAACAATTGCAGCTTCCATCGAGCGACCAAAGACGGCAATCTTACGACCATGGGCTAACGCCGTTTCACAGGCCGTTTCGATCCGTGAGATATTGGAAGCAAAGGTGGCAAAGATTACCCGGCCTTCAACTTGGTCAAAGATCTTGCGGATGGATTTACCAACCCATTTTTCAGACTTCGTCCAGATTGGCCGTTCGGCGTTCGTACTGTCTGACATCAAACACAGGACGCCGTCGGCACCCAGCTTTGCCATCTTTTGTAGATCAGGCGGCTGGTTCGTAACGGGCGTTAAGTCGAACTTATAGTCCCCCGTCTCAACAATGGTTCCGACCGGAGTGTGCACGGCAATTCCCAAGGTATCAGGGATCGAGTGGGTGGTCCGGAAGAAGGAAACACTCATCTTACGAAACTTAAGCACAGTATCATCGTCAATTGTGTGTAACTCAGTTGATTTAAGTAATCCGTGTTCTTCAAGCTTGTTTTTAATCAGTGCTAAGGCAAGTGGACCTGCATAGACAGGAACATTTAGTGCCTTTAACAGGTAGGGGATACCCCCAATGTGGTCTTCATGGCCGTGGGTGATCACTAGCGCTTTGATCTTGGCCTGGTTTTCAACGAGGTATTGATAATCGGGGATGACATAATCGATCCCTAATAATTCGTCTTCTGGAAATTTAATCCCGGCATCAATTAGGATGATTTCATCCTGGAATTGAATACCATAGGTGTTCTTCCCAATTTCACCCAGTCCACCCACGCCAAAAATGGCTGTTTCATTATTTTTGACGTTTAGCTTGTTCATTCACCGAACTCCGTTACTTTATAATTCGGATTCTGTTGTTCGTAAGCTAAATAATTTCCTTCGATGGCTTCAATGAATTCGATATTGTGTTCCGTGTGTGCTTCTACTTGGGCACGGGCTTCAACCTCGGTGTCCGCCTCAACGTAGAGTGAATGCGTATCCTCGCGCTTAGGATTACGCTTCTGATCGTTTTGATAATAGACTTTATAAATCAAGTGGCAAAACTCCTTTTAAATTACTAATTTAATTCGGCCTGTTTGACAGGTGACGAATCATTTATGTCCCTCCGAACTGCGGGTTGCTCACACAACAATTAGCACAATTTTAGCATAGTTTCTGATGATTGTATAGAATTACCCCTAGACGTTAAAACATGCTATGATTATGCTAGAGTGAAGTGAACGGAGGGATCAAGATGGCCCCATCATTAATTATTGAAATAATTATTGGGATATTAATTGCCATAGTTGTTTATGAACTGATTCACCGTTCTATCGTTCAACGGGCAACCCGGATGGTTCGGCGTTCTGCCCAAGATGATACGGATGTAGCCGTGAAAGCGGCGATTCGTCGGTTGGTTAACGATGATGTCTTAACGGAAGCAGAAAGCCAAATTAGCTCGATTGCAACCGTTGCCGATGTCTGGGGACGCGGCGTGATGGCCTTTGAGTACACATTGCCCGTGGGAATGGATGCCAAGCATCGCTTGCGAGCGTTGGAGCTGGCGTTCAATGATGCCTTGGCCAGCTTCGGTACCGATCATGATCTGAAGGGGATCAACGATGGACCGGCGTTTGTCGTGAGTGACATCTGGGTCTATGAGGGCCGGCTACACGTTGATGTGGCGTACTTAACCAACGAGTCAACCGTTGAGTATCTCAAGGACCTAAAAAAGTTAAACGATCCAGCGGTTCGATAGTTTCTTCTATAGTAAAGTACAAACTCGTTCTTTATTCTAATAAGTTTGAAATTAATAAAGGAAGCTACGACTCGTTAAGAGTGGTAGCTTCCTTTTTGGTTTACTCGATCATAATCATATCGTCATTGGTTTCAAACGGATGGTCCTTATTGATGTGGTCGTAGAACAGCATGCCGTGGAGATGGTCAATCTCGTGTTGGCAAACAATCGCTGGGTAATTTTTCAAACGAATTTGATGTTTTTCACCATTTACGTCGTAATAGCGGAGGGTGATCCGGTCGTGACGGGGAACGAAGCCGGGCACATCTTTATCGACTGAGAGACAGCCTTCACCTTCCGTCAGGGCCCCCGACTGAACGGACTCAGAGATGATTACGGGATTAATAATCACGTCAGTGAAAGGAGATTTGCCACCGTCTTCTGGGGCAGGGACCAAAACAGAGGCCATTTTCTTAGAAACCCCAACTTGTGGAGCGGCTAAGCCAACGCCTGCTCGTAAACCATACTTCTTACATTGTTCGGGATCCTGTGAAACGACCAGGTACTCCATTAAGTCTTTTGCTAATTGCTGGTCTTCCGCTGACAAGGGAAAGGCGACATCAGCCGCTTCCTGTCGTAAAACGGGGTCGCCGTCGCGGACAATATCTTTCATGAGAAACAAGCGCATTACCTCCACATTTTAATCATAATTATCATTAATTGTAACATACCCCTTGTGAAAAATGAAATGAAAAGAAAACGGTTGCGGCTTTCAAGAAATTAGGAAAACAAACAATCACAAGTGGCCCAAGCGATTTGGTCTAATCCCTTTATTTATCACTATGAAAGGGCTTGCAAGCGTTGTGAAAAAATGGTACTTTATAAGCGTAGTCAGGAAACGCAACGTTAACTCACTTTTAGTTAACAATTTCATATTTAGTGAAAGGAAAGTGTTACTTATGGCTAATGGAAGCAAACAGATTGTAGACTTTGCCAAGATCAAAGCTACGATGGCCGATCCATACAAACACCCGGTTCAAGTGATTGATCGGGAAGGCAAGGTCGTCGATCCAGACACGTTGGCAAAATATTCAGATGACCAACTTGTCGACTTCATGAAGAAAATGGTTTGGGAGCGTACGCTACACGAACAAACAATGAACTTCTCCCGTCAGGGTCGTCTCGGTTTTTATGCTCCAACGGCCGGTGAGGAAGCTAGTGAAATGGGAAGTGTTACGGCATTTAAGAAGCAAGACTTCCTATTACCAGCCTACCGTGATTTACCACAAATGATTCAACACGGGACTACCGTTGCCAAAGGTTTCTTATGGTCAAAAGGACATGTTGAAGGTAATCAACATGAAAATCCTAACATGATGTTCCCACAAATTATCATTGGTGCCCAATACGTTGAAACCGCAGGGGTTGCGTTAGGGATTAAGAAGAATGGCGACGAAGATCGCGTTGCCTTTGTCTACACCGGTGATGGTGGGACTTCTCAAGGGGACTGGTATGAAGGGGTTAACTTCACCAGTGCCTATCAAGCACCAGCTGTCTTCTTCGTGCAAAACAACGGCTGGGCAATTTCAGTGCCACGTTACAAGCAAACCGCTGCTGAAACCTTGGCACAAAAGGCGGTTGCGATGGGTGTTCCTTCCGTCCAAGTTGACGGGATGGATATTGTGGCCGTTCATGAAGTTTCAAAAGCAGCTCGTGAATTTGCTGCAGCCGGTAATGGTCCAGTTGTGATTGAAACGTTGACTTACCGTTACGGTGCGCACTCCTCAGCTGGTGACGATCCTTCTCGTTATCGGACCGATGAAGAAACCAAGCCTTGGTTCGATGCTGACCCATTGATTCGGATGCGGAAAGTATTAACTGACAAGGGCGTTTGGTCACAAGACCAAGAAGACAAGTTAGTCGAAGAATACAAAGACGAATTCAAGAGTGCAATGAAGGAAGCTGAAGCAGCTCCGGCACAAAAGGTTTCTGACTTCTTGAAGTGGACTTACAACGTTCCTACTCCAGCTGTTAAGAAGCAAATTGCCGAATTTGAAGCAAAGGAGTCGAAGTAATCATGGCTAAAATGACGTATATTAAAGCGATCACTTCTGGTCTAGATCAAGTCCTAGGCGATGACCCTAAGACCCTGATCTTCGGTGAAGACGTTGGTAAAAACGGTGGTGTGTTCCGGACTACGGTTGGCTTACAAGACAAGTACGGTGAAGACCGGGTCTTCGATACGCCATTGGCTGAATCTGGAATCTTAGGGTTGGCAATTGGGTTATCCTTAACCGGTTGGCGGCCAATTCCAGAAATCCAATTCATGGGATTCACGTTCGAAGCGATGGATGGGATTGTTGGCCAATTAGCCCGTGATCACTACCGGTTCGGTGGCCAAAAGAACTTCCCAGTTACTGTGCGGACACCATTTGGTGGTGGGACTCATACCGCCGAGATGCACGCCGACAACTTGGAAAATTATTTCGTTAGCACCCCAGGTTTACGGGTAGTCACACCTGCTAACCCATACGATGCTAAGGGCTTAGTTATCTCAGCGGTTGAAAGTGACGATCCAGTTCTGTTTATGGAAAACTTGAAGCTGTACCGTTCGATGAAGGACGAAGTTCCAGATGAAAAGTACACGGTACCGTTAGACTCAGCTAAGGTTGTTCGTGAAGGGACTGACATTACGTTGGTTGCTTACAGTGCTGAAGTTAACGAAGCTTTAACGGCCGCTGATGCTTTGGCAAAGGACAACATTTCTGCCGAAGTTATTGACTTGCGGTCCTTGTCACCAATCGACACGGATACCATTTACGCTTCGATTGACAAGACTCACAAGGTCGTTGTCATTCAAGAAGCGCAACGGATGGCCGGGGTTGGTGCCGTGGTAGCTTCCGACATTGCTGAAGACAAGATCATGTCCCTGGATGCGCCAATCGGCCGGGTTGCGGCACCAGATAGCGTTTACCCATTTGCCCAAGCTGAAAACGATTGGATTCCAAATGCCGATGACATTGAAGCCAAGGCACGTGAGATCTTCAACTACTAAAACATCTTTTAATAATAAAACGAAATTAACAATGTGGGAGACACCCTGCATTAGATGAAAGAAAGGAAGTTTTCCCATGGCTTATACGTTCAAACTCCCAGAGCTTGGTGAAGGAATGGCTGAAGGCGAAATTTCTTCATGGCTAGTAAAAGAAGGAGACACGGTTAAGGAAGACGACACATTAGTTGAAATTCAAAACGATAAGTCTGTTTCGGAATTACCATCACCAGTTGCTGGTACCATTTCACAAATTGTTGCTAAAGAAGGCGACACCGTAGAAATTGGTGACCCATTGATTGTGATTGACGATGGTTCAGCTGCTGCTCCTGATTTGGCTAAAGGCGGCGACGCCGATGCTGCGCCCACTGAAGATGCCACTCCGGCACCAGCCCCAGCGCCAGAACCAGCTGCTGCCCCAGCGCCAGCACCTGCACCTGCCTCAGCGGGTGTTCCAGCTGCTTCTGATCCAAATAAATTAGTGATGGCGATGCCATCCGTCCGTCAATACGCACGAGACAAGGGCGTTGACATTACATTGGTTGCCCCAACTGGTAACCATGGCCAAGTCTTAAAGGCTGACATTGACAACTTTAACGGTGCCGCTGCTCCAGCCGCTGCACCTGCAGCCGCAGCAAGTGATGCTGGTACCGTTAAGAGTGCTGGTGGCAGTGCTATCAAGCCTTGGAAGGCTGACCGTCCAGATCTCGAAACTCGTGAACCAATGTCAGCAATGCGGAAGATTATTGCCAAGAGCATGCGGACTTCAAAGGATATTTCACCTCACGTAACGTCATTCGATGAAGTGGAAGTATCAGCCTTGATGGCAAATCGGAAGAAGTACAAGCAAGCCGCTGCTGACCGGGACATTCATCTGACGTTCTTGCCGTACATCGTTAAGGCCTTAGTTGCCGTTATGAAGGACTTCCCAGACCTGAACGCTTCCATTGATGACACGACTGAAGAAATTGTTACCAAGCATTACTACAACATCGGGATTGCCACGAATACTGAACATGGTCTCTACGTTCCTAATATTAAGAACGCCGATTCCAAGGGCATGTTCGAAATTGCCAAGGAAATCACCGAAAATACCCAAGCAGCCTACGACAACAAGTTGAAGCCTGACGCAATGTCTGGTGGCTCAATTACCATCAGTAACGTTGGTTCCATTGGTGGTGGCTGGTTCACACCAGTTATCAACCAACCTGAAGTGGCGATCTTAGGTGTTGGCCGGATTGAAAAGGCACCTTACGTTAACGATGATGGCGACATCGTTGTTGGTCGGATGCTGAAGCTTTCCCTGAGCTACGACCACCGGTTGATCGATGGGGCCTTGGCTCAAAATATCTTAAACGAATTAAAGGCATTGCTCCACGATCCAGAAATGCTGTTAATGGAAGGGTAGGAATAATATGGCAGATGTTGAAAAAAAGGACACCGTCATCGTCGGTGCCGGACCCGGCGGCTATGTTGCCGCAATTCGGGCTTCTGAATTAGGCCAAAAGGTCACTTTAGTAGAAAAATCCGATACCTTGGGTGGTGTGTGCTTGAACGTGGGCTGTGTACCTTCCAAAGCCTTGATTCAAGCTGGTCACCGTTTAGAACAAGCCAAGGATGGATCCACTTATGGGATTTCGACTTCCTCTGCCGTCATTGATTTCAAGAAGACGCAAGATTGGAAGCAAACCAAAGTGGTTGACCGGATGACGAGTGGGGTTAAGATGCTGATGAAGAAGCATCATGTTGACGTCGTCAATGGTGAAGCCGTCTTCCTTAGCGACACGCAACTTCGGGTCATGCCTACCGGTGAAAAGCAATTTATGTCCACCGATACTGGTCAAACCTTTGAGTTTAATAACATCATTATCGCTTCTGGTTCTCACCCAATTGAAATCCCTGGGTTCAAGTTTGAGGGCCGGGTGGTTGATTCCACCGGCGGTCTGAGCTTGCCAGAAGTCCCTAAGGAATTTGTTGTCATTGGTGGTGGGTACGTTGGAACTGAATTAGCTGGTGCTTACGCCAGTTTAGGTGCCCACGTCACAATCATTGAAGGAACCGGCTCGATCTTACCTAACTTTGAAAAGGACATGGTTGCCGTTGTCCTGAAGAAGTTAAAGAAAAAGGGTGTCGATGTCATCACGAACGCGATGGCTAAGGGTTCCACTCAAGATGACAACAGCGTCAGTGTTACTTACGCCGTTGATGGCAAGGAATCCACGATTAAAGCAGATTACTGCATGGTAACCGTGGGACGCCGGCCGAATACCGATGACTTGGGCTTGGAATACACCAAGGTCAAATTGGATGACCATGGGCTGATCAAGGTTGATAACCAAGGTCGGACCGATTCTGAACACATTTGGGCAGTTGGGGACGTTGTTCCTGGCGCTGCATTGGCTCACAAGGCCTTTGCAGAAGGCAAGACGGCCGCCGGTGCCATTTCCGGCAAGAAGACCGCCAACGACTGGCTCAGTGTTCCTGCAGTTTGCTTCTCTGACCCTGAAATTGCCACTGTTGGTTACAGCGAAGCCGCTGCTAAAGACAAGGGTATCAAGGTTAAGACAGCAAAGTTCCCATTTGCTGGGAATGCTCGGGCGGTTTCCCTGGACTCACCTGATGGCTTCGTTCGGTTCATCTACACGGATGACGACAACAAGAATATCGTGGGTGCCGAAGCCGTCGGTCCTGAAGCTAGCACCATGGCTGGTGAACTCTCAATCATTGTCAACGATGGCTTAAACGTTGAAGACGTTGCGTTGACTATTCACCCACACCCAACATTAAACGAACCAATTCAAGAAACGGCTGACATCGCAATGGGCTTCCCAACTCACATTTAAAGTGACTGGACCCGTACGAATAGGCTTAAGGAGTCACTCTGCGGAGTGACTCCTTTTTGAGTAGAGTGAGCGTTCCAGCTTGCTATCCCGTACGGTTCACTTATAATAAGTTTATGTCAGTATTTTACGCAGAAAGGGGGGGCCACCATGAAACCGACGTTAATTATTCAAGGTAACTTAGAACAAGCCAGTCAATTGATTCAACTCTTATTGGTGGCAGATTTGCCGGTGGACTGTGTGGTCATGCCTAATACCCTGGACGATACACCGCGTTATCAGTCACTAGTAGTTGCTAGTACCGTTTGTGCTCACTTGGCTTTAAGGGTCGGTACTGCCGCCGATTATGGCCAGGCACACTGGGTCGTCCTTTTGGATCGGGCCGAAGCGGACACACCACAGGTGGAACGGGTCGCCGAACTTCGCCGGCTGTTGAACCATATGGTTGAAAACGGGTTTAAGGGACAATTAGTCTTTGCAGGGCGAGAGGACGATGTGTTGACCAGCTTTGCCAGTCACTTTTCCGGGTTACCTACGGAACAGATTTGGGGCTTGGGAACGTATCCACTGACGCGGTTGTTGGCACATCGATTAGCCGATCAGCTGGGGCTAGGCGCTGCAGCCATCCGAGCGACGGTGGTCGGAAGTGCAGCGAATCCCACGGTGGCTTGGAGTCGGACCTATGTGGGCCCAACGCCAATTCTCATGTATTTGGCCAATGAGGATGCCAAATTCAGTGGGGATGACCTCAGCAAGGTTGGCAATTGGCTGCGTCGTGAAGCAACCGAGCAGTTGGAGACCTTACGTCTTTTAGGCCTGATTCATCTCCTCGAGGTCATCCTGGCCGATCAGCCGGTGATTGAGACGGTGACAAATATTCAGCCCGGTGAAGCGACCTATGCGGCAGCAACCCCTATTTTGGTAAATGCCACGGGCGTTCATAGGTTAACAAACTTGGTGTTGTCGGAAGACGAACAACAAGACTATGCAGCGGGCATTACGGAATTAAAAACAACGATCACGGCGATCGAAGGCCAACAGACGGAGGGAAAGTAAGGCATGACAACGAGTTCAAACTATGAATATCCATTATTTCCAGATTGGTCAACGGCAGATATTGTCGCTGTAACCAACCTTTATCAATTAGTTGAGGCAGCCTATGAGGATGCTCACGGTGTGGCGGCTGACGAGTTGGTTACTGCTTATCGGGGATTTCAGAAGGTTGTTCCCCAAAAGTTTGAAGAAAAACAACTTGACCGTGATTTTGAAACGGCTTCCGGTTATAGCATTTACCGAACGGTTAAGGCGGCACGGCAAGGCGACGGTCAGATTAAAATGAAGGAGCACAACTAATGGCACAAGACTGGCAGCAACTGAATGAACAGGTGACAGCTCTCTTGAAGACGGCAAGAGAACAGGTATTGGCAAAGATGCAGTCTCCGCTGACCGTTGACGAAAAGACAAATCGGAAAGACTTGGTGACCAATGTCGATAAGTCTAATGAACAATTTCTGATTGAGCAAATTCATCAGATTGACCCGGCGGCGCGAGTCTTAGGTGAAGAGGGCTTTGGCGACACTTTGCAAGATTTGGATGGCCGTGTCTGGATCGTTGACCCAATTGATGGCACGATGAACTTTGTGAAACAACGCGATAATTTTGCCATGATGATTGGCATTTACCAGGATGGCGTCGGCCAGTTGGGCTACATCTATGATGTCATGCAAGATGTGCTGTATCACGGTGGGCCAGCACTGGGGGGCGTATTTGCCGGTGAACGCCGTTTGAAAGCCCCAGCCAATATCGCCTTGGCCGATGGTTTAATTGGCGCTAGTGGGCCGCTGGTGGTCCATGACATTAGTCATATGCAGGCCATCGTGCATGCTAGTGCGGGGATGCGAGTCTACGGTAGTGCAGGCATCGAATTAATTAATATCATGTTGGGTAAGACCCTGGGTTATATTTCTTATCTAAAACCCTGGGATATTGCCGCCGGGAAGGTCCTGCTTGAGGCGTTAGGGTGTCAAGTAACAACTATTGACGGGCAACCGCTCAATATGTTATCATCTAACCTTGTACTAGTAGCGACGGAAAAGGCGCAACGTGATATTCTCCAAATTGAAGAAGATGACGTCTCACTGTGACACTGTCACAGTTTTTTTATGCGGCCGGCTGGTATGGATGGACTTTACCAGTTATAGACGCTACACTAAGCGTACTTACTCAGTAAGCATGCCGTGATTCCATCTAATTCACCAAGCACGAAAGGAAGAAATACACTTGAAAATCAGAGATGATATCCGCAACATTGCCATCATTGCCCACGTTGACCACGGTAAGACCACCTTGGTTAACGAAATGCTCAAACAGTCCGATACATTAGACGAACACGCGTCTATTGAAGACCGTGCCATGGATACTAATGCTATCGAAAAGGAACGGGGTATTACGATCCTGTCCAAGAACACTGCCGTCCGTTATGGCGACAAACAAGTTAACATCTTGGATACCCCAGGACACGCCGACTTTGGTGGTGAAGTGGAACGGATCATGCGCATGGTTGACGGCGTTTTGCTTGTCGTTGACGCCTACGAAGGAACGATGCCACAAACTCGTTTCGTTCTGAAGAAAGCCCTCGATCAACACTTAACCCCAATCGTGGTTATTAACAAGGTTGACCGTGAAGGCGCTCGTCCATCCGAAGTCGTTGATGAAGTCTTAGACCTCTTCATCGAGTTGGGTGCTGACGAAGACCAATTAGACTTCCCAGTTGTTTATGCTTCAGCTATGAACGGGACCTCTAGTTACGAACCAGAAATTTCTTCACAAGAACACACTATGAAGCCAATTTTTGACACTATTATTAAGCACATCCCAGCACCAATCGATAACAGCGACGAACCATTACAGTTCCAAGTTGCTATGTTGGATTACAACGACTTCGTTGGTCGGATTGGGATTGGTCGGATCTTCCGTGGGAAGATCAAGGTCGGTGACAGTGTTACGGTTATGAAGCTTGACGGTTCTAAGCAAAACTTCCGGGTTACCAAGTTATTTGGTTTCTTCGGGTTGAAGCGTTTGGAAATCAACGAAGCTCAAGCCGGTGACTTGATTGCCGTTTCTGGGATGGAAGAAATCAACGTTGGTGAAACGGTGGTTGCTCCTGATCATCTGGAACCACTCCCAGTTCTGCGGATTGACGAACCAACCTTGCAGATGACTTTCCGGACTAACGACTCACCATTTGCTGGTCGAGAAGGTAAGTTTGTGACATCTCGTCAAATCGAAGAACGTTTGAAGCGTGAACTTCATACCGACGTTTCTTTACGGGTTGACGATACCGACAATCCTGGTGCCTGGATCGTTTCCGGTCGTGGTGAACTTCACTTGTCTATCTTGATTGAAACGATGCGGCGTGAGGGTTACGAATTACAAGCTTCTCGTCCAGAAGTTATCTACAGAACGATTGATAACGTTCGTTGCGAACCATTTGAATCTGTTCAAATTGATACGCCAGACGAATATACCGGTTCAATCATCGACACGCTTTCTCAACGTAAGGGTGAAATGAAGAACATGGAAGCCGTTGGGAATGGTCAAACGCGTTTGACATTCTTGGCGCCTTCTCGAGGGTTGATCGGTTACTCAACTGAATTCCTGTCCTTGACTCGTGGTTACGGGATCATGAACCATACCTTCTCCAAGTACCTGCCAGTTATCAAGAACTGGAACCCAGGTCGTCACAACGGGACTTTGGTTTCCATCAATTCCGGTAAGGTTACCACGTACGCCATCATGGCTGTTCAAGACCGTGGATTAATCTTTACCGATGCTGGGACGGAAGTTTACGAAGGAATGATCGTCGGCCAAAACAGCCGAGACAACGATATCTCCGTTAACATCACGCGTGGTCGTAACCAAACCAACGTCCGGGCCGCTGGGTCTGAAGATATTGCTAAGGTTAAGTCACCACTGAAGATGTCACTGGAAGAATCACTTGAATTCATTAACGAAGATGAATACTGTGAAATCACTCCAGAACATGTTCGTTTACGGAAGACTATCCTGAACACGGGTGAACGTGAAAAGACCGCTAAGAAGCGCCGGACCGCTGCTCGTAAGTAAGCCTAACTTTAATTAAAACTTTACCGGTAACAAACGTGGGTAACCACGGGTGTTACCGGTTTTTTTATGCAAAAATGGTCGCGGAGCTATGCTATAATATAAACATTCGATTACCGTGGAGAACGGTAGATTTGGAGCGAACTAATCGTATGCGAAAGTTAAAATATCTAGACTATTGGTTATTGGTCCCGTACCTGGTGTTGAGTATCTTCGGAATTGTGATGGTGTACTCGGCCAGTGCGGATATTGGCAGTCAAAACGGGGGAAGCCCGCTGAGTTACCTAATCAAGCAAACCATTTACGTCATCATGGGGCTGTGCATTTTGAGTTTCATGACGATGATGAACATTAATAAGTTACGTAATAAAAACGTATTGAAGTACGCAGGCTACGCGGCTCTGGGTTCCTTGGCGCTGTTGTTAGTCATGGGACAGACCATTAACGGGGCTGCTGGGTGGTTCCACTTGGGGCCCATTAGCATCCAACCCGCTGAGTTTGTAAAGTTCTACGTGATTATTTGGCTAGCTAACGTCATTGCTAATCGTCAGGATGAGATTCAGCTTGAAGGTTGGTGGGCGACGATGCGCTGGCCGTTGATCATCTGCCTTGGAATTGTGGGACTGATCTTACTCCAACCGGACCTTGGTGGAGCCACAATTAATGCCAGCATTATTTTCGTTATGGTTCTGGCCAGTGGTTTTAACTGGAAAGGTGCCATGTTGGTTTTCGGCGGGGCCTTCTTGTCGGTGGTGGGGATTCTTTTTCCAATCGTCGTCAAAGTTTCTGAAATGGGCTTTGCCAAGAATAATTATCAACTCCAACGGATTGTGGCGTTTATCAATCCGTTTGAGCATTCCCAATCGGTTGGCCAGCAATTGGTTAACTCCTATTATGCGCTTAGTAATGGGGGGGTCTTCGGGGTTGGCTGGGGGAATAGTATCCAAAAGACCGGGTACCTACCAGAACCCAATACCGACTTCATCATGGCCATTTTGGCCGAGGAGCTGGGATTGATCACGGCGCTTGGCATCATTGCCCTGCTATTCCTGATTATTATTCGGACAGTGTTAATTGGTATCCGGAGTAATTCAGCTTATCAATCATTAATTTGTTATGGTACGGCAACGTATCTGACCGTCCAAACGTTGTTTAATTTAGGTGGCGTCCTCGGGATGTTACCGATTACCGGGGTAACCTTTCCATTTATTAGTTATGGGGGGTCCAGTACCTGGACGCTTGCGCTAGTTATGGGGGTTGTCCTGAATATTGGAACCCGGCAGAAACGTTATCGATTGACCCATTAGGAGGTGGACCAATGGCATTTGAAATGCAAGACCGACAAAGCTTAATTGTTTACACCTACAGCTTGAAACAAACCCGTCAGCTAAAGCGTTATGGGACTGTGATGTATGTCTCGAAGAAGATGCGTTACGTGGTGCTCTACGTCAATCGTGACGATATCTCGGCATTGACGGATCAACTGAGTCATCTGCGTTTTGTTAAGCGGGTGGTGGCTTCAAACCGTCCCGACATCAGAGAAACGTTCAATGGTGTTGCGGAAGACTTAAAAACCCCAGATTTAAAGGATGAGGAAGAATGAGAATTGTTGCAGGAGAATATGGTGGCCGGCGGCTAAAGGCTGTGCCAGGAATGGCCACGCGGCCAACAACCGATAAGGTTAAGGAAGCCTTGTTCAATATGATTGGACCGTACTTCGACGGTGGTCGCAGCCTAGACCTATTTGCTGGTTCCGGTGGTTTAAGCATTGAAGCCGTTTCGCGGGGGATTGACGAGGCGGTTTTGATTGACCGGCAGTACGCTGCGATCAAAACGATTAAGGATAACGTGGCCGTGACCAAGGCACCGGAGAAGTTTGAGATCCTGAAACGCGACGCCAATCGGGCCATCCCCGAATTAGCAGATCGCGGCGATCAGTTTGACTTGGTTTTCTTCGATCCACCGTATGCGCAACAAAAGATTATGGCCGAAATGACCCGGCTTCATGAATTGGGGTTATTAAATACTGGTGCTCGGATTATTTGTGAGACCGATCAACAGGCTCAATTGCCGGATGAAATTCCGGCCTTTGAATTGGTTGAACGGCGAGACTATGGAATTACCGAAATCACTATTTATAAATTGGGAAGTGACGTGCAATGACCATCGCTGTTTTTCCAGGAAGCTTTGATCCCTTAACCAATGGCCACCTTGATCTGATTCGCCGGGCTAGTCGCCTGTTTGATCAGCTGATTGTAGCGGTTGGTCAGAATACCAGCAAGGCCAGCGTCTTTACGCCAACTGAACGGGTAGCATTTATCGAAGCAAACGTGCAGGATTTGCCAAACGTCAAGGTTCAGATTGAATCCGGACTAACGGTGAGTTTCATGCGGCAGAAGCAGGCCACGGCCCTGGTTCGGGGACTGCGTAACGGCACCGACTTTGAATATGAGCAGGGGATTGCCGGGATGAATCGTTCCTTGGCCCCGGAGATTGAGACGGTCTGCCTTCTAGCGGACAGTCAATATCAGTTTGTCTCGTCTAGTTTGTTAAAGGAAGTGGCACGGTTTGGTGGGGATCTATCAAACTTAGTCCCGCCAGTCGTTGCCGCGGCGTTGGTGGACCGATTAGAAAGTGGGCGGACACGTGATTAAACGATTATGGCATCGGGCCGGCCGCCAGATTTTAGTAACGGTGGCGCTAGTAGGGGCCGTATTGGCATTTTTCTTTTGGCCACTGCCTAAGTACATTGAGGGACCAGGTGGGGCGGACGACTTGAAGTCGTTTGTCAGTATGCCTGGACATGCTGATAAACGGAGTGGGAAGTTTATGATCACTTCCGTTGCCTTGGCGCAGGCCCGTCCAGCCTCCTATCTGTATGCCAAGTTTAATCCCACTTTCAGCGTTGAGAGTGCCGATACGGTGACCGGTGGGGAAAGTAATGCCACCTATGACCGGGTCCAGAACTTCTACATGCAGAGTGCTATTAACGAATCAATTTATACGGCATATAAGGCGGCTGATAAGACGGTTAGTCGCCAGTACTTAGGGATTTACGTGCTTAACGTGGCCAAAAATTCGCCGTTTGTCAAATCACTCAAGGTGGGTGACACGGTGACCAAGGTGAATGGTCGACACTTTAACTCGATGGTTGGGTATCAACACTACATTCAGAAGCAGGAGGTTGGCCAGCGGGCAACCGTGACCTATCAACATGCCGGCAAAACACGGGAGGCGACGGCCAAGCTGATGACGTTGCCAGGCACCAAGAAAGCCGGCATTGGGATTACCTTGACCGATAACGTTAAGGTTACCGCTAAGCCGAAGGTAACCGTCAATCCAGGTAATATTGGTGGTCCTTCTGGTGGCTTGATGTTTAGCCTACAGATTTATACTCAGGTGACTGGAAAAAATCTGCGTCAGGGTCGAAAGATTGCTGGTACCGGAACGGTTGATAGCAATGGCGATGTCGGCGAAATTGGCGGCATTGACAAGAAGATTATTGCTGCCAAGCGGGCTGGTGCAACGGTGTTTTTTGCGCCATACGTGAAGCCAACCAAGCTCCTGCTGAAGTATGAGGAACATCATCAGACTAATTATCAATTAGCCAAGTCAACAGCAAAAAAGTACGCACCAAATATGAAGGTTGTTCCGGTCAAGAATTTTAAAGACGCCGTAAACTATTTGGAAAAATAATTGGATTGCCAGCGATGGCAATCTTTTTTTGTTGTAGTCAAATAATCGGCACGGTTTAACGGAGTTAGTCGATAAGGGAGGCGAGAACATGCAACGAATTAGTGACTGGTGGATACAATTGCCGCGGGTGTGGCAACTGGGGCTTGGTCTAGCTGGTGGATTAATCATCGTGATCATGGGATGGGGATTACTTGCGCCATTGAAGGCCCCAGCGGCTGGCCCGCAACCGTTAGTGAGTACGGCGGTTACGTCGCAAGTGTCTCATAGCCGCTCATCTCTAATGGAGAATTCGACACGATCCGGCAGTGTGGTTAGTCATCCGACCCGAATTTTTGTCGATGTGCAGGGGGCGGTGCACCATCCGGGTCTGTACCAGTTTACCAATGAAATGCGGGTAGCAGATGCGTTAAAGGCGGCCGGAGGACTGGTCAATCGAGCCGATCGACGACAGGTGAATTTGGCGGCTCGGCTCACCGATCAGCAACAGCTGTATCTTCCATTAAAAGGGGAAAAGGTTCCACCGACGGCCACGCAAATGACTGGCGCAACCAGTACTAGCGAAAGCGCGGCAACTGTGGTTAATCTGAATTCAGCAACGGTGGCCGAACTGCAGCAACTCACGGGGGTGGGTGAGAAAAAGGCCGAGAAGATTGTTGCCTATCGTAACGATCATGGGTCCTTTCAGTCGGTAAAGGATCTGGCCCAAGTACCGGGCTTTGGCGATAAGACGGTTGCCAATTTAGCCGACCAACTGACGACGTGACACGTGGTATACTAGCCAACAAAACAATTGAAATGGGGTCATTACTGATGACAGATGAAAGAATTCCATGGGATCAATACTTTATGTTGCAAGCGCTGGTGATTTCGACGCGAAGTACCTGTAATCGCTTGGCGGTCGGAGCAACTCTAGTCCGGGATAAACGGATCATTGCTGCAGGCTACAACGGGTCCGTGTCCGGTGATGAGCACTGTCTGGATGAGGGGTGTTATCTGGTTGATGGCCACTGCGTGCGCACGATTCATGCCGAAATGAATGCCGTGTTGCAGTGTGCCAAGTTTGGTGAGGCCACAGATGGCGCCGAGATTTACGTGACGGACTTTCCGTGTCTTCAATGCACCAAGATGTTGTTGCAAGCCGGAATTAAGAAGATTAGTTATCTCAGAAATTATCATAATGACCCATACGCGCAGAAGCTGATTGATCTGAAGCGAGTTGAGCTACATCAGGTGACGGTGGATCCCGAATTGTTGAACCGGATCAAGACTGATTTACCGACTGACAAATAGTGCCAGCGGCCTGGTTTTTCTTTGGCCTGACGTTGGCGGCGGTCAGTGTCACGGGCGGTGGCCACTTTTGGGGTGGTTGCGGACTGTTAGCATTGATTTTGCTGCGGGTGATTAGTCTCAAATCACGGCGGGTCTTGTGTACCGTCTTGATTGGTGGCGGATTATTTGGTGGCTGGCTTTGGTTACAGCAACAGCAGTTGGATCGGTGGCGTTTGGCGATGGGGGCCAAACAGACCCAGGCATTGGAGATTAGAGTTCAACCCGACGCGATGGTTGTCAGGGGAACCAGTTATTATTTTGTCGGTCGTGATCAAACGCATCACGATTGGGTGACGGTGCACGGGCAGTTACGAACGCCACACGAACAAACGACTTTGCAAAACGTTGATCGGGCCATGCTTTGGCGGGTCACAGGGGAAATAAGTGGGATTCTACCAGCAACCAATTTTAATCAGTTTGACGCGGCCCGGTACTGGTCACATCGGAGGATTGTGCGATCGGTCAAGGTGACTGCGGTTAATAGCCGGTCCCCCAGTGGGGCGACAATTTGGCAGTACTGGTCAGATTGGTGGCATCACTGGCGTTCCCAGCTAATTCATTATTGTGAACGACTGCCAGGTGCCCTGTCCGTCTATGCACTTGGTCTATTTCCAGGAAATAAAAGTGTGGCCTTTGCGGATGAAATGCAGGGAATGCAGCAGTTGGGTTTGCTACATCTATTCGCCATCTCTGGGCTGCATGTGGTCCTGTTGTTAACCGTCTTGGAATGGTTAGCCGTGCGACTACATTTACCCCGTGAATGGTGGGAATGGGGGCTCTTCGTCTGCTTACCCGGCTATCTGATCCTAGCGGGTGGTGGTAGTGGGGTCCTGCGGGCGTGTTTGATGCACGGCAGTCAGTTACTGGGAAAACGCTGTGGGTATCGGTTGGATCGGCTGACCGGTTGGTCGATAGCCCTAGTCGTCGGCTTAATCGTTAACCCAGGATTGCTCTTTGAATTGGGCGGTCAGTTGAGCTATGGCTTGTCGCTAGGGTTAATCTTGTGGGCACGTGAATCTTTGGTTTGGCGTCAGCTAGGACTGACCTTGTTAAGCCTCCCAGGCATCTTGACGGCCTTCTTTCAATGGCACGTATTGACCCTATTAGCCAACTGGTTGGTGGTGCCTTTATTTCCCAGTGTGATTTTACCCCTCACGGTGGTGGGAACCGTTTGTTTCAGTTGGTTTCCACGGGTCAGTGTTGCCTGTAGCTGGCTCCTAGGTAGTTTTGATCAGGGCTTACGAATGGTTGGCCGGCTACCTGGTAATATCTTATTTGGGAAGCCCGTGTGGTGGATTGCCTGGTTGTGGGTTGTTCTGACCTGGCAGCTGTTCAGTCGACCAGTCAGAGCTCGTCGGCTTTGGTTAATTGGCTTATTCGTTATTTATAGCGGGATGTACGGTTGGAATCACTGGCCGGTTACCGGTGAGGTGGCCTACTTTGACGTGGGGCAAGGGGATAGCATTTTATGGCGTGAGCCGTTCAATCGGCGAGTAAGTTTGATCGATACCGGAGGGCGGCTGGCATTCCCCCAACCGACTTGGGCAACTCGGGCACCAGTCCGGTACGGGGCAGAACGGACTTCAATCAATTATTTACATAGCCGTGGGATTCACCGAATAGACGACTTGTACCTGACACATCATGATGCGGACCATATTGGGGACTTACCAGCGTTTATAAAACAAATGCAGATAAAGCGACTCCTGGTTCCGGCGGGGATGGAACAAGAACCCAGTTGGCAAAGGGGGTTACATCTATCCGGAATTCGGGTCCAACCTATTAAGGTTGGGGTGGCCTTACCGGTTGTGGTGCGCCATCCCTATGAATCTGCTCCAGCCGAAAATGCCAACTCACTAGCATTACAGACTCAGGCAGGGGGGCTAAACTTTTTGTTTATGGGCGACTTGGATCGGCCGGGAGAACAAAAGATGATGGCAGCAGATTCCCAGTTGCGAACGGACGTGTTAAAATTAGGACATCACGGAAGCAAGACCGCGTCGGCCCCTGCGTTTATTCAGCAGCTGCGGCCACGCCTAGCCATCATTTCTGCCGGTCGGGACAACCGTTATGGTCATCCCAATCCGGAAACGTTAACAACGCTGGCACAGGCTCATTTGCCCGCCCTGAGTACCCAAACTAGTGGGATGATTCGCTACGTTTATCGGGGGAATTGGGGGCAGTGGCAAACTAAACTTGGAGGGAGACCATAAGACGTGTCAATTACAGAACTTTTAAAGAGTCTACAGGACCAACGAACTTTGAAAAATGTGTATCTCATTCTCGGACAGGCGGATTATCTACAGCAACGGATCAAGTCGAGCTTGAAGCAATTGGTTCCAGATGAGGAACAGACCATGAACTTTGCCAGTTATGATATGGACACGGTGCCCCTGGCTGTCGCCCTGGATGATGCCATGGCGGCACCATTCTTTGGTGAACGGCGAGTTGTCTGCATCGACAACCCCCAGTTTTTGACGGGGGAGACCAAAAAGCAAAAAGTGACGCACGATGTTGACAGTTTACAAAAATATTTAGAGTCCCCGATGCCCAGTACGATTCTGACTTTCTTTGCGCCATATGAGAAGCTGGATGGTCGGAAGAAAGTTGTTAAGCAGTTAAAAAAGATAGCCACGACCATCGATCTCGGCCAGTTTAATGAGCGGGACACTCGGCAGTTCGTTCAGTCGCGTTTAAAGTCCGATGGCTATACGCTAGAAGAGGTCGCACTCAATGAGTTAATCCAACGGACCGATGCCGACCTGACGTTGATGATGAGTGAGTTGCCGAAGCTTGAGCTGTTTTCGTTACCTGATAAAGCGATCAAGCTCGCGGCGGTTCAGGGATTAGTCACACAGACCTTAACGCAAAATGTTTTCGATCTCGTTAACAAGGTGCTGGCTAAGGATACGGCTGGGGCAGTGACCTTGTACCGGGAGCTCTTACAAGCTAAAGAAGAACCACTTAAGATTAATGCGATTCTTCAGGGACAGTTTAGATTGTTAATCCAGACGAAAGTCTTGGCTAAGCAAGGCTATAGTCAGGGAAAATTAGCCAGTATTTTAAAAGTTCATCCGTATCGAATTAAGCTCGCACTTCAGTCACAACGCCGGTTTCAATTAACTGACCTGAATCGGGCCTACCTCGGACTCTTTCGGGTGGAGCAGCAAATGAAGTCAACACCGCTTGATCCAGAAATGCTATTTTCGCTGTTTATGACCCAGTTCGCGGGGCAGTTCGTTCGCGTTTAAAAGTAACCAAAAAGGGCGTCAACCATATCGGTTGACGCCCTGAATGTATCATCTAATCGTTTGATTAATTGATTACTTTGCTAAACGTGCAGCCATCCGTGACTTGTCACGAGATGCCTTGTTCCGCTTGATTAAGCCCTTTGAAGCAGCCTTGTCAACGGCAGCACTAGCTTGACGGTATAATTCTTCCGCGTTGTCAGCACCGGCAGTCTTAGCAGCTTCGAAACGCTTAACAGCAGTCCGCATCGTGCTTAATTGTGCGGAGTTCCGTTCGTTAGCCTTAACGTTAGTCTTGGCACGTTCGATAGCAGATTTGATAATTGGCATGAAAATTTCACCTCCGAATGAGAAATCCTGGTACCGGAAATCTTAATTTCAACGTATGTAATTATACAGAACGAAAAGACTGAATGCAATACTTTTGACAGATAAATGTAAAGTAATTTTACTTGATAGGCGGATTGACGAAAATCCTTGCTATTCCGGGTGAACTTCAGTATGATAGATAACTGTGCTAGGCACAAACCTCTCACTTAGTTCGCTCGCCGGCCACCGACGACTTACTCAGTCTGAGGCACTTATATTGAAGGGTGGTACATTTACCATGGCTATTAGTCAAGCAAAGAAAAACGAAATCATCAACCAATACGCACGTCACGAAGGCGACACCGGTTCTACCGAAGTCCAAGTTGCTGTATTGACTGCTGATATCAACGAAATCAACAACCACATGAAGATTCACCGGAAAGATTTCCATTCACAACGTGGTTTGATGAAGAAGATTGGTCACCGTCGTAACCTTTTGGCTTACTTACGGAAGACCGACGTTCAACGTTACCGTGAATTGATCAAGAGCTTGGGCCTTCGTCGTTAATCGACAGCCTTGCTCGAACCCATTCTCATTGGAGAATGGGTTTTTTTGTGCATTCTGAGTTCACTATGGCTTCGGAGTTCTGTAAATGATTAAAGTATGGTACACTGAAGAAAGCTTAATCATGGACGACTGGGGCGTTTTTTAGCTCTGAAGATTCTTTCGACGAACAGATTAGTCGAAAAATAAATTGAAACTATCGAAGATACTTGAGGTGAACTTATGAGTGCAAATATTAAAATCATTCCGTTTGGCGGTGTCCGCGAAAACGGGAAGAACTTGTACGCCGTTGACATTAATGGCGGAATTTATATTTTAGATTGTGGGTTGAAGTACCCTGAAAACGAACTGTTAGGGATTGACGTGGTTATTCCAGATTGGTCCTATTTACGAGAAAATAAAGACCGGATCGTTGCGGTTTTCTTAACCCATGGGCATGCCGATGCCATTGGGGCCTTACCTTACTTTCTCAGCGAGTTTAAGGTGCCGGTATTTGGGTCAGAAATGACTATTTCATTGGCTAAGCTGGGGGTTCAGTCCGAAGATAAGCTGAAAAATTATAATGACTTTCACGTGGTTGACGAAAAGACAGAAATTGACTTCGGCGACGTGACCGTTTCCTTCTTCTCAACGACACATTCGATTCCAGAATCATTGGGGATTGATTTGAAGACCGACGCAGGCCAGATTGTCTACACCGGGGATTTCAAATTCGATCAAACAGCTAAACCCGGCTATCAAACAGACTATGCCCGGTTAGGTGCCATTGGTCAGGCCGGTGTATTGGCGTTGCTGGGGGACTCCGCGAATGCTGAAAACGCCACGATGAATGCTTCGGAACAAACGATTGCCGAATCAATTGAAGAAACCTTCCATTACCAAGATGGTCGGGTTGTGGTTGCCTGCGTGGCATCCAACATTTTACGGATTCAACAGGTCTTTGATGCCGCCGTCGAAACGGGACGGAAGGTTTGTCTGACGGGTCAGGATCTCGAAAAGATCGTTAATACGGCCATGAAGCTTGGCAAGTTGGAATTTGATGATGACCTGTTAGTCACACCAGAGCAGTTGGACAGCCTGGCTCCTAACCAGATTGTGATTTTGCAAACGGGTAAGATGGGTGAACCAATCAAGGCTATTCAACGGATGGCGAACAAGCAGGAAAAGACGATTAACATTCAAAAGGGTGACTTAGTATACATCACCACGACACCTTCGCATGCGATGGATACGACCGTTGCTCGGACCCGGGACATGATTTACCGGGCGGGTGGCGAAGTTAAGGCTATTTCAGATGAGATGAATTCATCGGGTCATGCCTACAAGCGTGACTTGCAATTAATGCTAAATCTCTTGAAGCCACAGTATTTGATTCCAATTCAAGGGGAATACCGTTTGCTGAATGCTCATGCACAAGCCGCTATGGAATTAGGGATTCCGGCTGACCATATCTTCATCTTGGCCAAGGGGGATGTTTTAACCTATGCGAATGGCCAAATGGGGCTCGGCGATGGCATCGACGTCAGTGACACCATGATTGATGGGATTGGTGTTGGTGATATCGGAAACATTGTCCTACGAGATCGGAAAGTCTTAGCTGATGACGGTATCTTTATCGCCGTGGTTACCATTGACCGCAAGAAGAAACAGATTGTGGCAGAACCTAAAATCACTTCACGTGGATTTGTCTACGTGAAGGCTAACAAGGATTTGATGCAAGAGAGTGCTCAGATTATCAGTAAGGCGGTTCAAAATAACCTGGATAATAAGGAATTTGACTGGGGGCACTTAAAACAAGATGTTCGGGAACATTTGAGTCATTACCTCTTTGACCAAACTCACCGGCGTCCAGTGATCTTGCCTGTGATTATGGAAGTCAACCAACATCATCGTCGAACCACGCCTAAGGGTAAAGGAAAAGACGGTAAGGAAGTCGGCTCAGCCAAGGAGTCAAAGGCTAAAGATACCAAGGCTAAGGAAGGTAAGTCGGCTAATAAGCCAGCTCATAAGGCTCACCGTAGCCGCAAACACCATCGGCCAGAAAAGGCTGCAGCGACGGATCAGAAAAAATAACGTCATGGACCGGGAGCCGTTAAGGCCGTCGGTCCATTTTGATCCTAAAATTATGGCAAAAAAGGAGGAGACCAACGTGCAAGAACAGCCAGATAAGTTCATGGACCAAGAGGCCTTTAAACGGGCGGTCAGTGCCTTTGATAGTGGCCATTACTCGGAGGCCGGCTCGGCCTTTGAAGCGCTGTATCAGGAGCAACAGGTCACCAGTATTAACCATTATTTAGTAGCGAGTCTCTACCAAGATCAACAATTTTTGGCGGCGGAACAATATGCGGCGGAAATGGATGCCAGTTACCTGGCGTCGTCGGCGTTATTTACGCGACGACTGCAGGTTGCTTTGGCCAATCAGCAGTTTATCTTTGCTCGTGAGTTTGTCAGTCTTCCCGCCGCTCGAAATTGGCGTGACCAGGGGTTATTGACGATTGAGGCGGCCGAGAAGGAGAGTCGCACGTCACTGGCAGCTAAACAACGAGTAATTGCCAAACAATTTTCTCATTTAGGGGATGTATCGTTTGGTGAACAGCGGCGGCGTTATGAACGAGCCAAGCAACTTCCCTTACAGGAATTTATGCAGGGGTTAAAGTTTCTCTTGGTCGATCCGTTTTTGCACCCGCTGATGAAGGCAACCTTACTGGAAGAACTTTTGCGTCTACGGGTGGATGATACGGTCCAGCTCACTTGGCTGGACGGGACCACCCAGTCATTAGACACCAGTACCCTGGAACCTGTGGGAGCGAGTTACGCCGCCCAGACGATTCAGCAGTATTTGCAAGGTCGACTGGGACAACAGGATCCGGTGAAGGCGGCCGGTCTCCAGCAGACGGTGACCTTGCAGTTGATGATGCTTTATCCCTATATTGATCGCATTATTACGAATCCAGTGGCTTGGATTCAAAATCAAGGGGACATCCCGTTCGATCCAGAGCCTACCAGTAGCGAAATAAAGGGGATTCGGGATTGGCAAGAACGATTGGAAAACTTAATCACAGATTTATTGGGACCCATGGGCCCCGAAAGTGCCGAAAATCCCGAAAAACCGTAAATTCATTGATTTTTTAGTTTACAAATAATTCTTCAGCATATATACTGGTCAAGGATTCTTTTTTGAGAGGGCTCCAGCTTTCCCTTTCCGAAAAGAAGTAGTATAATTTTACGCAAAGGGTGGTTAGTTTTCTAACGGGAACTAGTTATCCTTGCGATAAAATACAGGAGGGTTTCATTAATGGCTGAAAAAGAACATTATGAAAGAACTAAACCCCATGTAAATATTGGTACTATTGGCCATATTGACCATGGGAAAACGACGTTAACTGCTGCAATTACTAAGGTACTTGCTGACAAAGGTTTGGCAAAGGCCGAAGATTACGCTGATATCGATGCAGCTCCAGAAGAACGTGAACGTGGTATCACGATCAACACCGCCCACGTTGAATACGAAACTGAAAAGCGTCACTATGCGCATATCGATGCCCCAGGACACGCTGACTACATCAAGAACATGATCACTGGTGCTGCCCAAATGGACGGTGCTATCTTGGTTGTTGCCGCAACTGATGGTCCTATGCCACAAACTCGTGAACACATTTTGCTTGCTCGCCAAGTTGGTGTTAACTACATCGTTGTCTTCTTAAACAAGACCGACTTAGTTGACGATGACGAATTGGTTGACTTAGTTGAAATGGAAGTTCGTGAGTTGCTTTCAGAATACGATTACCCTGGTGATGACATTCCTGTTATCCGCGGTTCTGCTTTGAAGGCTCTTGAAGGCGACGAAGAACAAGAAAAGGTTATCCTTCACTTGATGGATGTTGTTGATGATTACATCCCAACGCCAGAACGTGAAAACGACAAGCCTTTCTTGATGCCAGTTGAAGACGTCTTCACGATCACTGGTCGTGGGACTGTTGCTTCTGGTCGTATCGACCGTGGGCAAGTCAAGGTTGGTGACGAAGTTGAAGTTGTTGGTTTACATGACGACGTACTGAAGACGACTGTTACTGGTCTTGAAATGTTCCGTAAGACGCTTGACCTTGGTGAAGCTGGGGACAACGTTGGTGCCTTACTTCGTGGTATTAACCGTGAACAAGTTGTTCGTGGCCAAGTACTTGCAAAGCCAGGTTCGATCCAAACCCACAAGAAGTTCAAGGGTGAAGTCTACATCTTGAGCAAAGAAGAAGGTGGCCGTCATACGCCATTCTTCTCAAACTACCGTCCACAATTCTACTTCCACACCACTGATATCACTGGTGTTATCGAATTGCCTGATGGCGTAGAAATGGTTATGCCTGGTGATAACGTGACGTTCACTGTTGAACTGATCCAGCCAGCTGCCATTGAAAAGGGTACTAAGTTTACTGTTCGTGAAGGTGGCCACACTGTTGGTGCCGGTACTGTTACGGTAATCGACGACTAATTTAATTAGTCGTACCTTAAAGAGGGACCGAGAAGCTATGCTTCTGGGTCCCTTTTTATTGTCCTGACATGACTCGTCGATGACGCGGGTGGCGTCACCGGTAATTCGATACGAGCGTTGTAGCCAAATTGAACGTGGATCTTTGGAATAAAATTACGGGAAACCGCGTCATTCACGGCGTTTAAGCAAAAATCATTTTACAATTTTGGCCGTATAAGGTACACTAATACAGTATGCAATTGCTAGAATTGTAAATAGTAATATCTTTCATTTCGGAGGGAAAACAATGACTGCAAAGTGGGAAAAACAGGAAGGCAACAAAGGCGAATTGACCTTTGAAATCGCCCCTGAACAAATCAGTGAAGGTTTAGACAAAGCCTTCCAACGGACTAAAAAGAACTTATCTGTACCAGGTTTCCGTAAGGGCCGGGTACCTCGCCAAGTCTTTAACCAGATGTACGGCGAAGAAGCATTGTACGAAGATGCTTTGAACATTGTTTTACCAGATGCTTATGATGAAGCAATTAAAGAAACCAACATCAAGCCAGTTGATCAACCACAAGTTGACGTTTCCTCAATGGACAAGGGCAAGCCTTGGGTATTGAAGGCCGTTGTCACGGTTGAACCAGAAGTTAAGCTTGGTGAATACAAAGGCTTGAGCGTTACTAAGCAAAACACCCGCGTATACCAAAAAGATATTGACGCTGAATTAGAAAAGCAACGTCAACAACAAGCTGAATTGGTTCTTAAGGAAGACGAACCAGCAGCTAAGGGCGATACGGTCGTTATCGACTTCGAAGGGTACGTTGACGGTAAGCCATTTGAAGGTGGCCAAGCTGACAACTACTCACTCGAATTAGGTTCTAACTCCTTCATCCCTGGTTTTGAAGACCAATTAGTTGGTCACAAGGCTGGCGAAGATGTTGAAGTTAAGGTAACCTTCCCTAAGGATTACCAAGCCGAAGACTTACGTGAAAAGGAAGCAACCTTCAAGGTTACGATTCACGAAGTTAAGGAAAAGCAATTACCAGAATTGGACGATGAATTTGCCAAAGACGTTGACGAAGAAGTTGACAGCTTAGACGAATTAAAGGCCAAGACTAAAGATCGCTTGAAGGAAGAAAAGGTTTCCGGTTCTCGTGAGGCCATCGAAGATGAAGCCGTTAGCGAAGCCACTGACAACGCTGAAATTGGCGAAATTCCTGCAACCATGATCGAAGCCGACATCAACCGTCAAGTAGAACAATACCTTGCTAACATGCAACAACAAGGGATTGAACCAAAGATGTACTACCAATTGACTGGGACTACTCAAGATGACCTGCGGAAGCAATTCGCCGACGGTGCCGAAAAGCGCGTTAAGACGAACATGGTTCTGGAAGCCGTTGTTGAAGCTGAAAAGATTGAACCAACGGAAGACGAAATCAACGCAGAAATCAAGGACTTGGCTAGCCAATATGGTATGGAAGAAAGCGCTGTTCGCAGTGCCCTTTCAGACGATATGTTGAAGCATGACATCACGGTTAAGCATGCTGTCGACTTGATTGCCGATTCTGCTAAGCAAGACAAGAAGAAGGATGCTGACGATAAGGATTAATTTCAAGTCGAATGCATTTGGAACCGGGATGACAGTCAGTTATCCCGGTTTTCTTTTTGACTAGCCTAGACAAATAGTCAACGAGGCCAATTGATTTTCTAAAAGCGTCAGTTGTGGTATAGTACACGATTGACAGGGAAATCGGTTAGTTTGTCGCGCTTACTGACTAGATTATAGGCAAACTAAGCCGATTCTTAGCCGAATGAGAAAGGGTGAGTTTATTGTTTGAAAACACCGAAACTGATGGCACAGTGACCTGCTCGTTCTGTGGTAAAACACAAGACCAAGTTCAGAAAATTGTTGCTGGCCCGGGTGTTTACATCTGTAATGAATGTATTGACCTCTGTAAAGAAATCATCGATGAAGAGTTTAACCAAGACAATGCACAGGAGGACTTGGAAGTTCCAACGCCTGCTGACATCGTCAACACGTTAGATGACTACGTCATTGGCCAAACTGAAGCCAAGCGGACGCTCTCTGTGGCGGTTTACAATCACTACAAGCGAGTTAACGAAATGGCTAAGGCGGACGCCGAGGATGGTCCTGAATTACAGAAAAGTAACATTGCTGTGATCGGGCCCACTGGTTCTGGGAAGACTTACCTGGCCCAAAGCCTCGCTAAGATCTTGAACGTTCCATTTGCCATTGCGGATGCCACGACCTTGACTGAGGCGGGTTATGTCGGTGAAGACGTTGAAAATATCCTCTTGAAGCTGCTGCAAAATGCGGATTACGATGTTGATCGCGCCGAAAAGGGCATTATTTACATCGACGAAATCGATAAGATTGCCAAGAAGGCCGAAAACGTTTCGATTACTCGTGACGTTTCTGGTGAAGGGGTTCAACAAGCCTTGTTGAAGATCTTGGAAGGAACGATTGCCAACGTGCCGCCGCAGGGTGGTCGTAAGCATCCCCAACAAGAATTCATTCAAATTGACACAACCAACATTTTATTTATCGTTGGTGGGGCCTTTGACGGTATCGACAGCATCGTCAAGCGTCGCCTGGGTGACCAGACCATTGGATTTGGTGCTGATTCCAAGGAACAAGATGTGCTGGCATCCGGTGATAGCCTAATGCAACACATCATTCCAGAAGACCTCTTGCAATTTGGTTTGATTCCAGAATTTATTGGTCGGTTGCCGATCTTGACTGCTCTGGAAAAGCTGGATGAAAACGACCTGGTTCGCATTTTAACTGAACCTAAGAACGCCCTGGTTAAGCAGTACGTGAAGTTGCTGTCGCTGGATGGTGTTGGTCTGCAGTTCCAGCCTGATGCTTTGCGTGAAATGGCCAAGTTGGCGATTGCGCGGAACACCGGAGCTCGTGGTTTACGGTCGATCATTGAAGATGTTATGCGTGACATCATGTTCGACTTGCCAAGTCGTGACGATGTGGATAAGGTGATTGTCACCGCCAAGACCGTCACTGATCATGAGGAACCTGAGTTGGTCTTGAAGGACCAAAAGGCTTCATAATAAAGTTGACGAGTTGTGACTAAAAAGATCGGCATACGCCGATCTTTTTTTGTGGGGTGAAAGCTTGTTGCGAGGGGCTTTGCCCTCATCGTTAAAAAAAGGCTCCCGGATTTTCGGTTTTTCTGTGTTAGAATGATGAAAGATATTTTGGAGAGGATGACACGAACGAATGGAAGTCAATCATGTTGAATTAGTGATGAGTGCGGTTGATCCCGCGCAGTACCCAACGACAGGGTACCCAGAGATTGCCTTTGTTGGGCGGTCAAACGTTGGCAAGTCGTCCTTGACCAACGTTTTAATCAATCGGCATTCCTATGCCCGGACGTCCAGTCAACCAGGGAAAACACAGACGTTGAACTTCTATAATGTGGAGGATCAGTTATACTTTGTGGATGTTCCTGGATATGGCTATGCGAAGGTGTCTAAGGCCGAACGAGAGAAGTGGGGCCAGATGATCGAAACCTATTTAACACAGCGTGAGCAGCTGCGTGGGGTTGTTTCACTGGTCGATGCTCGGCATGCTCCCACCGAAGCCGATGTTCAAATGTATCAGTGGTTGGCTTACTATGATTTGCCAACGTTGATCGTTGCCACGAAGGGTGATAAGGTTGCCCGGGGCAAATGGAACCAAACCATGAGTCAGATTAAAAAGACGATGGACTTACCCAATACGGATAATATCGTGGTCTTCTCAGCACCCAAGAAGATTGGGAATGACCAGGTTTGGGATTGGATTGAACAACAAGCGTTTGGGGGGCAATAACAGTGGAATTCAATGACTATCAAAAGGCCGCAAACCGGACCTTATACGGGAATGAACAGGTTTTAACCAACTGTGCTTTGGGGCTGGCTGGTGAAACGGGTCAGGTTGTTGACCTCGTTAAGCGCTACACGTTCCATGGTCAGGACTTGGATCATGAGGCGATCGTCAAAGAAATGGGCGACGTGCTCTGGTACCTGAGCCAAATTGCTCAGTGGGCCGACATCGACTTCGATGAAATCGCTCAGGATAATATCAAGCGGTTAAACGCCCGTTATCCAGACGGTTATCAACCTAATCATTAAGGCAAACAAAAAACCTTGGCGCTTAAACGCCAAGGTTTTTTAGTCATTTTTTTTGGATGCGTGCCTTGATTTATCGTCGTCGATGAGGCCTTTGGAACGTTTGTTGTCCTTGTGAGCATCATCGCGCTTGAGAAACTTGTCACGCTTAACATCGGTGGGGTCCATTTCGGCAAATTTACCGAACATGGAATCCAGGTCGTCTTGTCGTTTAACCTTTAAAGCCAATTCAGCCACCTCCTTGCCATTTCCAGTAATCATAGCAGAATTTTTGCGATTTGTCATGGATGAGTCAAGACTCGACGGTTGGGAGTGAATTGCTTGCGCCAAACACGCATTCGGCCTATACTTTATAGGCTAATTAACGATTTGAACAGGAGGGATTGTCCGTGGCATCGGAATATTTAGAACATAAATTGGCGTTGTTACCGGGACTACCCGGGTGTTACCTGATGAAAAATATCAATAGTCAGATCATTTATGTGGGTAAGGCGAAGAACCTGAAGAACCGCGTGCGGTCCTATTTCAAGAGTAGCCATACCGGAAAGACGGCCCAACTGGTGAGTGAGATCGTTGATTTTGAAACGATTATCACGTCGACGGACAAGGAAGCCTTCTTGCTTGAAATTACGTTGATCCAGAAACATCAACCCTACTTTAATATCAAGTTAAAGCGAGGGACGGGTTACCCCTACATTAAGATTACCAAGGAACGGGACCCGCAAATTTTGTTGGTGAGTGATATTCGTAAGGATGGGGCCTATTACTTTGGACCATATCCCAACGTATACGCTGCCGAGGAAACCATTCATTTTATTCAGAAGGTTTACCCGTTGCGGCGGTGCACCGGTTTTCAAGGTCGGCCCTGCCTGTATTATCATATGGGACAGTGTTTGGGTGCCTGTTTTAAAGAGGTGCCAGAGAAGGATTATGAGCGGCAAATCACTAAAATTAAGTCATTTTTGAATGGCAACGTTGGTCACGCGGAGAAGGAATTGACGACCCGGATGGAGCAGGCAGCAGCAACGATGGAATTCGAGCGGGCAGCCGATTTGCGAGATCAGATTCGCTACATCGAAGCGACCGTTGAAAAGCAAAAAATTATTTCAAATGATAGCACGCCACGAGATATTTTTAATTTCTATCTGGACAAGGGCTGGTTGTCCATTCAGGTCTTCTTCATTCGCCAAGCGCGATTGATGAAGCGTGAAAAGCGGCTCTTTCCAATCGTGAATACCGCGGAGGAAGAAATTGCCAGCTTCATCGTGCAGTTCTATCAACGGAAGAATACGGTGCTGCCGCGAGAAATCTTAGTTCCCGCCAGCATTGATGGTGAGGTTATTGAGGAACTACTCCATGTCCCCGTACGGACGCCCAAGCGGGGGACTAAACGGGATCTGTTGGAAATGGCTGGTAAGAATGCGCGCCTAGTCCTGGAAGAAAAGTTCCGGTTACTTGAACTGGATGAAAGCAAGACGACCGGGGCAATGAAAGAGATCACCGATGCCCTGGGGATTAAGCCCGGCCACAAAATCGAAGCGTTTGACCACTCCCACATTCAGGGGGCGGACCTAGTTTCTGCAATGGTGGTGTTCGTTGACGGTCAACCCAATAAGAAGCTTTATCGTAAATATAAATTACGGACGGTCGATCACGCCGATGAAACGGCCAGTACCATTGAAGTTATTCGCCGGCGCTATACTCGGCTCTTAAAGGAGCATGCGGCGATGCCCGACCTGATTTTGATGGATGGGGGCGACATTCAAATGAATGCCGTCAAGGATGTCCTAGAAAACGAATTGGACCTGCACATTCCGGTAGCCGGGATGGTGAAAAACGATCATCACAAGACCGCGGATCTGTTATTTGGGGAAGATGATCATCATATTCATTTGGACCCTAAGAGTCAGGGCTTCTACCTGGTACAGCGAGTCCAAGATGAAGTTCACCGTTTTGCCATCACCTTCCATCGCCAGGTCCACTCGAAGCATTCCCTAGGATCGCGCCTTGACCGGATTCCCGGTGTGGGACCCAAGACACGAAATAAGCTGTTAAAGAAATTCGGTTCGATGAAGAAAATTAGTGACGCCAGTCTGGATGACCTTCAGGCCTTAGGAATCAGTAAGACGGTGGCGCAAACCATTCGTCTGAGTCTTCAGGCCGATCCGGCGGAAGTTAAGAGTCCCCGGACGCCAACGAACCTTTGACGTGCCGGGACTTTGCCGGTATACTGTCAAACAGGAGTCTCAGCGCGAAGACGGGGATGACCGTCTTAGAAATCGAGGAAAATTAATATGTTTGTAGACCAAGTGAAAATTAATGTGAAGGCCGGAAACGGTGGCAACGGAATGGTTGCCTTCCGGCGTGAAAAATTCGTGCCGAATGGTGGCCCAGCCGGCGGTGACGGCGGCCGTGGAGGGGACATTGTCTTCGTCGTTGACGAAGGTTTGCGGACCCTGATGGACTTCCGTTACCAGCGTAAGTTTAAGGCTAAGAGTGGTGGCAATGGGGCCATCAAGTCGATGACGGGTCGGGGTGCCGACGACACCATTATCAAGGTGCCTCAGGGTACGACCGTGATGGATGACGAGAGTGGTCAGGTTATTGGTGACCTGGTAGACAACGGCGATTCCGTAGTCGTGGCGCATGGTGGCCGTGGCGGTCGGGGTAATATCCATTTTGCATCCCCAAAGAATCCCGCTCCCGAGATTGCCGAGAATGGTGAACCTGGTGAAGAAAAGGAAATTCGCCTAGAATTAAAAGTCCTAGCCGATGTTGGCCTGGTAGGCTTTCCTTCTGTTGGGAAGTCCACGCTCCTGTCGACGGTGACGAGTGCTAAGCCTAAGATTGCGGAATATCACTTTACCACCCTGGTGCCTAACCTGGGGATGGTCCGCTTACCCGATGGTCAAGACTTCGTCATGGCTGACTTACCAGGGTTGATCGAAGGTGCCGCAACCGGTGTCGGACTGGGTTTTCAGTTCTTACGGCACGTTGAACGGACGCGAGTTATCTTACATTTGATCGATATGAGTGGGGTTGAAGGACGAGACCCGTACGATGACTTCGAAAAGATTAACCATGAGCTGGCAACCTATGATCCAGATATCTTGAAGCGGCCACAGATTGTGGTTGCCAACAAGATGGACATGCCGGATTCAGCAGATAACTTGGCCAAGTTCAAGGAAGACCTGAAACAAGATGAGCTATTAGCCGAAGAGCCTGAAATCTTTGCCATTTCAGCTTTGACGCATGATGGGTTAACGCCATTGATGCAACGGACGGCTGAGGTGTTGGCCGCGACACCGAAGTTTCCAGTCAAGCAAGAAGAAGTTTCGACCGAAGCCTCCTATGAATTTAAGGAAGCCCCAGCGTTCACGATTGATCGTGATAAGGATGGGACCTGGATTCTTGGTGGTGAAAAGCTAGAGAAGCTGTTTAAGATGACGGATATCAATCACGATGAAAGCCTCCTGCGGTTTGCCCGGCAAATGCGGGGACTGGGAGTCGACGACGGTTTGCGTAAGCAGGGTGCCAAGACCGGAGATTCCGTTCAAATCGACGATTTTGTTTTTGAATATTTAGCCTAACTAAAAAAAACGACGATGACCGCGGTCATCGTCGTTTTGTGTTTAAAGGGTTAATTTTAGCCAGCCGGTTGGGTCGACGACTCGTTGATGCTTGCTGTCAAAAGCAGCGGCAAAGGCGACTTTGACGCTCTTAAACGTTGGTTTAGTCTTCTCATTGGCGAGTCCCGTGGCAAAGGTATTTAATTTGCCCTCGGCCGGAATGGTTTTACCCGCACTGGCATCGCTAAGTTGGCCGGCGGCATTTAGATCATGGTCACCCGTCAGCCGAATGGTCTTGATGCCATCGGTAGTCACGGCCTGTTTTCCGCGATTAGAAATGGTAAACTTGAGTTGAATCGTGTAATAAGGACTCTTGATCGTGGCTAGGTTCAAGGCAGAGGCAGCCATACGCTTAGCAGCGGCCGTTTCCGCGGTGTTTTTGATTAACCGCACCGTGGTCACCTTGTAGGTCAGTTGCCCGCTCTTAATCGTGGTCTTGGGATGACTGACACTCGTCAGTTGCAGACGGGTGCCAACCTTATCGAAGGTATATTGGCCGGTCTTCTTCAGGTTACCAGACTTCACATACTTGGCCCCCTTGATTGCGGCGGCCTTAGGCTTGTAAGTCTGGGCTTCCTTCTTAGACGAGGAGGCGGTGACCGCCGCGTCCGGTTCCGGCGCCTGGTAGCTACTGCTGGTCTTGCTACTACTGTTTTTGAAGCTAGCGGTACTCTTAGCGGCGTTATCTCCACAGGCGGTCAGGCCTAAGGTCAGAAGACTAATTCCTGCGAGAACCATTACTTTTGTAAAACGCATGAAAATATACTCCTTTCAGCCAAACAAAATTTGATGGGGGACCAAACGATAGCCATAGAGGCGTTGCGGTGGGTTTCCGGCAATGAACAAGTTGGCATGGCCAGAAACCTGCTGGACTCGTGCTCGGAACTGGTCGAGCGTTAGTGGCGATGTGCCTTCAGTCATGAGCCGGAGTTGCCCGGGTTGTGCCTGCAGATCCGTAATCGGCAATTGTTGACCCGCATGCTCCCAGAATAGCTTCAAGCTGGGATGTAGGTCGATGGTTGAGAGATTGAAGTCGGTTAGTTGCATAGTGGAACTCCCCCGAATTTAACTTGTTTCTAGGTCAAGTATACCTAATTTTTTCGTGGAACCCTAATGATATTTCTGCCAAGGGAAGCAAATGGGGGAAAAGTTGCGCTTTACGCAGAAATCCCCTAAAATAGTGAACGGACTTTAATTATAGAATAGGATCGAAAAAAATATGGAAATTGAATTTTTAGGGACGGGCGCTGGCTCTCCCGGAAAGTTTCGCAATGTGACCAGTACGGCGTTACGTTTGCTTGATGAGCGTAACTCGGTTTGGCTGTTTGACGTTGGTGAAGCCACGCAACATCAAATCTTACGGACCACATTAAAACCACGAAAGATTGATAAAATTTTTATTACCCACTTACATGGTGACCATATTTTTGGGTTGCCCGGGTTGTTAAGTAGTCGTTCCTTCCAGGGCGGCAATGAACCTTTGACGATTTACGGACCAAAAGGAATTCGTAACTTTGTGGAGGTTAGTCTACGGGTGTCCGAGACGAAACTCTCCTATAAGATTCATTATCAAGAATTGAGTTCCGATGGGATGATTTTTGAAGACCAGAAGTTCCGGGTCTATGCGCAACATCTAGACCACCGGATCGAATGTTTTGGCTACCGGATTGTTGAGAAGGACCATCCGGGTGAGCTGCAGGTTGACCGGCTACGAGCTGATCAGATTCCGTCCGGTCCAATCTATGGAGACTTGAAGGCTGGCAAGACGGTGACGTTACCGGATGGCCGTCAGGTCAATGGTCGAGATTACCTGGGACCTGCTCAACCAGGTCGTATCGTGGCGATCTTAGGGGATACCCGGCAGACGCCGAACGCCGAACGGTTGGTAAAGGATGCCGACGTGCTGGTCCATGAGAGTACGTTTGCCAAGGGTGAAAGCAAGTTGGCACATTCCTATTACCACTCGACAAATATTCAGGCAGCCGAATTGGCTAAGCGGATGCATGTGAAGATGCTCCTATTGAACCACATTTCGGCTCGTTATACCGGCAAGATGGCGGTCGAACTTCAACAGCAGGCGCGAGATGTCTTCAGGAATACGCGAGTTGTGAAGGATTTTGATGAGGTGACCGTTCCATTTCAGAAGGTACCAGCCCAGGAGGCTAAATCATGAAAAATCAATGGCGGATCGTGGTCACCATTTTGTTAATTATTGTTGTGGCAATTTTTGCCATTCTTAACGTCGAAAGTGTTCCGGTCTCATTCGGTTTTACGACCGTTCACTGGCCATTAATCTTATTGTTATTGGTTTCAATCCTGATTGGTGCAGTTCTGGTCTTACTCTTTTCTGCCATCACAAACGTGCAGCGGAACCGCGCCTATAAAAATTTGGAAAAAACGACTGATGCCAAAATTGCCAGCCTGACAGATGAGAATGACCGGCTTAAGATGCGGCTACAAAATTCTTCAAGCAAACAGGCCAATGGTCAACAAACTAAGCAAATTGAAGCCTTACAAAGTGAAATTGCGAGTCTAAAGGACCAGTTAGCAGCTAAATAGGAAATGAACGTGGAGTGGTGTGGTGAGCACCACTCTTTCAAGTTAGAAAGGATGTTTTGCTGGTGATTATGCCACAGTACCGTTGGCAAATTAAGAACGTCGACCAACCGAGTTCCGCAGCTCAAGAGTTAGCAACGGCAGAAAGTATTTCGCCATTGGTAGCCCAGATCCTGTGGAATCGCGGCTATCAATCACAATCTGCCGCGCATGAATTCCTGAATCCAGGGCCAGAACAATTACACGACCCCAACTTGTTGCATGATATGCAAAAGGGAATCGAACGCATTGAACAGGCGATTGGGAGTGACCAACAGATCACGATCTATGGCGACTATGATGCCGATGGCGTCACCAGCACGGCCATTCTTTACGAAACGTTAAATGAGATGGGCGCCAAGGTGAATTATTATATTCCTAATCGATTCACCGATGGCTATGGTCCGAATACGGCGGCCTTTAAGCGGTTAATCGAAGCGGGGACGCAACTATTTGTTACCGTGGATAATGGCGTTGCCGGTAACGAGGCCATTGCGGCGGCTAATGAGGCCGGCGTGGATGTCGTCGTGACCGATCACCATGAGTTGCCCGCTGAATTACCGGCAGCCTATGCGATTATCCATCCCCGTTATCCAGGTGCCGAATATCCCTTCGGTGGGCTTTCCGGTGCTGGGGTAGCCTTCAAGGTTGCTCAGACCATCCGGGAAGAAATTCCCCAAGATGTTCTTGATTTAGCTGCCATTGGCACCGTGGCCGATTTGGTCCCACTCGTTGATGAGAATCGGGTGCTGGTTCATTTTGGCCTGCAACTCCTGCAACAAGACGAGCGGCCAGGCCTACAGGCACTGATGAAGGGGGCCGGCCTGAATCCGGCAGAGTTGACCGAACAATCGATTGGGTTCGGCATCGCACCACGACTGAATGCACTCGGTCGCTTAGACGATGCCAGTCCAGCGGTTGAGTTATTGACGACGCTAGACGATACCCAGGCTGAGGAGCTGGCGTCGACGACCGAGCAGAAGAATCGGCAACGGCAAGATCTGGTCAAGTCGATCAGTACCAGTGCCCTTGAACAGGCTCAGGATGCCGATCATCAACAACGGCCAGCTCTCGTGATCAGTGGCCATGATTGGCATGAAGGGGTGCTAGGGATTGTGGCCAGTAAGGTTGTTGAGGCGACCGGTAAACCGACACTGGTTTTGAATGTGAATGATGAAGGGCGCGCCAAAGGTTCCGGTCGGAGTGTCCCGGCATTTAACCTCTTTATGGCCCTAGATGGTCACCGTGACCTTATGACGGCTTTTGGCGGTCATCACATGGCTGTTGGGTTAACGGTGCCAGAGGACCAATTAGGGGCTTTGGCGGATGTCTTAGCTGAAGAGGCAGTCGCCCAGAAGTTGACCGAGAGTGGCCCCAGCGAATTAGCGGTGGCGGCCACGTTGAAGGTGGACCAGGTGACGCCGCGGCTGTACCAAGAATTGGCTAAATTAGCCCCATTTGGCACGGATAATGACCAACCACTCTTTGCCTTTGAAACGGCGGCGGTTACTCAACCTAAGGCGATTGGTAAGGACCAGTCCCACCTGAAGTTCCAGCTACAGGAGGGGACGCACCAACTCAATGCCATTCAGTTTGGTGCTGGATCGGCTGTGGCGGCCCTCAGCGCGGTCGATAGTCAAACGGCCGTGGTCGGGGCCATCGAAGACAATGTCTGGCAAGGCCGACATTCGCTGCAGTTGATGGTCAAGGACCTGAAGGTTACCACGCCACCGGTTGTCGATGCCCGAACCAAGCAGCTCTCAGCGGGCTTATTTCAGGCGTCAGGGATCTACGTGTTCTTCCACCGGAATATCTATCGGCAGTTACTCAAACAGTTACCAGCGGACGCTCAGGCCGTTTTGTTCGATGGTAGTCAGGTGACCGAACCAACTGGTGGGGAGTTATTTCTCGTGGATTGTCCAGATGCAACGACGGACCTGGAACAGGTTCTCAGCCAGCTACAACCGCAACATGTGACGGCGTATCTTTATAAAAAGGAAAGTCTTGAGCGATTAGGGATGCCAACACGCGAACAATATGCTAAACTATTTAAGTTCGTTGAATCACATCAACAGGTTGATGTGGGGCATCAATTGGCGGAACTCGTTAAATTTTTGCAGATTCCGCGAACCCAGTTGGTATTTATGATTCAGGTCTTCTTTGAATGTGGTTTCGTGACCATTGATCATGGGGTGATGAATGGTGTCGTCCATCCAGAACACCATGATTTGGCCACCGCGCCAAGTTACCAGCTTCGGCAACAACAGATGCAAACTGAAAAAGATCTATTACTCTGTTCAAGCGCTGACTTACTGCAGCGTCTCCGTGCCCCATTGAACTAAAATAAAGGAGCTACACATTCTTATGGCAACTGATTTTACGAAGTATATTGCAAGCGTTCCGGATTATCCCGAAAAGGGCATCATGTTCCGGGACATTTCCCCACTGATGGCAGATGGCAAGGCCTTTCATGCCGCTACTGATGAAATTGTCGCCTATGCGAAGGATAAGGGCGTTGAAATGGTCGTGGGTCCTGAAGCCCGGGGCTTCATCGTTGGTTGTCCAGTGGCGTACGAAATGGGCATCGGGTTTGCTCCTGCCCGTAAACAAGGGAAGTTGCCTCGCGAAACGGTCAAGGCAACCTATGACCTTGAATACGGTCAATCTGCCTTGTACATGCATAAGGACGCCATCAAGCCAGGCCAACGCGTTTTGGTTACCGACGACCTTCTGGCTACCGGTGGGACCATTCAGGCCACGATCCAATTGGTCGAGGACCTTGGTGGTATCGTGGTTGGGACGGCCTTTCTAATCGAATTGGCTGACCTGCACGGTCGCGACAAGCTTAAGGGCTACGATATCTTTACTTTAATGGATTACTAAAAATAATTAGGCGGCGGTTTTTCAGTAATGAGAAGCCGTCGTTTTTCTTTAACGAAAAACCGTCAGTTACTGCCTCGCAGTCCTGACGGTTTATTTTGAACCTTAGATTATTCGACAATTGACCCGTGCCGTTGAATCAGCACACCAGTAGCGGTTAGAGCGACGGCGCAGGCGGCCATGATCCCGAGGACCAGCACCCATGATTGAGTGAAGCCATGAATGAAGCCAAAGACTAGTGGACCAAATGCGGCCAAAAGATAACCGGCCGATTGGGCCATCCCGGATACCGCCGCCGTTTGGTAGGGGTTGGTCGTCTTTTCTGTAAAGAAGAGAATAGCCAGGTTGAAGGCAGCACCGGAACCGAAGCCAATGATTAACGCGGTGATGGTCAACAGGACCAGTGATTGGGTGGGAATCAAGAGGGATAATGGGGCGACCACGTAACCCAGGCTCATGACGCTGAGGAGAATGGTCACGCCGTGGCGCCGGCCATACAATAATGGCACCATGAAGGATAAGGGCAGGCCACTGAGTTGGAGTAACGTGAGTAGATTACTGGCCGCGATAGTTGAGACCCCGTGAGTGGTGAGAATTGCGGGCAACCAGGTGATGATGGCGTAGTAAACTAACGACTGTAACCCGAAGAACAAGGTGATTCGCCAACCCTGACGTTGCGTCCATACACTGTGATAGTGCGGCCGTTCGAGCGGATGACCGGGAGCAGTATCTCGTTGGTTGGCTCGTAAGTTGGGTATCCAGGCCACTAAGGCAATGATGCCGATGGTGGCCAGTAGGCCTTGGGTCACGGCAAACGATGTATGTGAGATAAGCAGGCCGGCGACGGCGGTTCCGATGGCCCCGACGAGTAACATGGACAGGGTGTACAGGCTCATGCCTAGTCGTAATTGCGTGGGTAGGTGGTCCTTGATGAGAGCGGGGACCAGGACGTTTCCGCTGTCGATGCCGATACCGACGAGGAAGGTTCCCAGAAATAGGGCCAGTGTCGTGGGAATAATCCGCACGTAGGAACCGATGACCAGAAGTGTAAAGAGCACGAATACCGTGAGCTCGTTGCCCCAGCGTTGAGCAATTTTCACGATGATGGGCGAGCAAATGGCAAAGGTGACCAGCGGGATGGATGTGATTAAGCCGGCCATACTGCTGGGCAGCCCGAGGTCGTGCTCAATAGCGGGTAACAGGGGTGGAATAATGGTGATGGGTAGTCGGAGATTGGCGGCAATGAGCATCATGCCGATCAGGAACCACCGTCGCTTTGAATCTGGCAAAATTGTTTCCTCCTAATATGGTTGGCCTAAGAAAATAAAGGTCGATTTAGTGTCTTATGTAAATGTGGCAGCAATTCAGAACGCTCACATGAATTTTTTTTATTCAGTGAAGTCGTGAAGAAACTCTGATAGAGTATACGCTGTGTGGGAGGATTTGGCCAGATTGATGATTAGTGATGAGGAGTGAGGTTTTAAACAAAGCTTGCATTTATACTCATTATTGGTAAAATATATTAGTAGTTACTTGGAGAGTTGGCAGAGTGGTAATGCAACGGACTCGAAATCCGTCGAACCGGCTAATACCGGCGCGCAGGTTCAAATCCTGTACTCTCCTTCAAGTAGTTATTCATATCGCTGTAAGACGCCGCTAACCGTTGGATTTACGGCGTTTTTGTTTGTCTTAAGGCGGATTAGAACGAGATAAAACGAGAACTTGGTGCACTTTTCGGTGCACTTTTACAAAAAGTGCACCGAATTTGCTTTTTTCGAAAAAATAAAGTGCACCATTTAGGTACTGAAATCAATCGTAATCCCTTTAGTACCATGCGATCTGACGAGTGCACCAAATGCACTTTTTAGTTGATGTTTTCGAGTGCTTTCAGAGTCAAAGCCTCCTCTTGTTGCTGGTCTTCTTGCATCAAATGAGCGTATACATTATTTTAATTCACCTAGGCGGGTAGAATTGTGGATTAAGGTTGTGGCAACACCTCCTTTAAGTTAATATTGAATATGTAAAAAGGGTTCACTAATCCTTTGGATCTTATATGATGCGCATCTCCACTGTCTTGGCGGGTAGGGGGATGCGCTTTTTTATTTTCATAATTAAATACCTATGGTCTAGCATCAGTGGTGTACCGGCGTTCATTTATTTTACGAATTAAAAACGAGTACAGAATTAATTAGATTCACTTAAATCGGTTTTAGATTTTGTTACTAGTTTGTCATTCATAAAGGAGAAAGAAACAGATTTTGTTCCTTGAACGTAAGAGAGATCTTGGGCGTTCATTGAACCTATCTTAGAAATAGATTCGCCTTCGGGTGTTCCAAGCTGCTTTTTTACATCCTTAACGGTAGTGCCAGTTTGAACGGCCTTATATTTTGCATCGCTTATCTTGTGACTGATTGAAGCTGAGACGTAACCTTTTCCGACAGCGACACCATCAATAAAGTCGACGTTAACCGTAGCACCCTTCAAAGAAGACGCGACTTTGTTCCAAGAGTATTGGGTTGCTTTCTTAGTGGCCCCGGGTACTTCGGTCTCAGTCTCGATGGTTGCCTTACCAAACATCTTTTTAACTTGTTTTTTGGTGGTTCCATTGTCGCCAAGCTTGACTGAATTATATTGAGATAACGTCACACCAATCTCTTTCTTGCTACTAGAGTTACTAGAAGTCTTGGATGAGCTTGATGTGTCACTTGAGCAGGCAGCTAGGGACAAGCTGGCTAAAAGGGTAATACCAATGGTAAGAATACGTTTCATGATATTGCCTCCTTATTGGGAGTTATGTATTTGCAGCTTTTAATGCCTTCAGCAGTATTGGGCGGGCATTTATGATTTGGATGAAGCGATAAGTTCATTGACACGGTCTAGTCTTTTAGTGAAGTCCTTGCGTGCAACCCCAGGATTGCGCTTAGTTCGCTCGATTCCGATTTCTAAGATTCTAGCTTCATCCTCGAGACGTTGCTGCTTTCTGTAGAGCATAGCCAAAGTGTGAAAGATAACGGGATACCAATTACCCTCCTGTATGGCGCGTAAACCAAGTGATTCAACTTGGTTTAATTTTTTTTGGCTCCAAAGCCCCGATAAAGTCTGACCTTGACGGAAGAAGTAATCTTCTGTGAATGTAGCTTTATCTACTCGAGTTGAATTAATATGTTTCGCTAGCAGCGATTCCTTAGTTGTGGTTAGAGCATTAGCTACATTGATTATGCCGTCTTTTGAATTATTTTTATGTGCCCATACTAAATAGCTGTATTTTTCTAAAAGACTGTTACCAGTTGGCGTACATATGAGAGACCGGTTCACAAAAGAAGTAGAGTACGAACTTTCGCCGATATTGTCAGTGATACGCTGAATTAAGTCAGGTTTCTTTCCTGATACTTTTTGGTTGTTCTCCCGAAGGATATCTTTAAGTTCAGGTACTCTTAAAGATTTTAGTGATTCAGAAGGTGAGGCAACTGTTAGGTAGCCCAGTCTGATAAGGTTATGCCTGTCTTTGGCCGCATTGAGTCCGTATTCGTATTTAAAGTAGGCGGGTATACTGGCAGTTTCGCTTTTATGGTTAGCCCAATCCAAAAGAATAACTTCGCCAGGTAACAATCCTTCCTCAAGGGGGGGCATTAATCGCTTGTCTGGTACGTTTGTTTGGTTATTGTGTGGCTGCGCATCATTATGTTTGGGGCGGTTGATCGACGAATGTTCAGGGCTATTATTAGCATTAGATACTTCTCGGACGGGATCGAAAATTTGTTTTCGTATCCATGAAAAAATACTCATTGACTAAACGCCTACTTTCGGTCAAGTTTGATTCGTTAGCGTTAATAACGAAGACTGTACGGGGTGTGCTTTCACTGAATTTCATGGGAATTGAATTCGGAACTGGTTGTCGTCTATACTCCTGACATAGCCTAAATGAAAAATAGAAATTTGGACTCTATGATATTTGAATATTGTATTTATTTTAAGTTTTTTTAATACCTCAGGCATAAAAAACCTCCTAGGATTAAAGTGTTTTCACTTTAACTCTAGGAGGACACTTCGGTTTAAAGTCATTCAAATAATAATTTATTTCTTCCCAGCACTCTTTTCATGAGCGGCAACTGCTAATTCAGGGAACCAGATGGCAATTTCATGGTGGGCGTTTTCACGGCTATCTGACGTGTGGACCACGTTACGGAGAACACCGTCAGGGTAGGAGTGGGCGTAGTCGCCCCGAATCGTCCCTGGTTGCGCATCGTTTGGCCGTGTCTTGCCGGCTAGGTTATGAACCGCCTTGACGATGTCAGTCCCAGTGGCGATGATGGCCACCAGTGGACCTTCTTGCATGTACGTTTCAATTTCGTGGAAAAATGGTTTGTCGACTTGGTCAATGTAGTGCTTCTTCAATTGCTCGGAAGTCGCGTTAACCACCTTGAGCGCGGTAATCTGATAATTTTTACGTTCCAAACGGCTGATGATATCGCCAATGTGTCCCTCAGCGACCCCGTCCGGTTTGACTAACAGTAACGTTTTTTCAGAATTTGCCATGACAGAAACCCCCTTGAATTTTTAAACAATGCAAAGGCAATCGTTTAGCTTTCAACAAGTTGCTACCTTAAAGTGTAAATGAAAACGCTTCCATAGTCAACTATGTTCAGTAGAAAAGCGTGCCAGTGTTAACCAGCACGCTTAGTCAGTTCTATTCGGGATCGCCCATAATCATCCACAAAATGAGGTAGGCAATTAAGCCGGGAACAACCGGCGTGATGGCGAGCACAACGAATAGGAGTCGGGCGACGCCAACATTCCAATCGTAGTGTTCGGCGAGGCCGCCGATAACACCAGCAACGATGCGATTATCTTTTGAACGATGGATATTTTTCATAAGAATACCTCCTAGGATTGAAAATCGGTCTTGTTAAAGAAGACGACATGGATATCATCATCGGTAATTTCCAACTTGGTAATACTGCCATTGATTGTGGCCACACCCTCATCAAGTTCTGGCGTGTAGCGGTCCACAATGGAACGAATCGTCATGCCATGAGAGACAACCAGAACCTGGTCGCCATCCTTTGAATTGGCCCGTAACTTGTCGAAGCCCCGGTCCAAGCGTTTCCAGAACATAGCGTTATCCTCGGCATCGCCATACAGGTCAGCCTGATGGATGAGGTCTCGTGCTCGTTCCAAGCCGTAGGTCCCTAGGACATCGGACTCGGAAGTCATCTTGACTTGTTCACCGACGAATTGCCACATTTGATTGGCATCATTGCCCTCAAAGTAGCCGTGACATTGTTCGCGGAACTCGGGGTATTGATAACTCACAATATTCATATTATTAGGATTTTCGCGAAGGGCAATTCGTGCCGTTTCGATGGCCCGGCCAGAATCGCTACTGTAGGCAGCGGCGAAGGGAATGTTGCTGAGCTGCTTGCCGGCCCGTTTTGCGTCCGCACGACCCTTTTCGGTTAGGGGGGAGTCAATCCACCCTTGAATTTTATTATAGTGGTTGAGCATGGTTTGTCCGTGACGAACAAAGTACGCAGTGACCTTTTTCATAGACTCACGACTTCCTTTCATGGAACTTCATCAGTAGAACCACTTTCAGTATAGCAAGCTACTGCCGTGATTGCGAAATTTTTGCCAGAAATATTCAGGAGAATGCAAGCCTTTTCAAGTAGGATGGATCATGCTACAGTAATGGCATAACAGGAGATGATTGGTATGAGTACGGAAGCGAGTTACCGGTACACGGGTGAAACGGATATCGACCTGAGTCAATTAGCCACACAGGTTGGCCGCGTTCCTGAACAGGCGATTATCGAAAATGCCTTACAAGCCAACGGGGTTAAATTGGCCGACTTGCAGGGGCGATTGTATTCCGAAAAGCAGACCGGAGTTATTATCATTCTGCAAGGGATGGACACCGCCGGTAAGGATGGGTTGATTCGTCACGTCTTTACCGGATTGAACCCCTCGGGGACCAGTGTGGTCAGTTTCAAACAACCGACGCAGGTTCAACTGGATCACGATTTTCTGTGGCGCATTAACGAAGCGTTGCCAGAACGCGGGGGAATTCGGGTCTTCAATCGCTCACAATACGAGGACGTCTTAATTAGTCGCGTACATCCGGAAATGTTACTCCACCAAAATCTCCCAGGGGTTAACGACTTGACCGACGTGGATGAGGCTTTCTTCCAAAAGCGCTATCACGATCTGCGTCATTTCGAAAAATATTTGCGGCACCAAGGCTTTGTCACGATCAAGTTCTTCTTACACTTGTCGAAGGAAGAACAAACTCGGCGCTTTGAAAGACGGATTCAGATTCCCAGTAAAAATTGGAAATTCTCGCCCAGTGACATGCAGGAACGGGCATTTTGGAATGATTATCAAACAGCCTATCAACAAATGTTAGAGAATACCGCGACCAAGAAAAATCCGTGGTATTTAATCCCGGCGGATGACAAAGGGATTGCCCGGTTGATCGTCTCCAACATCTTGGTCAAACGACTGAAAGACCTGAATCCGCAGTATCCAGCCGTGAGTGACGATGAACGCCAGCATTTGAATGCGATTTTAAAGGACTTGAAGTCTGGTAAATTGTAATTAGCAATTTGCCATTTTAAAGGGTGAAAACTCTTTGCATAAACCATAAGATTGCTAGATACAACTGGTCGGTGGTTGCCTTGGACTTGACATTAATGCTAGAGTTAATGATAACGAATTTTGCCCGGTTGGGCGCAAGGAGGCGTCAGTGAATGAGCGTCAAGGTCGGCATTGATCAGATCGGGTTTTACACACCCGACCACTATTTGCCATTAGCGGATCTGGCAGTGGCCAGAGGGGATGATCCCAACAAGTACCTCATTGGTATTGGTCAGACGAAGCAGGCGGTGATTCCACCTACCCAGGACGTGGTCACCATGGCCGCAAACGCGGCTGAGCAGATTTTGACTGATACAAGTAAGTCGGAAATAGCCATGGTGCTTTTTGGTACGGAATCGGGGGTCGACAACTCTAAGGCCAGCGCAGTCTACCTGGCCCATTTGCTGGGACTGCCCGCGAATACGCGAGCGATTGAACTCAAACAGGCCTGTTATGGGGCCACGGCCGGATTACAAATTGCGGCCGACTTCGTGCGAGTTCATCCGGCAGCTAAGGTGTTGGTCATCGGGGCGGACATTGCCCGGTATGGCTTGCACAGTGCCGGTGAAGTGACCCAGGGTGGTGGGGCCATCGCCATGCTGGTGACGGCCGATCCACGCATCCTAACGCTGGATGAGGTCAGCAGTTATCACACCGAAGATGTCATGGACTTTTGGCGACCGGTCTATCGGACCGAAGCCCTCGTTGATGGCCGTTACTCGACCAATGTTTACCTCAAGTTTTTCGAAAAAGTTTGGCGGGATTATCAGAATCAAACCGGTAAAACCATTGCCGACTTTGCGGCGTTTGTCTTTCATTTACCTTTTACCAAAATGGGTCGGAAGGGATTGCAGCAAATTCTGCCCAGTGCATCGGCCGACCAGCAAGTGAGTCTAACGGCTAACTTTGAGGCGAGCCAGGAGGACAACCGCAATGTCGGGAATCTGTATACTGGCTCCCTGTATCTGAGCTTTTTGTCCTTGTTGCGCCACGGTCCACTCCAAGGCGGTGAGACTATTGGGCTCTTCAGTTATGGGTCGGGTGCCGAAGGAGAGTTCTTCAGTGGCACCGTTGAACCCACTTATCACGAAGGATTTGCCGAGGCCAAGATTGCGGCAATGCTGGATCATCGGACGGCGGTTATCGTTGATGAATATGAAGAACTCTTCAACGAACAATTACCCAACGATGCCGAGGACGTGCGTTTGCCGGTTGGGACGGAGCATGCTCAATATTACTTAGCGGGACGCCGTGGTGAACAACGGTTGTATCGGCAACAAGGGACTAATAAATAGTGATTGATCAAAAGGAGACTGCGATTTTTTATCGCAGTCTCCTTTAGCTTGGGCAGATAATTAATCAAATTCGTTCTTCGTCACGGTCCCGTCCTTGAAGACCAACACCGGTGATTCATTCTTGATGCCGAGGGTTAGGGTGTAACCATCGCCGAGCGACTTTTGAATAGATTTACTGGTTTTCGTGAAATTATCCGTGAACCGTGGCCATTTAGCGCGCTTAGCCTGACTCGGATCTTCTTCCAAGGCCTTGATGGTCTTGATCAGGTCCTTATTGGTTACGGTGATGACGTAGGTCTTGCTGTCGCTGTCGAAGGTAATGGTACCGATCGACTTCAAGGCCTTGCCAAGTTGTTGACGAATAAGCTTTTCGGCTTCAGGTCGTGACATGGTCGAGCTGGATGAGGCCCCAAAGGTTTGGCTACCGCTGGAACTCATTGAAGACTTTTGTGACATCGAAGTCGTCGGTTTTGAGTCGTTATTCGACCAGTAGGGTAACTTCCAAATAGAAAAGCCCGTACCAATGACGGCAACCACTAATAGTAGAGTAGCCCCGATCCAGGAATCATGTTGCTGAATGGCAGTCATAAGCGAAAAGGCTGCGATGATGGCGATAATCGCCCCAAAAATTGCAAAACCTAGAAACATAGTAAACCTCCCACAACACAATTTAAATCCAGTATAACACGTTGGTTCGTTTGCTGAGCGTTCAAGAAATATTTTGGAATAAAGTCGAATTATTTCAGATATAAAAGGAATTATGGCCCTCTAAGCGAAATATAACCGAATATTAATGTTAAAGTAGTCGCCAAAAGTTAATGTTTCCAGTATAATACTCGTATACCAGAGAAATGAGGAGATTAGTGTGACCAATATCTATTTAGCAGGACCATTTTTTGATGATGAACAGATCGAACGAATCGAACGGGTGGAAAAGGCCTTAGCTGCCAACCCGAAAATTGGCCATGTCTTTAGCCCTCGTTTGGACGAAATCCCTGGCTTAACCATGGGAACGCCAGAATGGGCAACGCAAACCTTCCAAATGGATGTCTCGCAGATTGATAAGGCTGATGTTGTCGTCGCTTTATCAGACTTCGTGGACGATCAAGTGGACTCGGGGACAGCCTTCGAAATTGGTTATGCCTTCCACAGTAAAAAGCCGATTGTCTTGCTACATGAAAAGAAAACGATTCTGAACTTGATGTTAGCTGAAAGTCTCCATGCGCACCTAACGGATGCTGCGGACCTCGCAACCTATGATTTTTCGACTTTACCTGAAAGTCACTACGAAGGTAAGGTTATCTAAGACTGAACGAAGAAAAAGAGCTGTTACCTTCATTGGTAACAGCTCTTTTGTCGTTAGTGGACGTCGTCGCGGAATAGACCCACGACCTTACCCAAGACACTGACGTGATTCAGAATAATTGGTGCCATGGTGTCATTTTCAGGTTGTAAACGGAAGTGGTCGGCTTCCTTAAAGAATCGCTTGCAAGTTGCTTCGTTTTCCTCCGTCATGGCAATGACGATGTCGCCGTTGTCGGCGGATTGCTGGCGACGAACGATGACTTGGTCACCGTTCAAGATGCCAATGTTAATCATGCTTTCGCCACGAATGGTTAGCATGAACAACTGGTCGTCGTCACGTTCAAATTCAGGTGGAATGGGAAAGTAATCGGTGGCCTCTTGTACGGCCAGAATGGGTTCCCCAGCTGTGACTGTTCCCAAGACGGGAATTTGCGTTTGTTTTTCGTGGACGCCCAGTTCGTCCAGGCCGGCAGGGGTGACTTCGAGTGCTCGGGGCTTGGTCGGGTCCTTCGTCAGCAACCCTTTCTTTTCCAAGCGAGCGATGTGACCGTGAACGGTCGACGTTGAAGACAGTGAAACGGCTTCGCCAATTTCACGAACCGTTGGCGGGTATCCTTTTTCGTTAACGCGTTCCCAAATGAAGCGCAGAACCGCGAGTTGTTTACTTTCTGATGCTTTGCTCATCTTATTTTGCCACCTCATTCGTCAGTCATAGTTTGGTTTAAAGCAATTGTAGCATAGGGTTACGGCTTTTTCAAACAGATGTTCGGGTAGATTGGTTGAATTCACGAATCAACCCTGATATCATATGAGCTAGTGAAAAATCAGTGAAAATAATAAATTTGAGACAGAGGAGTGGATTTGATGGCTGAAACCACGATGGACACGTTGCTGGTTCGGATTAACGAACTGGCGCACAAGGCGAAGGGGACCGGATTAACCGATGATGAAACGGCGGAACGGGCCGATCTTCGACAACAATACCTAAAGCTCTTCCGGGCCAGCTTTAAGAGTCAGATTGAAACGATGGCGGTTTTTGATAAGGATGGCAACGAAGTCACCCCTAAAAAAGTCCAAAAGCTACAACGTGCCAAGGGACTTCGCGATAATTAATTGGCTGAGTGAGTCTTTTTTGAAGATTCACTCTTTTATTTTGCCCGGTATTTGTGTAAAATTGACAAATGAATGACTTCAAGCGAGGAGGAACACGCTTTGGCTAATATTGCACCTTGGATTTGGATTTTGATTATTATTGTGGTTGCGATTGCAAGTGCGCTTGCCGGATTCTTTGGCGCCCGTAAGTACATGCAAAATTACTTAAAAGATAATCCACCAATTAACGAAGACCAGCTGCGGGCAATGATGCTGCAGATGGGTCAAAAACCATCTCAACGTAAGCTTCATCAAATGATGACGGCTATGAAACAAAACGCTCACGAGAAGTAAGCGTCGACATACTGAGGCTCACCCTGTCAGTTCAGACAGGGTGAGCTTTTTTAGTTGCATTTTGCAGAAAGTTGGGTAAACTTATTAAGTCTGTAATATTTTTAATCGTATTCTAATTTAAGGAGGGATCGACATGAGTATTTTTCGCAAGTTGGCGTGGTATTTCCGTCTCGAGTGGCGGCAGTATCTCGTTGGGATCGTGGGCCTCTTACTAACCGCGATTATTGCGATTATCCCGCCACGGATTATTGGGAATCTGGTCGATGGGATTCATGGTCAAACAATGTCGGGACGACAGTTGGCCTTAGACATTGGGCTGATTATTCTGGCAGCCATTGGCCAATACGCCACGCGGTACATGTGGCGTAATGCTATCTGGGGTGGCGCGGCTCATCTGGAACAGCTACTCCGTAATCGGTTGTTTAATCACTTCATGAAGATGGACCGGGTTTTCTATCAAAAGTATCGAACGGGGGATCTGATGGCCCATGCCACCAATGACCTTGAGGCGATCCAACGAGTAGCTGGCGGGGGTATTTTGCAGTTTGCCGACGCCATTATTACCGGTGGGACGACCCTGATTGCTATGATGACCCTGATTGACTGGCGGTTGACACTTTTAGCTATTATTCCATTTCCATTCTTGGCGGTTATTTCACGTTACCTAGGTCAAAGGATTCATCGGGCTTTCAGTGCCTCTCAGGCGGCCTTTTCACGCCTGAATAACAAGGCTCAAGAAAGTATTAGCGGCATCAAGGTTATTAAGGCCTTGGGCCAGGGTGAGGCCGATGTGGCTGACTTTGACCAGCAGGTTGACGAAACCATCAAGATTAATCGCCGGGTGAACCGACTGGATTCCATGTTCGATCCCGCCATTACGCTAATCATCTCGATTTCTTATGTGGCGACAATTGTCTTGGGGGGCTTGTTTGTCACCCATCACGTGATCACCATTGGTAACCTGGTTTCCTTCATTAGTTATTTGGCCATGATGATCTGGCCCATGTTTGCTGTGGGGATGTTATTCAATACCATGGAACGGGGTAATGCCAGTTATGACCGAGTCATGGAGCTCTTGGAGCAGGAGACCCACATTATTGACCGGAAGAATGGTTTGACGATTCGGCCGACCGGGACGATTGATTATCATATCAATCGTTTCGATTATCCCGAGAATGCTGGGGCCAGTCTCAAACAAATCGATTTTAATTTGCCTGCTGGCCACACGCTAGGAATTGTCGGTCGAGTGGGTGCCGGCAAGTCGACGATTATGAAGTTGTTGTTACGTGAGTTTGACCAATACGATGGCGAAATTGCCTTTGGTGGGCATTCCATCAAGGACTATGCACTAGACAGCTACCTACCAGCCATCGGTTACGTACCCCAGGAAAGTTTCCTGTTTTCGAGCACCGTGTTTGAAAATATTCGTTTTGCTCGGCCGGAAGCCAGTAAGAAAACGGTTGAGGCGGCAGCCGCCAAGAGTGACTTGGCGGGTCAAATCGACCAGTTACCGGCGGGATATGAAACCCAAGTTGGAGAGCAGGGAATTTCACTGTCCGGTGGGCAACGACAACGGCTAGCTATCGCACGGGCCTTGTTGATCGATCCCGAATTGTTAATCTTAGACGATGCGCTATCCGCGGTAGACGCTGAGACAGAAGCAGAAATCTTACAAAATTTGAAGACCGAACGGGCGAACAAAACAACCATTATCTCGGCACATCGACTAAGTTCCGTGATGAATGCCGATGAGATTCTCGTGTTAGACGAGGGTGCCGTGGCTGAACGCGGGACGCACGCTGAACTCATGGCCCAGGGGGGCTGGTATCAAAAGATGTTTACCGAACAACAATTAGAGACCCAAGCGAAGGGAGGGATCACCAATGGCTGATAAATCTCATCAATCCGCGTGGGCTAAGAGTATGACCACCAAGGAACAACTGACTGTGATCCGTCGCTTGATGGGTTTCGCGGGCCCGTACAAATGGTTTTTCATCTGGTCGGTCGTCCTGTCCGCCACTATCAGTGGGATCAATGTATTCCTGCCATGGTTGTTACAAACCTACATGGACCGCTATTTGCGAACTAGCAACGCCACGATTCAAATCATGTGGATGTTTGCGGGCTTCTATTTTGGTGGCATGCTGGTACGAGCGATCATGCAATTCTGGCAAAACTATTCGAGTACGATGGGTGCCGAGTATATGTTGGAAAATGTGCGGCGAAAGTTGTTCAGTCAACTGCACGCCAAGGGCATGCGGTATTTTGACCAGACGCCGGGTGGGTCGATTCTTTCTCGGCTAATGAACGACACCATGACGTTTGCCAACTTCTGGGCGCTGCTAAACACGTTGATTCTGGCGTTGTTTGCGGTGGTCTCGTCGTTTATCGCGATGTATCTGACCGACGTTAAGGTGGCACTGTGGACGCTGATCTTGGTGCCATTCCTGGTCATGACCATCTGGTATTATCAACACTACAGTTCCAAGGTTTATCGTCGGATGCGGGAACGGCTGAGTCAACTTAATACCAAGTTGGCTGAAGCCATCACTGGGATTACGGTTATTCAGGAATTCCGGCAAGAGGATCGGACATCCAAACGGTTTCAGAAGACCAATCAGTCCTATTACGATACTCGTAAGGCCATGATTAAGACGAACACTTTACTGTTAAGCCCCATGATTAATTTGTTCTATGCGTTGGGAACAGCGCTGGTCTTGGGCCTATTCGGGGTTCGCGGGCTCCATGAAATTGTGGCGGCCGGGGTCATTTATGCCTTTATTACGTACCTAAATAATTTTTACAGCCCAATGAGTAACATGATGGATAGCTTGAGTGACTTCCAAAATGGGATGGTTGCGGGTTCACGGGTCTTACGGATCGTGGATGACCAAACGCTGGCTCCCCAGCAGCATCCGGTTGCCGGTGCCACCATTACCCGGGGGAAGGTTGAGTTCCGACACGTCACATTTGCCTATGATCAGGAGCACCCGGTCCTAAAGGATGTTTCGTTCGTGGTGGAACCCGGACAAACGGTGGCGCTAGTGGGCCAAACTGGTTCGGGGAAGACGTCAACGATTAATGTCTTGATGCGGTTCTATGAGTTCCAATCCGGTGAGGTCTTGGTGGATGATCGGGATATTCGGGACTATCCGGCCGCAGAGCTCCGCTCGAAGCTGGGGTTAGTCCTCCAGGAGCCGCAACTCTTTTACGGCGATATTCAAACCAACATTCGGATGTACAACACGGCGATCTCGGACGAGGAGGTTCGACAGGCGGCGCGGTTCGTCCAGGCGGATGAGTTCATTGAACGGTTACCACAGGGCTATACAACACCGGTCCTCGAACGGGGAACGGAGTATTCTGCCGGTGAGCGGCAACTAATTACCTTTGCGCGAACGGTGGTTACCGATCCCAAGATTCTGATCTTGGATGAAGCGACGGCCAACGTCGATACCGAGACGGAAACGATGATTCAAACTGGATTGAACAAGATTCAAGAGAATCGGACAACGATTGCCATCGCACACCGGTTATCAACGATTCAAAATGCGGACCAGATTTTGGTCCTTCATCAGGGCCAGATTGTGGAACGTGGGACCAATGATGAGTTGATGGCCCAAGCGGGGTACTATTACGATATGATTCAACTTCAAAATGCCGCACACAAAGATTGATTGTGTCATGCAAAAATGGAGCCAGATATAATCTCTGGCTCCATTTTTTTAGTGGTATTTATTTAAGCTTGTTCTGTTGCTTGGCGGCCTGTTCTTCACCAGTGACATCCACGTAGTGAAAGTTGGGGTTAATTTCCTTATCCAAATTATCAAAGGCGGCCTGCATCTGTTGCTCAATTTGTTTTTGACCGGATTCGTCTAATTTTAATTTACGATCAATGGTAATTGGTTTCCCAAAGGCCACTGTGACCCGTTGTCGTGAGAAGAGGCGCTTAAAGGTCAGCGGCCCCTGATAAACGGCGGGAACCAGGGGTACCCGAGCCATCTTGGCGATGACGGCGGCGCCGCCCTTTAGTTCGGCCGAGTGACGGGAACCCGAGGGAAACATGATCAAAGACAGGTCTCCTGTTCGTAAAATGCGAACGGGGGTCTTGATGGCCGAGGGCCCCGGATGATCACGATTTACCGAAAAACCATTGACGCGAACCAAAATCCATCGCAGAATTGGATTCTGGAAGAGTTCTTCTTTAGCCATGAAGCTAAATTTTCGAGGGCTAGCCGCCAATGCAAAATAGACCGGGTCGAACCAAGTTCGGTGGGGACCGACTAAGACGTAAGGCCCATCGGGTAGATCCTCTCGATGCAGGTAGGTTGCCCGCCCGTTAATTAGAAAGAGTAAGACGCGAATGATTCCGCGCAAAAACGAATAAAACATGAGTGCACTCCTCTCGCAGCGTTTCTATATTAGACTAGTATGCAAAAAAAATGCTGGCGTTGCAAGTGATCTGCGAGGGTTTGCCGAGAGGAAGAGTAGAATGACTAGCTTAAAAGCAGACGAACGAATCGACCAGCTGTATAGTCAGGATGTTCAAATCATCCAGAGCCCCAGTGTCTTTGCCTTTTCATTGGATGCCGTTTTGTTGGCAGACTTTGCTACGTTGCCGGTCCGCGCCAAGAGCCTGACGGTCGACCTCTGTGCGGGAAATGGTGCCGTGGGCCTATTCATGAGTGGTAAAACCCACGGACAGATTGCGGAGGTGGAGCTCCAACCGCGCTTAGCAGATATGGCGCGACGCAGTGTCACCTTGAATGGTCTGGATGACCAGATGACCGTCTATGAAGGCGATCTGGCCAAGGTTAACGACTGGATTCCTAAGGATTCGGCCGACGTGGTTACCTGTAATCCGCCATACTTTGCAGATCTACCTGATAGTCAAAAGAATCCCAATCAGTATTTGGCGATTGCCCGTCATGAGATTACCACGAATTTAGCGACGATTGTGGCAACGACCAGTGGCTTGCTTAAGATGAACGGGAAAGCCTACTTTGTCCATCGACCAGACCGTTTTCTAGAATTAACGCAACTGATGACTGCCAATCGTTTGGCGCCCAAGCGAGTCCGTTTGGTTCATCCAAAGCCGGGAAAAGAAGCCAATATGGTTCTCGTTGAGGCGATCAAGGATGGTCGTCCAGGAGGGATGCGGTTCTTGGCACCGCTCACGGTATACAACCAACAGGGGGACTACTCCTCCGAAGTGGAGGCGTTGCTCTATGGCCGACACTGATGCTTATTTTTTCTATGTGTTGCTATGCGAGGATCATTCCTTGTACGGGGGATTTACGACCGATGTCGCCAAAAGATTTGCGACCCATTTGGCTGGCAAGGGGGCCAAATACACCCGGGTCCACCGACCGGTCAAGGTCTTGTTCAGCCAGGGTTTCGACAACAAGCACGACGCCTTACATGCCGAGTGGGCGTTTAAGCACCAGACTCGTCGCCGTAAGTTAGTTTTCCTCGCCGACCACGGGGTACGGTTACCCGAATAGGTCTTTGACTAAGCAAACAACTGACGCTGTGTTAGAATAAAACCGTACCGAATACTGAATCATTTATAAATGGATATAAGGAGGAACTTACTGTGAAAATTATTGCTTATGGCATCCGTGACGATGAACGCCCATACTTAGATCAATGGTCCAAGGACCAAGGGATTGACGTTAAGGCAGTCGGAGACTTACTAGACGACACGACGGTTGATCTTGCTAAAGGCTATGACGGGGCAGTGGTTTACCAACAAAAGCCTTACACGGCATCCGTACTCGACAAGTTAGCCGCTAATGGCATTACCAACCTGTCACTGCGTAACGTTGGGGTCGATAACGTCGATACCGATGCAGTCAAGCGCAATGGGTTTAAGGTGACCAACGTGCCAGCATACTCACCGGCGGCAATTGCCGAATTTACGGTAACCGAATTAATGCGGCTATTGCGACGGACACCAACCTTCGACCGCAAGCAAGCGGCCGGGGACCTGACCTGGGCGCCAGACATTGCGGACGAACTGAACTCGATGACGGTCGGGATTGTTGCCACCGGACGAATTGGCCGGGCAGCCATGAAGATCTACCAAGGTTTTGGGGCTAAGGTGATTGCCTACGATGTTTATCACAATCCGGAATTGGAAAAGGCCGGCATCTACGTGGACTCCTTGGATGAACTTTACGCAAAGGCCGATGTGATTTCACTTCACACCCCAGCGACGAAGGACAACAACAAGATGTTGGATGACGCGGCTTTTGCCAAGATGAAGGATGGCGTCTGGATCTTGAATCCAGCCCGTGGAGCCTTAATTGATACCGATGCTTTGATTCGGGCACTGGACAGTGGCAAGGTTGCCGGTGCAGCTCTGGATGTCTATGAAGACGAGGTCGGGATTTTCAATACCGACTTTGGCAGCTTCGAGGCCATTCCCGATGAGCGACTGAAGAACCTGATGAAACGAGACAACGTGTTGGTTAGTCCCCACATTGCCTTCTACACCAAGACGGCTGTTAAGAATATGGTGCAATTTGCCTTGAACAACAATAAACAACTGATTGAAACTGGCCATGCCGATAACCAAGTTAACTTTTAGGGCTATTAGATAAGCCAGTTGGGGGTCCGAAAAGCACTTGCTTCGGACCCCTTTGCGTGGTCTTGGCAGTCAGCTAGGATAAATTTGACAAAGATCAGATTTTAACTTGTGTTTAGACGGCTAGTTTTGTATAATTACTTTCGGTGCGTATGCGCCAATTCACACCTCATGTGATGATCGAATGGGTGCTCGGAAGAGTTCTTTGGTCGTGTGAGCATGGGGGAGGAAATCAAAAACTATTTGGAGGCATTTTATCATGGCTGTTATTTCAATGAAACAACTGCTCGAAGCCGGTGTCCACTTTGGTCACCAAACTCGTCGTTGGAACCCTAAGATGAAGCAATACATCTTCACGGAACGTAACGGTATCTACATCATCGACTTACAAAAGACGGTGAAGTTAATCGATGCTGCTTACACTTACATGAAGGACGAAGCTGCTAAGGGCGCCGTTGTTCTGTTTGTTGGGACTAAGAAGCAAGCACAAGACTCTATCGAAGAAGAAGCTACCCGTGCTGGTCAATTCTACGTTAACCATCGTTGGTTAGGTGGGACTTTGACTAACTGGGAAACCATCCAAACGCGGATCAAGCGTCTTAAGTCATTGAAGAAGATGGCGACTGACGGAACGTTTGATGTTCTTCCTAAGAAAGAAGTTTCCTTGCTTAAGAAGTCTCAAGACAAGTTGGAACGTTTCTTAGGCGGTATCGAAGATATGCCTAAGCTTCCTGACGTTATGTTCATCGTTGACCCTCGTAAGGAACAAATCGCCGTTCACGAAGCTCAAAAGCTGAACATTCCGATTGTTGCTATGGTTGACACGAACACTGACCCAGATGAAATTGACGTGGTTATCCCATCTAACGATGACGCTATCCGTGCCGTTCGTCTGATCACTTCAAAGATGGCTGACGCTATCGTTGAAGGTCGTCAGGGTGAAGACGAAGTTGACGAAAAGACCTTCGATGGTCAAAAGTCTGCTGCCGCTGATGGCGACAAGAAGGCTGCTGACAACTCGATGGAAGACATCGTCAACGCTGTTGAAGGCGACAACAAGTAATTAAATGCAAAGTACCGGTAACGGTACTTTCCAAATACTAGATTTAAAGCACCTTAGGCTGGCTTAATGTTTAGGACCGTTGATGGCCTGAGATATTGAGTCAGTCTTTTTTGATGCCTTGAATGAAATGAAAATAAGGAGGCCATTACACATGGCAAGTAAGATCACTGCAGCACAAGTTAAAGAGTTACGTGACAAGACTCAAGTTGGGATGATGGATGCTAAAAAGGCCCTTGTTGCTTCTGAAGGCGACATGGACAAGGCCATCGACTTCTTACGTGAAAAAGGGATTGCTAAGGCTAAGAAGAAGAGTGGCAACATTGCTGCTAACGGTTTAGCTCGCGTGAAGGTCAACGGTAACACCGCTGCCATCATCGAAGTTAACTCTGAAACTGACTTCGTGGCAACCAACGATACGTTCAACGGATTAGTTGATGCTATCTCAGATGCTATTGCTGCTAACCAGCCAGCGGATATGGATGCCGCATTGGCATTACCAACTGCTGATGGCACCACGGTTAACGATGCGATCATCAAGACGACTCAAGTAACGAGTGAAAACGTTAAGTTACGTCGCTTTGCGGTTGTTAACAAGACTGACGGCCAAGTATTTGGTGCTTACTTACACCAAGGTGGTCAAATCGCTGCGGTTGTTGTCTTAGACGGTGCTGACGAAGCCACTGCCAAGGATGTTGCGATGCATGTTGCGGCGATCAACCCTGAATTCGTTTCTAAGGATGACATTCCAGCAGACCGTTTGGACCACGAACGCGAAGTTCTGAAGCAAGAAGCTTTAAACGAAGGCAAGCCTGAAAAGATCGTTGAAAAGATGGTCGAAGGTCGTCTTCACAAGTTCTTGTCAGAAATCAGTTTAGCTGACCAACCATTCGTTAAGGATGGCGACCAAACTGTTGGCCAATTTGTTGCCAGCAAGGGTGGCAAGTTAGTTAGCTTCGTCCGTTATGAAGTTGGCGAAGGGATCGAAAAGAAGACGGTTGACTTAGCTAAGGAAGTTCAAGACCAAATCAACGGTTAATTTCATAACCAAAGCGTGGATTTCCGTAAGGAGACCCGCGCTTTTTTTATGAAATTTGCTGGGTGGCCGGACCACGCCAGTGAAAATTGCAGATTTGGTAAGGATTTTGTTAGAAATCAAGGGTTTTCCTGTCCCGTTACTATCACTCATCCGGGGTTTATGATAAAATTGTTGTCAGAATACAATAGGAGGAAACACAATGGCGGACGTAAAGTATAAGCGGATTATGTTAAAGCTCAGTGGTGAAGCACTGGCCGGTGATAAAGGAGTTGGCATCAATCCGCCAGTAATTAAAACCGTAGCGGAAGAAGTAAAGGATGTCTATGAAATGGGCATTCAAATCGCTATTGTGGTTGGTGGTGGTAACATGTGGCGTGGTGAAGCTGGTGCACAAATGGGCATGGAACGTGCTCAAGCCGACTACATCGGCATGTTAGCGACGATCATGAATGCCTTGGCCCTTCAAGATAATTTGGAATCAATTGGGGTGCCAACCCGGGTTCAAACTTCTATTGAGATGCGGCAAATTGCCGAACCTTACATTCGGCGCAAGGCGATCCGGCATCTTGAGAAGGAACGTGTCGTGATCTTTGCCGGTGGAACAGGGAGTCCATACTTCTCTACCGACACCACGGCAGCCTTACGGGCAGCAGAAATCAATGCCGACGCCATCTTGATGGCTAAGAATGGCGTTGACGGTATTTACTCTGCCGATCCGAACAAGGATCCTAAAGCCGTCAAGTTTGACCAACTGACACAGTTGGACATCATCAACAAGGGCTTGGACGTCATGGATACGACGGCCAGCTCACTTTCAATGGATAATGATATTCCATTCGTCGTCTTCAACTTGAACCAACCAGGAAATATCCGACGAGTTGTCGAAGGCGAAAATATTGGGACGACAGTTAGGGGTAAATAATAATGGCAGATCAGATAATTACAAACGCTCAAGACAAGATGAAAAAGGCCGAAGACGCCCTCACTCGTGAGTTAGGAACGATTCGGGCCGGTCGGGCTAACGCTAGCATCTTGAACCGGGTCATGGTGGACTACTATGGTGCCGCAACGCCACTGAACCAAGTGGCTTCAATCACGATTCCCGAAGCACGGATTTTGATGGTAACACCTTACGATAAGTCAGCTTTGGAAGATATCGAAAAGGGTATCATGGAATCCGATGTTGGGATTACCCCAGCTAACGACGGGACTGCTATTCGGTTGGTGATTCCACAATTAACTGAAGAACGTCGTAAGGAAATTGCCAAGAACGTTAAGGCCAAGGCCGAAGAAGGCAAAGTTGCCGTCCGTAACGTTCGTCGCGATGCCATGGACAGTATCAAGAAGGGTCACAAGAACGGTGATTATACCGATGACGACCTGCACAACTTGGAAGAACAAGTTCAAAAGGTCACGGACAAGGCGATTAAAGGCGTGGATGCCATCGCCGCGGCCAAAGAAAAAGAAATTATGACCGACTAAATTTTTACCTAAAAAGTGAGGAGTGCTTAGAATGGCAGAAGAAAATAACCAAGACAACGTTGAAATCACCCCAGGTTCCAAGGAATTTGGGAAGATGGTCTTCCGTTTAAACAATCCTGTAAACGCGGAAAACGTTTCTAGCTTGAACTACAATGGGGCCGAACTTGAAGAAATTCAAGACGGTGTATACGCACAACCAGCCTTCGTTAGCGATGAATTCAACTTATTCTTCGTGGTTACCCAATTAATTGGGGATGACTGGATCATTGCCTTCTCTAAGGCAACCATTGAAAACGGTAATGAAATTACCGATCTTTCCGACCCAATCCCAACCGGTGAAGGTTTGAACATGTTGGGCGATGCTAGTGCTGATGATGCCAACAATCTGTTGAGCTACTTCGGCACGTTAGTAGACGCTAAGCGTGGGGAATGGCGGCTAATCGAGTAATCTTAAAGATTTCGCTCAATTTGAGAGCCGGGATAGTTTCCCGGTTCTTTTTTTGTTATGATTAGGGGTTGTAGCGACCAATGGAGGTGCACTGTGTTTTCATTTTTAAATAAGGATCAAGTTACCGGCGAAGTCGCCGAACAGGCGTTAGACGAATCTAAGATTCCAGCGCATATTGCAATCATTATGGATGGTAACGGCCGATGGGCCCAACAGCGTCATTTGCCCCGTATTGCCGGTCATAAACAAGGTATGAATACCGTAAAAACGGTGGCTAAGGCAGCCAGTCACTTAGGGGTCAAGGTTTTAACCCTCTATGCCTTTTCAACCGAAAACTGGAAACGACCAGCGGCAGAGGTTAATTACTTGATGAAACTGCCCGTAGACTTTTTCGGTACTTTTGTGCCAGACCTGGTTAAAAATAATATTCGCGTTAAGGTTATGGGCTACACGGATCAGTTGCCGGCGTCAACTCAACAGGCGGTGCACCAGGCGATCGCGGACACTGCTCACTGTACGGGGATGGTCTTAAACTTTGCTCTGAACTATGGCGGTCGGGCCGAAATTGTGACAGCCGTCCATGGGTTAGCCCAACAGGTCAAGGATGGAGAGCTAGAACCAGACGATATTGATGATGAATTGATTAGTGATCGCTTGATGACGGCCGACCTAGGCGAATTACGCGATCCCGATTTGTTAATCCGGACAAGCGGGGAGCTCCGTCTATCGAATTTCATGCTCTGGCAGGTGGCCTACAGCGAGTTTGTCTTCACCGAACAACATTGGCCCGACTTTGATCAGACGTCGTTAGAGACCGCGATTTATGAATATCAACAGCGCCACCGTCGTTTTGGCGGCTTGGCTTCAAAAAAAAGCTAAAATAAGAGAAATTGAGGAGCAATTAAAATGAAACAACGGGTTATTACGGCGGTTATCGCCTTGATTATATTTATTCCCATCATCATCGCGGGTGGCATTTGGATCGATATTGCCGGCTTTGCCTTGGGATTAGTGGCCTTGTCGGAAGTTTTGGTCATGCGTAAGAAACTATTGGTGAGTCCGGAGGCCATTATCTCTGGTGTTGGGATTTTGGTGGTCATTGCCCCACAAAATTGGTGGAATCATTTACCTCATTTCTTAGATCCCTGGTACATCGTGTACCTATTCATCCTATTATTGTTAATCCGCACAGTGGTTTCACGGAACCGATTCTCGTTTGATGATGCCAGTGTGATTACGCTAAGTATGCTTTATATCGGGATTGGCTTTCACTTTTTCATCGCTGCACGGGGTGTGGGGCTGACAGCCTTGTTATACGCATTGTTCATTGTCTGGACGACGGACTCCGGTGCTTACATGATTGGTCGGAAGCTTGGGCGTCACAAGCTGGCGCCACACATCAGTCCTAACAAGACCTGGGAAGGTTCCATTGGTGGGTCCCTGGTGGCCACCATCGTTGGTAGTTTGTTCTGGTACTTCTTCCCATTCGGTCACTTTAACCTAGCCATCATGATTATCTTAACGTTAGGCTTCTCGGTGGTTGGCCAACTTGGTGACCTGGTAGAGTCAGCCTTGAAACGGTATTACGGCGTTAAGGACTCTGGAAAGATTCTGCCCGGTCACGGCGGTATCTTGGATCGGTTCGACAGCCTGCTCTTAGTATTGCCGGTCATTCACCTTTTTGGTCTGATTTAGACCATAGGCAGGGGTGGCGCTTGCACCGTTCGGGGTGCTTAGGGTATGCTAGGTAGCAGACAAATTTGTTGCACACAGCAAGACTGAAGAAGGGACGACATCTGTGATTACAACGATCATTACCTTTATCATTGTTTTCGGAATCTTGGTTATTGTCCATGAGTTTGGCCACTTTTACTTTGCCAAACGTGGCGGCATCCTGGTCCGTGAGTTTTCAATTGGGATGGGGCCCAAATTATTCTATCATCGCGGCAAGGATGGTACGACGTATACCCTGCGACTATTACCAGTTGGGGGATACGTTCGAATGGCTGGTGCCGAAGAGGATGAAGAAGAGTTAAAGCCTGGGACGCCAGTCAGCCTGTATGTGGGTGACGATGAACAGGTTCAACGAATCAATACGAGTAAGAAATCCACGTTGTTTAACGGTATTCCACTTGAAGTAACCGCCACCGATCTGGAGAATGAACTCTGGATTGAAGGTTATGAAAACGGCGACGAGTCCGAGATTAAACGTTATCCGGTGGGACACGATGCCACGATTATTGAAAGTGATGGGACTGAAGTTCAGATTGCCCCTAAGGACGTTCAATTTCAGTCGGCTTCGTTAGGTCGCCGGTTAATGACTAACTTTGCCGGTCCAATGAACAATATCTTTCTGGCCATTGTGGCCTTTATGCTGATGTCACTGGCTCAAGGTGGGGTTGCTACAGGGACTAATCAAGTTCAAGTTTCCCAGACGCCCGTCTCCGTTGCCAAGCGAGCTGGGGTTCAGACCAACGACAAGATTACTGCCGTTGAGGGCAAGCCGACGAAGACTTGGACGGACTTGAGTACGGCCATTCAGCCACGAGCCAACCGAGCAACTAGGTTAACCATCCAACGGGGAAAGACGACGAAGCACCTGACCGTGACGCCGACAGGCCAAAAGGCCAATGGCAAGACGGTGGGGATGATCGGCATTACCCAGGTTCAGAATAAGCACATCGGGGCAATCCTGGCCTCGGGGTTCACGCAAACCTGGTCAATGACCAAGACCTTGTTTGGTGCGCTGTGGCGGATGGTATCCGGTCACTTTAGTCTGAACGACTTAGGCGGACCAGTGGCCATTTTTGCCACGACTTCACAGGCCACTAAGTTTGGCATGGTCGGTGTGTTAAACTTCTTAGCCTTTCTCTCCATTAACTTGGCGATCGTGAATTTAATTCCGATCCCAGCGTTAGATGGTGGTAAAATATTATTAAACTTAGTTGAAGCGATTCGTCGTAAACCGTTGTCAGAGAATGTGGAAGCGGGCATTACTCTGGTAGGGGTCGGGTTCCTGGTGCTGTTGATGCTCCTGGTGACCTGGAACGATATCGAACGGTACTTTATCCGCTAATAGTAAAGTTGTTACGAGAAGGGATTATTTGACTATGAAACAATCACAAATGCTCATCCCAACCTTAAAAGAGGTTCCGAATGATGCCGAAGCTTTGAGTCACCAGATGATGTTGCGAGCCGGGTATGTTCGTCAGATTACGGCGGGGATGTACGCGTACTTACCATTGGCCTACCGGGTCTTAACCAATATCGAAAAGATTATTCGGGAGGAAATGGAAAAGATTGACGCCGTCGAAATGTTGATGCCAGCCGTCTTACCAGCCTCATTGTGGCAAGAATCTGGCCGATACGAAACCTACGGGCCGAACTTGTTTAAGTTCAAGAACCGGCATGACAGTGATTTTATCTTGGCACCAACCCACGAAGAAACCTTTACGATTTTGGTGCGGGATGCAATCAAGTCTTACAAGCGGCTGCCACTGGTGATGTACCAAATTCAACCCAAGTATCGGGATGAAGATCGGCCACGTTACGGGCTATTACGGGGCCGTGAGTTCATCATGAAAGATGGGTATTCCTTCTCGTTAAACGATGAAGACTTAGACCGTATTTACAACCAGATGGCGCAAGCCTACGAAAACATTTTCGACCGCGTTGGCTTAAATTACCGGGCCATCGTTGGTGACGGGGGTGCCATGGGTGGTTCCGACTCCAAAGAGTTCTCCGCTATTGCGCCAGTTGGTGAGGATACGATTGTCTACTCGGATTCTTCCGACTATGCTGCCAACTTGGAAATGGCGAAGAGTCTCTTTATCAGTAAGAAGTCGCATGCAGCAATGGAAGACCTAAAGAAGATCTCTACCCCGGGAGCGCATACAATCGATGAGGTTGCTGAATTCCTGGATGTTAAGCCGTCAACTTTGGTCAAGAGCATGTTGTATGTGGCCGACGAGAAGCCGGTCATGGTCCTGGTACGTGGGGACCATGAGGTCAACGAAACCAAGCTCAAGAACTTCTTGGGGGCAGACTTCTTGGATCCAGCTACGCCAGAACAGGCCAAGGAATTTTTGGGGGCCAACTTTGGCTCACTCGGTCCCGTTGGTGTTGGCGAAGACGTTAAAATCTTAGCTGACCAGTACGTTGGCGACATGGTTAACGTTACCGTGGGTGCCGATGAAGACGAGCACCATTACCTGAATGCCAACGTTGACCGTGATTTCCGGGTCGACGAGTATGGGGACTTCCGTGACGTCCAGCCAGGTGATCTGTCACCCGATGGCTCCGGGGTTCTGAAGTTCACCAAGGGAATTGAGATTGGTCATATCTTCAAGTTGGGGACTCGTTACTCCGATGCTTTGGGGGCAACGGTTCTTGATGAGAATGGTCGACAAAAGCCCGTCGTGATGGGGAGCTATGGGATCGGCGTTAGCCGGTTACTCTCTGCCATTGCCGAACAACAGGCCGATGAAAATGGGCTGGTTTGGCCACGGAACATTGCACCGTTTGATATTCACCTGGTTCCGGTCAATCTGAAGAAGGAAGACCAAGCTAACTTAACCAGTGAGCTCGAAAGCGAATTAACCGCTAAGGGCTACCGGGTCTTAACCGATGATCGGCAAGAACGTCCCGGCGTTAAGTTTGCCGATTCCGATCTAATGGGGATTCCTGTGCGGATTACCATTGGTAAGAAGGCTGGCGAGGGGATCGTTGAAATTAAGATTCGTAAGACTGGTGAAACAGTCGAAGTCATTAAAGACGAAGTTGCTAGCACCGTGGAAATCCTATTCAAGGACATCGACTAGCTCACTGTAAAGGCCAGCGAGACTTGCTGGTCTTTTTTAGACAAATGAAAGGAGTTTCCTCGTGGACGAAGATCGCCAGGCATTATTTGACAAGCTTTTACAACAATTAGATTTGCAGCCCACTCCCGAGCAAGCAGTACTGAAGACGGCGGCTATCGACCATTTGACGGTGCACGAACAGTCCCGGCGCTGGCATTTTTATCTACAGGTGTCTGAGATTTTACCATTCGTAACCTTTGCAGAATTCTCACAACATTTACAGGTGGCCTTCCAAGATATCGCCACCGTCGAAGCCACTTGGCTCGTGGCTGAACCCGCCATGACCAACCGTTTGCTCGGTGATTACTGGGAATGGATTGTTAAGAACAGTGGTTTAACGGGCAGTTTGGTACAGGAACTCTGTCAATCGCAGGTTCCGCAGCTGGACGATGACGGACGGGTCCTCTTGTATGCGCAAAATGAAGTTGTTAAGGAATTCCTGAGCAACCAGGCTCTGGGGCCGATCGAGGCTAGTTATCGGGCTGCCGGTTTCCCCAAATTCAACATTCAAGTGATGGTTGATGAGACCAAATCACAGGCGAAGATTGAGGAATTCCGGGCGCGCCAAGAAAAGACGGATGCTCAATTGGCCCAGCAAGCGGCTGCTGCCATTGAAAAGGCCAATAAGCAGCGCCAGAGTGACCAACCGGCGGCGACCGGACCCACCCAAATTGGGAAGACCATTAAGGGTGATCAACCGTTGACCCAGATGGTCGATATCACGCAAGAGGAGCGGTCCGTCATTGTGGAAGGCTATGTCTTCGACAAGGAGGTCCGTAAATTACGGTCTGGCCGTCAGCTACTGACGATTAAGATTACCGATTACACCTCGTCGATTGTGGTCAAGAAATTCTCACGGGGTGCCGAAGATGAGGCCCAGTTTGCCGGAGTTAACGAGGGGAGTTGGGTCAAGGTTCGTGGGAGCGTCCAAGAGGATAGCTTTATGCGGGATCTTGCGCTCAACGCCTATGACATCAATGAAGTTAAGCATGCTAGTCGTCAGGACACCGCACCGGAGGGTGAAAAGCGAGTAGAATTACATCTTCACACCACGATGAGCCAGATGGATGCGACCAATCCGATTGGTGACTACGTTTCGCAGGCAAGTAAATGGGGGATGCCGGCGATTGCGATCACCGACCACGCCGATGTCCAAGGCTTCCCCGGGGCTTTTAATACAGCAGCTAAGGCTGGCATCAAGATGCTCTATGGTGTCGAGGCCAACCTGGTGGATGACGGGGTACCAATTGGGTACAACAGCGCCCATGAGGCCCTTGATGGTGCAACTTACGTGGTCTTCGATACCGAAACCACGGGACTCTCGGCCATCTACGACAAGGTCATTGAACTTTCTGCGGTGAAGATGCAGCATCAAAATGTCATCGACCAATTTGAAGAGTTCATCGATCCGGGGTTCCCGCTTTCCGAGCAGACCACTAACCTGACCAGTATCACCGATGATATGGTGGCCGGCTCCAAGTCTGAGGAGGAGGTCTTCAAGGCCTTCCGCGAGTTTTGTGGCGATGCAATTATTGTTGGACATAACGTGACCTTCGATATGGGCTTTATGAATACGGGGTACCAGCGCCACGGCATGTCAGAGATTCCCAATCCGATTATCGATACCTTAACGTTGGCCCGGTTCCTGTACCCAACGTTAAAGAGTTACCGGTTGAACACATTAGCTAAACGGTTCCATGTTAGCTTGGAACATCATCACCGGGCCGTGTACGATGCCGAATCTACTGGGCACTTAAATTACTTATTCCTGAAGGATGCCGAGAAACGCTATGACATCCAGTACCACGACCAACTGAACGATCACATGACGGATAACGATGCGTATAAACGTGCCCGTCCTAGCCATGCCATCTTAATTGCTAAGACCCAAGAGGGCTTGAAGAACATGTTCAAGTTGGTTTCGGCTTCGAACGTGGATTACTTTTACCGGGTTCCACGGGTACCGCGTAGCGTTTTGGACCATTATCGGGAGGGCATCATTGTGGGTTCGGCTTGTTCATCCGGTGAGGTTTTCACCGCCATGATGCAAAAGGGACAGGTTGAAGCTGCCGATAAGGCCAAGTACTACGATTACCTGGAAGTGCAGCCCAAGGCCGCCTATCAACCGTTGATTGATTCGGGGTTGATTGCGGGTGAAGCGAACCTCGAAGAAATTGTGAAGAATATGGTTCAATTGGGCCACGACCTTAAAAAGCCCGTGGTTGCAACCGGCGATGTTCACTACCTCAATCCCGAAGACGCTATTTATCGTAAAATTTTGATTCACTCTCAAGGGGGTGCGAACCCGCTCAATCGCCAGGAGCTACCCGATTCGCATTTCATGACAACGGATGAGATGCTGGATGATTTTTCCTACCTGGGCGAAGAGACCGCCAAGGAAATTGTGGTCACCAACACTCAGAAGATTGCCAATGACGTGGACGACATTCATCCATTGAAGGATAAACTATACACGCCACGAATGGATGGGGCTGAAGATGAAATTCGTCAACGGACCATGGACACGGCTCATGCCTGGTATGGGAATCCTTTGCCCGAATTGGTGCAACACCGAGTTGACCGGGAACTAAAATCGATCATTGGGAATGGATTCTCCGTGATTTATTTGATTGCGCAACGGCTAGTGGCTAAGTCCAATAAGGACGGTTACTTGGTTGGGTCGCGGGGGTCCGTTGGTTCCAGTGTGGTCGCGACCTTCACGGGGATTACGGAAGTTAATCCGTTACCACCACATTACCGGTGTCCCAACTGTCAGTATTCTCACTTCTATACCAAGGGTGAGTACAGCTCGGGCTATGATTTACCCGAAAAGAATTGTCCAAAATGTGGGACATTGATGATTGGTGATGGCCATAACATCCCGTTCGAAACGTTCTTGGGCTTCAAAGGAAACAAGGTTCCCGATATTGACTTGAACTTCTCGGGTGACTACCAACCGATTGCCCACAACTACACCAAGGTGTTGTTTGGCGAAAAGAATGTTTACCGGGCCGGAACGATTGGGACGGTTGCCGACAAGACGGGGTATGGTTACGTGAAGGCCTACGAACGGGATACAGAACAGACTCTGCGTGGTGCCGAGGTCGATCGGCTGGCTAAGGGAGTGACCGGGGTTAAACGAAATACCGGTCAACACCCCGCGGGAATTATTGTTGTGCCCGATTACATGGACATTTATGATTTCACGCCGATCCAGTATCCCGCCGACGACCAAACGGCCGCCTGGCAAACGACCCACTTTGATTTTCATTCGATCCATGATAATATTTTAAAAATTGATATTCTGGGGCATGATGATCCCACGATGATTCGGACGCTACAAGACTTGTCCGGGGTCGATCCCCAGACGATTCCGATGGATGATCCGGGCGTTATGGCGTTATTCTCGGGGACGGATTCATTGGGAGTTACGCCGGAACAAATTCAGTCGAAGACGGGGACACTTGGCGTACCCGAGTTTGGGACGCGGTTTGTTCGGGGGATGCTCGAGGAAACCCATCCGCAAAACTATTCGCAATTGCTACAAATTTCCGGCCTGTCTCATGGGACTGACGTGTGGTTAGGGAATGCCGAAGAGTTGATCAAGAACGGTACCGCGACGATTGCCAACGTGATTGGGTGTCGGGATAACATCATGACCGACTTGATTAACTTCGGTCTGGATTCCGAAACGTCGTTCCAAGTGATGGAACACGTGCGGAAAGGCCGTGGGATTCCAGACGAATGGCAAGAGAAGATGAAGGAGACCGATTGTCCCGATTGGTACATCGACTCCTGCTTGAAGATTAAGTACATGTTCCCGCGGGCCCATGCCGCAGCCTACGTGCTGATGGCACTGCGGGTCGCTTACTTCAAGGTTTATTTCCCAATTATTTACTACGCGGCTTACTTCTCCGTTCGGGCGGATGACTTCGATGTCGTCGCCATGTCACAGGGGAAGCCGGCGGTTAAGGCAGCTATGAAGGCAATCAATGACCAAGGAATGGACGCCTCCGCCAAGGATAAGAACCTATTAACGGTTCTCGAGTTGGCTAACGAAATGTTGGAACGGGGTTTCAAGTTCAAGATGATTGATCTGAACAAGTCCGATGCTGCCGATTGGATTATCGATGGCGATACCTTAATTGCGCCATTCCAGTCTGCTCCTGGACTCGGGCTAAACGTGGCCAAGCAGATTGTGGCGGCGCGTAACGACCGGCCATTCCTGTCGAAGGAAGACCTAGCCAAACGGGGGAAAGTCTCTAAGACGTTGATTGACTTCATGACGGAAAATGGTGTGCTTGATGGCTTACCAGATGAGAATCAGTTAAGTCTTTTCGATGACTTAATGTAGGGAACGGCCAGTGCGATAGCGCTTACAATTTGGCGGGTTCATGTTATAATATGGTGAGTACTAATAAGACCATTAACAACTCGACTGAAAGTAGGTGTTCATCATGCTACGGCGATTTGCGAGGCTACCAGATGGCTGGTTATTCTTAGCAGGTTACTGTTTGATTGGGCTCGGTTATCTTGTATTTGGTTTGTTAGCAACGGTCACGGCGGTGCCATTCTTGATTGTCGTGATCGGTTATTTCTTGGTGGCGGCCGTGTTAACTGCGATCAAGTCGATTAGTTTACGAGACATGGACTTAACACGATTGAATTTCTTGATTTTTGAATTGGTAACGGTGGCGGGCTTCTTGATTTTACTCTTCACAATCGAGCGCTAACCCCCGTAATGGTTGCAATCACACGCTAGATGTAGTAAAGTGAGTCTTGTAGTTAAACTCGTTTTTTAAATGAGTGAGCAGTCTCTGCTCACTCTTTTTAATGGATAAATGTAGGAGGCGGAAATCTTTGAGTAGTGTCGTCGAGACGGTGACGGCTTTGGCCCAACCCATTGTGACGCAACATCAGTTTGAACTGGTGGATGTCGAATTTGTCAAAGAAGGCAAGAGCTGGTATTTACGGCTATACATTGACAAGCCCGGTGGAATTAACATCGAGGAATGTGCCATGGTCAGTGATGAAATGTCAGAAAAGTTGGATACCTTGGATCCGGATCCTATTCCCCAAGCCTATTTTCTAGAAGTGTCCTCTCCAGGTGCCGAACGGCCACTGAAGAAGCCCGCGGATTTTGAAAAAGCAGTCGGTGATTACATTCACGTCTCGCTTTATCAAAAGATTGGTCAAAGTAAGGTTTATGAAGGAACGTTGTTAAACCTCACCGATGACAGCATGGATCTTGAAGTCAACTTAAAGGGACGGATCAAGACCTTGCAGATTCCACGGGACGCAGTTGCCCAAGCCCGGTTAGCGATCAAGTTCTAACTAAATAAGGAGCGAAACAGACAATGAGTAAAGAATTATTGGGCGCCCTAGACGTGCTCGAAACTGAAAAAGGAATTGACAAGGAAGTCGTCATCGACGCCTTGGAAGCAGCCCTGGTTTCTGCCTACAAGCGGAATTACGACCAAGCCCAAAATGTTGAAGTTCAATTCGACCAAAAGAAGGGTGACATTCACGTCTTTGCCGTGAAGAAAGTGGTTGACCAAGTCTACGACTCCCGCCTGGAAGTTGGCTTGGATGAGGCGCTGACCATTAACAAAGGTTATGAATTAGGCGACGATATTAAGTTTGAAGTAACGCCTAAGAATTTCGGTCGGATTGCTGCCCAAACGGCTAAGCAAGTCATCTTGCAACGAGTTCGGGAAGCAGAACGCAGTATCATTTTTAACCAATACAGCCAATACGAAAATGAAATCGTGACCGGTGAAGTTGAACGTCAAGATTCTCGCTTTGTTTATGTGAGCCTGGGGAAGGTCGAAGCCGTCATGGGTCGTCAGGACCAAATGCCTAACGAAACCTACCGGATTCATGACCGGATCAAGGTTTACGTAACGCGGGTTGAAAACGCCACGAAGGGTCCTCAAGTCTTTGTTAGTCGGACACATGCCGACTTGCTGAAGCGGCTCTTCGAACAAGAAGTTCCGGAAATCTATGATGGGACCGTTGAGATTATGGCGATTGCGCGTGAAGCGGGTGACCGGGCTAAGGTTGCCGTCCGCTCAAACAACCCTGACATCGATCCCGTTGGGACCAGTGTTGGGCCGCGTGGACAACGGGTTCAAACCATCGTTAACGAACTTGGTGGCGAAAACATGGATATCGTTGAATGGACTGATGATGAAGCGAAGTTCATTGCGAATGCCTTGAACCCAGCCGAGGTTCTTGATGTGATCTTTGATCCCAACAATGAACGGGCCTGTGAAGTCATCGTGCCAGATTATCAATTGTCCTTGGCCATTGGTAAGCGGGGCCAAAATGCTCGTCTAGCTGCAAAGTTGACGGGTTACAAGATTGATATTAAATCAGAATCTGAAGCTTCTGCTATAATGGAAGCTGATGAGGGCGCGGATGACGCCACTGACCCGGCAGAAGCTGCCAGTGCAAGTGACACGTCAGCCACTGATGATGACACCGCAACCGTTGACGATACGCCAACCGTTGATGCCGCCACCGATTCAGCTGCACCAGCTGACGATGAACAAGCGACCGACTAACCAGAATTAAAGGAGGTTCGGGTCCATGAAACAGCGAAAGGTTCCCCTGCGGAAAGATATCGTGACGGGGGAAATGGCACCTAAGAAGCAACTGGTCCGCGTCGTGCGGAACCAGGATCAAGAGGTTAGCATTGACCCTACCGGGAAGCAATCGGGTCGAGGGGCATATATCTCCCTTGATGTTAAGGTTGCCGAGCAGGCGAAGCACGAAAAGACCTTTGACCGTGTCTTTGGCGTCAAGATTGACGACCAGTTCTATGATGACCTGATCGCCTACGTTGACCATCAGCAGGCTCGTAAGGAATTATTCGACAATGACTAATTCCGACAAGGCTTTGCAACTTTTGGGATTGGTCCGGCGGGCCGGTAAGTTAGTTACGGGTGAATCATTCGTCTTAGCTGCCGTCCGGGATGGATCTGCAAAGATGGTCTTACTGGCAAACGATGCTGGTAAGAGTAGCCAAAAACAATTTCGTGATAAAACGACCAGTTACCAGGTCGAATTAATAGAAACTTTTACTAAAGACCAGTTGAGTACCGCCATTGGGGCGGCACGCACGGTTATAGCCATTACCGATCCGGGTTTCGTCCGGAAGTTACACCAGTTGTTGTCAGCGTAGCCGCTTGACGTTCTCGTGATCGATAGAATATTAAGGAGAGTGAAGATATGGGGAAAAAGCGAATTTATGAACTCGCAAAGGAAATTAATGTCTCCAGTAAACAGATCATTGCGAAGGCCGAAGAAAAGGGCTTCCCAGTGAAAAACCATATGTCTACGCTCGGCGAGAACGAGGAACGTCAATTGCGGGCTGCCTTGCAACCAAAGGGCCAAGCCACGAAGCCGGCTACTAAACCAGCAGCTAAGCCCACGCATGCGGCCAAGCCAAGTCAGTCAATGACTCAGGGTCACAGCAAGCCTGCGACCAAACCTGCTCAGTCAAAGGGGCAGGCCCGGGATAATCGAAATGCGAATAGCACGCATGCCCGTCCCCAGAACCAGCAAGCGTCTCACGGCCAGCAGAGCCAGCGGACTAGTAACAAAAATAACAGCCAGACCGGCAGTAACCACAGTGATTCACGGAACTCCGGTACCGGCAGATTTGGTGGAAGTTTGAATAATAATACTAATAATAGCAGTAATAACCGGCGTGGCGGCAATGGCGGCGGCAACAGTCGTGGCGGCCGGAATAATCGGAATAACCGCAACAATCGTCGTCGGAACACTAATAATAACAACCGTTACAAGAAGAACCAACGGATTAAAGACACGAACCAACACAAGGGCGCGCCGGAACGGAAGAATAAGGCCTTACCAGAAACCTTGGTCTTCACGGATGGCATGAACGCCCAAGACTTGGCAAAAATTTTACACCGTTCTTCAGCAGAAATCGTGAAGAAACTCTTTATGTTGGGGGTTATGGTCAACCAAAATCAATCCTTGGATAAGGACACGATTGAAATTTTGGCCGATGACTACGGTATTAAAGCAGAAGAAAAGGTTGAAGTCGACGTAACTGATATCGATAAGTTCTTCGATGCTGAAATGGCTAATACGGATCATCTAGAACCTCGGGCCCCCGTGGTTACGATCATGGGCCACGTTGACCATGGTAAGACGACTTTGCTTGACCACTTACGTCACTCTCACATTACCGAGGGTGAAGCCGGTGGGATCACGCAAGCCATTGGGGCTTACCAAGTTCATTACAATGATAAGCAGATCACGTTCCTGGATACCCCAGGACACGCAGCCTTTACTGAAATGCGGGCTCGTGGTGCTGAAATTACCGACATCACGGTGCTGGTTGTGGCCGCTGATGATGGTGTGATGCCACAAACTATCGAAGCTATTCACCATGCGAAGGCTGCTGGAACGCCTATTATCGTTGCCGTTAACAAGATCGATAAGCCGGGTGCTAACCCTAACCATGTGATGGAACAGCTGACGGAATATGAATTAATTCCTGAAGACTGGGGTGGTGACACCATCTTCGTTGAAATTTCGGCGAAGTTTGGGAAGAACATCGATGAATTATTAGATATGATTCTCTTACAATCCGAAGTGCTCGAATTGAAGGCTAACCCACAACAAAACGGGGTTGGGTCCGTCATCGAAGCACGTTTGGACCAAGGTAAGGGTTCCGTAGCCACGTTGTTAGTCCAACAAGGGACACTTAAAGTTGGGGACCCAATCGTGGTTGGGAACACCTTCGGTAAGGTTCGGACGATGGTTAATGAACGTGGTCGGCGGATTAAGACGGCGGGTCCTTCGACCCCTGTCGAAATTACCGGGTTGAGTGACGTGCCAGAAGCTGGGGACCGTTTCGTGGTCTTCGACGATGAAAAGACGGCCCGGGCTGCTGGTGAAGAACGGGCCAAGGAAGCCTTGGTCAAGGAACGGAACAACACCAGTCATGTCACGTTGGACAACCTCTTCGACTCCCTTAAGGAAGGCGAAATGAAGGAAGTTGACGTGATTATCAAGGCCGATGTTCAAGGCTCGGTTGAGGCCTTAGCAGGTAGCTTGAAGAAGATTGATGTTTCCGGAGTTCGGGTTAATATCATTCACTCCGCCGTTGGGGCCATCAATGAAAGTGATGTGACCTTAGCCGAGGCGTCAGACGCCATCATCATTGGGTTCAATGTTCGGCCAACGCCACAAGCACGGGCACAGGCAGATTCCGACAAGGTTGATATTCGTTTGCACAATGTCATTTACAATGCCATTGATGAAATCGAAACGGCCATGAAAGGTATGCTGGAACCAACGTACGAAGAAGAAATCATCGGCCAAATTGAAGTTCGAGATATCTTCCATGCGTCTAAGGTCGGCACTATTGTCGGTGGGATGGTAACTAGTGGTTACGTAACCTCTGACAGTGACGTTCGGTTAATCCGTGATGGCGTGGTCATCTACGAAGGTAAACTTGGTAGTTTGAAGCGGTTCAAGGATGACGTTAAGCAAGTTAAGCAAGGCTTCGAATTAGGTTTGACGATCGAGAACTACAACGACGTTAAGGTTGATGACGTGATCGAAGCTTATGTTATGAAGGAAGTTCCTGTTAAATAAATAATCGGAGGCAATCGTAAATGGCACAATATCGAGTTGGCCGGTTGGAACAAGAAATCCAACGGGAAGTAACGGATATTTTACTGAAGCGCGTTCGAGACCCACGGGTCGACGGCGTGACCGTTACGGGTGTAGAAGTCACTGGTGATTTGCAGGAAGCTAAGGTTTACTACAGCATTCTTTCCGACAAGGCATCTTCTGCCGAAAAGACCGCTGCCGGCCTGAAGAAGGCTACCGGTTTGATTCGGTCTGAACTAGGTTCTCGTCTGAGCATCTACAAGACGCCGGAATTGACGTTTGAACAGGACCAATCAGTTCGTTATGGTAGTCGGATCGATGAGTTACTCAACGATCTCCATCATCAAGAATAATGCTAACCAGATAATGACACAGAAAAGACGCTGGTCCGAGGGGATCGGCGTCTTTTTATTGGCGGCAGGGTGCCCGCCAGGAATGGAGGACGCGACATGAATGGAATTATTCCGTTGTATAAAGAACGAGGATTTACCAGTCACGACTGCGTGGCAAAGCTGCGACACATTCTCCACACGAAGAAAGTGGGTCACAGTGGGACCCTCGATCCGAGTGTGGACGGTGTCCTGCCCATTTGTATTGGTGCGGCCACCAAGGTGGTGCCATACTTAATGGCATCTGGGAAGGTATACCAGGGGACGGTTCGACTCGGATTAGCTACGACGACCGAGGACTTGGATGGTGAGGTCATTGAGACCCGACCATTGGAGCAACCATTCTCGCTGGCAGATTTGAAAGCTGCCGCAGCTAAGCTAACCGGGACGATTCAACAGACACCGCCCATGTTTTCTGCGGTTAAGGTGCATGGACGCCGGCTCTATGAGTATGCCCGTGCGGGCGAAGTGGTTGAACGGCCTACCAGAACGATTACGGTTGATCGGTTTGATCTGGCCGATGCCGGTAACTTTGATCGTGATCACGGTACGCAGACCGTGGCGTTCGAGATTGCCTGTTCGAAAGGGACCTACGTCCGGACGCTGGCAGTCGATCTGGGCCGACAACTCGGGGTTCCCGCAGTCATGTCATCGTTGACCCGGTTGTCGAGTGGCGGGTTCACCCTGGAAGAGACGGTCACCTTGGAACAGGTCGCAGCGGCCATGGAACATGATGAGGTTGATCAAATCTTGCGGCCGTTGGATTATGCTTTAAAGGGTTACCCTCAGGTTGATCTGACGGAGAAAGTCTGGCATCTGGTGCAAAATGGTGTTTGGCTGTCGCGTGACGAGGTGGCTAGTAGCGCGCCGATCGTCGCGCTACGATTTGCTGACCAAACCAAGTGTCTCTATGAATGGCATGAAGAAAAACAGGCCTATAAGCCATTAAAAATGTTCAGTACGCAGTAATTAGAAAGGGAGTCGGTTATGGAAGTTATTCGTATACATCATCCGCTGGACCAGCGACAGATTCCCAGCGATCCGGTCGTTTTGGCCATGGGCTTCTTTGATGGCGTCCATCGTGGTCATCAGGCGGTGATTCAGCGAGCCAAGGAGATCGCTCAGGCCAAGGGGGTTAAGTTGGCCGTTCTGACGTATGACCATCATCCAGCCATCGTTTACCGCCCGCTGACCTTGGCGGATCAGAAGTACCTCAGCACCACGCGACGCAAGCTACAGCTGTTGGCCCGATTCGGAGTCGACCGCGTGTTCTTAGTGAGCTATACCGGGGCCTTTTCTGCTCAAAGTCCGCAACAATTTGTAGACGACTACCTAGTCAAATTTCACACGGTGACAGCCGTTGCGGGATTTGATCACACCTATGGGAAGAAAGACGTGGCCACAATGGATCGGCTGCCAGAGTTCGCTCAGGGCCGCTTCGACGTAGAAACGGTCGGTCCCGTTGAAGAAACCGATCGTAAGGTGTCGTCGACGCGAATCCGACAGGTCATGCAGGCGGGCCAAATCGATGAGGTTAATCAGTTATTAGGCTATCAATACCGGTCGACCGGGCTGGTGGTCCATGGTGAGGCACGTGGTCGCGAACTGGGCTTCCCGACTGCTAATGTTTTAACACCGGATAACGAATGGCTTCCCGGTATAGGCATCTATACTGCCCGCCTGAAGGTGGGCGCAATTTGGTACCCTGGGATGGTCTCTGTGGGCCGCAACGTCACCTTTGGGGATCATCGGCCCATCACTGTGGAAATCAACCTCTTGGACTTCCAAGGCAACCTGTATGGTGAGTCCGTCACGGTTGAGTGGCATCATCGGTTGCGGGGCGAAGTTAAGTTTGCGGGGGTCGAAGCGCTCGTGGCTCAGCTTCAACAAGACGAAGCGGCAACGCGAGTGTATTTTAAACAATTAGCAGCAGATTAAAATGGCGTTTTCTGTGAAAACGGTTCGGACTGGTCAGTCTGGGCCGTTTTTAGCACTTAATGGACGAGATTGCTAAAAAGTCTACCGGATTTCTTGACATAAAATCCCGGTTTTGCTACATTATATATGTGTCTTAGCACTTGGTTTGTTTGAGTGCTAAAAAAGGGGTGATTGTGATGCTTTCAGAAAGACAGATGATGATTCTGCGAGCTGTGGTCCGTGACTTTACCAACACCGGCGTGCCGGTGGGGTCGAAGGCCCTTGCGAAGCAGTTGCCCATCCATGTAAGCTCAGCAACAATTCGTAACGAAATGGCCGCACTTGAGGAGCAGGGCTTGATTAAGAAGACCCACTCCTCCTCGGGACGGATTCCTTCAGTTGAGGGTTATCGGTACTATGTCGACCATTTAGTCAAACCCGATCCGTTACAACCAAACGATATTGATGTGATTCAAACGTCTTTGGGCGGGGATTTTCATAAGATTGACGAAATCATTTCACAATCAGCGACGATCCTCTCCAACCTCACGAGTTACACCGCATTTACATTGAAGCCGGAGTTAAAGGACAGTCGTCTGAGTGGTTTCCGGCTGGTGCCACTGGGTAAGCGCCAGGTCATGGCGATTCTGGTGACGGACAGTGGCGATGTGGAGAATCAAACGTTTGACGTTTCCGAGGCGGTTTCCGGCGATCAGCTGGAGGCAGTCGTGCGGCTTATCAATGACCAATTGGTGGGACTCACGTTGCCCGATGTCTTGCAGAAGTTGCAAACGGACATCCCGCTGAAGATTGCCAATTATTTGCAGAGTCCCACGGGATTCCTGGATATTTTTGGTGATGTCTTAACCCGGGCCGCGCAAGAGCGGTTCTACGTTGGGGGTCGGCTAAATCTCCTGAACTTTTCTCAGGATAGTGATGTGGATTCGTTGAAGTCGCTGTATTCATTGATCGATAAGACCGATGACATCGCGAATGTTTTGGGGTCACCGAGTGATAACATTTCCGTACAAATCGGAAATGAGATGACTAACGATGCCTTACGAAACTTCAGCCTGATTACGGCAACTTATGACGTTAACCAACATGGTCGCGGGATGATTGCCATCCTTGGACCGACGCGGATGCCATATTCACGAATGTTAGGAATTGTTGGTGCGTTTCGTGAAGAGCTCGCCAAAAAATTGTTAGATTATTATCGTAATTATGACGAGTAAAGAAAGGGAGGGTTTTTATCGTGGCTGACAAGCAACAAGCAACCACCGATGATCAAACCGCGGCGAAGGCCGCTGCAACCAAAGCGTCCACAGCTAAGGCTGATGTCAAGGATGCGGCCAGTGATCAAGCTAAAGCCAAGGTAGCGCCACAGATGACTGCCGAGGAGGCTACCGCGCTTAAGAAGCGAGCGGACGACTTTGAAGACAAGTATTTGCGGGCGGAAGCCGAAGTCCAAAACATGCAAACCCGTTTTCAAAAGGAACAAGCCACGCTGATTAAGTATGACGGTCAGCAATTGGCGAAGGATGTGCTCCCGGTTATTGATAACTTGGAACGGGCGTTAAGCGTTGAAGCTGCTGATGAAGCGGGAACTCAACTGAAGAAAGGTGTCCAGATGACCTATGATCACCTGGAAGATGCCTTGAAACGTAACCATGTGACCGAGATTGTTGCCGAGGGTCAAAAGTTTGATCCCACCCAACATCAAGCGGTGCAATCCGTTCCTGTCGAAGACGGCCAGGAGGCTGACACCGTGGTGAAGGTTTTGCAGAAGGGTTACCTGCTGAAGGACCGGGTTTTACGGCCAGCAATGGTCATCGTTGCTCAATAATTAATCAAAAAAATAAAGATAAAAGAGGGAATTTTTGATGGCAAGTAACAAGATTATCGGAATTGACTTAGGGACGACTAACTCAGCCGTTGCCGTTCTTGAAGGTAGCACGCCAAAGATTATTGCGAACAAGGAAGGCGCTCGTACGACGCCATCCGTTGTGGCCTTTAAAGATGGCGAAACGCAGGTTGGTGAAGTGGCTAAGCGCCAAGCAATCACCAATCCTAACACCATTTCATCCATCAAGAGTCACATGGGTGAGGCTGGGTTCAAGGAAACCGTTGATGGCAAGGATTACACACCACAACAAATTTCCGCAATGATTTTACAACACTTGAAGGCCTTCGCTGAAGACTACATTGGTGACACGGTTGATAAGGCCGTCATCACCGTTCCAGCCTACTTCAACGATGCCCAACGGCAAGCCACCAAGGATGCCGGGAAGATTGCTGGTTTGAACGTTGAACGGATCATCAACGAACCAACGGCTGCTGCCTTGGCATACGGTTTGGACAAACAAGATAAAGATGAAAAGATCATGGTTTATGACCTTGGTGGTGGGACGTTTGACGTTTCCGTCTTGGACTTAGGGGATGGCGTCTTCGATGTTCTGTCCACTAACGGTGATACTCACTTAGGTGGGGATGACTTTGACCAAAAGATTATGGACTGGTTAATTGCCGGTTTCAAGGAAGAAAATGGCGTTGACTTGTCTAAGGATAAGATGGCGGTTCAACGGTTAAAGGATGCCGCCGAAAAGGCTAAGAAGGACCTCTCCGGTGTGACGGAAGCTCAAATCAGCCTGCCATTTATTTCCGCTGGCGACAACGGCCCATTGCACTTGGAAAAGAGTTTGAGTCGGGCCAAGTTCAATGAATTAACGGCTGACTTAGTCGAAAAGACGCGAGTACCCGTTGAAAATGCCTTGAAGGATGCCGACTTACAAGCTTCCGACATCGACGTGGTGATCTTAAATGGTGGGTCCACTCGGATTCCAGCCGTTCAAGAAGCCGTTGAAAAGTGGACGGGCAAGGAATCTAACCATTCAATCAACCCTGATGAAGCCGTTGCCTTAGGTGCTGCGGTTCAAGGTGGTGTGATTACCGGTGATGTTAAGGATGTTGTTTTGCTTGATGTTACGCCATTATCCTTGGGGATTGAAACCATGGGTGGTGTCTTCACTAAGCTGATCGACCGCAACACGACGATTCCTACCAGCAAGTCACAAGTCTTCTCAACCGCTGCGGACAATCAACCTGCCGTTGATATCCATGTCTTGCAAGGTGAACGGTCGATGGCCGCTGACAACAAGACGTTGGGTAACTTCCAACTGACTGATATTCCAGCCGCTCCTCGTGGTGTTCCTCAAATCCAAGTGACCTTCGATATCGATAAGAACGGGATCGTTAATGTTTCCGCCAAAGATATGGGGACGAACAAGGAACAAAAGATTACCATCAAGAGTTCCGATGGTTTGTCCGATGACGAAATCGATAAGATGATGAAGGAAGCTAAGGAAAACGAAGCTGCCGACAACAAGCGCAAGGAAGAAGTCGATACCAAGAACGAAGTCGACCAATTACTCTTCCAGACTGACAAGACCTTGAAGGACGTTAAGGGTAAGGTTTCCGATAACGAAATCAAGAAGGCTGAAGATGCACGAGATGCCCTCAAGAAGGCCCAAGAATCCAACGATATGGATGACATGAAGGCTAAGAAGGATGACTTGAACAAGATCATCCAAGACCTGTCTGTCAAGTTGTACCAACAAGCGCAACAAGAACAAGCAGCCGCTGGCAAGGATGACGCCGGTGACGACAAGGGTGCCAAGAAGGACGACAAGGACGGCGAAACGGTCGACGGTGACTTCCATGAAGTCAACGACGATGACAAGAAGTAGTCATTAACGTCTAACCTGGCAACGGCAAGGAGTCAGAGTCCGTTGGGCTTTGGCTTTTTGTTTCGAGTATGCTATTCTTACACTTAGCGTTTTAAATTAGCGGAATTGATTGGGAGGAAATCGGATGGCGCAATCGGACTTATATGGCGTATTAGGTGTCGCAAAGGATGCCAGCCAAGATGAAATTAAAAAGGCCTATCGGAAATTATCAAAGAAGTATCACCCGGACCTGAACAAGGCCCCTGATGCGGCTGATAAGTTCAAGGAAGTCCAAGAGGCCTATGACGTTTTGGGTGATGAACAAAAGCGGGCTAACTACGACCAATACGGGTCAGCAGACGGTGCTCAGGGTGGTTTTGGCGGCTTCGGTGGTCAAAGTGCTCAAGGCTTCGGTGGCTTTAATGGCGGTGGTGGCTTCGATGACATCTTCAACCAGTTCTTCGGTGGTGGCGGGGGGCAACGTAACCCTAACGCGCCCCAACCGGGTCGGGATCTTCAATATCAAATGGATTTGAAGTTTGAAGAAGCCATTTTCGGGAAGAAGACCAAGATCAAGTACACGCGTGAAGCCCAGTGTCATACCTGTGGCGGTAACGGTGCTAAGCCAGGAACGTCGCCGGTAACCTGTCACCAATGTGGCGGTTCCGGTTACGTGACGACTGAGACCAATACGCCATTAGGACGGATGCGTAGCCAACAACCTTGCCCAGTCTGCAATGGGACTGGTAAGGAAATTAAGGAAAAGTGCCCAACCTGTGGCGGTTCCGGTCATGAAGAAGAACGGCATGAAGTTGAAGTAACCATCCCAGCTGGGGTCGACGACGGTCAACAAATGCGGTTACAAGGCCAAGGTGAATCCGGCCAAAACGGCGGGGGTTACGGTGACTTATTCATTATCTTCAAGGTTGAACCAAGCAAGGACTTTGAACGTGACGGCAGTGAAATCTTCTTTAATCAAGATGTCTCTTTTGTTCAAGCAACTATGGGGGATGACGTCACGGTGAAGACGGTTCACGGCGACGTTAAACTCAAGATTCCTGCTGGGACTCAGGGTGGTACGACCTTCCGGCTTCGTGGGAAAGGTGCGCCACGCTTGCGGGGTAACGGCAACGGTGACGAGCATGTGACCGTTAAGGTTGTGACGCCTAAGAATCTAAATAAGGGCCAACGAGAAGCTTTGAAGGCTTTTGCTCGGGCCAGTGGCGAGAACGTCACCGGTAGCGGCAAAGGAAACTTATTTAACAAAATGCGTGACAAATTCAATGAAAATTAGTTGAGACCCAGAAGTGGGCTAATCGCTAATCTATCAAGGATGCTGAAGATTTCGGCATCCTTTTTTTGTGGGGTCATACCAAGAAAAAGATTTCTAAAATAACAAGAAAGCGTTAAGGTTGAGTAGTGTTGTTTGCAATCAGGTTTTCGCAATGATAATCTCAGAATATAAGAAGCGTGGCGGAAGCCACGATCTTCACCATTTACAGAAGTATTCGTCGGGAAATACGGACTTTTGTTCATGGGCTGAACGGTGTCGGTGCGGGGGCGAATAACCGACTAACTTTGGGGGTGGATTTCATGAAAGCAAAATGGCTGGCGTTTTGGCACCAGCCGGTGGTGGCATTTATCGGCTGGACCACGTTTTACTTTTGCATTCTGATGGCATTAGTTTATTTGTACGGATATAGCGGATTAAATAATTCGACATTTATATACAACGAGTTCTAGTTGAGGGGTCAACTGCTCGTTAGTGAAAATACTCTGGGGGGGAATAAGTCATGATAAATGACCTGATCAAAACAATCGACCAGTTTGCCATAAGCGAGCCACAGCGGGTTGCCTATGACGATCTTGGCAAGACGAACACTTACGGTGATTTGAAACGGCAATCGGACGCTTTAGCTGCCCATTTGGATGCCATGGATTTACCACGGCACGCGCCCATTATGGTTTATGGGGGTCAAACCTTCGCTATGATGGCGACCTTCTTAGGCATTGTTAAGAGTGGGCATGCCTACGTTCCCATTGATACGCATTCGCCAATGGAACGGATTACAACGATTAATGAAATTGCTCAGCCGGCGGCAGCCATTGCGGTTAGTCCGATTCCGGCTGATTTAAAAGCAACACCCGTGATTACAACGGCTAATTTGGACACAATTTTTGCTGGTGCAGCCACGGACTATGTGGTGGATCACGCGGTCAAGGGTGATGACACTTACTACATTATCTTTACTTCAGGAACCACCGGGAAGCCCAAGGGGGTTCAAATCTCACACGACAATTTGTTGAGCTATGTTAACTGGATGTTGAGTGAAGACTTTGACTTACCGGACTATCCACGGGCTTTATCGCAAGCACCATACTCGTTTGACCTGTCCGTCATGGACTGGGGGCCAACCTTGGCCAGTGGGGGCACGCTGGTGGCCTTGCCGAAGACGGTTACGGATAACTTCAAGGTCCTGTTTGAAACGCTGCCAGCGATGAATTTGGACGTCTGGGTATCGACCCCGTCGTTCATGGATATTTGCTTGCTGGAGCCCACGTTTGACGCGGCACATTATCCTAACCTGAATCGCTTCCTCTTCTGTGGGGAAGAGCTCACACATGGCACGGCTCAAACTTTGCATGACCGGTTCCCAGACGCTCGGATTTTCAACACGTATGGCCCAACCGAGACCACGGTGGCGGTCACACAAGTTGAAATTACGGCGGATATCTTGCGGGCCTATCCACGATTGCCAATTGGGTACGTCAAGGATGACTCCAAGATTGTGGTGGTCGATGATAACCTGAAGCCGGTTCCTGCGGGAACGGAAGGTGAGATTCTGATCTCGGGGCCATCAATGTCCAAGGGGTACCTGAACAACTCGGATAAGACGGCAAAGGCGTTTGTCGATTGGAATGGCCAAACGGTCTATCGTTCTGGTGACTTAGGGGTTCAACTCGACAACGGGCTCCTCATGTACCGTGGTCGGACGGACTTCCAAATTAAATTACACGGTTACCGCATTGAATTGGAAGAAGTTAACCATTACCTTTCGCTTGAAGACCATATTCAAGTGGGGGTTGCGGTTCCGCGTTACGATCGGAGCCACAAGGTTAGCCAACTGATTGCCTGGGTGGTCCCAGTCGATCATGAATTTAGTAGTGAATTGGCCCTGACTAAGGCGATTAAGGACAATTTACAAGGTGGCGACATGATGGAATACATGATTCCGCAACGCTTTGTTTACAAGGAAAGCCTACCGATGACCCCCAACGGCAAGGTTGATATTAAATCTATCATTGCTGAGGTTAATCAATAGTGCTGTCATTTGAACCGTATGGTAACCCAACCTACTTCGCCTTGTTGGGTGTGGCATTACTGCCGCTGATGATTGGACTCCTGTACGGTAAACGGTCACGACTGTATGAAACGTTAATTTCCGTGTTCTTCTTGCTCCTAACCTTCGGGGGACCGAAGTGGACGCAAGGGGTGGCGTTGATTATTTACATTTTGTATGAAGTCGCATTAACCTGGGGGTATGCCGTCTACCGGAGGCAAAAAAATTCAGGTCCAATCTTTTACCTCATGGTCATTCTTGCGATCATTCCGTTGACCATTGTTAAGGTGACACCAGCCGTGGACCACGGCCAAGCCTCCTTAATTGGTTTCTTGGGAGTGAGTTACCTCACATTTAGAGCCGTTCAAACGATGATGGAGACCCGGGATGGCACGCTGAAGAATTATTCACTCATGACTTTTCTTCAATTCATGCTGTTCTTCCCAACGATTTCATCCGGACCCATCGACCGTTATCGGCGCTTCGAAAAGGATTACCGGTCTGTACCGAGTCGTGAAAAGTATCTCGGTATGATTCAAAAAGGGGTCCGTTACATCTTCGTTGGGTTCCTGTATAAGTTCATTTTGGCTTATTACTTTGGCACCATGCTGATGCCAAAGTTGGCAATTATGGCGATGCACTCACGAGGGGGATTCTTGGACCTGTCGTGGCCGGTATTGGGATACATGTATGCCTACAGTGCTGATTTGTTCTTCGACTTCGCGGGATATTCATTGTTTGCTGTGGGGACCTCCTACATTATGGGGATCGAAACACCAATGAACTTCAATCAACCGTGGAAGTCACCGAACATCAAGGACTTCTGGAATCGGTGGCATATTACGTTGTCGTTCTGGTTCCGTGACTTTATCTACATGCGACTGGTTTTCTGGTTCATGAAGCATCGGGTCTTTAAGAAGCCGACAACGACCGCCAATGTCACGTATATTATTAATATGTTGATTATGGGGTTCTGGCACGGGGTTACCTGGTATTACATCACGTACGGCCTGTTTCACGGGGTTGCCCTGGTGGTTAATGATGCCTGGTTACGCTACAAGAAGAAGCATCGGGCAAGTATTCCGCACAATGGATTTACTCAGGCCTTCGCTATCTTTTTGACGGCCAATATGGTCTGCTTTAGTTTCTTAATCTTCTCAGGTTTCTTGGATAAAATTTGGTTCACAAAATAATTTCGATATTTCATCGAGGGGGAAATTGAAAATGGATATTAAAGAAACGGTTTTGAATATTTTAAATGATTTAACGGGGAACGATGTTAGTGGTGTCATGGACGACAACTTGTTTGATAGTGGGTTATTGGACTCCATGGGTTCCGTGCAACTCTTATTACAATTACAATCAGAACTGGGTATTAACGTGCCCGTTTCAGAATTTGAGCGGTCAGAGTGGGACACGCCCAACAAGATTATTAGCAAAGCTGAAAGCCTGGCCTAGCCAATGGCAAAGCGATTACTGCGGATCTTTGGTCCGTTAATACTCGCGGCCATTCTTGTTTTCGCGGTGTTAGCGATGCCGGTGAACGTTGGTTTTAGGCATGTGAGTGCCGAGAAGGAGAAGCAAGCGGCGGTATCCTTGTCCCCGAATGTTTTACGGGGGAAGCATATCAAGCAAGAAGCCCTGAAGGACGGGTATGTCCCATTCTTTGGGTCTTCCGAATGGTCCCGGTTCGATCCCATGCATCCCTCGGTGTTAGCCCAGAAGTATAAGCGGAATTATCGTCCGTTTCTCTTGGGAGCCCGCGGGTCGCAATCACTGACCCAGTACTTTGTGATGCAAAATATTCAAGGCGAACTCCGTAATAAGAAGGCGGTTTTCGTCATTTCACCACAATGGTTCGTGAAGGATGGAACGCGTAAGGATGCCTTCGGCTTCTACTACTCGCAACTCCAAACGGCCGAGTGGCTCACGCATTTCCGGACGGATGCGATTGACCGTTATGCGGCCAACCGACTTCTGCAAATGCCAGCCGCTCAGTCGGACCACTTCATTTACGCCGCTCTGCAACGGGTAGCGGATGGGAAGCAACTCACGAATTACCAACGATTCTATCTGCAAACGCGGAAGAATATGCTGACGCAAGAAGACCAGTTCTTCTCAGGCATTGACTTACCATCACGAAACTTGAGTCGAGTGAACCAGCAGGCCAAGCAGTTACCCACTCATTATTCCTACTCGGCGCTGGATCAACTCGGTGGTCGTTTAGGTCGTGAAGCGACCGGCGATAATCCATTCCGAATCAGTGATAAGTTCTATAAGCAAGGGTTGCAAAAGGAAATCAAGATGGGAAGCTTGAAAGGGTTCCAAAAGAACCTTTCTTACACCAAGTCTCCTGAATTTGCCGACTTCCAGCTCTGCCTAGACCAATTCTCGCGATTGAACACGAATGTCCTCTTCATCATTCCACCGATTAATAGTCGTTGGCAAAAGTACACGGGGTTATCCGAAACCATGTTACGGCAATTTGACCAAAAGATTCATTACCAATTGCAATCACAAGGCTTCAATAACATCGTCGACTTGAGTGATAAGGGTGACGTGCCCTATTTCATGACCGATACGATTCACCTAGGCTGGCGTGGTTGGTTGGCGGTTGATCAACGGGTTAATCCGTTCCTCAGCAAGTCGCAATCGAAGCCCCATTATGCGATGAATGATAAGTTTTACTCAAAGACCTGGCAACAATTGGCGCCAGATGATTTGACGCAATACGAACAAGAGACGAAGTAAGGAAAGGTCGGCGACTGCCGGCCTTTTTCATTGGCGGTAAGTTTGTACTTCCAGGGGATGGTTGGTATAATTATTGAGACATGGCGTTTAAGAAAGTAGGAAATCAACATGGATCTTGAAAAATTAAAGCAACATCAAAAATACATTCGCAATTTTTCCATCGTGGCCCATATTGACCACGGGAAATCAACCATAGCGGACCGTATCCTGGAGTTGACGGATACGATTTCCAAGCGCGATATGCAAGATCAAGTGTTGGATGACATGGACCTTGAGCGTGAACGGGGGATTACCATCAAGCTGAACGCCGTTGAATTGACGTACCATGCGAAGGATGGTCACGACTACGAATTCCACTTGATCGATACTCCAGGGCACGTGGACTTCTCGTATGAGGTCTCACGGAGCCTGGCCGCCTGTGAAGGGGCCGTATTGGTGGTCGATGCTGCACAGGGGGTCGAAGCGCAAACCTTAGCTAACGTTTATTTAGCGTTAGATGATGATTTGGAAATCGTGCCCGTCATCAACAAGATTGACCTGCCGGCCGCCGATCCGGATAAGGTAAAAAAAGAAATTGAAGATGTTATCGGCTTGGATGCCGATGATGCGGTCTTAGCGAGTGCCAAGGAAGGTGTCGGGATCCCCGAATTACTTGAGCAAATCGTGGCCAAGGTGCCCGCCCCAACCGGCGATCTGGATGCGCCATTGAAAGCCTTGGTTTTTGACTCGGTTTACGATGATTATCGTGGGGTTGTGCTGAGTATTCGGGTATTCGAAGGAACCGTGCAACCAGGGGATAAGATTCGCCTGATGAATAGCGGAAGTGAATATGAAGTGACCGAGGTTGGGGTGAACTCGCCTAAGCCAATTTCGCGGGATAATTTGATTGCCGGGGATGTCGGCTACCTCACTGCCAGCATCAAAGATATCACCGATACTCGTGTTGGGGATACCGTGACCAATGCGGCTATGCCCGCCGACAAGGCTTTGCCAGGTTATCGGGAAATGAGTCCCATGGTATATGCCGGGTTATATCCAACCGACAATGCCAAGCTTAACGACTTGCGGGAAGCTCTGGAAAAACTTAAGCTGAACGATGCCGCATTGGAATTTGAACCCGAATCCTCACAGGCCTTGGGTTTCGGCTTCCGTTGTGGATTCTTAGGGATGTTGCACATGGATGTCGTGCAAGAACGATTGGAACGGGAATTCAACCTGGATCTGATTACGACGGCACCATCCGTTACGTACCATGCCTACCTGACCGATGGCACGATGAAGGAAGTTGAAAATCCAGCCGAAATGCCGGAAGCTTCCGCCATCAAGCGGATTGAAGAGCCCATCGTGAAGGCAACGATCATGGCACCTAATGAATACGTTGGTGCCGTCATGGACCTGTGCCAACACCGGCGGGGCCAATTCTTGACGATGGAATATCTAGATGACTACCGAGTCAATATTATGTACAACATGCCCTTATCCGAAATCATCTTTGATTTCTTCGACAAGTTGAAGTCAAGCACCCGGGGGTATGCTTCCCTGGATTATGAACGAAATGGCTACTCTGCTGCGGATCTGGTTAAGATTGATATTCTCCTAAACGGAGACAAGGTCGATGCACTGAGCTTTATCGCTCACCGGACGTTTGCTGCCCAACGGGGTCGTGAGATTGCATCACGGTTGAAGGGCATCATTCCACGCCAAAACTTCGAAATTCCGGTTCAAGCGGCTATCGGCGCCAAGGTGATTGCCCGGACGACGATTAAGGCTTATCGGAAGGACGTGACGGCCCATCTTTATGGGGGTGACCGTACCCGGCGGATGAAGTTGTTGGAGAAGCAAAAGGTTGGTAAGAAGCGGATGAAGGCCGTGGGGAAGGTTGATATTCCTCAAGAGGCGTTCATGGCCGTTCTGAAGACCGATGAAGACGAAACGAAATAATTTTATTTCTTGAATCGAAAACACCACCTGTTTAGCAATCTTTCATTGCCAGATAGGTGGTGTTTTTTATAATGTTGATGTGATTATTTTGCCTTAATAAGCGCCGTAGGCAAACTTAGGATAATGTTTATTCCCCATTTTCTTGGCGACTGATTTGCTTCGGTAGTAATGAGACTCGACAGAAACATCTGCGCCGCCAGCTACCGTCAGCACTTTGTGCTTACCAAACTTGTGCACGTTTAAGTAATCCCCATCACCGGCCGATTGTTGCCAGCCATAAATATGAATCCAGCGATAGCCGTGAATTTTACCGGTTTGGGTAGCCGTCCAGTATTTACTGGTCTTCATGGCCTTTGTACCATAGTAGATTTTGTGCTTTTTATACTTACGCAAGTTTTTATTGTTGATGTGAGTCTTATAAACTTTCTTTTTCCCATAACCGTAGTTCGTATAGGTATACCAGGTTCCAGTCATAGATTTTGGCATCTTACTATACGAATAGCCAACACGCTTAGCGGAAGCGGTGGTTCCAAGTACGCAAACGGCTAAGAAGAATACCATAGCCATCAGAAGTGACTTTAAAACTTTTTTCATTAGGC
>NZ_BCWD01000004.1 GCF_001592085.1 Levilactobacillus senmaizukei DSM 21775 = NBRC 103853
TATTGGCCGACCAGAACATCGACCAATGGCAGGGCAGTTACCCTGGGACATCGGTTCTTGTTGACGATATTCACCAAGGATTCACGGTTGTCTTAGAAGAAGACAACGAAATCTTAGGAACCGCTGCGGTGATTCCGGGCGAAGACGTGAGTTACAAACAGATCGATGGTCAGTGGTTAACCAAAGATGCCCCTTATCTGGCGATTCATCGGGTGGCCGTGTCTAGTCACCATCACGGTCGTGGCTTAGCCGGCGAATTATTCCAGCGCGTCTTCGAGCAGATTGATCGGACCCAGGATATCGAGGCCATTCGGATCGATACGCATCCGGACAACCAGGCTATGCAACACATTATCAAAAAGAACGGTTTCACCGAGACCGGCATGGTTAAGTTGTTAGGGATGGATTTGGACAACGTCAGGGATTTTGCCTACGAACGTTTGACCGCCAACATTAAGGCCGAACACAAGGTTCAGATCGAAGCTATTCAATAGTAGAAAACGTCATTTCGGGAACGATAACGACGGGTTCAATTAAGCCAAACCAATAGAAATAAAAATTCGACAATACTGCATGGCTCCTAGGGAAGGTTAACCCTTCCAATTTTGAGGAGGCACAACAGTATTGTTTTTTTGTTGTAAAAACGTTAAGATGAAAAAAAGCGAGTGATTTACTAGCTATAAAGGATGGTGTTAGATATGCGGTTACGTAAAGCTACTATGGAAGACTTACCACACATTGAATCATTGATTGCTGATGGTCGTGATCATTTAGCGGCTCAAGGAATCGATCAGTGGCAGAAGACTTATCCTCATCAAGATGACCTGATCAAAGATATCAAGAATGGTTGGACCGTCGTCAACGTTGACGAAGAAACGGGTGAACTGCTGGGGACGTGTGCGGTTATTCCTGGACCTGACGCGACGTATGCAGAAATTGATGGACAATGGTTGACTAAGGATGCGACCTATGTGGCCGTACACCGGGTTTCCGTATCTAGAGCACATCGTGGCAAGGGCTTGACCAGCAAACTCTTCCAAGAAATTTTCGATCGGGTTGACACAATGCCGACGATTGAAAGTATTCGGATCGATACTAATGAGAAGAATACAGCTATGCAGCACATTATCATGAAAAATGGGTTCACCGCTACTGGTAAGGTAACCTTGAAGCGGGCCGATGTTTATGGCGTGAAGAATTTCGCTTACGAAAAGCTCACGGCTAACATCAAGCCAGAACACATTGTTCAAACCGAGGCTGCTCAATAAAACTAACCAGCGACATTTAAACTCATGCGATCGGTTCCCAGTGGGAGCCGATTTTTTTGTCGTTTGCGCCAATGGGGGCCGGGTTACCATAACTGACTAACGAAACTTCTAACCAACCCTAAAACAGTCTTTTCATTCACCCTAAACTCTGCCATAATGAACTTGAATTGATAGGGGGCGTGGACGGTGCAAGATCGTTTAACGGGGAGTCGGTTTTTCTTAGTAACGATTTTGAACGTGGTGATTACGGTATTTGAGTTAGTCGGCGGGTTACTGTCCGGTAGTCTGTCATTACTCTCAGATGCCTTTCATAATTTAGGGGATGCCTGTTCGGTGGTTCTGAGCTTTGTTGCCAATCGGATTGGTTGTCGCCAACAGACGGCTTCTAAGACTTACGGCTATCGACGGATCGAAATCTTAACCGCCTTATTGAACGCGGGCGTGTTGATTGTTATCTCACTGGCCCTGGTCGTTGAAGCCATTTGGCGGCTACTGCATCCGGAGCCCATCAAAGGTGACATCATGTTGGTGGTGGCCGTGGTCAGTTTTGCGGCCAACTTGGTTTCGACTTTGTTGTTGAATCATGGGGCCCAACACAATTTAAATATTCGGGCCACCTATCTCCACCTTATGAGTGATGCTTTGGCCTCGCTAGGGGTTATCCTGGGGGCCGTCTTGATTACGATTTGGCAGATTGGCTGGGTGGACCCGTTGATTACGATTCTGGTGGCGATCTACATCAGTTATGAATCGTTACCGATCGTTCGGCAAACATTTTCTATTCTGATGGAGGCGGCTCCCAAACTTGATTACGATGGGATTGTTCGTGACCTTTGCCAGATTCCTGGGGTTGATGGCGTCCATCACCTACATGCTTGGTTAATCGACGAACATAACCTGGTATTTTCGGTGCATGTGAATATGGACGATCGGCGTTTGAGTGAGATTGAACCAATCTATCGGCAAATTGAACAGGTTTTAAGTGAGAAGTATGGGGTTTGTCACGTGACGATTCAGGCAGAGTGTCATCGTGGTGAAAACGAAGATTTATTTTATCAACAAAACGATTGGCACTAGAACAATTTGGTCGTATCATTGGACCAGTGAATTTATAATGAGGTGAATGCGTCATGACTCCGATGAAGGAGGATTATTTAAAAATTATTTTTGAGCTGGGTGGCAAACAAAAGAAAGTCTCTAACAAACAGATTGCCATCAGTTTGAATATTGCCGCGGGTTCGGTGACCGAAATGGTAAATAAGATGGCCACGGAGGGCTTGGTTGAACACACCCCCTATGCCGGCATTTCGCTAACGAACAAGGGGATTCGTCTCGCCGAGGATCTAGTTCGTAAGCACCGGATCTGGGAGGATTTTCTAGTGGAAAAGTTGGGTTATGATTTACCCGACGTTCACGATGAGGCCGAGGTCCTCGAACATGTGACGAGTCCGCGGTTGATTGATTCCCTGGATGATATGCTGGGCAATCCCACACACTGTCCCCACGGCGGAGTGATTCCGGACCGTTTGGGCCACTATCATGAAGACAGCCATACGGTGTTAAATGAAGCCAAGGATGGCACGGTGGTCACGGTGGACCGGTTCATCGATAATCATGATCTCCTAACTTATCTGGGGGATTTACAATTGGATATTGGCGACCAACTGAAGGTCTTGAAGCACGATCCGTTTGAAGGCCCCGTGACCGTCAAGAACTTAACGGACGATGCCGAGTTAATTGTGAGTTATAAGGCGGCACACTACATCTTTGTTAAATAGTTTCGTTTGCCACGACCGTTGATCGTCGTGGTTACTTTTTGAAAGATTGAGGGATAACGGGATGAATCGAGAGGAACATGATCAACTAATCTTACACACGGCGCTGACGGCTGGTCGGATTATGCTGGAAAATGGCTCGGAAATCGAACGGGTGGAGGATACCATGATTCGAATCGCCAAGAATGCCGGTGTCGAAGGTAGCCAGGTGTTTGTCACGATCACCGGGATTTTAATGGCCCTTAATGGTGAGTTGGGGGCACAGATCGAGCCCATCAAAAAACGTATTTTTGACCTGGAGAAGGTCTCCGTGGTTAACGACCTGTCTCGGCAGTTTGCGGTGAAGAAGATTAGCCTACAGCAGTTTGCCAATCGGTTAGACCATTTGGACAGTGAGACCAAATACTTTCCATTTTGGCTGCAGCTATTTGCCGCTGCGCTGGTCAGTGGGCCGTTGGAAGTCGTTTTTCGTCATAACCTGCCCGACTTCTGGATTACTTGTGTGATTGGGATGCTGGGTTGGTGGGTGTACTATGTTCTGAACAAATTTATTCAGATTCGTTTCTTATCCGAATTCGCTGCGTCCGCCACGATTGGCATTCTAGCGTTGGTCGGGGTGCACTACGGTTTGGGGAATAGTGTCGATGATATTATCATTGGTGGCGTGATGCCGCTGGTTCCCGGGGTGCCATTAACCAACTCGGTTCGCGATGTGTTGGCCGGAAACCTGGTGAGTGGACCGGCCCGGGGAATTGAAGCGTTGGTGAGTGCTGCGGCTATCGGTTTCGGGATCGCCATGGTCCTACAATTCTTGTGAGAGGGGCTTAATAATGACGATTACGGAATTTTTAATTGAGTCCATTGGGACTTATACCGCGACAGTTGCCTTTGGGATCCTGGTCAACATTCCCCGCAAGGCTTTAAATACCGGTGGCCTGATTGGGTTACTGGGTTACTTGATCTATCGCTTTACGGTTCTTGGCGGTGGTGGTTATGTCGTTGGCAATCTGTTGGGAGCCATGGCCATTGGTGTGGCCTCCCTGCAGTTTGCCCGCATGAAACGAATGCCGATGATTCTGTTTAACATTCCAGCACTGGTGCCGTTAGTACCCGGGGGTCAAGCGTATCAAATGATTAAGAACTTTGCCCTGGGTCAAAACACGGTGGCCTTTACCTATCTGATTCAGGTCATTATGATTGCTGGCTCGATTGCTTTTGGCTTTTTGCTGTCTGAATTGGTTAATCGAGTCCAACAACGTTTCTGGCAGCAACGGCGTTAGCGTTTATGAAATTCTTAATACTGCCTGGAATTCTAGAAATATTTAGGCAGGATGGTATACTCGTTTTTAGGGGTTTCCCAGAATCGGGTATGACGAAAGGAAAATAGAAGATAATGATGTTATTTAATCGGGATCGGGACCGGCCTTGGAAGTTTGGTCTGACAACCATTCTTTTCTTGATCGTAGCTTTTTACATAAAGACGTCGAACGCCTTCGCGGAGTTCATTGATTCGTCAATCGTTGATGTGATTCAGAAGAACCAGCCAGGTTGGAAGACCTTGCTTTACCGCGGGGTGACCATCTTAGCGGAGCCTAAGTTAGCCATTATCTGGGTGCTCGTGCTGGGGTTCTTGTTGTGGGGCTTCAAGTTTAAGATTCCCGCGCTGTGGTGCTTAGCAACCTTGGGTGGCGGGGATGTACTGGCCACCTTGGTTAAACACGTGGTCAAGCGTGCGCGACCATCGAGTCATTTGGCAATCGATGACGGCTATAGCTTTCCAAGTGGCCACGTCTTCGGTACCTTCTTACTGGTGGCGATGATCTGGTTAATCTTGGTTCCGATGTTGATGCATACCTGGCAAGCCTGGTTACTCCGGCTTATCCTGTTGTTCTGGATGGCCCTGGTGATGATTTCGCGGGTTTACCTGAACGCTCACTTCCCAACGGATACCTTGGGGGCTGTGATGCTAGGCTACTTGTGGTTGCAGTTTACTGAGGGCCTTTACATCCGATTGGCACCGGCGATGCAACACTGGCCGTTACTCAAACATTCTGAAATTTAACGCAAACACGCCTGACCACGACGATTAGTGGTCAGGCGTGTTTTTATTTTCGTTGGTTATGCTTCGGGCAATTCTTTCAGCCATTCGTGAGCGAGACTGAGCCAATGAGCGACGTGGGGTAAGGCCGTGCCAGTTTTCCAGGCGGTCACGTCATTGGCCAATGCCAGGCCGTGGGGGCCATGATGGAATAAATGCAGGTCCGTATCGACCTGATGGGCCAAAGAGGCTTGTGCGTAAGCTAAGGCATTCTGAACGGGTACCAGCGGATCGGCACTGGTGCCCCAAATGAAGGTTGGGACGTTGTCGTCGGTCACCAACTGATCGGCGGCAATGGTCGCGGGATCATTGGTCCAGTCGGCTAGGACCTGCAGGTCGTTAGGAAACCCGGCGGCCGGGGTGATGACGGGGTAACCTAGAATAACTGCCTGGGGCTTAATCTGATCCGGGGTGGTTCCGGCCGATTGGTTGAATGCCGGTTGGGCCCAACGGTCGTTGAAGAGGGCAGCGATATGGCCGCCCACCGAAAAACCAGCAACGGCAATCTGCCGGTCGTTGAGCTGCCAGTCGGCGGCATTGGCTTTCAGCAACGCCATACTCTTAGCTAATTCAATCATGGGTGTCGGTAGTAACGGGGTCACTTCGCCGACAAAGCTGTAGCGTAGATAGAAGGCTTGGTACCCTTGGGAAAACCAGGCCATGGCGAGGTCCTCGGCCTGTTGTTCGGGAATGTGAGTATAGGAGCCTCCCGGCACAATGATGATGGCCGGGTAGGCCTTATGCGTCTCGTTGGCCCGTAGATAGCCCTTGAGGTAGGCGGACGAGTCTGCGGCTAGTTTTTTTGTGATTATTTCCAATTGCGAAACCTCCCAAAATAAGTCATGATGAACCTATAAAGTATTGTACCGCAGATAAGACTGCGGCGGGAAAGGGATGACTGGGCATGAATGTTGTCATTGAAACTGAACGGTTGGTCTTGCGGCCGTTAACAGTGGGAGACTTGAGCGTATATCAGCGGTTGGTGGCTGATCCAACGGTGGCCGTACCGGCTGGATTACCACTGCAAGCATCCGCGGCTCGGACGACCGATTGGTTTAAGGCCGACCGGGAAAACCGCTTTGCCTTTGGTTTGGTTGCCAAGCAGACCAATCAACTAGTGGGAACTTTAATTTTCTATGAACATTTTGATCCCGAGAATATCGATACCGCCTCGTATGACCTCGGATTTTTATTGGATCCGGCGTATTGGGGTCAAGGACTGATGCCGGAAGCGATTGCGGGCTGTCTGCAACGGGTGGCGAATGATGGTGATCAAGCGACGACGACCTTCTGGGCCACCTGCCGAGTTGACAACGATCGGTCACGCCGAGTATTAGAAAAATTAGCTTTCCAAACGATCAACGAACATTTACTGCCAATGAACGAAGCGAGTTCTGGACTGGTACAACAGGCTTTGTTGCGACTAGACCTGACCAAGCAGCAAAAAAATTAACTCTAATCGCAATTTAATGTTGCAATGTTTCGGGTGGATGGTATACTACTAGGTATCGAATAGAAGAGGTGCGGTCAACATCAGTCGCTTTCCCAAGGTGGGTATCACCGAGGCGGGAAAGTAAAAGGGGCGATCGCCGAAACTTGGAAGTGACTACCTAACTTCCAGGTTGGGCCCTGGTTCAACAGATCAGGGACTGTCGCAGCCAAATAGGTTGCGGGGCGCTTTCAACGATATTGACTTGGAATAATGAATTTTCCAATCTCTTTCGCAAAGCAATTTGTGGAGGAGATTTTTTAGTTCTTCGGGTCGTTTCGAGAAGGTCCTTCTAAATAAGAAGGAGGAAACATTTTATGGAACAAAGCATGTCAAACGCAACAACCAGCGAGGCCTCAGATCAGGTTAAGCGGGGACTCAAGACGCGACACGTATCGATGATTGCGTTAGGTGGCTGTATCGGGACTGGATTATTCGTTGCTAGTGGGTCGGCTATTTCAAGCGCCGGGCCTGGTGGGGCACTCGTTGCTTACATCGGCATGGGGCTCATGGTTTACTTCCTGATGACTAGTCTGGGTGAAATGGCTACCAACATGCCGATTTCAGGTTCTTTCGCTGCATACTCAGCCAAGTACGTTGATCCGGCTTTAGGGTTTGCAATGGGATGGAACTATTGGTTTAACTGGGCCATTACGGTGGCTGTTGATATTTCAACCGCTGCATTGGTTATGAAGTTCTGGTTACCTGGCGTTCCCGGTTGGATTTGGAGCTTGATTGCGCTGGTTGTGGTCTTCACAATTAACGCACTCTCCGTTCAAGCCTTTGGGGAGACCGAGTTCTGGATGTCACTGATCAAGGTTGTCACTATCTTTGTCTTCTTGGCGGTTGGATTGATGACCATTCTGGGGATCATGGGTGGTCATGCCACCGGGTTAGAGAACTTCACGTACAAGAAGGCCCCATTCGTTGGCGGATTCCCCGCGATCTTAAGTGTCTTCGTGGTGGCTGGGTTCTCGTTCCAAGGGACTGAATTAGTCGGGATCACTGCCGGTGAGTCTCAAGACCCACAACACAGTGTGCCCAAGGCCATTAACCAAGTCTTCTGGCGGATTATTTTATTTTACATTTTAGCTATCTTTGTGATTGCCGCCGTATTACCTTACACGAGTCCTGACTTATTAGGTTCTTCTGCCAGCGACGTTGCCATTAGTCCATTTACGTTAGTCTTCAGACGGGCCGGGTTAGCCGCTGCCGCTAGTGTCATGAACGCCGTTATCTTGACGTCGGTTATCTCAGCGGCCAATTCAGGGATGTACGCTTCCACCCGGATGCTGTACTCCTTATCAAAGGAAGGTTATGCACCTAAGTTCTTTGAACGGACAGGGCATAACGGGATTCCATATCCAGCATTGTTTGCAACGACCATCGTGGCGGCCTTGACCTTCGTCAGCAGTATTGCCGGTCCTAAGATTTACATGTGGCTAGTGGCTGCTAGTGGCTTAACGGGGTTCATTGCTTGGTTCGGGATTGCCTTGTCACATTTCCGGTTCCGTCGGGCATTCATCAAGCAAGGACATAAATTATCTGAATTGGCTTATCACGCAAAGTGGTTCCCAATTGGACCAATCTTGGCCTTAGTTCTCTGTATCGCTGTGATCGTTGGGCAAGACCCACAATCATTCTTCACCGGTCAATGGGAGCAGGTCTTGGTTACCTACATCAGTGTGCCATTAGTTTTGGTGCTCTATATCGGGTACAAGATTAAGAAGCATACCAAGTTGATACCCTTAGATGAAGTTGATGTTTCGCCCGTTCATAAAGACGGAACGTTAAAGGAACATGCGTCAAACGATTAAACTAAAATTGTGTGGGCGATTTTAAATAAATAATAGGGCGGCGACTGGTCGAGGAAACTTGGCTGGTCGCCGTTTGTGTGTCGAGCAATGGCCAGAAGCGACAAACTGCTGAGGAGAAATCCCCCACGACATATTGTCTTTTGCTGGTCAGGTTGGTACAATATGTGGTGTTGAAATTTTGACCGAGAAGATCTCGGTGTTTCAGTAAATAAAGGAGAGATTGCATGCTTGTACTATCCGGAACCATTGGCGCTGGCAAAACAAGTCTTACGAACTTGTTGGCCGACCACTTACACAAACCAGCCTTTTATGAATCGGTGGATGATAACAAAATCCTGCCGCTCTTCTACCAAAATCCGCAAAAGTATGCTTTCTTATTGCAGATCTACTTTTTGAACAAACGACTGGACAATATTAAGGCCGCTAACGCGGATGACGAAAGTGTCCTTGACCGTTCAATCTTCGAAGATTCGTTACTCTTCCATTTGAACGCCGACCTTGGTCGGGCAACTTCGACTGAAGTCGATATCTACGACTCTCTCCTGGCTAACATGATGCAAGAACTTCCGGATGCCGTTCATAAGAAGAATCCGGATCTCTTAATCCACATCAACATTTCTTTCGATACAATGTTAGAACGAATCAAGAAGCGCGGGCGTTCATACGAACAGGTCGATCACGACCCAAGTTTGTATGAATACTATCAAAAACTGGATCAACGCTACGTTAAGTGGTACGACGAATATGACAAGTCACCAAAGATGCAGATCGATGGGGACAAGTTAGACTTCGTTGAAGATTCCACAGCGCGTCAAGAGGTCTTACACTTAATTGATGAAAAGATTGCCACGCTTTAGTTAACGGTTGTCACAATTTGTTAACTGCGGTATGATAGGCACAATTAATAAACACGAGTGGTACCTAACTAAGTAGACGGACAGAGAAGCGGGGGAGCTGTGAACCGCGACGTCGAAAATTCCAGTACTGACAAACGTGGGTGGGTAATGCCACACGGTGCAAACCGTTATCATGTTCAAGGGTGTGACTGGGTGGTCCAGGCACGAACTTGGGTGGTACCGCGAAGGTCTTCGTCCCATGTGACGTAGGCCTTTTTTGGATCCATCCGACTAGTTGAAAGGGGAATAAACCATGTTAGATTTAAAGTTGATTCGTCAAGAACCAGATTTCATTAAGGAAAAGTTAGCGACTCGCGGGGTCGACCCACAGGATATCGATGATCTGCTGGGCTTAGATGCCAAGCGACGGGAATTAATTGTTAAGAGTGAAACCATGAAGGCTCAGCGCAACACGGTGTCGGATGAAATTTCTCAGTTGAAACGGCATAAAGAAAATGCTGACGACAAGATTACTGAAATGCGGCAGGTTAGCGCCGACATCAAGGACATTGACGCCCAGCTAGATACCTTGAAGGAGAAGGTTCACGACGCGGCGGCTCACTTGCCTAACATTCCTAATGACAACGTTCCGGTTGGCTTGACGGAAGACGGTAGTGTTGAGATTCGCCAGTGGGGCGAGAAGCCTAATTTGGACTTTACCCCTAAGGCCCACTATGAATTAGGTGAGGACCTGGGCATCTTGGATTTCGAAGCGGGTGCTAAGGTTTCTGGCAGTCGTTATCTGTACTATCTCGGGCTGGGCGCTCGCTTGGAACGGGCCGTCTACAACTTCTTCTTGGATGAAAACACCAAGGCCGGCTTCACGGAAGTCTTGCCACCATACATTGTCAACGACGACTCCATGTATGGAACCGGGCAATTTCCTAAGTTTAAGGAAGACGTTTATCAATTGAAGGATGAACCCATGACCCTGATCCCAACGGCCGAAGTGCCATTGGTGAACTACTACCGTGACGAAGTCATTCCGGAAGAAAAGTTGCCAGTCTGGTTCACCGCTTTGACGCCAGCCTTTCGTTCCGAAGCCGGAAGTGCCGGTCGGGATACTCGTGGACTGATTCGGTTACATCAATTTAACAAGGTTGAAATGGTGAAGTTCTGTAAACCAGAAAATTCATGGGATGAGTTAGAGGCCTTGACTAAGCACGCTGAGAGCTTGTTACAGAAGCTTGGGCTGGCTTACCATGTGATTACGCTGACGACCAGTGACATGAGCTTTACGGCCGCTATGACGCATGACCTCGAGGTTTGGTTCCCAGAACAAAACACGTACCGGGAGATTTCCAGTTGTTCGAACACCACCGACTTCCAAGCACGGCGGGCACATATTCAATATCGTGACGAGAACGGTAAGCTACAATACGTTCACGCGTTGAATGGGTCCGGGTTAGCCGTTGGTCGGGCTGTGGCTGCCATTCTGGAAAATTACCAAAATGCCGATGGTTCAGTCACGATTCCCGATGTCTTAGTGCCATACATGGGCGGCGTCACCAAGATTACCAAATAATTAAATGAATTTTCTAAGGAGTCTGGGCTAACCACCCAGGCTCTATTTGTATGCTCGGTTATATCGTCGAAACGGGTGTTGTCACCCAGCTGGCCCCGCATAAAACTGATCACTCAGCCGTTCCAAACCAGGATTAATCGGCTAATGCCAGCAGGCTCTCCGGTTAAGCGTCGGCCACCCCACACTTTTTTCACTGAACCGGGAATAAGGAGCCTAAAAAACTGATTTAACAAACTTTTTTTTAAAAAGGCCTAGCAATTTTGGAAAAGGTACGCTACAATATTAAATGTTGCTGAAAGAGTAGTTATTCAGTTCACGGATATTTATTCAAGATATTCAAAAAAACTAGTTGACAACTTTTTCTCAGCATGGTAAATTATAATAGTTGTTTCGAGCGGTGTTACGGCAACGCACGGAAGTTTATGGAGGATTAGCTCAGTTGGGAGAGCGTCTGCCTTACAAGCAGAGGGTCACAGGTTCGAGCCCTGTATCCTCCATTGGGACCCAGGTCCCTGGCGTTAGTTCGCCAAGTTGCAGGTGTGGCGGAACTGGCAGACGCGCTAGATTTAGGTTCTAGTGTCTTATGACGTGGGGGTTCGAGTCCCTTCACCTGCATAATCGAATATTGCAAAATATATTCAAAGTATATTTTGCCGACTTAGCTCAGTTGGCAGAGCATCTCACTAGTAATGAGGAGGTCGGAGGTTCGAATCCTCTAGTCGGCATGGTTCCAATAACCAAATAGCCAATTTGCGGAAGTAGTTCAGTGGTAGAACATCACCTTGCCATGGTGGGGGTCGCGGGTTCGAATCCCGTCTTCCGCTTTTGCCCTTTTGCCGGGGTGGCGGAATTGGCAGACGCACAGGACTTAAAATCCTGCGGTCAGTGATGACCGTACCGGTTCGATCCCGGTCCTCGGCATTTAATTTAATAATAATTATGCACCCATAGCGCAACTGGATAGAGTGTCTGACTACGAATCAGAAGGTTGTAGGTTCGACTCCTACTGGGTGCATTTTTGTTGCTTATAGTTTCTATGGGCAATTATTTCGGGAAGTAGCTCAGCTTGGTAGAGCACCTGGTTTGGGACCAGGGGGTCGCAGGTTCGAATCCTGTCTTCCCGATTACTGATCTGTCAGTGATCGGTGATTAGCTATTTCGGGAAGTAGCTCAGCTTGGTAGAGCACCACGTTCGGGACGTGGGGGTCGCAAGTTCAAATCTTGTCTTCCCGATTTTTTAATCCTTATTTGACAGACAAATTCAGATATACCGTTTCTCCTTACTTATCGTTTGGAGGACGGTATTTTTTTTGTTATGATAGTTAACCGGACCTTCTCAAGCGTTCGCAACCTAATCCGTTGCAATTTTTTGGGAAGTTCGTATAATATTAGTCAACATTAGTCAAGAAACTGGACTGAAGGGGGGACGATAATGGAAAATCAAAATATTTCGGATATTATTGAGTCTTACCTGAAGCAGATTTTGGCTGATTCTCAGCAAGTCGAAATTCGCCGGGCAGAAATTGCTAACCAGTTTAACGTCGTACCTTCACAGATTAACTATGTGATTAAGACCCGCTTTACGATTCAAGACGGTTACGTTGTGGAAAGTAAGCGTGGTGGTGGCGGATATATTAGAATCGAAAAAGTTAAACTTCTAGACAATTTAGACTTTATCGATTCACTGGTAACGGCAGTTGGTGACCAAATTACGCGTCACGATGGACTGGCGGTTATTCGAAGCTTGTTTGAAGCCGGGGCTATTAATCGCCGCGAGAGTAATATTATTCTGGCGGCCATTGATAAGACAGCCATTAATACCGGTAATGTAGAAGTTGATGAACGCTTAAGAGCGCAGATCTTGATTTCAATTTTGAATCATCTTCGTTACGAGAGCTAAGAAAGTGAGGAGTTGCAGATGGATAACTTATTTACGCCTAGCGCCAAGAATGTCCTCGAACTGGCACAGGAACAGGCAAAGTATTTCAAGCACCAAGCGGTCGGCACGGAACATTTACTGCTAGCCCTCACCATTGAAGAAAATGGCATCGCCAATAAAGTCTTGCAGCAATTTTCAGTTAGTGATGATGATGTGCGGGAGGAAATCGAACGGTTTACCGGTTACGGAACATTGACTGGAACGACCAAGGATAGTTATCTCCCTTATTCGCCTAAGGCTAAGTCCATGTTAGCCTTAGCTGGTGATGAGGCCAAAAGATTGGGTGCCACTAAGATTGGCACGGAACACCTATTGTTGGCTTTACTAAGTGATGAAACCGTACTGTCTTCACGGATTTTAAAGAACTTAAATGTTGAATTGACCGATGCTCGTAAAGTGGTTCTTCGTAAGCTGGGGATTTCCGATACACCCAAGCGCCGTAACGACCCTCGTTCACGGCGAGCTGCTGCGGGTGGTACCCCAACCCTGGATTCCTTAGCCCGTAATCTGACGGATGCCGCTAAGGAAGGTCGGATGGACCCAACGGTGGGACGTGACAAGGAAGTCAAGCGGGTCATTCAAATTCTGAGTCGGCGGACCAAGAACAATCCTGTGTTAATTGGTGAACCAGGGGTTGGGAAAACGGCCATTGCGGAAGGCTTAGCCCAACGTATTGTGAATGGTGATGTGCCGGAAGATATGCAGAACAAGCGGCTAATGATGCTCGATATGGGTTCCTTGGTTGCTGGGACGAAGTATCGTGGTGAATTCGAAGACCGGTTGAAGAAGGTTATCGAAGAAATTTACAACGATGGTCACGTCATTCTCTTCATCGATGAACTGCACACCTTAATCGGTGCCGGTGGTGCCGAAGGGGCAATTGATGCTTCGAACATCTTGAAGCCAGCCTTGGCGCGGGGAGAACTCCAAACCATTGGGGCAACGACTTTGGATGAATATCAAAAGTATATTGAATCTGACGCAGCGTTAGAACGGCGGTTTGCGACGGTCCAAGTTGATGAACCAACACCAGATGAAGCCTTGGAAATTTTGAAAGGCTTGCGGTCACGGTATGAAGACCATCATCACGTCAACATTACCGATGACGCATTGAACCAGGCCGTTAAGTTGTCCGCTCGCTACATTAGTGAACGGTATCTGCCGGACAAGGCAATTGACCTGATGGATGAAGCGTCTGCGAAGGTGCGGATTGACCAAATGGACAAGCCAACGGCGGCCTCCAAGCAAAGTGATGAGCTCGACCAATTGGCTGCGGCTAAGGAAGCGGCCATTGATTCCCAAGATTTCGAACGTGCGGCGCAATTGCGTACGGAAGAAATGAAGTTACGGGACAAGATTGAAGCACGGAAGGCTCGCCAAGCGGCTGCAGCCGAGAAGGAACCTAACCATCATTACACGATGGACGTCACGGGTGAAGATGTGGCCGAAGTTGTGGCTGAATGGACCGGTGTACCTTTAACGCAATTGAAGCAAACGGATGCGGACCGTCTGGTTAACCTGGAAAAGATTCTGCATCAACGAGTTATTGGCCAAGAAGAGGCCGTTTCCGCGGTTTCCCGAGCTATTCGTCGGGCACGGTCGGGTCTGAAGGATCCGAACCGTCCAATTGGTTCATTCATGTTCCTAGGACCGACTGGGGTTGGGAAGACCGAATTAGCTAAGGCTTTGGCCGAAGCCATGTTTGGGTCTGAAGACAACATGATCCGGGTAGACATGAGTGAATATATGGAAAAATACTCCACTAGTCGTCTGATTGGGTCCGCTCCCGGTTATGTGGGCTACGAAGAAGGGGGCCAATTGACCGAAAAGGTTCGTAACAAGCCTTACTCGGTTGTGCTCTTTGACGAAGTTGAAAAGGCCCATCCAGATGTCTTCAACATTCTGTTACAAGTCTTGGACGATGGCTACCTAACCGACTCCAAGGGTCGCAAGGTGGACTTCAGAAATACCATCCTCATCATGACATCGAACCTGGGGGCCACGAAGCTCAGAGATGAAAAGACGGTTGGGTTTGGTGCCGAAGACCTGGCTAACAGTTACCGGGCAATGGCTGCCACGATCCGAGAGACCTTGAAGCAATCCTTCCGGCCTGAATTCTTGAACCGGATTGATGAAACGGTCATCTTCCATTCCTTGAAGAAGGATGAACTTCATGAAATTGTGAAGTTAATGGCTAAGGACATTGTCACGCGAGTTGCCGACCAAGATATTCACTTGAAGATTACGCCAGCAGCCATCGATGTCGTTGCAAAGGCGGGCTTCGATCCTGAATATGGGGCACGACCAATTCGTCGGGCTTTGCAAACGCAGGTTGAAGATAAGCTGAGTGAAGAAATGCTTGGCGGACATGTTAAGGCCAATGACTTTGTCACGGTTGGGGCTTCTAAGGGTGAAATCACGATTAGTGTGAAGAACGCCAAGGAACCCGAAACGGTTGCGAGTCACTAATAATCAATAATGCAACGAGTCCGGACTAAATCGGACTCGTTTTTTGTGTTTTCAGTAAAGATCTAAGCAGTGGTCTAGCTGGCGATAAACGACTATGGTAAACTTAATTTACAAACAGTTTGAAAGGACGGCAACTATGAAGCGTGAAGAACAACTATCTCAGACTCATGCGGCCATTTTGGACGCGGCCAGTCGGCAATTCTTGGCACAAGGGTATCAAGGAACCTCGACTCGAGATATTGCCAAAGAAGTCGGCATTACTCAACCGGCTTTGTATCACCACTTCAGTGATAAAGAGATCATTTATCTTGAGGTGATTAAGCAGGTCGGGGCCACGGTTCGTGAGGGAATTAACGCGGCGGTCAAGCAAATTAAAGCTTCTGACGTGTCTGACCCGGTAGCGGCCCTGACGACGGTTACTGAGGTCCTGACGACCGCACATCCACGAGATGTTTTCACGGTAATTCATGGGAGTTTCAAGTATTTGAAGCCCGAGAATCAACATGCCTTGGGGCAGGTCTTCATGCAGGACTACTTATTACCGCTTCAAAAGGTCTTCGAGCTTCCGGTTATGTCACTGCGAGAGGGGCTGCCGGCCAAGGACGCAGCTGCCTTTTATCTGACCAGCTTGAGTCCATTGTTCAATACGTTTCACCATGTGGGACCGGCAGATGCCGATCAGCATGAACAGACGCTAGCATTGGTTCGGCTAATTTTGTTTGGCGTAGCCGTAGAAAAGTAGGTCGTCCCTATTGACTTTGGCTTGGTAATTTAGTACTATATTATTCGTATGCAACTGTGAACTGAAATTGGCCGCGACGATCTATTGTCCGCCGCAACCGTTATAAGATGCCAAAAGCAAACAACTTGTTTGTTTTTGGATTTTTTTTGCTAAAAATTCGGAATTTGTGCAATTTGTAATCGAATTGTAACATTGAGTTTTTAGCCAGTCACAGAATAAATAGGAGAGGTGAACAACTTGGCAGGACACTTAGTTAAATACGGGAAACACCGTACACGCCGGAGCTATTCGCGGATCAAGGAAGTTCTTGACTTACCTAACTTGATCGAGATTCAAACCAATTCCTACAACTGGTTCCTCGATGAAGGTTTACGCGACATGTTCGACGACATCATGCCAATCGAAGATTTTCAAGGAAACCTTTCGTTAGAATTCGTTGATTATCAACTACTAGAACCCAAATACACGGTCGATGAAGCCCGTGAGCACGATGCAAACTATTCAGCACCACTGCATGTGACTCTACGCTTGACGAACCATGAAACGGGCGAAATTAAATCGCAAGATGTTTTCTTTGGTGACTTCCCACTGATGACGGCCCAAGGGACCTTTATCATTAACGGGGCAGAACGGGTAATTGTTTCTCAATTAGTCCGGTCACCAGGGGTTTACTTTAATGAAGATACTGATAAAAACGGTCGGACGGTCTTTGGCGCAACGGTTATTCCTAACCGTGGGGCTTGGCTGGAATTCGAAACCGATGCTAAGAACGTTTCTTATGTTCGGATTGACCGGACTCGTAAGATCCCAATGACCGAATTAGTTCGGGCATTAGGGTTTGGTTCCGACGATGAAATCTTAGATATCTTAGGGGATAACGAAAGTCTTTCCCAAACCTTGGAAAAGGATATTCACAAGAATACCGATGACTCCCGGGTCGAAGAATCTTTGAAGGACATCTACGAACGCCTACGTCCAGGTGAACCTAAGACGGCCGACTCTTCACGGAGTCTGTTGACTGCTCGGTTCTTTGATCCCAAGCGCTACGACATGGCCCCAGTTGGTCGTTACAAGACTAACAAGAAGTTGAGCCTGAAGACGCGTCTGTTAGGCCTGACCTTGGCGGAAACCTTAGCTGACCCAGATACTGGTGAAGTTATTGCGCAAAAGGGAACGGTCGTTGACAAGGATGTTATGAAGACCTTGGCACCATACCTGGACCAAGAAGACTTCAAGATGGTGACTTTCCAACCTTCCGATGAAGCCGTTGTAACGGAACCCTTGAAGTTACAAATCATTAAGGTTGAATCACCTGACGATCCTGAACAAGAAGTCCCAGTGATTGGGAACGGTAATATTGATATCAAGCTGAAGCACATTCGCCCAGCCGACATCATCGCTTCCATGAACTACTTCTTTGATTTACAAATTGGCATTGGCAATACCGATGACATTGACCACTTGGGTAACCGGCGGATTCGTTCCGTGGGTGAACTTCTGCAAAACCAATTCCGGATCGGGTTATCTCGGATGGAACGGGTTGTACGTGAACGGATGTCCATTCAGGATGCTGCGACGGTAACGCCACAACAACTGATTAACATTCGACCAGTGGTTGCCTCAATCAAGGAATTCTTTGGTTCTTCACAACTGTCACAATTCATGGATCAAACCAACCCATTGGGTGAATTAACGCATAAGCGTCGGTTATCTGCCCTTGGGCCTGGTGGTTTGACTCGTGACCGGGCCGGTTATGAAGTCCGGGACGTTCACTACACCCACTACGGTCGGATGTGCCCCATTGAAACGCCTGAAGGTCCTAACATTGGTTTGATTAACAGTCTTTCCAGTTACGCCCGGGTTAACAAGTATGGTTTCATTGAAACGCCATACCGTCGTGTTTCATGGGATACCCACAAGGTTACCGACAAGATCGATTACCTGACGGCTGATGAAGAAGATAACTATGTTGTTGCTCAAGCCAACACGCCATTGAACGATGACGGTTCATTTGCAACCGACACCATCATGGCCCGTGCTGAAGCTGATAACATTGAAACCAGCGCTGACCGAATTGACTACATGGACGTTTCGCCTAAGCAAGTTGTTGCCGTGGCCACTGCATGTATTCCTTTCTTGGAAAACGACGACTCCAACCGGGCCTTGATGGGTGCGAACATGCAACGTCAAGCCGTGCCTTTGTTGGACCCACACGCCCCATTAATCGGGACTGGGATTGAATACAAGGCTGCCCATGACTCTGGGGTCGCTTTGATCAGTCAACACGAAGGTTCCGTTGAATACGTCGATGCTCGTGAAATTCGGGTTCGTCGTGAAGACGGTGCTTTAGACACTTACAAGCTGATGAAGTTCCGCCGTTCTAACGGTGGTAAGAACTACAACCAACGTCCAATCGTTAAGGTTGGCGACCACGTCGATAACGATGAGGTCTTGGCTGATGGTCCTTCAATGGAAAATGGTGAATTGGCCTTAGGTCAAAACCCATTGGTTGCCTTCATGACTTGGCAAGGTTATAACTTCGAAGATGCCATCGCCATTAACGAACGTTTGGTTCGTGACGATGTCTACACGTCCATTCATATTGAAGAATATGAATCTGAAGCACGTGACACGAAGTTAGGGCCTGAAGAAATGACGCGTGAAATCCCTAACGTTGGGGAAGACGCCTTGAAGAACTTGGACGAAGACGGAATTATCCGGATTGGTGCCGAAGTTCAAGACGGCGACATCTTAGTGGGTAAGGTAACGCCTAAGGGAGTTACGGAATTATCTGCTGAAGAACGTTTACTCCATGCTATCTTTGGTGAAAAGGCCCGTGAAGTGCGGGATACTTCCCTGAAGGTTCCACACGGTGGTGGCGGGATTATCCAGGACGTTAAGATCTTCACACGTGAAAACGGTGATGAACTTTCTCCTGGTGTTAACATGATGGTTCGAGTTTATATTGCTCAAAAGCGTAAGCTCCAAGTTGGTGACAAGATGTCCGGGCGGCATGGTAACAAGGGGACGGTTTCCGTTGTGATCCCTGAAGAAGATATGCCATACATGCCAGACGGGACGCCAATCGACATCATGCTGAGCCCAATGGGTGTGCCTTCCCGGATGAACATCGGGCAAGTGCTCGAACTCCACTTGGGGATGGCTGCACGTAAGTTAGGTATTCACATGGCAACACCAGTCTTTGATGGTGCCCAAGATACTGACATCTGGGACGCTGTTAAGGAAGCTGGGATGGCTTCAGATGCCAAGACGGTTCTTTACGATGGCCGGACTGGTGAACCATTCGACAAGCGAGTTGCGGTTGGTGTCATGAACTACTTGAAGTTGGCCCACATGGTTGACGACAAGATGCATGCCCGTTCAATTGGACCTTACTCATTGGTTACCCAACAACCCCTCGGTGGGAAAGCACAATTTGGTGGCCAACGGTTTGGTGAAATGGAAGTCTGGGCCTTGGAAGCTTACGGTGCCGCTTATACGCTACAAGAAATCTTAACGTACAAGTCTGATGACGTGGTTGGTCGGGTTAAGACCTACGAAGCCATCGTTAAGGGCGATCCAATTCCAAAGCCTGGTGTTCCAGAATCCTTCCGTGTCTTGGTTAAGGAATTACAATCCTTAGGTCTGGACATGAAGGTCTTAAATGGTAATAAAGAAGAAATCGAACTCCGCGATATGGATGACGATGATGACGATGTTGTTAACGTGGATGCTTTGAGTAAGTATGCTCAACAACAGGAAGAGCAACGTGAAGCGCAAGCTCAGACTGATGATAGCGCCGCAGCAGCAAAGCCAGTTAAAAACGAAAGTCAACCGAACACACAAGACTAATTAATAAGGGAGGTCGCTTCTTTGGTCGATGTCAATAAGTTCGAAAGCATGCAGATCGGGCTTGCTTCACCAGATAAGATCCGTAGTTGGTCTTACGGCGAAGTCAAGAAGCCCGAAACCATCAACTACCGGACGTTGAAGCCTGAAAAAGATGGGCTGTTCGACGAGCGGATCTTTGGTCCTACTAAGGACTGGGAATGTGCTTGTGGTAAGTACAAGCGGATCCGTTACAAGGGTGTCGTTTGTGACCGTTGTGGGGTTGAAGTTACCCGTTCTAAGGTTCGTCGTGAACGGATGGGCCATATCGAATTGGCTGCTCCAGTAACTCACATCTGGTACTTTAAGGGAATCCCAAGCCGGATGGGCTTGGTTCTTGATATGAGCCCACGGGCTTTGGAAGAAATCATTTACTTTGCATCCTACGTCGTCTTAGATCCTGGTAACACGCCACTCGAAAGGAAGCAATTACTTTCCGAACGTGATTACCGTGACAAGCTCGTAGAATACGGTAGTGACGCCTTCAAGGCTGAAATGGGTGCCGAAGCCATCAAGAAATTATTGATGGCCGTAGACTTAGATAAAGAGGTCACGGAATTAAAGGAAGAGTTGAAGGAAGCTACTGGTCAAAAGCGGACGCGTGCTGTTCGTCGTTTGGACATCTTGGAAGCCTTCGTTACATCTGGTAACCGTCCCGAATGGATGGTTATGGATGCTATTCCGGTTATTCCACCTGATTTACGACCAATGGTACAACTCGAAGGTGGGCGTTTTGCAACGTCTGACCTGAACGACTTGTACCGGCGGGTTATCAACCGGAACAGCCGGTTGAAGCGTTTGTTGGACTTAAATGCTCCTGGGATTATCGTTCAAAACGAAAAGCGGATGTTACAAGAAGCCGTTGACGCCTTGATCGATAACGGTCGTCGTGGCCGTCCAGTTGCTGGTCCTGGTAACCGTCCTTTGAAGTCTCTTTCACACATGTTGAAAGGGAAGCAAGGTCGGTTCCGTCAAAACTTGTTAGGAAAGCGGGTTGACTACTCTGGTCGTTCCGTTATTGACGTTGGTCCTTCCCTCAAGTTCAACCAAATGGGCTTGCCAGTTCCAATGGCTTTGGAATTATTCCGGCCATTCATCATGAAGGAATTGGTTGCTCGTGGTTTGGCTTCTAACATCAAGAATGCCAAGCGCCAGATTGACCGTGAAGATGACGATGTCTTTAACGTTTTGGAAGATGTCATCAAGGAACACCCAGTTCTGTTAAACCGGGCCCCTACGCTTCACCGTTTAGGGATTCAAGCGTTTGAACCCGTTCTGGTTAGTGGTAAAGCTATGCGTCTTCACCCATTAGCCTGTGAAGCTTACAACGCCGATTTCGATGGGGACCAAATGGCGATCCACGTTCCGTTATCTGACGAAGCCCAAGCTGAAGCCCGTCTGCTGATGCTAGCCGCTCACCATATCCTGGCGCCTGCCAGTGGTAAGCCCGTGGTTGCACCTTCTCAAGATATGGTTATCGGGAACTACTACTTGACGATGGAAGAAACTGCTCGTGAAGGGGAAGGCATGATCTTTACCGACCTCAACGAAGCGGTTCTGGCCTACCGAAATGGTTTAGTTCACTGGCACTCACGAGTTGGGGTTCAAGTATCCTCAATGCCTGACAAACCTTTCACCGATGAACAACGTGGTAAGATTATGGTCACGGCGGTTGGAAAGTTAATCTTCAACAACATTTTGCCAAAATCATTCCCATACCTGAACGAACCAACGAGTACGAACTTGAACGGTTACGTTCCGGACAAGTACTTCTTGGATGCTGGTGAAGATATCCATGATTACTTGCAAAATGCAACGTTGATTGGCCCATTCAAGAAGGGATTCTTGAGTGATATCATCGCCGCCGTTTACCAACAATACAAGGTTACGGCTACTTCAGAATTGTTGGACCGGATCAAGGACCTAGGTTACAACGAGTCAACGAAGTCTGGTTTGACGGTCGGGATTTCCGATGTGACTGACTTGAAAGAAAAGCCAGAAATCATTGACGAAGCCCACAAGCAAGTTAAGACCGTGACGAAGCAATTCCGTCGTGGACTGATTACCGACCACGAACGTTACGAACGGGTTATTGGTATCTGGAACGATGCCAAGGACGACATTCAAAACGCCTTGATTCATAGCTTCGAGCAACAGAACCCAATCTTTATGATGAGTGATTCTGGTGCCCGGGGGAACATTTCCAACTTTACGCAACTTGCCGGGATGCGTGGCTTGATGGCCGCTCCTAGTGGTGACATCATGGAGCTGCCTATCACGTCTAACTTCCGTGAGGGACTGACGGTTATGGAAATGTTCATTTCGACCCACGGTGCTCGTAAAGGGATGACCGATACGGCGCTGAAGACTGCCAACTCAGGTTACTTGACTCGGCGGTTGGTCGATGTTGCCCAAGACGTTATCATTCGTGAAAAGGATTGTGGGACTGACCGTGGTTTGACGATTCGGGCCATTACCGATGGTAACGAAATGATTGAACCACTCTACGACCGGATCTTGGGCCGTTACACGCAGAAGTCGGTGGTTGACCCACAAACTGGCGATGTGATTGTTTCTAAGAACCAAATGATTGTGGAAGACACTGCTCAACAAATTGTCGATGCTGGTGTTGAAGAAGTCACGATCCGTTCCGCCTTTACTTGCAACACGGAACACGGTGTTTGTGAGCATTGTTACGGCCGGAACATGGCTACTGGTGACGAAGTTGAAGTTGGTGAAGCCGTTGGTACGGTTGCCGCTCAATCTATCGGTGAACCAGGGACCCAATTGACCATGCGGAACTTCCATACCGGTGGTGTTGCCGGGAACGAAGATATTACCCAAGGGCTTCCTCGTGTTCAAGAATTATTTGAATCTCGGAACCCTAAAGGTAAAGCTGAAATTACTGAAGTTACTGGGACGGTTGAATCAATCGAAGAAAACCCAGCTGAACGGACGAAGGAAGTTACCATTAAGGGTGAGGCTGACACTCGGAGTTACACGTTACCAATCACGGCCCGTATGCGGGTCACTGAAGGTGACTTTATCCACCGTGGTGCTGCCTTGAACTATGGGTCTGTCGATCCTAAGGAACTTCTTCGTGTTCGCGATGTCTTGTCTACTGAAACTTACATCTTGGGTGAAGTTCAACGAGTTTACCGGATGCAAGGTGTTGCTATCAGTGATAAGCACGTTGAAATCATGGTTCGGCAAATGTTACGTAAGGTTCGGATCATGGATCCGGGCGATACGGACGTTCTGCCTGGTACCTTGATGGATATTCAAGACTTCCGTCGTGCAAACTACCAGACGTTGATCGATGGTGGCATTGCTGCTACCGCTCGTCCTGTTATCTTGGGGATTACCAAGGCTGCCTTGGAAACAAACAGTTTCTTATCAGCCGCATCCTTCCAAGAAACAACTCGTGTCTTGACCGATGCTGCTATTCGGGGCAAGAACGACCCATTGGTTGGTTTGAAGGAAAACGTTATTATTGGGAAGATCATTCCTGCCGGGACTGGGATGCCAGATTACCGTCAGATCAAGCCCAAAGAAGTTGGCGGTACGTCAACCGAAGGCGTTTACTCCATCAGCGACTTAGAGAAGCAAATGCAAGAAGATTCACAAATTTAATCGCAACCGTGGTTAAAGTTCAAAAGAACCCGCCATTTGGTGGGTTCTTTTTTGTTTGCTCATAGCCACCACATGATGGCGCTCAGGGTTAGCCAGGGAATGAAGGCCTGCCGTCGCTGGTTATTGCCATGTGTGACCAAAGCCATTAAACATGCTGAAGCAAGCCAGGGTCCAAGCATTTCAAGGCCGAAAATTAGTGTATATTGCAGAATCAGGTCGACATCGCCATCACCTAGCAGTGGGTGAGACCAGTGTTGCCAAGCAAAGTGGCCGATGGTGGTGAACAGGACTAGGGTGAGGAATAATGGTGGCCGATCACCGACGCTGAGATACAAGCCCATATAGCTAATCCAGCCAGGGAAGGTGAGGGAGACTCGGTCACACAGTGCCGCGTAACTCCACATGATCAGCCAGGTTACAACCAACAAGCTATGGCTATTCCCGATGGTGGTTGCCAGGATGCCGATGGTGACCTCCACGAACAGACTGATTGGACTTAGACGGGTCTTGCAGTAAAAGCAGCGGCCGCGAAGAGCGATAAAACTGACGATTGGCCAGAGTTGCCAGTGGGGGAGAGCTTGATGACAAATATCACAGTGAGAACGGGGCCACCAGGCAGATTCCCCCTGCGTGTAGCGAATAGCTAGGGCCATGGCGGTCGACCCCAGGCACGTTCCGTAAATAAATAAGAAAAAAGTCATCATTAGGTTCACCTCGAAGGTACCTCCGACAACGGCTCGGAATTCTTTGTGGGTAATTGCCAGAAACGGTTGTTGACAGGGCATTTCTGGCATGGTATTCTATTAAAGGTGCTTTTCGCAGACAGGTCTCGGGTATTCACTACCAGACATGCTGACTGACGGTGAGAAGGACACTTCAATTGAATCCTCTTCTGGGTGGCTTTTTTCTTTCTAGAAAAATGAACCACCTGGATGTGTGGACTTACACTCTAGAATGACTAAAGAAAGGAGGACTATTTAGATGCCTACTATCAACCAATTGGTGCGTAAAGGTCGTAAATCTAAAAGTTCTAAATCAGATGCCCCAGCTTTAAACTTCGGGTATAACAGTTTCAAGAAAGCTCAAGTTAAGAATCCAGCTCCACAAAAGCGCGGGGTTGCTACTCGTGTCGGTACCATGACGCCAAAGAAGCCTAACTCAGCTTTACGGAAATATGCACGTGTACGGTTGTCAAACTTAATTGAAGTGACTGCTTACATTCCTGGTATTGGCCACAACTTGCAAGAACATAGTGTTGTGCTTATCCGGGGCGGCCGGGTAAAGGATTTACCTGGGGTTCGTTACCACGTTATTCGTGGGGCCCTCGATACTGCCGGGGTTACTGACCGTCGTCAAGGTCGTTCCAAGTATGGGACTAAGAAGCCTAAGGGCTAGACCGAGATCGAAATTTAGGGTCGTTTGCACGGTTCCCGTCAAACGATCTGTAACAGCATTTCAAGGAGGATATTAACAATGCCTAGAAAAGGAAACGTACAAAAGCGTGAAGTCCTTCCTGATCCAATTTACAATTCAAAGTTGGTCACTCGTCTGATCAACCACACGATGATGGATGGGAAACGTGGTACTTCAACTAAAATCATTTATGGTGCATTTGACATCATTAAGAACGAAACCGGTAACGATCCAGTGGAAGTCTTCGAAGAAGCAATGAAGAACGTTATGCCAGTCTTGGAAGTTAAGGCTCGGCGTGTTGGTGGGTCAAACTACCAAGTTCCAATCGAAGTTCGTCCAGACCGTCGGACTACTTTAGGCCTTCGGTGGATGGTGCAGTATTCTCGTCTTCGTGGCGAACATACGATGGTTGAACGACTTGCTCGTGAAATCATGGATGCTGCTAACAATACGGGTGCAGCTGTTAAGAAGCGTGAAGACACTCACCGGATGGCTGATGCCAACCGTGCCTTCGCTCACTACCGTTGGTAGGAAGCACCTGTTGCACTGCGTTGCCCACAGTGTGATAAAATGTTGGAGCGGAATGTTGTTAACATTCTCGTCTCTGGCTTAAGGGAGTAATCCTTTAATCGAGAGGTGGCTACTAAATCAATATGATGATGGTAGCCACCTTTTGGCACAATCTACGATCAATTTTGAGAGGAGTTACACATTAATCATGGCTAATACTCGTGAATTTCCGCTTGAGAAGACGCGTAACATCGGTATCATGGCCCACATCGATGCCGGGAAGACGACGACTACTGAGCGTATCCTGTATTATACTGGTAAAATCCATAAGATTGGTGAAACCCACGATGGGGCTTCACAAATGGACTGGATGGCCCAAGAACAAGAACGTGGGATTACCATCACTTCTGCAGCGACTACTGCGGAATGGAAGAAGCACCGGATCAACATCATTGATACCCCAGGACACGTTGACTTTACTGTTGAAGTTGAACGTTCCCTCCGTGTCTTAGATGGTGCCGTTGCCGTATTGGATGCCCAAGCTGGTGTTGAACCTCAAACTGAAACGGTTTGGCGTCAAGCATCTGACTTCGACGTTCCACGTATTGTTTTCGTAAACAAGATGGACAAGCTGGGTGCCGACTTCGACTTCTCAGTTAACTCAATCCACGAACGTTTACAAGCTAATGCACTTGCATTGCAAATGACTATTGGTGCCGAAGACGACTTTACCGGTGTGGTTGACTTAATCGAAATGAAAGCCTACGTCTACGATAAGGATGAATTAGGTTCTTCATGGGATACGGTTGACATTCCTGATGATATGAAGGAAGAAGCCCAAAAGCGTCATGAAGCTATGATCGAAAGCGTTGCTGACGTTGACGATGAAATCATGGAAAAGTACCTCGAAGGTGAAGAAATCACCAAAGCCGAATTGAAGGCCGCTATCCGTCGGGCAACGTTGAAGCTGGAATTATTCCCAGTCTTCGCCGGTTCTGCCTTCAAGGATAAGGGTGTTCAGATGTTAATGGATGCCGTTGTGGACTACTTACCATCCCCATTGGATGTTAAGCCATACAACGCAACTGTTCCTGACACTGAAGAAGCCGTTGAATTACGTGCCGATGATGACGCGCCATTCGCTGCCTTAGCATTTAAGGTGGCAACTGACCCATTCGTTGGTCGTTTGACTTACATCCGGGTTTACTCCGGTACTCTGGAAGCTGGTTCTTACGTATTGAACGCTACGAAGGACAAGCGTGAACGGGTTGGTCGTTTGCTGCAAATGCATTCAAATCACCGTCAAGAAATTCCAGAAGTCTTCTCCGGTGATATTGCTGGGGCCATCGGTTTGAAGAACACCACTACTGGTGATTCTTTGACTGACCCAGATCACCCATTACATTTGGAATCAATGGACTTCCCTGAACCAGTTATCCAGGTTGCCATTGAACCAAAGACGAAGGCTGACCAAGCAAAGATGAACGTTGCTCTTCAGAAACTTTCTGAAGAAGACCCAACTTTGAAGGCTGAAACGAACCCTGAAACTGGTGAAACTTTACTTGCTGGGATGGGTGAACTGGCTTTGGATATCATCATCGACCGGATGAAGCGTGAATTCAAGGTTGAAGCTAACATTGGTGCCCCACAAGTTGCCTACCGTGAAGCCTTCACGAAGTCAACTAAGGTCCAAGGTAAGTTCGTTCGTCAATCTGGTGGTAAAGGTCAATATGGTGACGTTTGGATTGAATTCACCCCTAACGAACGTGGTAAGGGTTACGAATTCGAAGACGCCATCGTCGGTGGGGTTGTTCCTCGTGAATTTATCCCTTCAGTTGACCAAGGTCTGAAGGAAGCCATGGCAAACGGTGTCTTAGCCGGTTACCCATTGGTTGACGTTAAGGCCAAGTTATACGATGGTAGTTACCATGAAGTCGATTCTAGTGAAGCTGCCTTTAAGGTTGCTGCATCATTGGCTTTACGTAAGGCTGTTCAAAGTGCCGGTCCAGTTATTCTTGAACCAATCATGAAGGTTGATATCATGGTTCCTGAAGAATACATGGGTGATATCATGGGCCAAGTTACCGCACGTCGTGGTAAGGTTGATGGTATGGAAGCACGTGGTAACGCACAAATGATTCATTCATTCGTTCCGTTATCCGAAATGTTCGGTTACGCGACGACGTTACGTTCTGCATCTCAAGGTCGTGGTACCTTTACCATGACGTTTGACCACTACGAACCAACGCCTAAGAGCGTTCAAGCTGACATTATCAAGAAGAACGGTGGCACTCCAGTCGAAGACTAGTCCTGTCATTTTTCAAAAAGCATGTCTCTACTTCGGTAGGGACGTGCTTTTTTTGCTGAAAATTTTAACCACGGTCTGTGCCGCTTGTGCGGTATAATAGTGGTCAACATTGAAGTTAGAGCAGACAAAGTTATTGAGGTGGTTTGAGAATCATGGAAGAGTTATTTGAACGAGCACCAATCCCTAAAGCATATTTCAAGTTAGCGTTGCCGGTGGTTCTTGGCATGGTTGCTAGTATGGTCTATAACCTAGCAGACACTTATTTTGTCGCGCAAACGCAAAATACGGACCTCGTTGCCGGAGTGGCGTTGTGCACGCCACTATTTTCACTTCTTTTGGCCTTGGGTGATATCTTTGGCTTGGGCGGGAGCTCACTGATCTCTCGCTTATTAGGAGAGAAAGACTATGCCACAGGACGTCGGGTGAGCAGCTTTTGTTTGTATGGGGCTTTAGTTGCCGGCGTTGTGGTAACCATCTTTCTATTACTGTTTACGAAACCAATTTTAGGTTTGTTTGGTGCGACAACTGCCACGGCCCCGTATGCCAGACAGTTTTATCGAATCATGGTTTTCGGAGCGGTGCCCATCATGGTGTCGTTAGTGCCGGGTAACCTTATTCGAACTGAAGGGTTTGCAACCCAGTCGATGGTTGGCACGATGATTGGTACCGGAGTCACGATTATCCTGGACCCTATCCTAATCTTTCCGATGGGGATGGGAGCAGCTGGGGCAGCATTAGCCACAGTTATTGGGTATAGCGTTTCGGCTATCGTGCTGGTTTGGCAAACGAAACGTTACTGTCGAGTAATTTCGATTGATATCCGTCAGAGTCGAGTTAATTGGCAATTAGTTCGCCAGATTTTATTTATCGGTATTCCCGGGGCTCTCACCAATATCATGCAGGCTTTCGGAACGACCGTTTTGAACCGTTATTTGGCAAATTATGGGCCAACTCGGGTAGCCGCCATGGGGATTGTTCTTAAGGTCTATCTAATTGTGATGTTAGTCATGATCGGCTTTGCGTTTGGTGCTCAGCCCTTGGTAGGCTACACCTATGGGGCCCAGGCAATGGAACGATTTCGTCGGGTTTTACGGTTTGACCTGTTAATTGAAGTCGGCTACGCCTTAGTGGTAGCAGTGATTATGATGGTACTTGCGCCGCAAATCATTGGTCTTTTCTTGAAAGATTCGGCGGTTATTACGGCTGGTACGCTGATGCTACGGGCATTCCTGTCTACGACACCATTTGTCGGGGCAATACTGGTCTATACGACGGTCTTTCAAAGTACTGGTAAAGCTGGTGGGGCATTTATTATGTCGATTGCCCGGCAAGGGATCGTGTTTTATTTCATGATCGTTGTAGCTGCAAGGCTCTTTGGATACAACGGGATTATTTGGGCCCAGCCAGCAGCGGATGTGGTAACCTGTCTACTGGGATTGGGACTGGCTCGCACCATTTTTAAACGCCCGGCCTAATGGCCCTTAGCGCTTACGAGACAGTACTTGTTGGCGTTTGTAGATTATGATAGGGGCATAAAGCTTCTATATTAATAGGTAAAGTTAATTCCCAAGTCAAAAAAATGGACAAGAATCAAAGATGAAATTATTTATATTCGTTCGATAAAGTTATGACTGATGAAGCCGACCCTTATTTCACAAAAAGATTTGGGAAATTCCCCGAAAAGCCTTGTCATGCGGCACTTTATTTAGTATGATAGTCAAGTGCTGAATTTCTGAGGGTATTTTTGTGCCCACGGGGTAAGCTCAAAAGTTTAAGCGATGATGTGGGAGATTGCGACACACCCGGCCGCTTTGCCATGAGGGTGTGGCGGGAATTTCCACGGAGTTAGTCTTATTTTTAAAATAGACGAAGGAGGGAACACAATGGCAAAACAAAAAATTCGGATTCGGTTGAAGGCATACGAACATCGTATCCTTGACCAATCAGCGGACAAGATCGTTGAAACAGCTAAGAGAACTGGTGCCACTATTTCTGGTCCAATTCCATTACCAACTGAACGGACGATTTACACCGTATTACGTTCACCACATAAGTTTAAGGACTCACGTGAACAATTCGAAATGCGGACGCACAAGCGTTTGATTGATATCGTTAACCCAACGCCAAAGACAGTTGACTCATTAATGAAGCTCGACCTGCCTAGCGGTGTTGACATCGAAATCAAGTTATAATTTTCAAAGCAACTAATACAATATAATCGGAGGTGTACTCATGACCACAAAAGGAATCTTAGGGAAAAAGGTCGGGATGACGCAAGTCTTCACAGAAGCAGGTGAATTAATCCCAGTTACTGTCGTCGAAGCAACGCCAAACGTTGTGTTACAAGTTAAGACGATGGAAAACGACGGTTACAATGCTATCCAACTTGGTTACCAAGACAAGCGTGAAGTACTCAGCAATAAGCCCGAACAAGGTCATGTAGCAAAAGCAAACACGACTCCTAAGCGCTTCATTCGTGAATTCAAAGATGTTGAGCTGGGAGATTACAAGGTAGCAGATGAAGTTAAAGTTGATACCTTCCAAGCAGGAGACATCGTTGATGTCACCGGTATCACAAAAGGTCATGGATACCAAGGTAACATTCACAAGGACGGCCAAAGCCGTGGCCCTATGGCCCATGGTTCTCGTTACCACCGTCGTCCAGGTTCACTGGGTGCCATCATTAACCGGGTATTCCCTGGCATGAAGCTTCCAGGTCGGATGGGTAACAAGCGTGTTACTATCCAGAACCTTGTCGTTGTAAAGGCAGATGTTGATAACAACGTTCTGTTGATTAAAGGTAATGTGCCTGGTGCCAACAAGTCACTCGTTACGGTTAAGAGTGCTGTTCGCCCACCACGTCCTAAGCAATCTGAAAAATAATTAGGAAGGGAGGATAATTAAATGACAAGCGTAGCATTATACAAACAAGATGGTAGCCAAAACGGCAATGTTGATTTGAACGCCGATGTATTCGGCATCGAGCCTAACGAAAATGTCGTATTCGACACGATTTTGATGCAACGAGCTTCCATGCGCCAAGGGACTCACGCCGTAAAAAACCGGAGTGCAGTTCGTGGTGGTGGTAAGAAGCCATGGCGTCAAAAAGGTACTGGTCGGGCACGTCAAGGTTCCATTCGTTCACCACAATGGGTCGGTGGTGGTGTGGTCTTTGGACCAACCCCTCGCTCATACAGTTACCGCCTTCCTAAGAAGGTTAGCCGTTTAGCATTGAAGTCAGTTCTTTCACAAAAGGTTCTGGATGAAAGCTTCGTCGTTGTAGACGCATTAGCTTTTGACGCTCCTAAGACGAAAGAATTTGCTGCAGTGCTGGCTGGTTTGAATGTCACGACCAAGACGTTAGTTGTCCTTGAAGACGATAACGTTGTTGCTGCATTAGCAGCCCGGAACTTAGCTAACGTTAAGGTAATTCCTGCCAAAGGCTTGAATGTCCTCGATGTTGCTGATGCCGATAAGTTAGTGATTACCCAACCAGCTCTTTCTCAAGTAGAGGAGGTGCTCGCATAATGGAATCACGCGACATTATTTTACGTCCAGTTGTCACTGAAGCAACGATGGCAACCATGGATGAAAAGCGTTACACCTTTGACGTTGATTTACGAGCAACCAAGACACAAGTCAAGCATGCCATTGAAGACATCTTTGACGTTAAGGTCGTTAAGGTCAACATCATGAACTTAAAAGGTAAGAAGAAGCGTCAAGGTCGTTACGAAGGCTTCACTAAGAAGCGTCGTAAGGCTATTGTCAGCTTATCTGCCGACTCAAAAGAAATCAAGTTCTTCAACGAAGACTAAAATTTCAATTATAGGAGGGAAATAACGTGGCGATTAAGAAATACAAACCAACAAGCAATGGTCGTCGTAATATGACGGGTTTGGTTTACAAAGACGTCATCACTAAGACGACTCCTGAAAAGTCATTGCTTGATTCACAAAGTCATTCTGCCGGCCGTAACAATGCTGGGAAGATGACTGTCCGTCATCGTGGCGGTGGTAACAAGCGTCAATACCGGATCATCGACTTTAAGCGTATTAAGGATGATGTTCCAGCAACTGTTAAGGCAATCGAATACGACCCTAACCGGACCGCTAACATTGCTTTACTTGTTTACGCCGATGGTATCAAATCTTACATCATCGCACCTAAGGGCTTAAAGGTTGGCGACAAAGTTCAATCTGGTCCTGAAGCCGATATCAAGATTGGTAACACTTTGCCATTAGCTAACATTCCTTTTGGGACTGTTATTCACAACATTGAATTGAAGCCTGGCAAGGGTGGCCAATTGGTCCGTTCTGCTGGTACCTCAGCTCAATTGTTAGGTAAGGCTAACGACGACAAGTACGTGTTAGTTCGGTTATCATCTGGTGAAGTTCGGATGGTTCTGAAGGTTAACCGTGCAACTATCGGTGCCGTAGGTAACGAAGAACATGAATTAGTTAACGTTGGTAAAGCTGGCCGTACTCGTTGGGCTGGTCAACGTCCTCACGTTCGTGGGTCAGTTATGAACCCTAACGATCACCCACATGGTGGTGGTGAAGGTAAGGCTCCCGTTGGGTTACCATCTCCTCTTTCTCCATGGGGTAAGAAGACTGTTGGTAAGAAGACGCGTTCTAAGAAGAACAAGACTGAGAAGTTCATTGTTCGTCACCGTAAAGGTTCCAAGATGTAATAATCCGGTTAACCGGATGTCAAGAGACCTGGTGTTCATCGTTATAGACGATGCGCCACAAGTAGAGGAGGTTTCATAATGGGTCGTAGTTTGAAAAAAGGACCTTTCGCCGATGCGCACTTGTTAAACAAGATTAACGCACAGAAAGATTCTGACAAGAAGGCCGTCATCAAGACCTGGTCCCGTCGGTCTACTATTTTCCCTAGCTTCATTGGTTATACCATTGCTGTTTATGATGGACGGAAGCATGTACCAGTTTACGTTCAAGAAGACATGGTAGGCCACAAGCTTGGCGAATTCGTACCAACCCGGACTTTCCGTGGTCATGGTGGCGACGACAAAAAAACTCGTTGATAAGGAGGATTAACTAATGGCTGAACAAGTTACATCAGCGCAAGCGACTGCCAAGACGGTTCGGATTGCTGCTCGCAAAATCCGCCTTGTCATCGATCTTATCCGCGGCAAGAGCGTCGCAGAAGCGCTAGCTATCTTACAGTTCACACCCCGTGGAGCATCACCGGTTGTGACGAAAGTTTTAAACTCTGCAATTGCTAACGCAGAAAACAATTTTGACTTAGATCGTCAAGACTTAGTTGTTAGCGAAGCCTATGTGAACGAAGGACCAACCCTTAAGCGGTTCCGTCCTCGTGCCAAAGGCTCTGCTTCACCAATCAACAAGCGTACGAGTCACATTACGGTTGTTGTATCTGAAAAAGAGGAGGGATAACGCGTGGGTCAAAAAGTAAATCCAACTGGATTACGGGTCGGTATCATTCGCGACTGGGAAGCAAAGTGGTATGCTGAAAAGGATTTCGCTGCTTACCTGAAGGAAGACCTTCAAATCCGTAAATTCATCGAAAAGCGTCTTGAAGATGCTTCAGTATCAACTGTTGAGATTGAACGGGCTGCAAACCGCGTCAACATCTCAATTCACACTGCCAAGCCAGGTATGGTTATTGGTAAGGGTGGTTCCGAAGTTGAAAATCTCCGTAAGGAGTTAAACGACTTAACTGGCAAGCGTGTCCACATCAACATCGTGGAAATCAAGAAGCCAGATTTGGATGCCAAATTGGTCGGCGAAAACATTGCTCGTCAATTGGAAGGCCGTGTTGCTTTCCGTCGCGCTATGCGTGGGACGATGCAACGGACTATGCGTTCTGGTGCCAAGGGTATTAAGACGCAAGTTGCTGGTCGTTTGAACGGTGCTGATATGTCCCGTGTCGAAAGCTATGCTGAAGGTACAGTTCCTCTGCACACGTTACGTGCGGACATCGATTATGCATGGGTAGAAGCTCATACAACTTACGGTTCTCTGGGTGTTAAGACTTGGATCTACCGTGGTGAAATTTTACCTGAAAAGAAACAAACTAACGGACAAGGAGGGAAATAGCATGCTGGTACCTAAGCGAGTAAAGTTCCGTCGTGTCCACCGTGGTAAGCTTCGTGGCGAAGCCAAGGGTGGTAAGAGTGTTGCTTTTGGTGACTTTGGTTTACAAGCTCTTGATTCTCATTGGATCACGAACCGTCAAATCGAAGCAGCCCGTGTTGCAATCACTCGTTATATGAAGCGTGGCGGGAAGGTCTGGATTAAGATTTTCCCTCACAAATCCTACACTGAAAAAGGTGTTGGGGTCCGGATGGGTAATGGTAAAGGTACGCCTGCTGGCTGGGTAGCCCCAGTCAAGCGTGGTAAGGTTATGTTTGAAGTGGGTGGCGTTTCAGAAGAGACCGCTCGCGAAGCCTTACGTTTAGCTGCCATGAAGCTTCCCGTTCGTACCAAGGTATTAACTCGAGAGGAAGTAGGTGGCGAATCTAATGAAGACTAAAGAAATCAACGACTTAACCACTGCTGAAATGCTCGATAAAGAAAAGAGCTACAAGGACGAATTATTTAACCTACGTTTCCAATTAGCAACTGGCCAGTTGGAAAACACCGCACGGTTGAAGCAAGTTCGTAAGAACATTGCGCGGATTAAAACCGCTCTTCGCCAACAAGAACTGAACAAGTAGAATACGATAAAAAGGAGGTCACTAATACATGAGTGATGCACGTAATCACCGTAAGGTATATCGGGGTCGTGTTGTTTCCGATAAAATGGACAAAACGATCACTGTCGTCGTAGAAACGACGAAGACGGATGCAAGATATGGCAAGCGTGTCAAGTACTCCAAGAAGTACAAGGCACATGATGAAAACAATGAAGCTCACACGGGCGATGTTGTTACGATCATGGAAACGCGGCCAATGTCTGCTACCAAGCGGTTCCGCTTAGTCGACATTGTTGAAAAAGCAGTAATCATTTAGGTGTCGTTTTTATCGTATTCTGAACTAGAACTGAAGGGAGGACACTAGCTGTGATCCAACAAGAAAGTCGATTAAAGGTTGCCGACAACTCCGGCGCCCGGGAAATCCTGACGATCAAGGTTCTGGGTGGCTCCAAGCGTCGCTACGCCGGAATTGGTGATATTATCGTTGCTACTGTCAAACAAGCAACACCAGGTGGCGTTGTCAAAAAAGGTGATGTTGTAAAGGCTGTTGTTGTACGTACGAAGTCTCGTGTACGTCGTAACGATGGGACTTACATCAGCTTCGATGAAAATGCTGCAGTGCTGATTAAAGACGACAAGAGCCCACAAGGGACTCGGATCTTTGGGCCAGTTGCACGTGAATTACGTGACAACGACTACATGAAGATTATCTCATTAGCACCCGAAGTACTGTAATCAAGAATTGTTTTAACAAGGAGGTGCCCACAGGAATGCTTATTAAAACTGGTGACAAGGTCCGCGTGATCGCTGGCAAAGATAAAGGCAAAGAAGGAACTGTTTCTAAAGTTCTGAACGCTAAGAACCGCGTGATCGTTAAAGGCGTCAATATGATTAAGAAGCACCAAAAAGCTTCTCAAACTAATCCCCAAGGCGGAATTATTGATATTGAAGCACCAATTCACGCATCTAATGTTATGCTCGTCGATCCTTCGAACAACGAACCAACCCGGCTTGGCGTTCGAGTTGAAGATGGTCACAAAGTCCGGTTCTCTAAAAAGTCCGGCGAAACCATCGACAAATAATCATTGAAAGGAGGAACCTCATTTCATGTCAGCTCGTTTAAAAGATAAATACGTTAGTGAAATTACACCAGCATTGGTGGAAAAATTCAATTACAGTTCTGTTATGCAGACACCTAAGATTGAAAAAATCGTATTGAACATGGGTGTTGGTGATGCTGTTGCCAACGCTAAGAACCTTGACGAAGCCGTTGAAGAGCTTGGTTTGATTTCTGGTCAAAAGCCTTTGGTTACTAAGGCCAAGAAGTCAATCGCAACCTTCCGTCTTCGTGAAGGCATGTCAATCGGTGCTAAGGTCACCCTTCGTGGAGACCGTATGTACGAATTCCTGGACAAATTGGTAAACGTGTCATTACCACGTGTTCGTGACTTCCATGGTGTTAGCTCCCGTGCCTTTGATGGTCGTGGGAACTACACGCTGGGTGTTAAGGAACAACTGATTTTCCCAGAAATTAACTTTGATAACGTTAACCGTGTTCGTGGTTTGGACATCGTTATCGTTACGACGGCTAACACTGATGAAGAGTCACGTGAATTATTGACTCAATTCGGTATGCCGTTCGCACACTAATACAAGGAGGTTCACACAAATTGGCTAAGAAATCTCAAATTGCTAAGAACAAGCGTCCTGCGAAGTTCTCTACTCAGAATTACACTCGTTGCGAACGTTGTGGACGTCCACACTCTGTTTATCAAAAGTTCCATCTTTGCCGTATCTGCATGCGCGATCTTGCCCACAAGGGTCAAATCCCTGGCATGAAGAAGGCTAGCTGGTAACACGAATTTTAAACAAAGGGAGGGTAAACGTTAATGTCCATGACTGATCCTATTGCAGACTTCTTGACGCGTATTCGTAACGCCAACATGGTTCGTCACGAATCACTCGAAGTACCTGCATCTAAAATTAAACGTGACATCGCTGAAATCCTGAAGCGCGAAGGTTTCATCCGTAATGTTGAATACATCGATGATGACAAGCAAGGTATCATCCGTGTTTTCCTTAAGTACGGTAAGGATAACCAACGCGTTATCAGTGGTTTAAAGCGTATTTCAAAGCCCGGCTTACGTTCATACGTTAAGGCCGACTCTGTTCCAAAGGTATTAAACGGTTTGGGTATCGCCATCATCTCAACTTCTGAAGGTGTTGTCACTGATAAAGAAGCTCGAGCAAAGAAAATCGGTGGCGAAGTACTCGCTTACGTTTGGTAATAACTTTTAAAAGATAGGAGGTGCCTTTCAGTGAGTCGTATTGGTTATAAGACTGTTAATGTTCCTGAAGGCGTTGAAGTTAAACGCGACGGCGATCAAGTAACTGTTAAAGGTCCTAAGGGTGAATTAACCCGGACGTTCTCTAACGTTATTTCAATGAAGATTAGTGACGGTGCCGTTGATTTCGACCGTCCTGACAACAACAACAAAACCCGTGCACTTCACGGGACGATGCGTGCCAACTTAAACAACATGGTTGAAGGTGTTGCTAAGGGCTTCGCAAAGACCTTGAAGCTGGTCGGTGTTGGTTACCGTGTTCAAGCTAAGGGTAAGACTTTGGTATTGAGCGTTGGTTATTCTAACCCTGTTGAAATGGCTATTCCTGAAACCTTGGACGTCAAGGTTCCAGATAACACCACTATCAACATTTCCGGTATCAGTAAGCAAGAAGTCGGTGACTTCGCTGCTGAAATTCGTGCCGTTCGTTCACCAGAACCTTACAAAGGTAAGGGTATCCGTTACGAAAACGAATATGTTCGAATTCGTGAAGGTAAAACTGGTAAGTAGTATCGCAGCTTAATGCTGATAATTTTACAAAGAGGTGACTATTTTGATTACTAAACCAGATAAAAACAAAACACGTCAAAAGCGTCATATGCGTGTTCGTAACAAAATTTCTGGGAATGCTGAACGCCCACGCTTAAACGTTTTCCGCTCTAACAAAAACATCTACGCTCAAGTCATTGATGACGTAGCGGGTGTCACGCTTGTTAGTGCCTCGACGTTAGATAGCGAAGTAAGCGAAGCAAACAAGACCGACGAAGCTAAGGCTGTTGGTGCTTTGGTTGCCAAGCGTGCTGTCGAAAAGAAAATTACCAATGTAGTGTTTGATCGTGGCGGGTACTTATACCACGGCCGTGTTCAAGCATTGGCAGAAGCTGCTCGCGAAAACGGGCTTAAATTTTAACAGTAAGGAGGAATAACCACACATGGCAAAATTTATTGATCCCGACAAGTTAGAACTTGAAGACAACGTTGTTGCTATCAACCGGATTACTAAGGTTGTAAAAGGTGGCCGTCGTCTACGGTTTTCTGCGCTTGTAATTGTCGGCGATAAGAACGGTCACGTTGGCTTTGGTACTGGTAAAGCTCAAGAAGTCCCAGAAGCTATTCGTAAGGCTGTTGAAGCCGCACGTAAGAACCTGATCGAAGTTCCAATCGTGGGAACGACCATTCCTCACGAAGTACTTGGTGAATATGGTGGGGGCAAGATTATGTTGAAGCCTGCCGCTGAAGGTTCTGGAGTTACCGCTGGTGGTTCAGTTCGTTCCGTCATGGAATTAGCTGGGGTTGCCGACGTTACTTCAAAGCGTTTAGGTTCTAACACACCGGTCAACGCAGTTCGGGCCACTTTTGCTGGCTTAGCTGAGTTGAAGCGGGCTGAAGAAGTTGCCGCTCTCCGTGGTGTCTCTCTTCAACACTTAGCTGAATAAGGAGGGGTATTAAAATGGCTCAATTAAAAGTTACTTTAATTCATAGTGTTGCTCACCGCCTCCCTAAACAGCGTAAGATTGTGGAAGCAATGGGTTTAAATCGGATTAACAGCACGGTTATCCAACCAGATAACGCGGCTACTCGCGGTGCGCTTTTCCAGATTGCTCACTTGATTAAGGTTGAAGAAGTTAAGTAGTTCTAATATCATTAAATAAGGAGGTGCGCAATAGCATGAAGTTGAATGAATTAAAACCTGCTGAAGGCTCACGGAAGGTTCGTAACCGGGTAGGTCGTGGTGATTCATCTGGTAATGGTAAGACCGCTGGTCGTGGCCAAAAAGGTCAAAAAGCTCGTAGCAAAACTCGTCTGGGTTTTGAAGGGGGCCAAATGCCATTATATCGTCGGATCCCAAAGCGTGGGTTTACCAACATTAACCGTAAGGAATTTGCTGTCGTAAACTTAGTTGCTTTGAACGTCTTTGATGATGGTGCTGAAGTGACTCCAGCTGCCTTGGTTGAAGCCGGTATCGTTAAAAACGAAAAGGCTGGCATCAAGATCTTAGGTAACGGTGAGTTAACGAAGAAGTTGACGGTTAAGGCTGCCAAATTCTCCAAGTCAGCTGCCGAAGCTATCGAAGCTGCTGGTGGTAAGACTGAGGTGATCTAATGCTATCAAGCTTGAAAAACGCCTTTAAGATTAAAGATATCCGTAATAAGATTCTCTTTACTCTAATGGTTTTGATTGTCTTTCGGTTGGGTACCTACATTACTGTCCCCGGCATTAACGCAAAGGCACTTCAAAGCGTTGCGTCTTCTGGATTGGTTAGTATTCTAGATACCTTTAGTGGTGGTGGATTGTCTAACTATTCTATCTTTGCGATGGGGGTTTCGCCCTACATCACCGCACAAATCGTTATTCAATTGCTACAAATGGACATCGTTCCGCGCTTCGTTGAATGGAGCAAGCAGGGTGATGTTGGTCGGCGTAAGCTGAACCAAGCAACACGGTACTTAGCGATTGTTTTGGCTTTTGTTCAATCAATCGGGATTACTGCTGGTTTTAGTGCCTTAAGTTCACTAAAGCTGGTTCAAAATCCAAGTATCCAAACATACTTTGCCATTGGGTTAATCCTCACTGGTGGGACCATGTTGACAACCTGGATGGGTGATATGATTACCGACCGGGGCTTGGGTAACGGCGTTTCGATGATTATCTTTGCCGGGATTATTGCCCGGACACCGCAATCCGTTTACCAACTTTACAAGACTTACTTCGTAGATGCTGCTACGGGAACTATTTGGAAGAGTGTGCTGTTCTTAGTTGCTTTACTGGTTCTAGTGCTGATCGTTGTGACCTTCGTAACGTGGGTCCAACAGGCCGAACGTCGGGTGCCGATTCAATACACGCGTCGAGTTTCCGGTTCAGCTGATAACAGTTACTTACCTCTGAAGGTTAACGTTGCCGGTGTTATTCCAGTTATCTTTGCTAGTTCGTTTATTGCCACGCCTCAAACTATTTTGATGGCGTTCCAAAACACTCACTCCCAAGATGCCTGGTACCAGACGCTGACCAACATCTTTAATATGCAAACGCCAGATGGTGCTACTTTGTACACAGTTCTGATCGTTGTGTTCACGTTCTTCTATGCGTTCGTTCAGGTTAACCCTGAAAAGTTAGCCGAGAACCTCCAAAAGCAGGGGAGTTATATCCCAGGCGTTTGGCCAGGTCACGAAACACAGTCATACGTTTCCAATTTGTTGATGCGCCTCAGCACTGTTGGGGCCCTCTTCCTTGGGTTCGTATCCTTACTTCCGTTAGTTGCCCAGAACCTCTGGGACTTAAACGAATCAATTGGTTTAGGTGGTACCAGCCTCTTAATTGTGGTTGGGGTTGCCATTGAAACTATGCGCCAAGTTGACGGATTAATGATGAAGCGCGAATACGTTGGCTTTATCCAAGATCCAGAACCAGCTTAATGAGTTTCCAGCGGGTGTGTTGATTCTATTAGCACACCTGCTTGTGTTTTTCAGGCGAATAATTTCGAAGTAAGGAGAATGAACATGACAGCAATGAATTTAATTCTCATGGGTCTGCCGGGTGCCGGTAAAGGAACGCAAGCTGAAAAGATTATCAAAGAATTCAATTTGCCACATATTTCAACGGGAGATATTTTCCGTGCGGCAATGAAGGATGAAACTGAGATGGGCTTGGCTGCGAAGAAATTTATCGACAAGGGTGAATTGGTACCGGACGAAGTTACTAATGGCATCGTTCGTGACCGGTTGGCCAAAGACGATACTCAAGATGGGTTCATGTTGGATGGTTTTCCTCGTTCCATCGTTCAAGCCGAGGCGCTCGATACGTTTGGGCCTGAACTTGGACGGACCATCAACGCCGTGATTAATATCCACGTCGAACCAGATGTCTTGGTCGAACGGCTTTCGGTTCGTTACATCTGCCGCACTTGTGGTGCGACGTACCATAAGCTCTACAAGCAGCCTAAGGTCGAAGGTACCTGTGATGTTTGTGGAGGTCATGACTTCTATCAACGTGAGGACGATAAGCCGGAAACGGTTAAGAACCGGTTAGCGGTTAATTTAAAGATGAATACACCGTTGATTGATTACTACACCAAGAAAAACTTACTGTTCACTGTTGATGGTGACCGGGACATCGATGATGTTTACGTCGACATTGAAAAGATCCTGAAAAACCTGTAGGAATCTCTCGTTCTTGCGTCCACGTGAGAAATGTGGTAGACTTATTCAGGTTTAGCCTGCAAATGGCACTTTTATGCTGTCTGCAGGCGCTGGGTGGGAGCAAGATCCTTGTTCCTACCGCTTTTACGTGTATTTTACACGCAATTAAAAGGAGGTACTTTCGTGGCGAAGAGCGATGTCATCGAAGTCGAAGGTAAAGTTACCGAAACATTACCTAACGCAACGTTTCGGGTCGAATTAGAGAACGGTCATGAAATTCTCGCTCACGTTTCTGGTAAGATCCGGATGCACTACATCCGTATTCTGCCTGGTGATCGAGTAACTGTTGAAATGTCACCGTATGACTTGTCCAAAGGCCGGATTACTTATCGCTTTAAGTAACGGTTAGGACTGATGTAGGAGGGATACTCATGAAGGTAAGACCATCAGTTAAGCCAATGTGCGAACACTGCAAGGTTATCAAGCGTAAGGGCCGAGTAATGGTTATTTGCTCAGCTAACCCTAAGCATAAACAACGCCAGGGTAAGTAATTTCAATTTATAGGAGGTGCAATTAAATGCCACGTATTGCTGGAGTGGATTTACCACGTGATAAGCGAATCGCTTATGGTTTGACTTACATTTTTGGAATTGGTATTAACACGGCACACAAGATCATTGCTGATGCCGGAGTTTCTGAAGACGTTCGGGTTCGTGATTTAACGCCTGACCAAGAAGACAAGGTTCGTGCCGAAGTCGACAAGTACAAGGTCGAAGGGGATTTACGGCGTGAAGTTAGTCTGAACATTAAGAACTTACAAGAAATTGGTTCTTATCGTGGGATGCGTCACCGTCGTGGACTGCCTGTTCGCGGTCAACACACCAAAAACAATGCCCGCACTCGGAAGGGTAAAGCCGTTTCGATTGCCGGTAAGAAGAAGTAAGGGAGGTTTATCACTTTATGGCTACTAGAAAAACTAGTCGCAAGCGCCGGGTCAAGAAGAATATTGAAGCCGGTGTTGCACATATCCATGCTACGTTTAACAACACATTGGTCATGATTACTGACGTTCAAGGGAACGCTATCGCCTGGTCATCAGCCGGTGCATTAGGTTTCAAGGGTAGTCGGAAGTCAACGCCATTCGCTGCTCAAATGGCCGCTGAAGCTGCTGCTAAGGCATCACAAGAACACGGTATCAAGTCTGTTGAAGTTGCTGTCAAAGGTCCTGGTTCAGGACGTGAAGCTGCAATCCGGGCAATCCAGGCTGCTGGCATTGAAATCTCAGCTATTCGAGACGTTACGCCAGTTCCTCATAATGGTACTCGTCCTCCAAAGCGCCGTCGGGTTTAGTCGTGAGCGTTTCATTAATGAGGGCAACCTTCATGATGGGATTGACTTATAGAAGCTCAACGCGGTTTGAAAGGGGTAAACGATAAGAATGATTGAATTTGAAAAGCCTAACATTCATAAAATTGATGAGAGTAACAACTACGGTAAGATTGTTGTTGAACCGTTAGAACGTGGTTACGGGACAACGCTTGGCAACTCTTTACGGCGGATCTTACTTTCTTCATTACCTGGTGCAGCTGTTACCAGCATTCAAATCGACGGGGTTCTGCATGAGTTTTCAACTGTAGAAGGAGTCGTTGAAGACGTCACGCAAATCATCTTAAATGTTAAGAAGATTGCGTTGAAGTTAAACGGTTCTGACGATCAGGAAGAAACAATGGAGATTAACGTTAAAGGACCTGCACAAGTCACTGCCGGTGACATTGTAACGGGTGCTGATGTTGATGTTCTGAACCCAGATCTGTACATTGCTACGGTTGCCGATGGGGCAACGTTCCATATGCGGATGACGGCGGACAAGGGTCGGGGCTATGTTTCTGCTGACGAGAATAAAGCTCGTAACACGGACATGCCTATCGGCGTTTTGGCTGTTGATTCCATTTATACCCCAATCGAACGGGTTAACTACCAAGTAGAGAATGCACGGGTTGGCCAGCGGGCTGACTACGATAAATTGACCCTGGATGTTTGGACAAACGGTTCAATTAATCCAAGCGAAGCCATTGCATTGGCTGCTAAGATCTTGACCGAACATCTGGCTATGTTTGTCGATTTGACCGACGAAGCTAAGAATGCGGAAATCATGGTTGAAAAGGAAGAGACTCACAAGGAAAAGATGCTTGAGATGACCATCGAAGAGCTTGACTTGTCCGTCCGTTCTTACAACTGCTTGAAACGTGCTGGTATCAACACGGTTCAAGAATTGAACAACAAGACCGAAGCAGACATGATGAAGGTTCGTAACTTGGGTCGCAAGTCCCTTGAAGAAGTCAAAGCTAAGTTAGCCGACTTAGGTTTATCACTTCGGAAGGAAGACTAATTTTAGACACTCAAAGGAGGGTTTCTGGTTATGAGTTACCGTAAATTACAACGGACTAGTTCTCAACGTCGTGCCTTATTACGCGATTTGACCACTAGTTTAATCTTGAACGGCCGCATCGAAACGACTGAAGCACGCGCTAAGGAAGTTCGGAAAACGGCTGACCAAATGATTACTTTAGGTAAGCAAGGCGACTTACATGCTCGTCGGCAAGCTGCTACTTTCATCCGTAACGTGGTTGCAGATGTTAAAGAAGATGGCGACGATGTTGTTGTTACCAGCGCATTACAAAAGGTATTCAGCGAATTAGCACCTAAGTACGCAGACCGTAAGGGTGGTTACACGCGTATCTTGAAGACGATGCCTCGTCGTGGTGATGGTGCCGCAATGGCTATCTTAGAATTCGTCGACTAACCTTGTTTAGTTTGCAATTCAGGGAGTAATCGCATCCCTAAACGCGATTCACAATTTTCAAATTAATCACTAGGACCATGTGGTATAGAGCGCTATGATGATGGAATTTCCGAGTCTAGCTTGAATGGGGGCTTTGCCTCAGCGCCGCTGGTTTGTTAGTGATTTTTTTTGTACATAAAATTAAGCTCATCCGGTTTAACAAGGCAGGGCTAATGCTAACCAGTCAGTTCGCATTAGAGTGGTCGTGTTGGACACTGGTGGGCTTTATTTGCAGCTTGGGCAGAACTATTCGTGACGGACTGAGGACGGCTTAGAGTGGTTGATATTACCTTTCTAGTACATAAAGTTTTGTGGTCGCCAATTGGCGGGAAAAATTCCAGCCAATTCAGCGCAATGTCGTCCAACCACTACGCCTGATGGTGAACTTTTGGTATAATAACGAGTGACTTTTAAATTAGAGGAGCGTGGACGGCGGATGGATAATATCATTGAAGTTAAGCAGCTTACTTATCGTTACAGTGATCAAGAGCGGCCGGCACTCAGTGACATTAATTTTACCGTTCAGCCAGGTGAGTGGTTAGCGATTGTCGGCCACAATGGTAGCGGTAAATCGACGCTGGCTAAGTGTTTGGATGGCCTATTGCCATTTAGTGAAGGGACCGTTACAGTTGGTGGCACGACATTAACCGAGGAGACTGTCTGGACCGTACGGGAGCAGATCGGCATGATTTTCCAAAACCCCGATAACCAGTTCGTTGGTGCCACTGTTGAAGACGATGTGGCTTTTGGCTTGGAAAATCGTCAGGTTCCTCGTGATGAGATGATCCCGCGGGTGCAAGCGGCGTTGGATGAAGTGGGAATGGCCGATTTTGCTCAACGACAACCGAGCTCGCTTTCTGGCGGGCAGAAACAACGAGTTGCCTTGGCAGGGATCGTAGCCATCACCCCGGACATTTTAATCTTAGATGAGGCAACGAGTATGTTGGATCCACTAGGCCGGACCGCCATGTTGAAATTGGTTCGCCAGTTGCGACATGACCAAGACCTAACCGTGATTTCCATCACCCACGATATTAATGAAGCGGCCGGGGCAGACCGCATCTTAGTGATCGACGATGGCAAGTTGGTTGAAGAGGCCTCACCGCAAGAGATCTTTTCTAAGGGAGACCAACTGATTGCCCTAGGATTGGATATCCCTTTTGTAGCAAAATTGAAAGCGGCCCTGAAGACCAGGGGGATTGTGCCCCCTGCAGATTATCAGACGACGACGGAAATGGAGGACTGGTTGTGGCGATCACTTTCGAACACGTAGATTTCACCTATCAGGCCGGAACACCAATGGCTAATCCGGCGTTAACGGACATTTCATTTTCGGCTCCTGATAACTGTTTTCTAGCCATTATTGGACATACGGGTAGTGGTAAATCCACCTTGATTCAACAGATTAACGCACTGTTGAAGCCCACGGCCGGTCAGATTAAGATTGATGACTTCACCATTACTCCCAAGACGACTAATGCCGATTTGAAGCCATTACGACGCCACGTTGGGATGGTTTTTCAATTTCCAGAAAGCCAGTTATTTGCGGAGACGGTCCGACAGGATATTGCGTTTGGCCCCCAGAACTTCGGCATGAGTGAAGACGATGCGTTAGTATTGGCCGATAAGATGTTGGAAGATGTTGGCCTAAGCACGGTATATGCTGATCGGTCCCCCTTTGAATTATCGGGCGGCCAAATGCGGCGGGTAGCGATTGCTGGCGTGTTGGCTATGCAGCCTAAGGTGCTCATCCTAGATGAACCCACGGCCGGCTTGGACCCACAGGGGCGTCAGGAGATGATGAGTCTCTTTGAACGGCTCCATCGCGAACAGGGCCTGAGTATCATTTTGGTTACGCATCAGATGGAAGATGTTGCGCAGTATGCCGAAGAGGTTGCAGTGATGCGGCAGGGACGATTAGTAAAGTATGGGGCAACGCGGGAGATCTTTGCCGATCCCCAGTGGTTAACCGAAAATCAGCTGGCAGAACCCATCGCCGCACAATTTGCGCAAAATCTGAGTCGCCGTGGAATAACCTGGTCAGCATGGCCCTTAACGGCCGAAGAGTTGGCGGATCAGTTAGCCAGTCAATGGCCAAAGGGGGAACGAACCGATGTCTAGTATCCTATTCGGGCGTTATTTACCCCTTGATTCTGTGGTTCATCGCCTCGACCCGCGGGCCAAGCTCTTGTTAAGCTTCTTTTACATCGTTTTAGTCTTTATGGCTAATAGCTTGTGGAGCTATGTTATTTTGGTCGCGATGACCTTGGGAGCCATTCTGGCCTCTAAGATTAATCTGGGATTCTTTTTGAAGGGCATTCGGCCCTTACTGTGGCTGATTATTTTCACAGTGATTGTCCAGATGCTCTTTAGTCCAGTGGGCGGACATACCTACTTTCACTGGGCATTCTTGCGAATTACGACCCTGGGAATCATTACGGCTGGGATCATTGCGGTGCGGTTCCTATTGATTATTATGACCTCGACGTTATTGACGCTGACCACCCAGCCCTTGGATATTGCGACTGGGCTCGCTTCATTGATGAAACCCCTACGGTGGGTCAAGGTCCCCGTGGACACGCTGGCGATGATGTTATCAATTGCGTTACGGTTTGTGCCGACCTTGATGGATGAGGCGGTCAAGATTATGAATGCCCAGCGTGCTCGGGGCGTGGACTTTGGCGAGGGAAACCTCTTTAAGCAAGCCCATTCCCTGATCCCGTTGATGATTCCGTTATTTATGAGTGCCTTTAATCGGGCAGAAGATTTATCGATTGCGATGGAGGCTCGTGGTTACCAGGACAGTGAGCATCGCAGTCAGTACCGAATTTTAACCTGGCATCGTCGTGATACGATCACCTGGTTAATTTTTGCCATTGGATTTGCGGCGATTCTGGTATTTCGTCGTTGGTAGGAGGAACCCATGCAACGTTACAAGGTTACGTTAATGTATGATGGCACAGACTTCGCTGGATTTCAGCGGCAGCCTAATAAGCGGACGGTCGAAAGTGTTTTGACCAAGGTTATCAATAAGATGGCCAAGAATCCGCAGCCCGCAATTAAGATTTACGGTTCTGGACGAACCGACGCAGGTGTCCATGCCTTGGCCCAGGTCGTTCACTTCGACTTTCCCTTTAATATTCCCGCAGATAACATGCGTAAGGGCTTAAACAGCATGTTATCCATGGATATGGAGGTGTTGAAGGTTGAGGAGGTTCCAGCAACCTTTCATGCTCGGTATGATGTTTCTGGTAAACGTTATCTTTACCGGATGGATATGGGGGAGTTCCGCAACCCCTTTAAGCGGCATTATACGGGGCAGTGGAAGTTTCCCGTGGATCTAGACAAGATTAATCAGGCTTGTGCCGATTTAGTCGGTGAACATGACTTTACCAGCTTCGTGGCTTCTGGCGCGCAGACTCGGACGTTTGTGCGGACGATCTATGAGGCCAGTTGTTGGGTCGACAAGGCCAATAACGAATTGGTATTTGAGTTTTACGGGAATGGCTTCATGTACAATCAGGTACGGATTATGGTTGGTGTGTTAGTCGAAATTGGGTCTGGAACGCGTCCCGTTCATGATATTCTACGGTTATATGAGGTCAAGGACCGTAAGCAGGCGCGGCGGACTGTACCGGCCGCGGGCTTGTATTTGAAACATGTCTATTACCAAGGTGAGGATCCGGAACACCCGACGAAATTGCCCCAACGGCAGCGGTAATTTGGTTCTGGGGACAAACAATCATTGACTTTATGGGTAAAACTTTGTATTATGGTTGTTGGTATTGTTTGCCCCACGATAAGCCCCGGAAAGTTTACTTGGTGTCAGACAAACACAGATTTATGGAGGAATTTAACGTGCGTACAACTTATATTGCAAAACCAAACGATGTTGACCGCAAATGGTACATCGTCGACGCAACTGACGTTAGTTTAGGTCGGCTTGCTTCGGTCGTTGCTTCTGTATTACGTGGTAAGAACAAGCCAACGTTCACCCCTAACGTGGACACTGGTGACAACGTAATCGTCATCAACGCTGAAAAGGTCGCTTTAACTGGCCGTAAGGCAACTAACAAGATTTACTACCACCATACCGGTTTCGCCGGTGGCTTGAAGTCACGGACTGCTGGTAACTTCCGGGATCAAAACCCAGAAAAGTTGATCGAAACTTCTGTACAAGGTATGCTCCCTAAGAACTCCTTAGGTCACCAAATGGCATTGAAGCTTCACGTGTACGCTGGTGAAGACCACAAGCACGAAGCACAAAAGCCAGAAGTATTAGACATTACTAACCTAATCTAAGGAGGAAACCAAATTGGCACAAGTTCAATATCGCGGCACTGGCCGTCGTAAAAACTCCTCTGCACGGGTACGTTTAGTACCAGGCTCAGGTAAGATCGTTATGAACAACAAGGCAATTGAAGATTACATTCCATTCGCAAGTATTCGTGAAGTTGTTTTACAACCATTCAACGTTACGGAAACTCTTGGTAACTATGATGCATTAGTTACTGTGCGTGGTGGCGGTTTCTCCGGTCAAGCCGGTGCAACTCGTCATGGGATTGCTCGGGCATTGCTCGAAGTAGACCCAGACTTCCGTGGTCCGCTTAAGCGTGCAGGTCTGTTGACCCGTGACGCTCGGATGAAGGAACGTAAGAAGCCAGGTCTGAAGAAGGCACGTAAGGCTTCACAATTCTCAAAGCGTTAATATTTCGATATTACATTTTGGGCGAGCTCTCACCGTTATGGTGGGGGCTTTTTTGTTTGTCTGGAGCATGGCTATGGCCGGATGCTGTCACAGATCGGTTGCCTGACATTAGGACGGTCAAGTGAACGTCTTTCTGTTAATGGTCACATATAATATTGATGAATCGATTAGTTTCTGATAATATTATTTAAGTAAAGTATCAACCGTATACATATTTAGTATCAACAAGAGTTGACGTCAGAAAGCGTCGTGCGGGTGATTAAGGTGTTTTAAGTTGTGAGGTCACATTATTATGGGAGACATTTCGTCAATGTAAGGGGACGTGAGGTTACCTATAAATCGGCATAGGGAATGGAGTACGTGAGGTTTATGACATGTTCAAATTGTGGGGCAACATTGGTACCAGGACTGGATCACTGCCAAAATTGTGGTGCGCGGATGGTAAATGGGCCAGCCGGCAATACGGCTGATTTCGGTGACGGGATGGGGTTACCACTCTTAGTGGTGTTTGGTATTGCCCTGTTCTTTCCCGCCATGGTCTACAACCCGTTGGCGGTTCATTTTATTAATCGGCACCAGATGTTTAATATTCGAGATCGCGCTCGGAGGCTCATCTTCTGGACGTCCTGGCTGTACTCGGCGTGGACCATTTACGTTTTGATTATTTGCTGGGGAATGATGGACCAGTTGACCAAACACCGGGCGGATCAATTAGGTACGATTAGTGTTTATTTGGGGTTCGCAATCGGCCTGGTGATGGCGATTGAAGCCATCACTCGTGGTATTAGCGAGCGTAGCGTACGTGTGACTTTGGGCCATCTGGTGGCGATTTACTTTTTCTTTGTCTGGGCCGCCGTTTCCTTGTTCTGGGTTACCCAGATCTTTATGGCGTTTGCCCCCTATGGTGGATTTAACTAACCTTATGAAGCGGTTAGGTAATCAATGAGTCGTATCAATCAACTGGAGGGATTAAGATGAAAGTCAATAAACTGATGCTATCTTTGCTCATGGCCTTGAGTGTTTCTGCATTGACCGTGACAGCATTTGTTTCCGGGAGTACGACTAGTGCGGCTGCCAAGAGCAAGTCGGCTAAGGTCCTTAAGACGACTAATTATAAGTCGAAACATAAGGTTCATGTTCGGGGTGGATGGATGTATTCAAACACCAAATTGACCCATAAGAATCACCATATGACTAAGTATCTGTACACCAAGTTTTATGCCACCAAGAAGGTCACGGTTCGCCAGGCCAATGGTAAGAAAGCAACCTTGAATTACCTGAGGTCCAAGAATGGTAAGGTCAAAGGTTATGTTCATTCAACCTACGTCTGGAATCGATGGGGCTATGGCAAATATAGTGTGGCCGCTTACCGGAAGAGTGCCGTTGCCAGCATTAATCAGGATCGGGCAGACCAAGGCTTGCCGGCACTGAAGGAGACAGCCAAGTTGGACAAAATTGCTCAACGTAACAGTGACCGAATGCTTAAGGATGGTAAAAAGTTCAAGGTAAACGTCGAGGGGACTCCGCATGCTGGCTGGATCATCGATGATTACATTGCACCCAAGTCGAACCCGATTGTCCATTATAAAAACGGCTCACAATGGGGGGAAGGGTCCGATAATTCCTGGATGCGTCGGTCTGATATTAACCGAGATATTGGGGCCATTCCATACTTAATGAGCAAGAAGCACACGCGGATTGGTTTAGGCGGGACACAACATGGTGAAGCAATTTACATGTTTGTTCTTCTTTCCAACGACTAGTTTGTTGAAGAGTTCGCTGCCGGCGAGTGATTAGCGAGACGACATGCCAATGAGTCGCTCTCGTCCTTCTTGCCAGGATTGGTCAGCTTTGAAGTGGATCTTCTGCTAGGGTCCTCACATTATCGTGAGGGCCTTTTTTAATCGAGCGGGTCGGGGCCTCAGGGTGGATGAGAACGGGAATGGTTGATTGTTGACTCAGCGACTGGATTTCGGTTGTGTTCCCCGAGGGGTTGTTTTAAGCTGAAGATATGATGAGACATAAGGACGGGAATACGATGAAAAGACTAGGACAATTAAAGCTTTTTGACACGCTCTCAAAGAAAATGGTGGCGGGCTTCCTGCTGCTGATCACGATTGGGACAATCTTACTAAGCCTGCCGATTGCCACGGCAACGGGGATGCACACGTCGTTTATTAACGTGATCTTTACGGCCACTTCGGCAACCTGTATCACAGGCCTAACCGTGGTTAATACGGCCGCGCATTGGACCATCTTTGGCCAGGTCGTCATCCTGGGTCTGGCAGAGGTCGGTGCGTTGGGCTACATGACCTTTGCGGTGTTGCTCTTTAACATCATGCGGCGCAATCTTGATCTGTCGACACAACTGATGGTTAAGGAGTCATTGAACCTTGAAAACCTGAGTGACACGAAAAGTGTGATGAAGTACGTGATTCGACTATCCGCTATTTTCCAATTTGGTGGTGCCGTTTTACTCGCCTTGGACTTTGTCCCCCGGTTCGGTTGGCAACATGGGCTGTATGTCTCGCTCTATCATGCGGTCATGTCTTTTTGTAACGCCGGTTTTGACGTCTTCGGTAACAGCTTGATGGGGTTTCGTCGGGACAGCTATTTGTTGATTGTGACGATGGTTTTGATTGTTGCCGGGGGGCTCGGTTTCCTGGTCTGGCGCGATCTGCTACTCTATCACAACCGGAAACGGTTAAGCTTGAACTCCCGGTTAACGTTGGTAACGACTGGTTCACTTTTCGTTGTCGGCTTCCTCGTGCTCTTCGTTACCGAACACAATCTGGCTATTTTCCAGGATAGTTCCTGGTTAGAACGGACCATCAACACGTTGTTCCTAAGCGTGACGCCTCGAACAGCGGGACTCATGACCTTTCCAACGACTAGCTTACATGCCGGGACCCTGTTTATTCTTATGATTCTGATGTTTGTTGGGGGGACGCCTGGTTCAACGGCCGGGGGAATTAAAACCACGACGTTTGGCGTTTTAATGCTCCAGAGTATTGCCCAGTTGCGGGGTAAGAAGGACGTCGAGTTCAGTCATCGGCGGTTCAGTCAGGCAAATATCAATCGGGCACTCATGCTGGTATTCCTAGCCAGCGTGGTCATTGCAGCGGCGACGTTGATTCTGACGCAAACGGAAAGCATCCCGCGTGAGTTTGGTCTGGAGTATATTGTCTTTGAGGTCTTGTCGGCATTTGGCACGGTGGGACTTAGTCTCGGGCTAACCCCGCATTTAACGGTGATTGGTAAGCTCGTCATTATGCTCTTAATGTTTATTGGTCGGGTCGGCATCTTCACCTCGCTCTACTCATTATCAAAGCGACAGGCAAAGGTGAACCAGATTCGTTATCCAGAAGAGAATATTTTAATCGGCTAGGAGTGTAGACATGAAGAAAAGTTTTGCAGTACTAGGGTTAGGGCGGTTCGGCCAGAGTGTCGTGCAGACTCTGGCTAAAATGAAGCAGGATGTGTTGGCGGTTGATGTCAGAGAGGAGCCCGTCAACGAAATGATGGAGATCGCCACGCAAACCTTAATCGCGGACACGCGGGATGAAAATGTGCTGAAGGGCCTCAACATTGATACCTTTGACTACGTGATTATCGGGATCGGTAATAATATGGAAGCCAGTATTCTGACTACTATGTTAACGAAGGAACTGGGCGCCAAAAAGGTCATTGCCAAGGCTGAAACCAGTGATCACGGCCGGGTTCTTGAACGGGTAGGGGCCGATCAGGTCATCTTTCCTGAACGGGACATGGGGAAGGGAGTCGTGCGGAAGCTGCTCTCCAACCATATCCTCAAGTTTATTGACCTGAGTGATGACTATACGCTTGCGGAACTAGAAATTACCGATCCCCACTTTGTCGATCAAAGTCTGGTTGATCTAGCGCTACGCCAACGGTTCGATTTGACCGTGATTGCGATTCAACACGGGCATGACATTAATATTTCTCCCGAGCCAACCGTGATTATCCAACAACATGATATCTTAACGGTGGTCGGTCCGGTTAAGGGCGTTGCCGCCTTGGATGAAACGCTGAAGGCTTAGCTCGTTATAAGTATGAAAAGTAGCAGACACACTGGCTTAGTCCGGCGTGTCTGTTTTGCGATCAGGGATTAATTAATGAGAGATAAGTGGCAGATAACACGGCCAAAATCACAAGGCAAGCGCAGGCGATCGCACTGAGATGATTGTCCGGCCAAGATTTATATTGACATCTTCACAAGTGAACATTAAACTATAATAAGTTGTTTTCATCATATTCTCATTATTTGTGGAAGGAGGAGTTGTTATGCGTCAACCGCGACAACTTCTAATTAAAAAGCCCGTTCAACAAGAGTTGAAGCAGCGGACGGGGCTGGAAAAAACGTTAACGGCCTTTAGTCTGACGACCATGGGTATCGGAGCCATCGTTGGGTCAGGGATTTTTATCACCCCTGGGCTAATTGCGGCTAACTATACGGGTCCTGGCGTGATGTTGTCATACTTATTGGCGGTGGTCGTGTGTGCTATGGCGGCACTGTGCTACTCCGAGTTCTCGTCAACGATTCCCTTAGCGGGGAGTGCCTATACCTATGTTTATGCTATTTTTGGCGAACTAATTGCCTGGCTTTTGGGCTGGGCCTTAATCTCTGAATACTTATTTGCGGTATCCTCGGTCGCCGTCAGTTGGTCATCGTATTTTCAAAATCTGTTGCAAGGTTTTGGGATTAAGCTCCCCGCATTTCTCTCGGCCGCGGCCGGGACTGCCGGTGTCAAAGGTGGGGGTGTCGACATTGTAGCCCTGGTGGTAACGATGCTCGTTGCTTGGCTACTTTCCAAGGGAATTCGTGAATCTGCCCGAATCAATAACATCATGGTTATCGTTAAGATCCTGGTTATCTTGCTTTTCATTGGGATTGCCATTTTCTACGTTAAACCGGCCAACTACAAGCCGTTCCTGCCTTTCGGGGCAAAGGGGATCGTTAAGGGGGCTGCCGTGGCGTTCTACGCCTACATTGGGTTTGATGCCGTTTCGACCGCGAGTGAAGAAGTTAAAAACCCCAAGCGAAACATGCCCATCGGAATTATTTCATCCCTGTTGGTGGCGGCTGTGTTATACGTCAGCCTATCTGCGGTTTTAGTGGGGATTGTTCATTACTCCAAGCTAAATGTTGCCGACCCGGTCGCCTTGGCTTTAAGCCTGATTCATCAAAACTGGGCAGCCGGAGTGATTTCTCTGGGGGCCATCGTGGGGATGACCACGGTCCTCATCGTCATGTCATACGGGGGAACTCGCTTACTATTCGCGATTAGTCGGGATGGCTTGTTGCCAGCACCCTTGAAAAAATTGAATCCTAAGACGAAGGTCCCCGTCATCAACACCTGGATCTTTGGAATTGTTGCCAGTGCCTTTGCGGCTTTCATCCCAATTGATAAGATTGCCGAGTTGGTTAATATTGGGACATTATCGGCATTTGCCATGGTTTCTCTGGGAATTGTTTTTCTTCGGCATGATGAACGTTTTCGTGGCCTGGATACGGCCTTTAAGGTGCCCGGTTATCCTTACCTGCCCATCATTTCCTTTTTGGCCTGTGTTTACCTGATGTCGCAGCTTCAAGCGTTCACTTGGGAAGCCTTTGGCATTTGGGTCGTGATTGGACTGATTGTGTATGCTACCTATGGCTATCGTCACAGTCGGGTGCGTAACGCTGCGGTAATCGACGATAGTGAGCCCTCTTAAGCAATCGAATTTAAGCAATGTGTCGGTCTTGAAACGTTGGCGTTACTGTCTTTTGCAGTAACGCTTTGTTTTTTGGTAAAGGTTGCGTAAAAAACAGAAAACGTTAAGTCTCAACCTCTATAATAGACAAGTCGATTAACAATGGATAAATTTAAATAACTCCGCCGCAAATCAGGCGGCTGAAGGGTGGCTAACCAAAATATGGAGAAGCGACAACGACCGAGACGGAAACGACATCCCATTCGGAACACGATTTTGTTTCTAGTCCTCGCACTGCTTGTCGGAGGAACAGCCTACGGCATGCAAAAATATCAAAGTTTAAAAAATTCAGTCAAGAGTTCGTATAAGGCTTCCGGAGTGAAAAAGCTACGGAACGTCGACGAGCAACTGTCCAATAAGAAACCGGTGTCCATTCTCTTGATGGGAACCGACACGGGGGCCCTGGGCCGCAGCTTTACCGGCCGGACCGATAGTATGATGGTGGTGACGATTAATCCTTCGACGAAGAAGACCACTATTACCAGTATTCCGCGGGATACGGCGGTGAATATCCCAGGCTTTGAAGACTATGGTACCTCAAAGATTAACGCGGCTTACGCTTATGGGAAGTCGAAGACAGCGATTACGACCATTCAAAAGATGTTGAACATCCCCATTGATTTTTATGCCATCATCAATATGGGGGGGATGGAAAAGATTATCAACGAAGTTGGCGGGGTTGATGTGACGCCTACCCTGAGTTTCAGCTATGGCGGTTATACCTTTAAGAAGGGCGTTGAAACGCATATGAACGGGAAACGGGCGTTGGCCTACTCCCGGATGCGTGACGATGACCCTAAGGGGGACTATGGTCGGCAGACGCGGCAACGGAAGGTCATCATGGCCTTGTTGAACAAGTCCGGCTCTGTCTCAACGTTGTTGAACGAATCCTTCATCAGCTCGTTATCGAAGACGACGCAGACCGATTTGACCTTCAATGACCTGACGGCCTTGGCACAAAACTACCGGGCGGCGACGAAGCACATCACAACCACTCATTTGCAGGGGACCGGCACGACCATCGATGGTCAAAGTATGGAAGTCGCCTCGCAGACCGAATTACAACGAGTCACGGATTATATCCGCAAGGGTCTAGGCTTGAGTAAGGCCGATACGGGCACCATTGCCCAGATGGATAAGGCGTCCAGTGATGATTCCGGGAGCAATGCGACCGGCGCCGATAACGGCAACGGCGCATCGGGTTCTAATTATTAGATCTGATACTTAATTAACCAAAAAAACCAGGCCTTCTCGAATGAGGAGGCCTGGTTTTTTTGGTTAAGGATAGCCTTAGTAGCCACGACTGACATCAACGAGATTGACAGTCAGTTCATGGTCGGTCGTCCAACTAGTTAAATTATCTTTGAGGTAGCCGAAAATTGGTAAGGTATTTTCGGCAGCGAAGCCGGTTTGATGTGGTGTGATGATGACGTTAGGGTAATCCCACAACCGCGAAGTCTTTGGTAGGGGTTCCGTTTCGAAAACGTCTAGGGCTGCGTGTAAGACGTTTTGATAGAGGAGAGCGTCCATTAACGCAGCCTCGTCTACCGACTTGCCCCGACCAACGTTAACGAAAACCCGTAAGCCATCTAAGTGTTTGAAGTAATCCCGGCCAAAGTAGTGGTCGGTGGCCGAGGTGGCCGGCATGGCATTGATCACAACATCGGCATCTTTCACAAGGCCAGTGTCGTCGGCCAGAGCCACGGCTCCTTGAAAGCCGGTGACGCCGTGACCGGTTCGGTTAACCCCAAATGGATAGTTGCCGAAACCGTTCAGCAGGTTGGCAATGGCTTGACCAATGCTACCGGTACCATAGATGACAATCTTTTGGTTGCTGAGTAGGCCCAGATCACTACGCGCCGGTCGTTGCCAGAAGTGGCCAGCTTGATTCTTCACGGATTCGTTGAAACCGCGAAGGAAGTAAAGGAGATAACCGATGGTCGATTCGGCGATGGCGCCCGAGTAAGCGCCACTGGCATTGGTCACCCGAATCTGGTGTGCCTTAATCCAATCGAGAGGAAGGTAGTCAACCCCCGCACTTGCGGTTTGAATCCAATGAATTGTATTAGCAGGATTCTGTAAGACTTTCGGGCCATGTTCCCGGTGCCAACCAAAAATCACGGTGATCCCGGTGGCCGTTTCCCAGTCGTCAGCTGGAATAACTTCAGCACCAAGGGTCGTGAGTTCCTGAGCTTGGTCTGAGGTTAAAGGTTGAAATGCAAGTATCCGTTCTGTCATGTGAAAGACCTCCTTCGACATTTCTGTCACCTTCATTTTATCACGTCATTCGCTGAAATGGCCGTCAAATTCCGTGGTAGCCGGAAATCCCTGCCAAACGAACTGCACATATTTTAAAATGTGTTACCAAACGAAACGTCAAATCATCGTGGTGGGGCGCAAGTTTATTCAGGAAGTTTACAATTTTGACACCCAATCATTGAATATTGACTTATCAGTCGATATAATGAAGACAAGTTAGCAATTATTTATTTACACTAGTGACGTTCGGGGAGGTTAGAATAATGATAAATCTTGGTCTGGATATCCTTGGCCTCGCACGATTTCAATTTGGGATGACCACGGTCTTCCATTTCTTCTTTGTGCCATTCTCAATTGGATTGGCGTTTGTGGTTGCTGTGATGGAAACCATGTATGCCATTAAGGGCGATAAGGATTACAAACGGATGGCCCAATTTTGGGGTAAAATGTTTCTGTATAGCTTTGCCGTTGGGGTGGTTACCGGGATTATCCAAGAATTCCAATTTGGGATGAACTGGTCGGAATATTCTCGTTTCATGGGGGATATCTTCGGGGCACCATTAGCCATCGAAGCACTGGCAGCGTTCTTCCTGGAATCAACGTTTATCGGGATGTGGATGTTTACCTGGGACCGCTTCAATAAGTGGGTCCACACGCTATTTATTTGGCTCGTTATGTTCGGCTCTTCACTTTCTGCTTTATGGATTCTGGCGGCTAATAGTTTTATGCAAAATCCGCTGGGTTACATTATTAACGCTAAGACGGGACACGTTCAAATGGTCAGTTTTGCCAAGGTTGTGGGTAACCCGCAACTTTGGAATGAATTTCCTCACGTGATTTTCGGGGCATTCGTGACCGCTGCGTTCGTTATCGCCGGCTGTTCGGCCTGGCGATTATTGAAACGAGATCACGTGACCTTTTACCGGAAGTCCTTGAACGTGGCCTTGGTCATTGGCCTCATCTTCTCGCTGGGTTCCATTGCCAGTGGGGATTTGCAAACTCGTTACTTAATTAACAATCAACCCATGAAGTTTGCCGCAATGGAAGGCTTGTATAAAGATTCCACCAACAAAGGGGAATGGGCGGTTGTTTCTGGTTTTGATACTAAGAATCACAAAACCACTTGGTCCGTTGATGTGCCATACGTCTTGAATTTATTGAGTTATCACAAGATGTCTGGGACCGTCAAAGGGATGAATCCCATTAACCAAGAAATGCATGCTAAGTATGATAAGAAGTTTGGCAAGGACATGAATTACTATGTGCCAACCAACACTTTATTCTGGAGCTTCCGAATCATGGCTGGTGCCGGCGCCTTATTTGCCCTGTTAGCTGTGGTGGGGTTGATTATGAATCGTAAGCGTTCGCAAGCGATCATGCGGCAACGATGGTTTCTTTATATCTTGGGCCTGTGCCTCTGGTTGCCATTCGTGGTGAACACCGCCGGTTGGTTTGTCACTGAATTCGGTCGTTACCCATGGATTGTGTACGGGTTATTGACGATTGCCGACGCGGTTTCGCCGAATGTCTCAGTGGCTTCCTTGCTCACCACCAACATCGTTTATTTCTTGATGTTTGCGACGATGGGCTTCATTATGATTGTTCTCTGTCACCGGACCTTGAAGGCCGGGCCAGACTCGGATAATACGGATGGCTATGCATCCAGTGATACCGACCTCGATCCATATTCAAAGGGGGCGTTCAACCATGACTAATTTACAATTCATTTGGTTTATTCTGATTGGCGTCTTGTTCAGTGGGTTCTTCTTCCTGGACGGTTTCGACTTTGGGGTCGGCATGCTCATTAAGAGCTTTGCCAAGACAGACGCCGAACGTGACGTGGTGATCCGGACGATCGGACCTCACTGGGACGGTAATGAAGTTTGGCTGATTACCGCCGGCGGGGCGATGTTTGCCTCGTTCCCAATGTGGTACGCCACCTTGTTCTCCGGCTACTACCTGGTCCTGTTCCTCATCTTGGCGGCACTGATCTTCCGGGGAGTCTCGTTCGAATTCCGAGCTAACATGGAAACCGCTCGGTGGCGGACATTTTGGGAATGGGCGGCAACGATTGCCAGTCTAGGAGCAGCCTTCCTGTTTGGAATGCTGTTTACCTCCATGATTGCCGGAATGCCTATCGATAAGAATGGGGATATGACCGCGCACTTCTTTGATTATGTCAACCTATTCTCGTTGGTTGGTGGGATTGCGGTGACGGTACTCTGCCTCGTCCATGGGTTGAACTTCGTTCGTCTGAAGACGGATGGGGAGTTACGTGATCGAGCATTGACTTGGAATAAGGTCTTGTATCCCGTCCTGTTTGCCGGTGAAGTCTTATTCGCCGTTCTACTATTCTTCTCCACCGATTTCTTTGACAAGAAGCCGATGAGCACGACTGGCATCGTTGTGGCGTTGGTCATCTTCACGGTACTGGCTTACTGGGGTGTGTTGAAGAACCACGAATGGTTGTCGTTCGTTGGTAGCGGGTTATCGTTGATTAGCGTGGTTGTGCTCATCTTCAATGGGCTGTTTCCACGGGTCATGATCGCCAACAATCCAGCTAATTCACTATTAATTAAGAATTCGTCTAACTCACCATATACACTGCACTTGATGACCATTTTAACCTTTAGTATTTTACCAATTGTGTTAATCTACTTCATCTGGAGTTACTGGGTCTTTTATAAGCGGTTGTCATCGCCGAAACAAGAGGCCTAAACCCGCGTTATAAAAGCGTCAGTCCTCGGCTGTCGATACTCGATATATGCCTAGAAATGCAGTATCATGGCATTAAGAGTTATCACGGTTCGAGGGGGGCGCTTTTTTTGATCGATCAACGAGTGTTTAAGTTTCCAGGAGTCAAACCGGCGGCAGCCATTGCGGCGGTGTTGACCCTGATTCAAGCAGTGATGATTATTTTACAGGCCGTATACTTATCGGCAGCAATTGTCCACCTTTGGCATCAACAGGCCATTGGGACGATTGTGCAGCCCTTGGCGGTATTTGCCGTCACTTTTTTGGCGCGACATCTACTAACCATTATGAAGAGTCGGACCCTCTATCCATTTGTGGAGCAAACCACCAAAACGCTGCGAAAACAATTCATGGGGAAACTATTCGATTTAGGCCCCCAGGTCGTTGCCCAAAATGGGACGGGGAACGTGGTGACAATGGGCTTGGAAGGTATTGATAAGATTCAGACCTACCTGATGATGATTATCGGTAAGGTCCTGGACCTCAGTCTGACCCCGTGGCTGGTCTTGATTTACATCGCAACTATTCGGTGGCAGGCGGCCGTTTTTCTACTGGCCATCTATCCATTAATCATTCTGTTTATGGTGATTCTCGGCCTCGCTGCGCAAGCCAAGGCCGATCGGCAATACGCCGGGTACCAACGCCTATCGAATCACTTCGTCGATACGTTGCGGGGCCTGCCGACCTTGAAACAACTGGGTCTTAACGAGCGATATGCGGATAACGTTTATCACGTCAGCGAGGATTATCGCAAGAAGACCATGGCGACGTTAACCATTGCCATGACCTCAACGTTTGCTTTGGACTTCTTTACCACGTTGTCCATTGCCATCATCGCCGTTTTTTTAGGATTCGGGTTGATGGACAATACCTTGCAGTTATTACCCGCACTGATTATCTTGACGCTAGCGCCAGACTACTTTGCCCCCATTCGCAACTTTGCTAATGACTACCATGCCACCTTGAATGGGAAAAATGCATTGACGGCGGTCCTGGACATTTTGCAACAACCGGTGCCTAAGGATCGTAACCTATTGCCGGAAAAGGCCCCAGTCTGGACGGCAGGGGACGAGTTGTGCTTCGATCGGGTCTCCGTGGCCTATGGGGATGCGGAGACAACGTTAACGGACTTAAGTTTTAAAGTTAAGGGCTTTGAGAAGGTTGGAATTATTGGCGCCTCGGGTTCGGGCAAGTCGACCCTGATTAATACGCTTGGTGGTTTCCTAAGCCCCCAAGCGGGGACCATTCAGGTTCGTGGCACCCAGGTGCCACATCTGGACCAGACCAGCTGGCGCCAGAGCTTTGTCTATATTCCCCAGGCCCCGTACTTATTTCACGCATCACTCCGTGACAACTTGGCGTTCTACCACCCGCAAGCCGGTCTAGCAGCGATCGAGACTGCGGCCAAGCGGGCGGGGTTAAGCGATTGGATCGCCACCTTACCGGCTGGTTTGGATACTGCTATCGGAGAGGGGGCCCGTGGCGTCAGTGGCGGTCAAGCACAACGGATTGCCCTGGCCCGGGCGTTCCTCGATGATCGACGGCGCGTGTTGTTGTTTGACGAGCCGACGGCACATTTGGATATTGAAACGGAAATCGAATTGAAGCAGGCGATGATGCCGGTCTTCGACAATCACCTGGTCTTTTTCGCCACGCACCGGTTGCACTGGATGAATGAGATGGACTACATCCTGGTCATGGACCACGGACGGATCGTCGAGCAGGGAACCCCAACGGAATTGGCCCAACAAAATGGCGCCTACGTTCGGTTGCGGGCCGAAATGGGAGGAGGTGTCAAACCTTGAAGAGCTTCTTAGCCACGTTTAAAAACGATCACTGGGTGATGCCTTACCTTCGACGGTATCGGCGCTTGCTGGTGTTGGTCTTATTCCTAGGGTTCATGACCTTCTTCTGTGGTGCGGCACTGATGTTTAATTCCGGTTACCTGATTAGTCGAGCGGCCACGCATCCTTATAATATCTTGATGATTTACGTCCCAATTGTTTTGGCCCGGGCCTTTGGGATCGGTCGGCCGGCCTTTCGGTATGCGGAACGACTAACGAGTCACAACTGGGTCTTACGGATTGTTTCGGATTTTCGGAAGCGGCTTTACCAATCGGTTGAACGACAAGCCGTGGCGATTCGGCAGAACCACCAAACGGGGGATGTGTTGAGCATTCTGGCCGAGGATATTGATCATATCGAGAATCTTTATTTGCGGACCGTTTTCCCGCTGGTTATCGGGTGGCTGTTGTATCTGTTCGTGGTTTTAGGCATTGGTTACTTTAACTGGGCGTTTGGTCTGTTGATGCTCTTGCTCCTTGGGGTGATCGTGGTTGTGATGCCATTGATTTCGGTTAGCGCCAATGGTCGCCGTGAATTTCAAGCCCGGCAGGTACAGCGGACCTTCTATACGCAATTGACCGATGCCGTTTTGGGACTGGGTGACTGGTTAATTTCCGGTCGACGCCAGGATTTTCTAGCTCAACAGGACCAACCCATTGACCAAATTGCGGATCTGCGGCGAGCGGACCACCATTTTCAATGGTGGCGTAACCTGGCCATCGAATTAGTCTTTGGTGCCGCCATCATCTTGATTGTTTGGTGGGCGGGCCTGACCTTTACACACAGTCAAGCGCAAGCTAACTGGGTTGCGGCGTTCGGCCTAGCCCTCTTTCCAACGATTGAACCCTTTGCGGACATGAGCCAGGGAGTCAGTGAGTGGCCCGTTTATCGAGAGTCGATCCGAAGGGTTAATCATCTAGATGATCAGCCGGTTAAGCATGTCGAGCAAAAAACGATTGGGACGCTAACGGACTTGACCGTGGACCATGTGGCGTTTACTTACCCTGGGTCCGATCGACAGGTGATCGCTGACCTATCCCTGACGCTGCATCCAGGCGAGAAGTTAGCCTTGTTGGGGCCCAGTGGAACGGGGAAGAGTACCTTGTTGAAATTGATCTTAGGCGATGCCACCCCTCAGAAGGGGACCGTCACGTTGAATGGGGTGGGCATTGACCACCTTCAGGAACAACGGCCCCAACTCTTTGGTGTGCTGGACCAACAGCCGTACCTCTTCGATACGACGGTGATGAATAATGTACGGTTGGGAAATTTGAACGCCACGGATGACCAAGTTCGGGCCGCCTTGAAGGCGGTCGCGTTGGATGACTTGATCGAACGCTTACCGGCGGGCTTGGAGACACAGGTGCATGAGGCCGGTAGTCGCTTCTCTGGTGGCGAACGCCAGCGCCTATCGTTGGCACGCATTCTGTTACAGGATGCCCCGGTGATTATTCTAGATGAACCAACGGTAAGTCTCGATCCCATTACGGAGCGCGATCTACTGGATACGGTCTTCCGGGTGCTTAAGGATAAGACCATTATCTGGGTTACCCACCATCTGGCCGGAATCGATCATGTTGATCAGGTTCGGTTTATCGAGGATGGCCGGTTCGATATGCAGGGGACCCCGGCGGAACTCTATCGGAACAATCCTCGGTTCCAAGCACTCTATAACTTGGATCGTGGCCAAAAATAATTGAATAGTTATTAAAAAACCGCCAACCCGATTTGTTTCGGGTTGGCGGTTTATCGTGAGTTGTTTTAGTGGTCGCGGTGCAGAAGGTGTGTCGTGAGTTGTCGCAGGGCAGTTTGTGTGTCGCCGGCCGGTAACTCGTCGATGAGGCTGAGGGCCTCGGCAGTTTTTTCCTGGGCTAGTTGGCGACTGGCCGCAACCCCATGATGGGAAATGACCATCTCTTGAATGGTGGCAATGTCCGTCGCCGAAAGATCTTGTTTCTTCTTCAATAGTCGATGGAAGTCCTGGGGGGCGTCCGGAATGGCCAGGATTAGTGGTAGCGAGTAAACGCCAGAGCGCAGGTCTTCTAAGACCGGCTTGCGGGTCTTGGCGGGGTTACCGGCATAATCCAGAATATCATCTAAGATTTGATAGGCAATACCGATGGCTTCACCAATTTGGCGCGCCAATGCTTGAATAGCCGGACTGGTTTTAGCGAGGGCGGCCCCCTGAAAGCAGCTGAGTGAAAAGAGTTCGGCCGTTTTACCGGCAACCTCGTGGAGGTATTCGGCCAGGGTCGTCTTCTCTTGGTAGTTGAGAGCCATTTGGGCCAGTTCGCCTTGTAGAATCCGGTGCATGGCGTCGATATGAATTTGGATCAGTGTGAGATCGCGGGTTGATTTGAGAACTTGATTAAAGTAGACCGTGAACATAAAGTCGCCGGCGTAGATGGCGTTGCGTTGGCCGTACTTCATTTGAATGGTACGGACGCCCCGACGAGTTGGCGATTCGTCAATCACGTCGTCATGAATCAGCGTTCCTACGTGCAGAATTTCTAGTGCCGCGGCCCCAGCCTGAAGTTGGTCAGGCGTGGCCCCCGTTCCTAGACTGGCAAACAGGTAAAAGTAACCCGGCCGAAGAAACTTACCGCCGGATTCCAGTAGTGCGAGTATTTTATGATGGATTGGTGGGTTATCCAACTGGATCGCGTCCAACAAGTAACTTTGTAAGGCGGTCAATTGGGGTGCCACAATTGGAAATTGTTGCCAAAGCTGTCGATCCATACGCTACCTCCCTGTATCCCCGATAAAATTCATATTACCGACAAGTGGAAACGTTGTCAAATAAAGGTTATGATTCACTTAGAATTCGTTATTAGGGGGAAGTAACATGACATGGCAAACCTTTTTGGAGCTGGTGGAGATTAAGGCAAAGATCGCGTCGATCTGGCCGTTCTTATTGGGCCTGATCTTTGTTCAGGCCAACCTCGGCCGGGTTAACTGGGTAACATCGGGGTGGTTCTTCTTAGCCATGGTTTTATTTAATATGGCGGTGGACATCAACGACAACTTCCAAGACTATCGTCGGGCCGGAACACAGGCGGCGGACTGGAAGCGTAAGACCAATATCATTGGGGTGCACGGCCTATCGCTGCGCTTGGTTGGCGGCCTCATGGTGACCTTTGCCGGTGTGGCCGCACTGATTGGACTCGGACTGGTCTGGTTGACGGGGTGGCCCCTTCTGGTGATGGGGCTGTTCTGCTTTGCGGTTGGCTATGCGTACGCCGGTGGGCCCCGACCATTATCGAGTACACCAACCGGCGAGTTTTTTGCCGGCCTCACCATGGGTTATATGATTACCTTGATTACTGTGTATTTAAATATTTATAACCGAGGGGGCCTAACTTGGGCCTTGGCGGGGCGCGTGTTCCTGGCGGCTGGTGTGGCCGTGATGGCGATTGCGGCCTTGCTATTGGCCAATAACATTTGTGATGAAGCAGAGGATCGCCAACTGGAACGCCGAACCATCGTTTACTATCTGGGCAAGCAACGAGCGCTATGGCTCTTTGCCGGTTTTTATATTGCCGGGTACGTCATGTTGATTCTGAGTGTGTGGCGGGGCGATCTGCCGGTTTGGAGCCTCCTGGCCCTAATCAGCATCGTTCCCGTATCCCGCAACATTTATCGCTTCTTCCAACGGCAGGTGAAGCGCGAAACCTTTATTCTTGCCGTGAGGAATCTCGCAATCTTGGCCCTGACGACCGTGCTCGCCGAGGTCATTGGCCTGTGGTTCGTTTAAGCATTGGTAAATGTCAGGGGGTTCACATTGTTTTTTTAAGGATCAATCGGGTAAAATAGACTTAAACCAAACTGGAGGGTCAATGACAGTATGAAAATATTGGAAGATCGAATTCGTCGCGACGGGACGGTATTACCCGGAGATGTTTTAAAGGTTGATAATTTTCTAAATCATCAGATTGATCCCCAATTGATGGATGAACTTGGGGCCGAGTTTGCCCGGTACTTTGAGGACGTTGGTGTGACCAAGATCTTAACGGTTGAATCGTCCGGGATTGCCCCGGCTGTGATGGCAGGGCTGCACCTGAAGGTTCCGGTGATCTTTGCCCGTAAGCACAAGAGCCTAACCTTAACCGACAACCTTTACACGGCCAAGGTTTACTCGTATACCAAGCGCGTGACCAACGACATTTCTATCGATCGTCGTTTTCTATCGACAACCGACAAGGTACTCATCATCGATGATTTTTTAGCGAATGGTCAGGCTGTGCAAGGCCTGTTGGACATTACGACCGCAGCGCAGATTCCCGTTGCCGGAGTTGGCGTGGTGATTGAGAAACGGTTCCAGAAGGGACATGAATTGGTAAAGGCCGCTGGCGTGCCATTGGTGGCCTTAGCCAGCATCGCCGCATTCGAAGACGGCCAGGTGGCCTTTTCACAAGATTAGTTGACGCCACCGCTTGTCTAAACGGTTATTTAACTTTAGAATTAATCATAAAGTAACTTTATAAAAGTGAGAAAGTAGGGAGCAAATTGGCGAACACAGTCTTATATCCTGGAGATACGATTGGCGTGATTGGCAGCAGTGCCAACGCCGCAATGTTAGTGACAACGGCTCGGAAGATGGGGCTTCGTGTTGGCGCGTATGGTGCCGACGAAACCAGTGAAGCTCTGCAATTGGCCGACTTTAAGGCCGTTGGTAGCAACAAGGATCGTGACAAGTTGCAGCATTTCGCCGAAAGCTGTTCAGCTGTCGTCTATGACTCCGAACAGGTTAGCACCAGTGTCGTGAATTTCCTGGGTAGCTACACGCAGGTTCCACAGGGAAGCGATATGCTTGAGATGATGCAAGATCGGCTGTTAGAGCGGGCTTTCTTCGAACAGCTAAACGTTAACATTGCACCGTATGCCACGATCATTAACCTGGATGATGTCTATCAATCCGTTAACTCCATTGGGTATCCTTGTGTGTTGAAGCCAATTCAAAAGGAGTGGTCCCATGGCCGCGAGTTGGTCATTCGGACGCAGACCGATATTGCCAAGGCCGCCGGTCTGTTGGACTGGGGGACGTACATCCTCGAGTCACAGATTGCCTACGAACGGGAGTATTCAATCTTGGTTGCCAGAGACCAAGCTGGCGACCAACAGGCCTTTCCAATTACGGAGGTTCAATCGGTCGATGACCGGCCACAGATGACCTGGGTTCCCGCCCAGGTCGACGATGCAGTCGCGGGTGAAATGCGGCGGATTGCAGGCGAAGTTGCCAAGCATGTCAACTATGTTGGGGTTTTCGAGGTGTCCTTCTACCTCACGGCTAGTGGAGCGCTTTACGTTAAAAAGATCGTTCCGGCACCCAGTGAAACAGGCTATATCTTTGCGGATGCCACGACGGTTAACGAGTTTGATGAGCACTTGCGGGCCATTGCAGGCTTGCCGTTAGCTGAGCCCAAGTTGCTGACGCCGGCCGTCTCCGCAACGTTTACGACGGCCCAACTGAGTGCTATCCGGACACAATGGCAGCTGAAGTCGGACTGGCACTTTACCTTTTACCATTTGCGAAAGCAACCCGATGATGCGGCGATGGGTCATATCACAGTGCAGGGCCATACCACAAAATTATTATTGGACCAGTTAGACGATACCGGTATCTGGTCACCAGCCACCGATACCGAATAGCAACCCTGGCAGCGAGCGATTTTCGACTAACGAGAATCGCTTTTTTTATGAAAAGTATCCCAAAAATTGGACGGAACGGCTCAGCAGAACGTATGTTTTTTTGCTATAATGGTCAAGACTAAAGACAGAGAGGATTGAGTTCACGGTGGCAGGAGAAGAATTGTTGACAGGTATGAATGATAAACAAACGGAGGCCGTTTTACAGACGGAAGGGCCGCTGCTCGTTTTGGCAGGTGCCGGTAGTGGCAAGACCCGGGTGTTAACGCATCGGGTAGCGTACCTGATCGAGCATGAACGCGTTATGCCATGGCGAATTTTGGCAATCACCTTTACCAATAAGGCGGCCAAGGAAATGCGGGAACGAGTCATCAAATTGCTGGGACCAGATGGTAGCGATGTCTGGGTTTCAACGTTCCATGCTCTGTGTGTCCGGATTCTACGACGCGACGCGGACAAACTTGGTTACACGCGGGCCTTTACCATTGCGGACTCTGGTGAGCAGCGAACCTTGGTTAAGCGGGTGCTGCAACAACAAAACTTAGATACTAAAAAGTTCGATCCCCGAGCCGTCCTGGGGGCTATTTCGAATGCCAAGAACGCGCTGCAAACGCCAGCAATGATGCGTGAAGCTGCCGGCAATCCCTTTGAAGAAACGGTCGCAACAGTTTATGAAAGTTATCAGCGCGAGCTGCAAGCCAATCAAGCCATGGACTTCGATGACCTGATCATGCTGACCATTAAACTGTTAAATCAAGAGCCAGCAGTTTTAGATCATTACCAAGAAAAGTTTCAATATATTCATGTCGATGAATACCAAGATACGAACGATGTCCAGTATACCCTGGTCAACATGCTGGCTAAGAAGCATGGTAATCTCTGTGTCGTGGGGGATGGGGATCAAAGTATTTACGGCTGGCGTGGCGCCAATATGGAGAATATCTTAAACTTTGAGCACGACTATCCAGATGCTCACGTGACCTTATTGGAACAGAATTATCGGTCGACCAAAACGATCTTACGTGCCGCTAATGATGTTATCCAAAAGAACGTGAACCGGAAGAAAAAGGACCTGTGGACGGAAAATCCGGATGGCGATAAAATTGCTTATTACCGGGGCCAAAATGAAAATGATGAGGCCCATTACGTGGTGGCCAAGATTCAAGAAGAACGCGAACAACATCATCGCGGCTACGGTGACTTTGCGGTCCTGTACCGGACCAATGCCCAATCCCGGGTGATCGAAGAAACTTTGGTGAAGGCCAATATTCCGTACACGATGGTTGGCGGTCACAAATTCTACGACCGGAAAGAAATTCGCGATGTGCTGGCCTACCTGACGTTGGTTGCTAATCCCGCCGACTCATTGAGTCTGGAACGGGTGATCAATGAACCTAAGCGGGGAATTGGGACAACGAGTGTCGAAAAACTCCGTGAATTCGCGGAATTTAACGGCTGGTCGGAGCTCGAGGCGACCCGGAATGTTAGCCTAGCGAATAACCTGGGCACGCGGATTCGGAATGCCATGGAAAAGTTTGGACTGACCATTCAGAGTGTGGCCACGGATGCGCCGACCATGAGCGTCTCAGACATTACTGAGGCCTTGCTAGACAAGACTGGGTATTTATCCACGCTTAAGGCTTCCAAGAGTCTAGAGGCCGAGACGCGGGTTGAAAACATTGAAGAATTCCTGTCCGTAACGCAAAAGTTTGATACGGACTGGGATAATGCCGATCACGATGAGGACGAAGACCGACTAGTCGAATTCCTCGCTGATTTGGCATTGGTCTCCGCTCAGGATGATGTGGACGAAGAGCCTGCCGAGGTGACCTTAATGACGTTACATGCCGCCAAGGGGCTGGAATTCCCAGTGATCTTCCTGATGGGACTTGAAGAGGGGATCTTTCCACTTTCACGGGCTATGTTGGAAGAAGACGAATTGGAAGAAGAACGGCGCCTGGCCTATGTGGGGATTACCCGGGCTCAGGAAAAGCTTTACCTGACGAATGCCTATTCACGGATGCTGTATGGCCGGCGGCAAAATAATCCTGAGTCCCGGTTCGTCACCGAGATTGAACCGGAGTTGTTGCACCTCGATTACAGTGAAAATCAATCCGGCCTGACACCGGGCCGTCGAGACGTGCCATTCGCCCGACGAACGGCTAGTGCCGTGGCCAAGCCTTACTCAGGTAAGACCGGTCGAGTGACCACCAATACGGGGACCGGTGCAGGTTCTGTCAGCTGGACGGTTGGCGATAAGGCCAGCCATAAGAAGTGGGGCGTGGGGACCGTTGTTAAGGTCAACGGGACCGGTGAGGACGCCGAGTTAGATATCGCTTTCCCAGAACAAGGGGTCAAGCGGTTGTTGGCAGCCTTTGCGCCAATTAAACGAGTCGAATAGGTTCTTGTGGGAGGGAATATGAATGACTGAAAAACCCATTAAATCCTTAACGGCCGCCGCTGCGGCGGATGAAGCGGCCGATCTACGTCCCCAGTTAATTCAATGGGGCAAACAATACTACGATGCCGACACACCGTCGGTTGAAGACGACGTCTATGACCGGGTTTACGCCCGGCTAGTGGCCTTGGAAGCGGCTTTCCCGGAGATCATTACGCCGGAATCCCCAACACAACATGTTGGTGGCAGTTCCCGCGGTGATCTTCCCAAAGTGGCCCACCCGATTCCCATGTTATCCCTGGGGGACGTGTTCTCGATCGACGAACTGACGGAGTTTGATGAACGTCTGCGGGCTAACGTTGAGGAAGATTTTGATTATAATTGTGAATTGAAAATTGATGGTCTAGCGGTTTCATTACGTTACGAGGACGGTATCTTTATCCAAGGCTCGACGCGTGGAAATGGTCAAATTGGGGAAGACATTACGGCTAATCTGAAAACAATCGACTCGATTCCGAAGGTTTTGAGTCGACCGCTTACCATTGAGGTGCGGGGTGAATGCTACATGCCCAAGGCGGCTTTCTTAGCCTTGAATGAGCGGCGTGAAGCAGCCGGTCAGGCACCGTTTGCCAATCCACGTAACGCTGCTGCCGGCAGTCTTCGCCAGCTGGATACCCAGGTGACGGCAGACCGAAAGTTGGCGACGTTTATGTACAATATTGCCGACTATGAGCCGTTAGAGACCCGAACGCAAAGTGGCTTGCTGGATGAGCTGGCAGGGCTCGGTTTCACCACAAATCCGACCTATCGCGTTGCCCACAACATGCAAGACGTGGCGGCCTACATCGATGATTACCAGGGGCAACGTTCCGACTTGGCCTACGGCATTGACGGGATTGTAATCAAGGCCAATTCACTTCCCTTGCAACGGGAGCTAGGTGCCACAGTTAAGGTGCCTCGGTGGGCAATTGCCTATAAGTTTCCTCCTGAGGAAGTGGAGACAACCGTCTTGGATATCGAGTGGACGGTCGGGCGCACGGGAATTGTGACGCCGACCGCCGTGATGACCCCGGTGGCGTTGGCAGGAAGCACAGTGGCCCGGGCTTCGTTGCACAACCCCGACTACCTGCAAGCCAAGGATATTCGGATTGGAGATACCGTCTTGCTCCACAAGGCGGGGGACATCATTCCGGAAATTTCCCAGTTTGTTGCGACGAAACGACCAGCGGATGCACAACCGTATCCGATCCCCACGACCTGTCCGTCATGTGGGGCTGAGCTGGTTCATCTGGACGAAGAAGTGGCGCTACGCTGCATCAACCCCCGGTGTCCAGCGCAACTAGCGGAGGGCATGAATCACTTTGCCTCGCGAAATGCCATGAACATTGCCGGCTTAGGGCCACAGATCGTGGCCCAGTTGTTCGACCGACAATTGGTCGACGATGTGGCCAGTCTGTACCGACTGACGGCGGACCAATTGTTAACTTTAGATAAATTTGGTGAGAAGTCGGCCCAAAACCTCTTGACAGCCATTGATAATAGTCGCAATAATTCATTAGAACGTTTGTTATTCGGTCTAGGGATTCGGCACGTAGGGGCCAAGGCCGCTCGTTCGTTGGCAGCAGCTTTTGGTGATTTACAACACTTGATGGCGGCTAGCAACGAAGAAATTTCGGCGATCGACACGGTTGGCGGGATCATTGCTGACAGCGTGGTGACCTATTTTGCCGATGAACACGTTCAACAGTTGGTGGCTGACTTGGAGAAAGTGGGGGTTAACCTCACCTATACCAGTGGCGCAACTGCTAGTGTGGAACCGAGTGAATTCACGGGCCAACGCGTTGTCTTGACGGGGAAACTTCAAGAATTAACTCGCCCGGAAGCGACGGCTTGGTTGGAAGAGCATGGCGCAACCGTCACGGGTAGTGTGTCGAAGAAAACCGATCTCCTGATTGCGGGTGAGGCGGCTGGAAGTAAATTGACCAAGGCCCAATCACTGAATATTCCCATTTGGAATGAGACGCAGTTACAAGCGGCTATGAACGAAACGAAATGAAGACTTTAGGAGGAAACAAGTCGTGAAACGGTTACGAATCTGGATTGCCTTAGCCGCAGTCCCCTTATTTTTAGCGGCATGTGGGAACTTAAATAGTTCCAGCATGTCTTCCGGCTCCGGGACCACGAATTCTAGTGGGACTCAGTTGACCGGGCAAAGCACCGATGGTGACTACGAAGGTGTTATTAAGAGTGGTCATTATCAAACGAGTAAGTCACGTGGGGTCACAAACAGTCAAGATTCTGGCAATACTTACAACGTTAAGAGCTTTGAGAATGGCATGTTAGGCGTCTCCAAGAATGTTTTCTCGACCAAAAAGTATGTGTTCCAAGAGGGACAGTACCTGAAGACCACGACGGTGCAGAATTGGCTTGACCGTAAGTCTAAGTCCAATCCGGACGGCTTGAATCCAGCTAATAATGGCTCAACGGCCCCAACGAAACGGAACCCCGTTTACATCCAGGCTCTTGAGGAGCAGGATTATATGATTCAAAAGAACAATAAGCTCTCTCTCGGCGGGATGACCATTGGAATTGCCGTGAACTCGGTCGATTATTACAAGAAGACCCAATATGGGGCAACCTTCGAGACCAAGATTACCAAGGCCGAGGGTGAAGCCTATGCTAAGAAGGCGGCCAACACCGTCCTTCAACGGTTACGGAAGCAGTCTGGGTTAAAGAATGTCCCAATCGTCATTGCCGTTTATCGGCAAGCCTCTAACGACAGTTTGGTTGGTGGGAGCTTCCTGTCTTACTCCGAAAATAAAGCGGGGGCTACCAGTGTGTCGAGTTGGAAGGCACTGGATGAAAAGAACTATGTCTTTCCAATCGAAAGTGGTTCTAGCAGCCCTAATAGTAACGATGAGAGTTCCTTCACGAACTTTAAGAGTGAGGTTGAAAACTTCTTCCCGAACCTGAGTGGAGTAACCGCTCAAGCACACTATAATGGCAAGACACTGACGGGGATGCACGTCAACATTACGACGCAATTTTACAGCCAGACGGAAATTATTAACTTTACGCAATATCTGCAAACGGCCGCTCAGAAGTACTTGCCTTCTAGTGTTCCAATTGATATTACGGTGTCCTCAACGGACGGGGTTCAAAGTTTTCTGTCACGAGCCAGTGGCGAAAAGAAATTTAGCAGTCACGTCTTTAACAGTTACTAAAATTCTGGCGGTGGTTTTCGTTCTCGAAGGCCACCGTTTTTTTTGTTAGATCCCTTGGTGTACGGGGGATATATGGTAAAATAGGTCTTGTATGTTTTATTCCCAGAATGGGAGTTGAACGGTGAGAAGTGAATGATACGGAAAGAAGGATATTGATGGCTGATCGAATTACTCGAGAACAAGTTCAACACGTTGCTGGATTAGCAAAGCTCGAATTTACGGATACTCAATTGGATGCCTTTACGCCACAATTAGATGACATTATTGGGTTGTTTGAAACCTTGAGTGAGGTTGATACGGAGGGCGTCGAGGCGACGACCAACGTCTCCGACCAACTGAACGTTATGCGTGAAGACGTTGCCGAAGACTGGGGCCAAAGTGCGGCTCTCCTGGACAACGCACCGGACGCCGAGCGTGGGTACATCAAGGTGCCTGCCATCATTGATGAAAGCGAGGATGATTAAGCGATGAATTATTTTGACAAAGATCTCGCTAGCCTCCATGATGATTTAGTTAATAAAAAGATGAGTGTGCGGGAATTAACCCAGGAGACGTTTGCCAATGTTAAGGCAACCGACGCCAAGATTGGGGCCTTCCTGACATTAAACGAAGACGCTGCTTTGAAACAAGCCGACGCCATCGATGCCGACGGCGTGGCGGCCGACAACCCATTGGCCGGGATTGCCATTGGTGTGAAAGATAACATTGTGACCAAGGGGCTCAAGACGACCGCTAGTTCCAAAATTTTGGCTAACTTTACGCCGGTCTATGATGCGACGGTGGTCGAAAAGCTGACAGCAGCCAAGACCATCACCATTGGGAAGACCAACATGGACGAGTTTGCCATGGGGGGCTCGACGGAAACGTCAGCGTTCCAGACGACCAAAAATGCTTGGGACCAAACGAAGGTGCCCGGTGGTTCCTCCGGTGGTTCTGCTGCCGCAGTGGCTTCTGGTCAAGTTCCCGTTGCTTTTGGTTCCGATACCGGTGGCTCCATTCGCCAACCGGCCTCATTTAACGGGATTGTGGGGATGAAGCCAACGTATGGCCGGGTTTCCCGCTGGGGCTTAATTGCCTTTGGGTCTAGCTTGGATCAAATTGGACCAATAACGCGGACGATTAAGGATAATGCCACGGTTTTGAGTGCCATTGCTGGGCATGACAAGCATGATCTGACCAGCTCAGACAAGGCCGTTCCTGATTTTGCCGCTGGCTTGAACGAGGGGACCAGCGTTAAAGGCATGCGGATTGGTTTACCTAAAGAATTCTTGGCCGAAGGGGTTGACGATGACGTGCGCAAGGCAATCTTGGCCGCTGCCGATACTTACCGTCAATTGGGCGCCACGGTGGATGAAGTCTCCTTGCCACATAACCAATATGGGGTCGCGGCTTACTACATCATTGCCTCATCTGAGGCTTCTTCCAACCTACAACGGTTCGATGGCATTCGGTATGGTTACCGGGCGCAAGACGTGAAGAATCTGGAAGACGTCTACGTGAAGTCCCGTTCTGAAGGCTTCGGCGATGAAGTTAAACGCCGGATTATGTTGGGGACGTTCTCGCTGTCCGCTGGGTTTTACGATGCTTACTTCTTGAAGGCTGCTAAAGTCCGGACCGTTATCTTAAATGATTTTAAAGCGGTTCTTAAGGACCATGATTTCATCATGGGTCCCGTCGCCCCAACGCCAGCCTTTGGCTTGGGTGATGAACTGATGGATCCGATTACCATGTACATGAATGACGTCTTGACAATTCCAGTTAACTTAGCTGGTTTGCCAGGCCTGGCCGTTCCTGCTGGTTTTAGCAACAATCTTCCAGTTGGCATGCAACTGATTGGACGGCCATTTGACGAAGGTACCCTGTACAAGGCCGGTTATGCCTTTGAACAGAACACGGACTTCCATTCACGATTACCTAAGTTAGGAGGCCAAAACTAATGAACTTTGAAACGACGATTGGACTTGAAGTCCACGTAGAGCTGAAGACCCATTCAAAGATCTTTAGTCCCTCTGCGGTAGAATTTGGGGATGATCCTAACGCGAACACCAACGTTATTGATTGGGGTTACCCAGGGGTCTTACCAACCACGAACAAAGGTGTCGTAGCCGACGGAATTATCGCGGCTTTGGCGCTGCACGCAACGGTTGAGCAGCATACGCACTTTGATCGGAAGAATTACTTCTATCCAGATAATCCTAAGGCTTACCAAATTACACAAGCAGATAGGCCGATTGGACATGATGGTTGGATTGAGATCGATGTCGATGGTGTGAAGAAAAAAGTCGGAATTGAAGAAATGCATATCGAAGAGGATGCCGGGAAGAACACCCATGAGAAGGATTACTCATACGTGGACTTGAACCGCCAAGGCACGGCTTTAATTGAAATCGTGTCGAAACCTGACATCGCTTCGCCTGCCGAAGCCTATGCTTACTTGGAAGCGCTCCGGCAACGGATTCAATTTACTGGGATCTCCGACGTGAAGATGGAAGAAGGTTCCATGCGGGTCGATGTCAACATTTCCGTTCGGCCGATTGGTCAAAAGAAATTTGGGACTAAGGCTGAACTGAAGAACCTGAACTCCTTTAACTACGTTCGTCGCGGCCTGGAATATGAAGAACAACGGCAACAAAAAGTTCTGATGTCCGGCGGCAGTGTTCGGCAAGAGACGCGTCGGTTCGATGAAACCACTGGTGAAACGATTCTGATGCGGGTTAAGGAAGGCGCCGATGATTATCGGTACTTCCCAGAGCCTGATCTGCCAGCACTGAACATCAGTGATGACTGGATTCAGGAGCTAGACGCCAACATGCCAGAAATGCCAGGTAAGCGTCGCGACCGTTACGTTAACGAGCTGGGACTGACGGATTATGATGCCATGGTCTTAACTCAAACCAAGGAAATGTCTGACTTCTTCGATGCCACGGTTGCGTTAAAAGCCGATCCTAAGATCGCTTCAAACTACCTGCAAGGGGATGTCAACGCCTACTTGAACGATAACCAAGTGGATCTGAGTGCCACGAAGTTAACCCCAGAACATCTGGCCGGTATGATTAACTTGATTTCCGACGGGACCATCTCAACCAAGATGGCCAAGAAGGTCTTCAAGGCCTTGACCGATGGCGAGGAACCTAAGGCCTATGTCGAGGCCCATGGGTTAGTTCAACTGTCCGACCCAGCCAAGCTGCAACCAATTATCGACGATGTTTTGGCTGCCAATCCACAATCGATTGAAGACTTTAACAACGGTAAGCAACGGGCCGTCGGTTACTTAGTGGGACAAATTATGAAGCAGACCCATGGTCAAGCAAACCCAACGGTGGTTAATCAACTGTTGATTGCTTCTCTGAAGGGCTAACATTGGAGGAACGACATGCGTAAACGGGCACGGGTTATTTATAATCCAACTTCTGGCCGGGAGGCATTGAAGAAGGACCTAATTGATATATTAGCGGTATTCGAACAGGCGGGATACGAAACGAGCGCCTATGCCACGACTGCTGCGCCTAACTCAGCCCAAGATGAGGCAACTCGCGCGGCCAAGGCCGGGTTCGAATTAATCGTGGCGGCCGGTGGCGATGGGACCATTAACCAAGTGGTTAACGGTATTGCTGGTTTGCCGCACCGACCAATGATGGCGATTATTCCCGCTGGGACCACAAATGACTATGCACGTGCGTTGCATATTCCTCGTGAAGACCCACTGGCGGCCGCCAAAGTGGTTTTGAAGAATCAAACAATTAAGATGGATATTGGTCAAGCGGGGAACACCTACTTCATCAATATTGCAGGTGGGGGGCTCCTAACCGAGTTGACCTACGATGTGCCATCGAATTTGAAGTCGATCTTTGGCTATCTGGCTTACCTGTTAAAGGGCGCTGAAATTTTGCCACGGATTAAACCGATTGAGATGGATTTGACCTATGATGATGGTCATTTTCGGGGGAAGGCCTCCATGTTTCTACTGGCCTTAACCAACTCGATTGGCGGGTTCGAGCAAATTGTGCCGGATGCCGCATTGGATGATGGTAAATTTACCATGATCATTGTGAAGACGGCTAGCATGCCTGAGATCTTACGCCTGATGGGCCTGGTCCTGAACGGCGGGAAACACATCAACGATCCCCATATCATCTACAAGAAGACCAGCAAGGTCATTGCCCGTCCCGTTGAGGACCGGATGATGATCAACCTGGATGGGGAATACGGTGGTGACGCACCAATGAAGTTCCATAACCTTCGGCAACATATTGAAATGTTTGCAAACTTGGATGCCATCCCAGACTCAGCGGTAACTAATGAAACCGCTGAGTTCTTGGAGGCCGAGCAAAAGTTTGTTAAGCAAGTTGAAGAGTTGCCTGAAGATGCGGATCAGCCAACGGAAGATTAAGGACGAGAGGGATTTTGCTTAGACTTTTCACAGCAAAATCCCTTTGTCATTAAGCACAGAAATTGAGGTTATTATGAAAATTAAAGCACCAGTAGCAAAAAATGAGCAATTAGACGTTAAGATTATGGACCTGACCTATCAAGGATTAGGTGTGGCCAAGGTGGACGATTTCCCACTGTTTATTGAGAATGCCTTACCCGGTGAAGAGGTCACCATCCAAGTGACCAAGGTCCAAAAGCACTACGGCTTTGCGCGGGTTACCAAGTGGACCGTTGAGTCCGCGGACCGGGTGGTCGATATCGACAAGACCTACCGGCAAACCGGGATCGCCCCTCTGCAGCATTTGGCCTACCCAGCTCAGTTAAAGTTCAAGCAACATCAATTGGAAGAACTCTTTAGCAAGGCGCATCAAAACGTCACGGTTGCGCCAACCTTAGGGATGGCCAACCCAACCCAATACCGGAATAAGGCCCAAGTGCCTGTTCGCCAGGTTAAGGGACAATTGGAGACCGGTTTCTACCGGCAGCACAGCCATGAATTAATTCCATTAACGGACTTCTATATCCAGGACCCAGCCATTGATACAGCTATCGTGAAGGTCCGGGATCTGTTACGACAGTTTGAAATTCCAGCCTACGATGAGATCAACGACAAGGGTGTTATCCGAAACGTCATGGTTCGGCGGGGATACTACAGTCATGAGATGATGATTGTCTTGATCAGCCGGCAACAAAAGATTCCTAGTCAGGCTCAACTGGTTGACCAAATCCATAAGGCCCTGCCAGAAGTTACCAGCATCGTCCTAAACGTTAACGCTAAGAAGACGAATGTCATCATGGGTAACGTGACGCGGGTGCTTTATGGCAAGCCAACGATTGAGGATGAACTGTTAGGATTGACCTTCGCTATTTCGGCTCGGTCATTCTACCAAGTGAACCCTCAACAAACCGAAAAGCTTTACCAAATGGCGATCGACAAGGCTGAATTAACCGGCAAGGAAACCGTCATCGATGCTTACTGTGGGATTGGGACCATTTCTTTAGCTTTGGCCAAGCATGCGGCCCAGGTTTATGGGGTTGAAATCGTGCCGGAGACCATCGAAGATGCCAAGGTTAATGCACAAAAGAATCATTTGACCAACGTGACCTTTGAAGTGGGGAAGGCCGAAGATCAGATGGCAACGTGGCAGGCTGCTGGCGTGAAGCCCGATGTCATTGTGGTTGATCCACCACGTAAGGGTCTGGCTAATAGTCTGATTGAAAGTGCGACGAAGATGGGGCCTAAGAAAGTGGTCTACGTCAGTTGTAATCCTTCCACATTGGTTCGTGACGTGGCGCGGTTCAACGAACTGGGTTATGAAATTGAAGGCCCCGTTCAACCCGTTGACCAATTTCCCCAAACGCCACACGTTGAAAGTGTGACGGTCCTAGTCAAGAAATAAGTTATCAAAAAATAGTGGAACAAAGGGCGGTAAAACTGGTTCCTATTGGACGCACGTTTGCCTAACGAGTGGGGGTAGCGTTTTGTACCCAACGCTTTGAGTTCAGTCAATAGAAAGACGCGATGACTTCGGTCATCGCGTCTTTTTTATAGGGTTAAGGTTGATGGGGATTGTCAGTCCGTTGCTGTTGTAGTTGACGTTCGGCAAAGTGAATGACGGCGAGCTGGTGATGCTCGTCGAGTTGGCCGAAGGCGGCCTGTAGACAAGCGTCGTTAGCAAGGCCACTATGACCAAAGCGCGGATCAATGTCAGATTTATGAATTCCCAAGGCGTTGGCAATTCTTTGGACATTGCCAGGACTCGGGGTTGACCGTTCGGCAAAATAACCGGACAACGTTGAATTGGGGATGCCAGTCCGAACCGCCAGGTCATTTTGGGTCATACCCTGACAAGCAATCTTAAGGTCTTGGGCGATGATTCGACGAATGTTACGTTCAAACGGGGATAATTCATGGCGGGGCACCACACTCACTCCTTCATAAAGATACCGGATGTCGTCATTATAACGAATCAATTGGACACAAGCAAATAGGACGAAAGGACACCACCTTAATGCTTTATTGACAAAACGAATAAACTCGTTTATGATACTTAAGTGCTATGAGGAGGTGTGCGTCATGGATCGACTTCAAATTACACTTGACGCCGCTCGCCACAATGCTGGCTATTCTCAAAAAGAGGCAGCTGCCCAGCTAGGCATTCATTATCAAACCTTAGCTGCCTGGGAAAAAGACAGTTCTGACTTAGGATTTCAAACGATCGAACGGCTTTCGCAGCTCTATCAAATTCCTAAAGATAACCTCTTTTTTGGGAATAAAAACGAGTTTATTCGTTTACTGCGGCAGCGAGCGGCCGAAGAGTAGGTAAAGTAGAGCATCAATGGGGTCCGGGCTGGTCCGGCTAATAAAACAGACTAATTTACGAGGGTCCTGGGAATTTTTCCCAGGACTCTTTTCTATGCTGCCAGTTAATAAGTTCATGCGCCTAGCCATCGGTAGAAAATCGGGGTCAATTCAATGAACAGCGGTCTTGGTAACTGACAGGCGGTGGGGAAGTGGGTAAAATCTAGGGTGAGTTTAAGTGACTCAAGACTTTGGGGGAGGTCCTAGCGATGTTAGACAACTTATTGGGGATTATTCATGACGAAGATTTAGCAACACCACTATTTCATAGTTTAATGAGTTTTAATGTTGAAGAACGCCGAGTGAATGCGAATGGCCGGCTAAGCCGTGAGCCCCATCCGGAGATTTTGGGAGCACCAGCGCTACATCCTTACTTTCAAACGCGTTATAGCAATACTCAACTTGTGATTAGTACGGATGCGACGCCCAGTGTGACGGAGAATTTAGATGACTTGGCGACGCTTCAAACCGTCCTGTACCGGTCATTAGCACCTGATGACCGTATTTGGCCTCTCAGTATGCCGCCACGGCTTTCTGATACCGATCGGCAACAGATTATGATGGATAATCGCTGGTCGTCTGAAGCGGCCATTAAGCCCTACTTAATGGAAAAGTATGGCGTGACGCGAGGGTGTTTAACGGCGGTCCATGTTAACTTTCGGTTGCCTGACCCGGTGATTCATCGGTTGTATTTACACTACAATGAGGAATTTCATTCGCTAGTAGCCTTTAAGAATGCCCTGTACTTCCGGTTAGCGCAGAATTACGTCCGGTATCAGTGGCTGGTTACCTATCTGTTTGGGGCCAGCCCCATCGCCGAGGATGGCTTCTTCGATTTGATCCCAGAACCGCTGTCTCATCCCGTTCGGAGCATCCTAAACAGTCCCTATGGACGGGTTAATCGGGCACAAGAACGGGTAACCTATGCGTCATTGGCGAGCCATCTGACGCATCTGCAACGGAATGTTGACGACGGCCTTTGTTTCGACACAGGAGTTCTATGGCCCCGTCCGCTTACGAGGACAGGTCAACGAGCGAGACTTCTTGACGGGTGGGGTGCACTATCTGGAACTGAGAAATTTTGATAATTCGCCATTCGCCCCGGACGGCGTGAGCCAGCAAGGACTTCGCTTCTTAAAAATCTTCTTAGCTTATCTATTGACGAAGCCGCTACCTAATCGTGATTTGACGAACGACTTAGCCACTGCGCAAGAACGTAACCAATTGGTCGCCTTAGAGGCCCCTGATCAGCCAACGGCTTTTCGGGCGGAAGGACAGTCGCTGTTCTTGGAGATGCGAGAAATGTTGCATCACTTGGAGGATCCGGTTGATGGCGCGGTTCTTGATGATTTAGAACAACGGTTGATTCAACCGGAGTTGACGCCGGCGGCCAAGCTCGTGGCCCAGATGAAGGACGGGAGCCTGATGGCGTTTGGGACGGATCTGGCCAACACATGGACTCATGAACGGCGAACCACCAAGCCGCTCTTGCCCCGACTGACCAGGTTAAATGACCGTACGCAACGGTTTGTCATGGCAGCAATTCAAGCCGGTGTCCGTTTTTATGAAATTAGTGACGGGCGTGAGGGAGATCTGTTGATGTTCACCTACGATGGGATTACCCAAATCCTGCAAGATAAGGAAATGCGGGGACGGCATCCAGAACAACGCCTACGGGAACTATTCCCCGAGCTACCGCCACTCGTGGTTCATCAAAGTTAAACCGTTTGTGTGAGGAGTGTTCTAAAAAAGCCGTGAACATAAAAGAACCCCCGGAATTGGAGAAAATCCAATTCTGGGGGTTCTTTTATTGGTCATTAGTGGTTGTGTGTCGTTGATGGTAGCGATAAATCGGTAACCCAATGATGGTTAGTCCCAGACCGGCCATGGCCAATCCAGTTTCGGTAATGATCGTGGTGATTAGAATGAAGAGTCCCCCAACGAGGGCAATGATCGGAATAACGGGGAAGAATGGGACCCGGTAAGGTCGCCGTAGCTCCGGTTCGCGCCGCCGTAGTCGGAAGACCGCCAGGAAGATCAAACAGTTAAAGACCCACATGACAAAGACTAACATATCAGTCAATAAGTCGAAATTACCCATCAGCATCATGATGAGGGCAATGCCCAATTGAACCAGTCCGGCGATGTAAGGCACGGAAGTCCACTGTGACAGGCGACTCAGGTATTTAGAGAAGGGCAGACTGTCCTCCTTAGCCATCGCATACGGCACCCGCATTCCCGTCAAGGTGTAGCCGTTGATGGCGCCATAGACCGAGATGAGAATCCCGATGGTGACGAGCTTGCCACCAAGGTGACCAAAGAGCCGCATGGAGGCATCGGCAGCTGTGTTTTGGTTACCCGCGATGGCCTCAATCGGTAAAGTCTTTAGAAAGACCAGGTTGACAAGGGTATAAATGACCGTGATTAGGGCTAGTCCTAGGATAATGGCCCGTGGTAAGTCCCGTTCGGGGTGTTTCATCTCACCGGCAATATTTCCAATATTAATCCAGCCATCATAGGCAAACATCGTGGCCAATAAGCTAGAGGCAAATGCCGTGCCCCAACCCAGGTGGTGTCCAGGAGCGATGGGCCAAATGGGGATGGGTGTGTTGGCGGCCGGGGCAAAGAGACCGAAACCAACGATGATCACGATGGGGATTAGTTTAAAGATTAGCGCGATGGTTTGAACAGCACCACCAACGCGGGCGCCTAGAAAGTTTAGTGCGGTGATACTGACGCCACAAGTAATGGCGATCGGTAGTTGCCAGCTTGTGTTCAATTGAAACAGATTGACGAACTGAATGCCAAAAATGATGGACAGCGCGGCAATGTTAGCGGGATAGTAGACCAGAATCTGGGCCCACCCCATTAGGAAGCCAACTGGTTTGCCGTAAGCGTATTCTAAGTAGCGCATCGCTCCTCCCGTTCGGGGAATAGCGGCGGCCAGCTCGGCACTGGTTAAGCCGGCACAGATGGTCAGGAGTCCACCAAGCACCCAAGCCAGTAAGGTCATGTTGGCCGAATGGTTTGCGGCGACAACGCTGGCGGTCTTGAAGAAGACCCCACCACCGATCACGGTTCCCATCACGGTTGCGAGTGCAGTAAAGGTGCCGATTTCCCGGCGGAGTTCTTTAGCCAAAGCTTGAATCCTCTTTTCTCTCTTAAAAGTGATTCAACTATTATAGCACGTCGGCAGGGAAGATGATCAAAAAAAGCGCCGCACCAATGAAGGTGGGGCGCTTCGTTTCATATAAGACGTGGTCTATCTAGTGGAAGGCCATGTTTAGTAACAGCACAATCAGAATCCCGACGATCGAGATGACCGTTTCAAGGACCGTCCAAATGCTCAACGTTTGCTTAACGGTTAAGTCAAAGTATTCGCGGAACATCCAGAAGCCGGCATCGTTAACGTGAGATGCGGCCAGAGAACCTGCACCGATGGCTAAAACCATCAGGGCAGGGTCAACACCGGAGGCAGCCATCAATGGGGCTACAATCCCGGCAGCGGTCAATGCAGAAACCGTGGCGGAACCTAAGGCGACCCGGAGAACAACGGCGACTAACCAGCCTAAGATTAATGGGGACATGTTGGAGTCAATGAAGAGCTTAGCAACTTCCTTACCAACACCACCGTCGATGAGGACTTGTTTAAAGGCTCCACCACCACCGATAACTAACAGCAGCATGGCGATCGACTTCACAGCATTTTCCAACGTTGCCATAATGTCAGCGGTCTTACGCTTACGACCCCAACCCATGGTGAACATTGCCACCATCAAAGAAATTAACATCGCAATGGCTGGGTCACCAATTAAGGCAACGATTTGATCTAACATTGAGGCATTCTTGGTAGGTGTTGCCCCACCATCTACCGTCATCTTGTAAATGGTCGTGATGGCCATCAAGATAACGGGGAAGAGGGAAGTCAAAACGGACAGGCCAAAGCTTGGGGCTTCGGAAGGCTTGAAGGTCTTAACTTCACCCAATGAAGACAAGTTACCCTTTTGTTCAAAGGCCTTAGGCGCAAACTTTTGGGCTAACTTGGTGAACAATGGGCCGGCAATAATGGCAGCAGGAATCGCCACAACTAAACCGAAGAGCAGGACCTTACCATCATTGGCACCCAAGACTTGGGCGATGGCAACTGGTGCGGGGTGAGGAGGTAAGAACCCATGAGTAACGGACAGTGCGGCAGCCATGGAAATCCCTAAGTAGAGGATTGGTACTTCGGCTTCAACCGCGATGGCAAAGACGATTGGAATTAACAGAACCATCCCAACTTCGAAGAAGAGGGCGATCCCGAGAATGAATGAAGCCAGCATAATAGCAAGTTGCAGGCGTTGCTTCCCGAATTTGTCAATCAGTGTCGTGGCAATCATGTAGGCCCCACCGGCGTCGGCAACTAACCGGCCTAACATGGCACCAAAACCGAAGACCAGCGAGAGTTCGCCTAATTGGCTCCCAATCCCCGCTTCAATCGTGGTGGCAATTTTCGTGAGGTCCATGCCTAACAGCATAGCCGTTAGGACAGAAGTTAAAATCAGGGAGACAAACGTGTTGATCTTGAAGCGAATGATCAAGACCAATAAGAAAATGACCCCGATGAGTAAAGCTATAAGTTCCATAATCAGTAAGCCCTTTCATCAATGAAATTTTGAAAAGCCAACGACAGGCGCTGGCTTCCCAGGAATAAGTAAACACATTGTACTTTAAATAATAAGATTTGACTACGATTTAGTTTGGTACCTAACTGTGAAAGGCGTAAAACTACTTCGTCGTTTTATGCACATGGGTCCGTTGGTACTCCGCGATATTCTTGTATTCGGACTGTAATTGCCGACTTAAACGAATATAGATGGGAACCAGGGCCCGGTAGGCATCAAAGGTTTCTGGGTTAGGATGGTGAACGTTAGCAACCCCGATGAAGTTCTTAACGGCGCTGAGGTCATCAATCATACCTAAAGCGTACATCCCTAACGTGGCGGCCCCCAGGGCAGTCCCTTCAGGACTCTCTGGAATGGTCACGTCTTGTTCGAAGATGTCGGCTAACATTTGGCGCCAGAGTTCGGAGCGGGCGAAGCCACCGGTTGCCTGAATGCTCGTTGGCTTACCAACAACTTCTTCCAAGGCCAACATGACGGTGTAGAGGTTGTAGACAATGCCTTCCAAGGCAGCTCGGACCATGTGAGCCCGTGAATGGGTTCGAGTAAGGCCGAAGAATGACCCTCGTGCATTGGCATCCCAGATAGGGGCCCGTTCGCCACCTAAGAAGGGGTGGAAGATCAGACCGTCGGAACCAGCAGGAACCTTGGCAGCAATTTCGGTTAACAGGTCGTAGGAATCGATCTGGAGTTGTTCAGCAGTCAGTTTTTCAGGAGCGAAAAGCTGGTCTCTGACCCAACGGAAGACGATCCCACCGTTGTTAACTGGCCCACCAACAACCCAGTGGTCCTTGGAAAGGTAGTAGCAGAAGACCCGACCCTTAGGGTCAATCTTCGGCTTGTCGGTCACAACCCGAACGGCACCGGACGTCCCAATGGTAACGGCCACGACACCTGGCTTGATAGCGTTAACCCCCAAGTTAGCCAGAGGACCATCCGAGGCCCCCATAATGAATGGTGTTTGTGGGTCCATGCCGATGACGCCAGCATAGTCGCTGCTCATACCGGAAATCGTATCGGTCGTGTCAACCAACTTAGGTAGTTGGTCGCGAGTCACACCGGCAACTTCCAAGGCCTGGTCATCCCAGTCCATGTTGAAGATGTTGAATAATCCGGTGGCGTTAGCGATTGAATAGTCTTCTTGTAAAACACCGAAGAGTTTGTATAGGACGTATTCTTTAATCCCAACGAACCAACGGGCTTGCTTAAACAGGTCTGGTTGTTCGTTGCGCAACCAGATTAATTTGCTGAGCGGAGTCATGGGGTGAATTGGGGTCCCAGTCTTTTCGTAAAGTTGTTTGCCCAAGCCGTTCTCACGTAATTCATCGGCGTACTTAACCGCCCGATTATCGGCCCAGGTAATGGCCCGAGTCAATGGTTTGTGGTTCTCATCTAGCAAAATCAGACTGTGCATGGCAGCGGAAAAGGAAACCCCGCGGATCTGACCATTCTTTAAGTCAGCTTTCCGCATGACCGTTGTCAAGCCGTCGATGATGCCAGAAAAGATTTCATCTGGATCTTCTTCGGCCGTATCGGGAACGTCCTGGTAGAGGGGGTAGAGGTTGTTTGAGTACCCCTGCATTTTCCCTGCCGTGTCATACAATACTGTCTTAACACTGGTCGTTCCAATGTCGACACCAATCATGTAATCCATCGTGATCTTCCTTTCCTGGTTAACGCTTATTATTTGTTGGCTTTGTCCATGGCATGGCCACCAAAACCATTCCGTAATGCGGAAACAACCTTACCCGTGAAGGTGTCGTCTTGCATTGAACGGTAACGCATCATCAATGATAAGGCGATGACTGGCGTTGGAACGTGGCTGTCTAAACCTTCTTGAACGGTCCATTGACCTTCACCGGAAGCGTGCATCCGACCAGCAATCTTGTCTAATTCTGGATCTTCGGCGAAGGCTTCTTCAGCAAGTTCCATGAGCCAGCCACGGATAACGGAACCATGGCTCCAAACCTTGGCAACGGCTTCGTTGTCGTAGTCAAAGTCGGACGCTTCGAGAACTTCGAAGCCTTCGGCGATGGCTTGCATTTCACCGTATTCGATCCCGTTGTGGACCATCTTTAAGTAATGACCTGAAGCGGCACGACCGGTGTAAAGGTAGCCGTCCTTTTCGGAAATGTCTTCGTAAAGGGGACGCAGAGTTTCGAATGCCTCGGCATTGTCGCCACCGATCATGAAGTTCCCGTGTGAACGAGCGCCTTCCATGCCACCGGAAGTCCCACAGTCAAAGAAGTCAATTCCCTTGGCCTTGAGAATCTCGTTGTGACGCAGGGAGTCCTTGTAGTAAGAGTTCCCACCATCAATTAAGATGTCGCCCTTACCTAAAAGGTTACTCAGAGATTCGATGGTTGAATCCGTTGGCTTGCCAGCAGGTACCATGACCCACACGATCTTTGGTGAAGGTAACTTAGCAACCATGTCTTCTAGATCAGTTGCGCCTTCAGCACCAGCCTCAACGGCCTTGTCGACGAAGTCTTTGTTCAAATCAAAACCGACGATTTCGTGGTTGTGATCCATAGCGTTTTTAGCAAGGCTTAATCCCATCTTACCTAAACCAATCAATCCGAGTTTCATAAATTCTTTCTCCTTTGCGAGACCTTATTTTTTCTGACAAGGTTATTATATGTAAAAAAGTTTCACTTTTCAAGTGTGATGTTGTAAAATATTTACAAAAGCTGAAAAAACCGGTCAAAAGTGACCGATGAAAGGGGAGGCGTTGGTCATCGCACGGTCGACGATTGGACAGATTCGGGGAAGTTATGATCAATTATCCCCCACAGAAAAGAAAGTAGCCGAACTGGTCTTGGACCAGCCGGCTACGGCGGGTGAAATGACGATTAAGGAGTTGGCCAGTGCTGCCGCGGTCTCGACGGCCACGGTGTCTCGGCTGGTCAAGCGCTTGGGGTATGCTAATTATCGTGAATTCACGATGTCTCTGGTTCACAGTAGTGTTGATGAACCGGCGGCCCCCAGCTCGTTTCCCGAACTAGCGGAGGGAGATTCTTTGGCAACGATTGCCAATAAAACCTTTCATTTCTCCATCAGTTCGCTGGAGGCCACGAACGAAGCCCTAAATGAAAAGGACCTGGCGCGGGCCGTGTTAAAGATTATCAACGCTAAGACGGTCGCCTTCTTTGGCCTAGGTGGTTCATCGATCGCAGCGTTGGATGGCTACCACAAGTTTTTACGAACGTCGTTGTCGGTGATTTATCATCCCGACTTCGATATACAACTGATGCAGGCCGCCAAGCTTGGCGAACAGGACTGTGCGATTATCATTTCCCATTCCGGTCGGAATCAAGAAACCTTGAAGATTGTGGCTGAACTTGAACGCAACGGGGTGGCGATCATCGCCATCACCAGTTATAGTGGGTCGCCCTTGGCACAGGCGGCAGATGTGACCTTTCTTTCATTAACTGACGAGGTCAAATATCGTGCCGAGGGAATGTATTCGCTGCTATCACAACTGACGATTCTGGACAGTCTCTTTATGATGACGGTTCTACGGATCTCCTCACGAACGGAACGGGTGTTACGCCGGGTCCGCGACGTGATTGAACAGACTCGCCACGAATCCTAGTCGACATGGTATAATAGTAAGGTGATTTTGCGTTCCAACCGGCGTGAAGTCTAAACCATACTGACTAGGGAAGCGGGGACCGACGGTGAAGCGACGAGACTATCAACCTATATACGACAACACCTTTCATCGGCATCGCCGGGCCCGTCGTTGGGGTCTTTGGTTGTTGGCGTGCCTCGTCATTGGCTTAGGTGTTTTTGGGTGGCAACGTTGGCAACATTACGAGCAACAGCGGCTAGCCAATTATCCCGTGCGTGGGGTCACCATTACCCAAGATAGTGGCTACCTAGACTTTCAGTCGTTGGCCAAGCATTATCGCTTTGCTTATTTACAGGCCACGTCGGGTGCCACTTACACGGATGATGATTACAGTGATAACTATTCGCGCGCCCAGGGGGCCGACATTCTGATTGGGGTTACCCATACCTTTAGCTTCACGAGTTCGGCGCAGCAGCAGTATCAACACTTTATCGCCACCACGGGGCATGATACTGGGACGCTTCCCATCATGATTAACGTCGGTTATTATGATAAATATAATAATAAAAATCCCAACATGGCCGCTCAAGGTCAGAAACTGGAAAGCCTGGTACGATTATTGAAGACCCGTTACCGCCAAGGGGTCGTCATTTATGCCAAACAGGCAGTGCTGGACCAGTTTGTTAAACCGGTCTTACCTGAACAAACCTGTTGGATTGCAGATGGTGAGTTAGGGGATCATGCCGATCACGCCAAGTTTGTCGAGTATCAAGCCAATGGGACGATTAATCAAAATGGTCAGGGCCAGACGGTGGGCTTTTCTGTGTTTAACGGTCGTAAGTCGGACTGGGATAATTTTTCTCAATAAAATAAAAGGCGCCCGTCACGTAATAATCGTGAGGGGCGCTTTGTTTTAGGCGTTATCAGTCGGTGAAGCGATTGGGTAGGTACAATCGTCGGCTTCATCAAAGAATGAAATTGGTCGCCGTTCATTCGCATGAATAGTCAAATGGTAACCAAATTTATCTTGAAAGGTGAGTTGTTGTTCGCTGAGGTGCTTGACCTGGACGTGGAGGGGGTGGTTATCGATCTCGACGTCAAGACTGGGACTGATAATGAGTCGGTGTCGCCGTTGGTTGTGCGGATCGGTGAACTGCCAGGTTCCCACGTAGAACAATGGCGAATCATTCTTGGGGGTTGGTTTTGCTTTCCGTAAGGACATGCCGCTAGTCAGTCCGGCCACGAGCGAGAGTCCAAATAATGCCATCTCTTTGCGTTTCACCATAATCCCTCCCTTGAATTGCTTATCTCCTTTAATATAACATTTTTCTGTGAAAATGCTCGTGTTACCTCCCCGTTCCTTAAGGAATTTTAAGGTCGGGCTATCGCGAAGGGAAAGTGACTGTTAAAATAGATTAAAAGTCGTTGAATGGAGGAATCGAGGATGTTGCGATTAGGAACGGTTGGCACGGGGTGGATTACCCAACAGTTGGTCGAAGCAGCGGCAATGGCGGGGAGCTTTGAATTAGCCGGTGTGTACTCGCGACGCGCGGATAAGGCGCAAGCCTTTGCTGACAAGAATCATGCCGAACGAGTGGTAACGGACTATCAAGAACTGTTGGCGATTGACGGCCTGAATGTGGTTTATCTGGCGTCGCCAAACAGTTTGCATTTCGATCAAGCGCTACAGGCAATTCGCCAGGACATCACGGTGATCGTTGAAAAACCGGCGTTTAGTAACCCCCAGGAAATGGCAGCGATTATGGCAGCGCTGGCCGATCATCCGCAGGCTAAGTTATTTGAAGCGGCACGTCACGTCCACACGCCAAACTTTCATGCGGTGGCACGGGCCCTTGGTGGCTTACCAGCCGTACAGGGGGCATCGTTGACCTACATGAAATACTCCTCACGCTATGACCAAGTCTTGGCGGGAGGAGCGCCTAACGTGTTCACTCGTGAGTTCTCAGGGGGTGCCTTACAGGACTTGGGCGTTTATCCCGTCTACCTAGCCGTCGCTTTGTTTGGAGTACCCGCCCATGTCGCCTACTTCCCGACGTTAATTCAAACTGGCGTGGATGGCAAGGGCGTGGCTGTTCTGCGTTATGGGGCTTACGATGTCACGGTGAACTTTGGTAAAACTAGTAATTCCGCTGCCCCTTCGGAGATTTATGGGCTTAAGGAAACCATTGAAATGGATAGTGCTGGCGAATTGACGCGGGTGGGCCTGCGTCAAGACGGGACAGAACTGACCGACCTCAGTGCTCAACCATTAAAGAATCCAATGTTACCAGAGGTTCAAGACTTCGCACGGGTCCTTCATGCTCCCGCGGAGAAAACCAATATTGCCGATTACCACCGGTGGTTGCACTGGACTCAACAGGTCAACCAGGTGTTGTATGGTCTTCGGGTCGCGGGGAACCTGCGTTTCCCGGCGGATGACCACGAATAGGAAGGAAAACTATGCTAAAACAATTTGAAACACATTTTAAGACGCTCGGTTATTCAGAACCGACGGCCATTCAAGCGGCCGTCTACGCGCCAATGGCTGGGGATCATAACGTGCTTGGACTGGCGCCCACCGGTTCTGGTAAGACGGTGGCCTTTACCTTGCCAGCGCTAGCTAACCTGCTGCCCGGGGATGGGATTCAGCTGATCGTGTTGGAGCCCTCCCAGGAGTTGGCAATTCAGACCAGTCGGGTCATGCGTGATTGGGCCAAGCTACTCGATCTGAAGGTCGTGGCGTTGACTGGTGGAGCCAATGTTAAACGGCAAACGGAACGCTTGAAGAAGCGGCCAGAAGTCGTCGTTGGGACGCCGGGTCGGGTCTTGAACCTGGTCAGTGACCGGAAGCTCAAGCTACATCTCGTTTCTGTGTTGATCATCGATGAAGCGGATGACCTCCTGAACGGAGATACCTTGTCGACGGTTAGAGAGATTGCTCAGGCGGCCCCCGCGGATGTTCAACTCGGGTTCTTTTCCGCGACCGACACGCCCATTTTGCATGAACTAGATCGATGGTTTGGTCAGGCCGTGGAACGAATCGACGTCCGGGCAGAAGACCAGACGCAGGGCCAGGTTCGTCACGGCCTGTTACAGGTGGGTATGGGCAAGCGTGACCAAATGCTCAAACGCCTCCTGGCAATCCCCAACTTCCGGGCGCTGGTCTTCTTCAAACAAACGAATGCCTTACAACACACGGCGACTAAGTTTTATCATGATCACGTTTCCGCAACGAGCCTAACGAGTGATCTGCGTCAGGTGCAGCGGGAGAAGGCCCTACAGGATTTCCGGTTGGGGCGCACGCGATTGTTACTGACCACGGATGTGGCCGCCCGGGGACTCGATATTCCCAAATTGCCCGCCGTGATCAACTATGACCTGCCCAGTGGGGTGAATGAGTACGTTCACCGGGTTGGCCGGACCGGACGCATGGGTGAACCGGGCCAGGTCATTAGCCTGGGAGATGACCACGATCTGCGTGATCTGAAGAAGCTTTTGAAGGACACGGACTACGATTTGGTGCCACTGTACTTCAGCGGTCGTAAGTTAACAACGGAGCGACCCGTTGCTGCGGCTAAGCCCGAGGCAGCGGCACCCCAAGCTACCGACCAAGCAGCAACGGCCCAAAAACCAGTAGCTGGCGGTGAGACACAACCCGCAACCAAGGTCCAAAAAGCTGGTAAATCGGTGACGAGGGCTAAGGCCGCGGTTCCAGTGACGCCAAATCCTAGTAAAAAGAAGAAACATAAGAACCGGCATTCCAAAAATAAAGGGATGCGGAAGAAGTGGCGTGACCGGGACGCCCAACAACCAGAATGATCCTTTACAATTATTGTAATCCGTGTCAAAATTAAGAGCGGATTACGTCCCCATAGCACAACTGGATAGGGCACTCGCCTCCTAAGCGAATGATCCCGGTTCGAGTCCGGGTGGGGACAGTTTTAAAGGTCGAGACCCAGGTCTCGGCCTTTTTGAGTGGGCAATGGTGGTGGTCACTCGGCACGGACCATTTGAGGTTTTAAAGGTTATCCATACCTAAACGGCGGCAATTCCTATATAATAAGGGTAGTGAACAGGGAGGAATGTGCAATGGACGACGTGGAGTCAATGAATCCTAAGAAATTCACTCGAATTCTGGTGGGGGTGGATGATTCACCCGATGCCCAGTTAGCCTTTCGGTATGCCATGAACCGAGCTAAGTTTGACCAGGCAGAACTGGTCATTTGTTCCGTGCTGGAATCAGACACCATGAATATTTATCAAGCCCTGAGTAAGGATTACGTGCACGGCCAGCGGGCTGACCTGCAGGAGCATTTGTTACAGTATCAACATCTGGCAGAACGCTTTGGTATCAAGCAGGTCAGCATCGTTATTGGCGAAGGTGACCCTGGTGAAACGATTGTTAAAACCATTATTCCTAAGGTTAAGCCTGACTTACTGGTGGTGGGCTCACTATCCAAGGGTGGCGTGCGCAAGTACTTTGGGAGTCAGGCCGCCTACATGGCCAAGTATGCGCCAATTTCAGTGATGATTGTTCGTTAGGACCCCAGGCAGCTGGTAAAGCTGCCTTTTTTGTATGGGGTGAAGCCGTTCCCGCGATCATTGAGTTAATTGGCAAATCATTATAGGGGTATGGCCGTTTTCGGGTTGCCACAACCACAGCACGGCCAATGATTTAGCTGATCGGTTGGACAAACAACTGCCGAAGAAAGTTAAAATGTTGTTATTTTTTCGGGAACCTTACCAGTGGGGGACAGCCTGACCATAGAAAAAGCCATCGAGCTGATGGGCTCGATGGCTTCTTTGCTTACTTTTCTTCGCGAACGATATATTGTGGCCGATGTTTCGTTTCCAGATAAATTTTATTGATGTACTGACCCAAAATCCCTAAACAGAATAATTGAATCCCACCAACTAATAAGAGGATAACGACAAGCGACGGCCAACCGGCTACGGACCCGCCTACCGTCAATGCGCGAACAATGACGAAGATGAGACCGACGATGGAAAGAATGAAAGATAAACTCCCAATCCAGGTTGCGAGCCGTAAAGGTACGTTTGAAAAGTCGATGATGCCTTCAATTGAGTAGGCGAACAATTGACTGATACTCCAGTGCGTCGTCCCGGCTGCGCGGGGTTGACTTTCGTATTCTAGGTAAGTGGTCTTGAAGCCCACCCAGCTAAAGATCCCTTTGGAAAATCGGTTGAATTCAGGTAATGAAATGACAGTATCCACGAACTGCCGAGTCATTAACCGATAGTCGCGCGCGTTAGGCTCGATCCGAACTTCGGAAATCTTGTTGATGACGCTGTAGAAACTAGAAGATAGGAAGGCTCGGAACTTACTTTGGCCGCGCCGTTCCTTTTGAATGGTTCCGACGCAGTCGTAACCATCATTTTCGATTAAGCTGACCATTTTAGGTAACAACTCCGGTGGATCCTGTAGATCGACATCCATTACTGCCACCATATCCCCGGTCGTGGCTTGTAATCCAGCAGCAAGTGCCGATTCTTTCCCAAAGTTTCGCGAGAACGAGCGAAAGTGGACGGTCTCCGGATGACTCTGGTGTAACTCTTTCATTTCGTCTAAGGTGTGGTCACTCGAGCCATCATCTACGAAAATATATTCCGGCGTTACCGTCGGAGTAGGTGTGTTCATTGACTCGATCACATTGCTAACGGTTCGGTAAAATAGTGGAATTGACTCCTCCTCGTTATAGCAAGGAACGACCAGACTAAGCTTTTTCATCACTGACATTCCTTTCACACAACGTTCTAATCTTACCTCAAATTCAGATGATTGACCATTAAAATTATTTTACATTACTGTACCAGGTTGGCGAATGTTCAGGGTTTCATGGCGTTTGGTTGGTAAAGGAACTGGCGACAGCCTGAAATAAACTGATCACAGCGGCGCGAAATTCCTAAGAATCACCGGATATAATAACATGAGCGAATAGCATCTGCTATAATTGACCTTAAATAATTCTCCGTTGGAGGGAACATTGTGACGAAACCGATTAAAGTAATGACGGTGTTTGGAACCCGTCCGGAGGCCATTAAGATGGCCCCGATCATTTTAGCCATGCAACAACAGCCAGATAAGTTTACGCCCATCACTGTGGTCACGGCGCAACACCGAGAGATGTTAGACCAGGTGCTCGATATTTTCCATATCAAACCAGAATACGACTTAAACATCATGCGACCCAATCAAACTCTGAGCGGAATTACGACTCGAGTGCTGAATCAGCTCGATGACATCTTGACCCAAGCGGCACCGGACATCGTGCTGGTGCATGGGGATACGACGACCACCTTTGCGGCGAGTGTCAGTGCCTTTTATCACCAGACCCTTTTGGGGCATGTGGAAGCCGGTCTGCGGACCTGGGATAAGTATTCCCCATATCCGGAGGAGATGAATCGCCAATTAACGGATATTTTGAGTGATTTGTACTTCGCTCCGACAGAACTTTCACGTGAGAACTTGTTGAAGCAAGCCCATCCGGATGACCACATTTATATTACCGGTAATACCGCCATCGATGCCTTGGCACAGACGGTGGATCCCGATTATCACCATGCGGTGCTCGACCAAGTCCAAACCGGACATCGGCTGATTCTGTTGACCATGCATCGCCGCGAGAATCAGGGAGCGCCAATGCATGCCGTGTTGAAAGCCGTACGGCGTGAGGTTGAGCAGCATCCGGACGTCGAGGTTATCTATCCCGTTCACTTGAGTCCTGCCGTTCAGAAGGTCGCACACGCCGAGCTAGATGGCATGGACCGGATTCACCTGATCGATCCCCTGGACGTGGTGGACTTCCACAACCTCTCTGCGCGGAGCTACTTTATCATGACCGATTCTGGCGGGGTTCAAGAGGAAGCACCATCGCTAAGTAAGCCGGTATTGGTACTGCGCGATACCACAGAACGGCCGGAGGGTGTCACCAATGGGACCCTGAAGCTAGTGGGAACCAATCCCGACAAGGTGACGGCAGCCATGGAGACCCTGCTGAATGATGACCAGGCCTATCAGAAGATGGCTAAGGCTAAGAACCCATATGGGGATGGTCACGCGGCTGAAAGAATCTTAAAGGCAATTGAAGACAAAATCAATGGAGGCAATTTGAATGGCTGAGACGGCGTATGACCGGGCCGAAATTAAGACCACAGAACAATTATCAGAAATCATGCGGGATATTCATCAAGCGGCCCGCAAAAATAATGAACGTTTCGATTATAAGATTCTACGAAATGTTCATTTTGCCAATAAGGTCAAGAATCCCATTACCCAGGAGATGAATGATGGGGACTCTTGGCGAGTGATGCAGATTGATAACCTATTGGTGACGTCCTTTGGGGTCATCAACGTCGAAAGTAAATACTGGCGGGGAATGATTTTCCATGACCTGTCGGACGAAATTTTCTCTTCCAGTCTGGATGAGTTTTCCGCGGTAAATCTGAAGCATCAGTCGAAGGACACAGCGGAAACGTTGACGAAACAGCTAGACCGGTTCTTCTTGCCGAATCTGTCTGAGGAGAACGAGTCTCTGATCCAAGGGTATACCATGAGCCTGGAACAGGAGGGCCGCGGACAACGGTCAATCACGCTGCATACCGGGATTAGTAATCCGGCAACGCAGGCCGAGTTGTCTTCCAAACTGTTGGTTCGTTACATCAACAGTGAGTTAACGATGCACCGTAAGTTAGAAAACAAAAATGACCGGACGATCGACTTTGTTAAACCTCTGGTGTATTACAACTACTATGATCGTTATGAACGGACCAACTCGTTGGTTGTGGGGAATAAAACCAAGTTGAATCCCAACGATGCGTACAACTGTACGGCCGTTGGTAACTACCATGACTTGAAAACCTTTATCGAAACTTTTCGTGAGGCCAAGCGGGTACGTTTCAGCCGAAAAACTCTAGAAAAAATGATCGGTACGTTGAAGTTCGCTGAGGACTACGGGTCGTTTTAAGCGAAAGGGGCGCGACGGGCCTTGTACAATCGTTGGCGTAAACTTATGGGGCCGGTAAAGCACGTGCTCCAAACAATCATTAAACATTATCAGATGGCCAATGTGGGAGATTCGGCGGTTGTGTTGGCCTACTATATATTGCTATCGCTATTTCCGGCACTACTGGTCTTGGCCAGCTTGTTGCCGTACCTCCATATTGAAACCAGCACGGTGCTCAATAATATTGAGCCGATGGTTCCAGAAAGTATTTTTGATATGCTGGCGCCCGCGGTTCACTCCTTCCTGAATAATCGAAGCAGTGGGGTGTTGTCGATCGGGGTGATTGTGGCGCTCTGGTCATCATCGAAGGCCGTTGCCGCGTTTCAGCGGACCGTCAACCGGGCCTATGGGGTTGCAAAGGATCAGAATGCGTTGGTCAATCGGGGGTTGGCATTTTTCTGGATGGTAGCCTTGATTATGCTTTTGTTCCTGGTCATGTTGTTCTTTAGCTTTGGTCAACTGGTGATTGAACAACTGACGCCGCTGTTACACATCCCACATGTGGTTTTGGCCTCGGTCAACGCGGTGAAGTGGCCAGTCACTTTCATCATGGTTTTCTTGGTCCTGATGATTTTGTTTTACCTGGTGCCCAGTGCTAAATTAAAGTTGCGGTTTGTCTGGCCGGGAGCCTTAACCGCCACCGTGGGTTGGTTATTGTTATCCCAGGCATTTACACTTTATATTAAGTATTTCATTCATAACATCGATAGCTATAAGACCATAGGGACTTTTATTGTTTTAATGTTCTGGTTGGATTTCACCGGTCTCATTTTGATGTTTGGGGCGGTGCTAAATGCGGCCATTCAAGAGTTAGTGGTGGGAGACATTGAAGAACGAACGACCTTGCAGGCGTTGTTGAAACGTCATAGCAAGGATAAAGATGATGAAAACACGTAAAAAAGAGGAGCTGTGACGGTCGTCACGGCTCCGTTTACGTTGCAGGTCTGGATATAAAAACAATTGTAATGGGTCGTGCCCGCCTAGCTTTGAGCAGACGCCGTCAGACCACGGGCGAAGATGACGAGACGCTGATGATCGTCGGCATCGGGGGCCAGATCGATCTTGACCGGTTGGGCCCCTTCACGCGCGCCAGTTAGCTGAAAGGCCGCCTCAAAATGGTCGACGGTGGTATTGTAATCGGTCCCGTAATAGGTGTCGCCCGATCCGGCCACGCCGAACACTTGATGGGGCAGGCGAGTTGCCTGTAGGTCTTCGTAAAAGTCGAGGCCCTCATCGGGAAGTGCGCCGCCATCGTAGGTGTAGGCACAGACCACACAAATATCGACCTGCTGAAAGTCGGTGGCGTCCGTCTGGAAAATTTCGCTTTCGGTGACTTGGCATCCTTGGTGCCGTAATTCTTCGGTGACGATCGCCGCCACTTGACGATTATTACCGGTAATGGTGGCATAAACCACGTGGGCCGTCAGCATCCTGTTGCCTCCTTACTGTGTCAGATTTCGGCCTAATTATACCAGGTGGGATGGGCCCTGACTAGGAATCATTAGGTGGGGGCACCATCATGCTGGCGAAAAGATGATCGACTAACTAATCTAGCCCTTTAGGGAACCCTGGCTCTGGGGAGCTGGTAGAATAAATTTTGAGAACAGCGGTGGTTGTTCTTGGTGAAAGGTGTGACGGTAATATTGGCAACAATTACCATGATTGAAGCGCAGAAACGACAAGGTCGATTTAACATTTATGTGGATGGCCATTATGCGTTTCCAGTGAGTGAAAATGTCCTGATTGATTTCCGGTTGTTTAAGGGGATGGAGATTGATAAGGCATTGGAGGAGCAGCTGGTAGCGGCGGATGACGTGTCTAAGGCCTACAATCGGGCGTTAGACTACCTGTCGCACCAGTTACGAACGGAAAAGGAAATTACGGATAAGCTGATTAGTCTAGACATTGAACCGGTCACGGTCGAACAGACCATGAAGCGGTTGCGCGAATTGAACTTGGTTGACGACAGTCACTACGCGATCAGTTACGTGCGGACCATGATGCATACGGGGGACAAGGGCCCTCGCGTGATTCGGCAACATCTCCGTCAAAAGGGAATCGGCGAAAAGCTGATCGATGATGCTCTTCAGGTTTACACGCCCGAGGATCGTTTGGAGATTGGGACGGCTGTGGCCGAGAAGTTGGTCAAGCGCTATCGGCGGCAGGCTTTTGGCACTCAGAAACAGAAGATTCGTCAGGGATTGATCAGTCGCGGTTTTGCGGTTGACGAAGCGAATCAGATGCTGGAAGCATTGGATTTGACGCCGGATGTCGATGAGCAACAGGTCCTGCTAGCTAAGCAGGGAGAAAAGATGTGGCACCGCTATCGGACACTTGGCGATAGTGAGCGTCGTTATAAGACCAAACAGGCCTTGTATCGGAAGGGGTTTAAGCTAGATGACATTAGTCAATGGCTCGCTGATTTAGGGGAATCAGCGGATTAACGCCAACCGTTAAAAGAGTAAGGGGGACTCAGAAATGAAGCCAAAGACTTGGGGAACAGTGGTTGCCTTGGCAGCCGTATTAGGAATTGGTGGCGGCTTGGCCTGGTGGTTTAACGGACAGGCGCAGTCGAAGCCGGCTGCTGTGCATAGCTCATCAGTGGTTAAGCGTAAAGTGGTCCCTAAAAAACCTAAACCGGTAAAAAAGCAACCAGTTGTTAAGCCAAAACCAACGGCTGCCGCCCGGCAAATCGATGCGATCTTACGGGCCAATCGGTTCGTTGGGACCGCATTGGTGATGCATAAGGATAAGGTGATCTTCGATCAAGGATACGGGTATGCCGACGCCACTCAACAAAAGAAGAACGGTCCTAACTCTATTTACCAATTAGCCTCCGTCCAGAAGTCATTTACGGCGGGGATGATTATGAAGCTGGCGGCGGCCCAAAAATTGGCATTGACCGACCCGTTGTCAAAATACTATCCACAAATTGCTGGGTCCAAGCTGATTACCCTACGAGATATGTTGGATATGAAGAGTGGGTTGACGCTGTCAGCCTTTCCGGATAAGTTAGAATCGGAGAACGGCATGTTGAAGTTTGTCCTGCAAAACGTGAATAGCCAACCGAAGCAGATTGGTAAGTGGGATTATTCGCCGGTGAACTTCATGTTGTTAGCGGGGATCATTGAACAGGTAAGCGGGCAAAGTTATCGGCAGTACTTCACGGAAAATATCACACGCCCGTGGCATTTGAAGCATACGGGGTTTGTCTTCAACATGCGACATCGGTCGAGCTATTCTCAGGGTTATCAGAATACTGACATTAACGATGTGGTGCCGAACTACAACCGCCTTTATGGGGAATCCCGGGCGTCCATGTTTTATCAGTTTGGCACGGGCCAGGTCTACATGTCGGTTCACGACCTGTTTGTTGGTGAGCGAAACATGTTATTGGGTAAGTTATATCCGAAGGCTGATGCGGCGGTTCTGTTGAATCCGGGAACCGCCTCAATGTACGGGGGTGGTGCGTACGCCTACCCAGGCTATATCCGTGTTCACGGTTTAGCATATGGTTATGAGGCCACCGCCTTGGTCAGTCGTGATGGGCAGGATGGGGTCATCCTGCTCAGCAACTATTACCGCGCCAATCAGCTCTCACAGGTTCCGGCGGAGAATATTTGGAATCTACTGGAGAGTGGGCAACTTAATTAAGCCGTAGCAGAATGCCGTGACAATGTCGCGGCGTTTTTAGATCGATTAGGTCCGCGGAGTGAGTCGTACTTCTTTCGGTAAGGGCAGACGGATTTATATTCATTCATTGGCGGCGTTAAGGTGAGCCGACAAAGCGGGTGATACCAACCAAGATTTTTCCGTATGAGCGGGGAATGCTGCCTATCCAAATGCGGCCTAATCTGGTATAATATTGAGTGAATTTTTATAGTTACCCGTTACTTAGAAAGTAGGGTTAATACATGACGCGCGAAGCTAGAGGACCTAAGGAAGGCGACTTCATTACGATCAAAAGCTACAAGCACGACGGAAGTTTGCATCGAACTTGGCGCGACACCATGGTACTCAAAACAAGCGAAAACGCCGTCATTGGCGTCAATGACCACACCCTGGTCACTGAAGACGATGGCCGCCGGTGGGTGACTCGTGAACCCGCGATCGTTTATTTTCACAAGCATTATTGGTTCAACATTGTTGCGATGATTCGGGACAACGGGGTGTCGTATTACTGTAACCTGGCATCCCCGTATGTTATGGATAAAGAAGCGCTCAAATATATTGATTATGATCTCGACGTAAAGGTTTTTCCGGATGGGGAGAAACGTCTGCTCGACGTTGATGAGTATGAAGATTTCAGTCAACGGTGGCACTATGGCGCGGAAACCGACCAGATATTAAAGGCCAACGTGTTAACGCTAGTCGATTGGATTAATCATAAAAAGGGCCCTTTTTCCCAGGCTTATGTCGACCTTTGGTATCAAAGATATCAAGAGTTACTCCGCCGCTCGAATGATCAGTAAGGGTTGTCTTCCGTATCACCAGGAGCAAGTCCATTCGTGGCTAGCTCCTTTTTTAGAAAATACATGTTTACTCAGAAAACTTGATGAAAGGGGGACGAAGCCATGAAATGGGTAGCAAATTCGCGGCTGATGTTTTGGTCATTGGAAATTTTAATCGTGGCAACGCTTATTTGGGTTTGTACCAAGATTAGCTTCATGTTTTCACCGATTGGCGTTTTTCTTTCCACCATCTTTGCGCCGCTATTGTTATCAGGGGTTCTTTTTTATCTCTTGAACCCCATTGTTCGATTGTTGGAGAAGGTTCGCTGGAAGAAGTTTCGGATTAATCGGACGGGAGCCGTGACCATCGTATTCCTGCTACTACTAGGTGTGTTGGTTGCCGGCGGGATGTGGGTGGTTCCCCGGTTAGTTAATCAGATTACCAATTTGATTGGTAATATCCCGGACTTCGCCCACGCCAGTGAGGCGGTTTTAGCCAAGGTTATTGATCGGCCGATGTTTCACAATATTGATTTTTCAAAGTACCTCACCCAGATTCAGAGTGCGTTCTCTAAGTACGCTGAGAGCTTCATGAGCGGCTTAACGAACGGTATTGGTACAATCATTGGTACCGTGACGTCCGTGACCGTCACGGTGGTCACAGTGCCCGTCATGTTGTTTTACATGTTGAAGGATGGCGAGCGCTTTATGCCGGCCATTCAGAAGTGGTTGCCAGCTAAGCATGCCGATCAGACGGTGGAATTACTAGGGAAAATGAACGCAACGATTGCCCGTTACGTTGGGGGCCAAATTTTAGAATGCCTGTTCGTTGGGAGCTTCACCGCTATCGGGTACTTCTTGATTGGTGAAAGGTATGCGTTACTTCTCGGTGTCTTCGGCGGCCTTTGCAATCTGATTCCGTACGTGGGGCCCTACATTGGTATTCTGCCAGCCATGATTGTGGCCTTTACCATGAGTACTAATATGGTGATCTACGTGGTGATTGTGGTCGTGGTTGTCCAGCAGATTGATGGGAACCTGGTTTATCCCAACATCATTGGTCGTAGCTTACAAATTCATCCGCTAACAATTATCATTATCTTGCTAGCAGCCGGGAACATTGCCGGCTTGCTGGGGATGATTCTGGCTGTGCCGTTATATGCCGTGGTAAAGACGGTGGTACAATACCTTTATAGCATTTGGCAGTTGGAACATCCGGAAAAACCTGTGGCAGTTCCGGCAGAAAAGTTATCAAGAAAAGACTAACGTTTGCGGTTTCAAGTTGACGTGACCGCTGAATATGCTAGTATTTAACTTGTTATTGGATTTTTACGAGCACCCTTGCCTAAGCGACAGGGAGACTAACCAGATAAAGTAGGAGATTCTACATGAAAAAAGTAATTACGTACGGAACGTTCGACCTTTTACATAAGGGACACATTCGGTTGTTGGAACGGGCCAAGGCACTTGGTGATGATTTAACCGTCTGCGTGTCATCCGACGAGTTTAATGCCGAAAAGGGTAAGCGGGCTTACACCTCTTACGAAGACCGGAAGTACATTCTTGAAGCTATTAAATACGTTGATCGCGTGATCCCTGAAAAGTCTTGGGATCAGAAGATTAAGGACGTCCAAGACAACGATATTGATATCTTTGTGATGGGCGACGACTGGAAGGGTAAGTTTGATTTCCTGAAAGATTACTGTGAAGTGGTTTACCTACCACGGACCGAAGGTATCTCAACCACCAAGATCAAGCATGATCTTGGCTTGACGGAAGAAGACGACTGGAAGGAAGAAGAGTAGCGTGAGAACAATCCTTAGTCGCAGACTAGGGATTTTTTCGTAATCGGCATAGATGGAGGCAAAGCAATGCAGCAAATTATCTTTTTAGTAACGTCTTTAGATAGCATTCATAAGCCTAACTTTTCTAAACAGCTATTGAAGGCTTTACAAGAGCAAGTCCCCGTCACGGTACTGGTGACGGTGATGGATTTTGCCGCAACCTGGACGGTTCGGGAGTACCTGAATCGATTGGTAAAACACCATGCGGATGTGGCGAACGTGAAGTTGGTGACCTTGGCGGACTTGTTTAGCCAGGAAGCTGGGCTCGCGTTGACCGCTGACGAACGGCATGCAGCCCAGCTCGACCAGCTTGACGAGCGGTTGTTTGCGGACAGCGAGGAACAGGTCAAGCGATACCTGCGGGCAGGTCACCTTGTGGCCGAACTACGGCAACTGGATAATGAGACCCCAATGGTGCTGCGCCAGTACCACAGCGATCAGCTCCAACAAATTGATACCTATGGTTTAACGGGCACTGTCATTGGGATCGAGAAGATTCAAAATGAAGTGGCGCAAACGAGTTACCTCCTGAATGAAAAGGGTGAAGCTGTGCTCCGGTTTGTCCGTCACGATCGACCAGTCGAGCAAGTCTACAATCTGAGTACGACGTCGGCGATGCTAGCGACTAAATTTGGCGATGCCAAGCAAAACGCGACGATTGCCAATATGACGCAGCGGGATCGTGACAAGGCCAATGAAGAAGCCATCGACCACACGTCGATTGTTTCCACGACGGAAACCTACTTTGGCGTCTTGGTCTACGCAAACTACCGGCGCTTTGATAACCTGTATGCTTTTTATCAAGACGTTTTGAGTAAGATGATGACCCCTAAGACCTGTCTTTACGTGGACTTGGGGATTAACGCGGCCTTCTCACCGCAAATGCCGAACCAGCTGATTTTTAACTACTAAGGAGTTTTTCCATCGTGCGTGCGATTTTATCTGGATTACATCATAAAAAGAATATACAGGAGTTGGAACTGGAACTCATTGACGTCCCAGAACCCTTCGATGATTTAGCCGTCACCTTCCTGGAAAAGCAATCGCAGGCATCCCTCACGATTCCGATTAGCAAGGCCGTTAGTGCGGACGTTGTGCGGATCAAGGTGGATGCCAATGATCTGCAGTATCAGACGGGAAGTCAGAGTGAGTTCAGCTGGGAAATGTATTTGAACCTGCGACAACAACACACCCGGGGGCTGATTCAGGTCGAGAGTGAATACCTGAGTGACCGGCATCAGTTGACGTTGACCAGTTATTATCAAGTTAACAGTGACGCTAATGGGATGGCGGTATTCAATATGCATACCCAACAGGCCGACGATGAATTTACGATTAAGGCCATTAATTTGCAAGACGACCAGCTCCAGATTACGGGGCCTAGTCGGATTAATAATCAGCCGATTGACAATCAGCGGTTGGTGTTAAAGAACGCGTCGGCGGACAGCACGGCTGAATGGCCCATTACTCATATGAGTTTACATGGGTTGTTTCTGGGAACCATTCCGTTGTCCGATCTCGCCGCAGACACCACCCAGCAACTGTTTATCCGCTCGACTGTGAATGGGCAAGACCTTGAGCAACGAGTGGTCATGTCGCAGTCATTGGCGGGGCAGGTGACCCAAACGATTACGGCCGGTCACCGGCTGGTCATGATTGAGAAACGGTATGATAACGGAATTCGGGTTCAAGAGACAGCCGCACCGACCGTCCCAGAACGAATCGCTGCCGTCCCCGGTAAGGTCGGGGGGGTCACGCGCTTTTTAAGTATGTTGATGGACAAGGTGAACTTGGTCTACATGCGGCGGTTATTCAAGCGGGGACACCGGCCATATGACCAACCGACTTTGGTCTTTGAGAGCTTCGGTGGGCGTCAAGTCAGTGACTCACCCTATGCCATCTATCTTTTGTTCAAACAACTTTATCCTGGATTTAACTTTATCTGGTCCATTGACCGGTCACAGAAACATTTTTGTAAGGAAAATGATATTCCTTATGTGATTCGGCGGACGTCTAAATGGGTTCGCGTTCTGGGAAAGGCAAGTTTCTGGATTAGTAATGCGCGGTTCCCATCATGGGTTAAGAAGCCGCAATATTTGACTTACATCCAGACCTGGCATGGAACACCACTGAAGAAGTTAGGCCTGGATATCGAAAATGTTTCGATGCCGGGAACTACGACGGCTAAGTATCACGTGAACTTCGTGCGCGAAGCTAATCGATGGGACGCCCTGGTTTCGCCGAACGACTATTCTACCCGGATCTTCCGATCGGCTTTTGGTTATAACAACCAGATCCTGAAGGTTGGTTATCCGCGAAATGACGAACTGATTAATAGCACGCCGGATGATGTGACTGCTTTGAAGCAAGAGTTGGGGATTCCATTAGATAAGAAGGTCGTCTTGTACGCCCCAACATATCGCGATAACCAATTTGCCGAGAAGGGGAAGTATACCTTTGAACTACCATTCTCACTGGATGAATTCCAAAAGCAGTATGGAGATGACGCCGTGCTGGTCTTGCGGATGCATTATCTGATTTCTAATGCTTTGGACATTAGTGGGTATGAGGGTGTCGTCTTTGACTTTTCCAATCACCCCAACATTTCTGATCTCTACTTGATCAGTGACATGCTGATCACGGATTACTCGTCCGTCTTCTTCGATTTCGCTTACTTGAAGCGGCCAATCCTATTCTACCCGTATGACTACCATATGTATAAGGATGAACTGCGGGGGTTCTATCTCGATTACGAGAAGGATCTGCCGGGTGAGATCGCTCAGAATGAAACGCAACTGTTGTCGCTGATTGGGGATAAGCTTGCAACGCCAGATATGAGCAATAACAAGAAGTTTATGGACTTCTATCGACGTTTTTGTTCGATTGACGATGGGTTAAGTTCTCTGAAAATTGTGAACTACGTGATTCAACAAATTCAAAAAAATGGTTAATCAAAAAACGCCTGAGACAAGCTCTCAGGCGTTTTTATTGAAATGAAGTACTTGGTGATAGGCGTGCTTAGTTAACTGATCGGCGTGTTGCGGGGTGACGACCTTATCAAAGTAGCTTTGCAAGACGTAGTGATAGTCACGGTGAATCCGTTTGATATCGGGATGCTGTTTGGCTAGTTGTTGCTGGGCATCCTGAGCGTGTGTCAGGGAGGCCTTGGTTTGATTGGTGTGTTCAACCAGGTAAGTTACATTTTTGCTGGCCTTCTTATCATTTGGTGCCACCGGCTGGTTGGCCGTTCGGGTGCTAGCCAGTGACTGCCGCATGTTGCTAGTCAGGCTGGTAGCCTCATAATATTGATTCTTCTTGAGCCGGACGTTATCGTAAGTCTTGAACATCAAGACGTTGAGGAGGACCGCACTAACGGCAATTCCGGCGCCGCAGATGATAATGGTCATTGGCGATCGCAATGATTGCCGCCGTTTTCGCGCGATAATCAGGCTCACTAAGCCACCGATAACAATCAGTGCACCTAGTCCAAATAAAATTTCGATCAAGATGGCTTCAGAACTAGCCGACATACTTTCACCCGTTTCTAATTGATAAACTTCGTTCCCCTATCATACCACGAAATGGCAGATTGCGGGATGGCCTCAGCGGCAACCGTGAATTGTTGGGTTAAATGTGTTAAAATCAAAGCGCTGTGTAAAAAAATAAAATGACACGAACGAATTAAATCGAAAATAAATTTTGTGAGGATGAACTATGACTGAAAAAACTTTAGCACCAGCGGTCGACAAACGACGCACCTTTGCTATCATTTCTCACCCCGATGCTGGGAAGACGACCATTACTGAACAATTACTTTTGTTTGGTGGGGTTGTTCGTGAAGCCGGAACCGTAAAGGCTCGTAAGAGTGGTAACTTTGCTAAGTCCGACTGGATGGAAATTGAACAAAAGCGGGGAATCTCCGTGACGAGTTCCGTCATGCAATTCAATTACCAGGGTAAGCGAATTAACATTTTGGACACCCCAGGACACGAAGACTTTTCTGAAGATACGTATCGGACCTTGATGGCCGTGGATTCGGCGGTCATGGTCATTGACTCGGCGAAGGGAATTGAGCCGCAAACCAAGAAGTTGTTTCAGATCTGTAAGATGCGGGGGATTCCGATCTTTACCTTCATGAACAAGTTAGACCGTGACGGACGTGATCCCATGGACCTGATTGCCGAATTGGAAGATGTCTTGGGCATTGAAGGCTATCCTATGAACTGGCCGATTGGGATGGGGAAGGAATTGAAGGGCCTGTATGACCGGCATCATCATCGGGTGGCCCTATACCGTCCCGATGCCGATGGGGAACAGTATCTGCCCCTGAATGAAGCCGGTGATTTGGCCGAACCTAATGATCTGCAAAACGATGGCTGGTATCAGGATGCTCGTGACAACATGGAACTGATTGAAGAGGCTGGTAATGACTTCGATGAGGCTAAGATTGCCAGTGGGGATCAGACACCCGTGTTCTTTGGTTCGGCCTTAGCCAACTTCGGGGTGAAGACGTTCCTGGAAACCTATTTGCAATACGCCCCCAAGCCAGCCGAACATACCACTGAAGCGGGCGACACCGTCAAGCCCACCGATCCAGAATTCTCAGGCTTTGTGTTCAAGATTCAAGCAAACATGAACCCTAATCATCGGGATCGGATTGCATTTGTTCGGATCTGTTCCGGAGAATTTGATCGCGGGATGGACGTCATGCAGGAACGGACGGGCAAGAAGCTTCGTCTGTCCAACGTGACGGAATTCATGGCCGATACCCGGGAAAACGTGGAAACCGCCGTTGCCGGAGATATCATCGGGCTGTACGATACCGGGAATTTCCAAATCGGGGATGCTATCTATACCGGTAAGCAGGCGATCAAGTTTGAAAAGCTCCCACAATTCACGCCAGAACTCTTTGTCCGGGTCACGGCAAAAAATGTGATGAAGCAAAAGTCTTTCCACAAGGGGATTAATCAACTGGTTCAAGAAGGAGCCGTGCAACTCTACACGTCCTATTCCACTGGTGACTACATCTTGGGTGCCGTGGGTCAGCTGCAGTTCGAAGTCTTCCAGTTCCGAATGCAAAACGAGTACAACTCAGAAGTCATCATGGAACCAATGGGGAAGAAGACGGCGCGGTGGATCAATCCAGAACAGCTGGACGAACGGATGTCATCGTCCCGGAACTTACTGGTTAAGGACAATCAGGGCGAACCCCTCTTCTTATTTGAAAACCAATTTGCAGAACGGTGGTTCAAGGATAAGTATCCCGATGTTGAGTTAACAGCTAAGTTATAAATCTAATGGTCGTCCCGATCGGGCGGCCATTTTTTTGGTCAAAATTCAAAGAGATTACGTCAAAAAATGATGTTTTATCAATTGATAGTTTAATATATGTTAGTATACCTGTAGGAGAAAGATGACACTTTGATTGAGTCCCACAACATTTTATGGGACGGAGAGGGGTGGTTATGGTGAAACTAAAGGTATGGTTGGGAATTTTAGTGGGTGTAGGGGTCCTGGGCGCAGGAGGAACTGCGGCCAGATCCGACGCCGACTACGACCAGGCGTTGAAAACCGCCCCTCAAGGAATTGCCCTCGAAAATGTTTTTACGCCGGGAACGGCGCCCAATAATCAGGCTCAAGTGGTCGATGTGACCAATCCCAATGTTAAAGGGACCCAGGCTGCACGGGTGAGTAATGGTAAGCGGCAGTACGGGGCCCTTTGGTCAACAAATGAAAACGTTTTCGATTTAACCCAGGATCATTCGGCTTCAATGTGGATGTACTTTGGCAATACTGGGAAGAAGGCGGCTGACGGCATGGCCCTGGTTTTCCAAAACGACGACAATGGCTTAGCGGCTTCGCCAAAATTTGGCAAGACCATTTCCGGCGAAACGTTAGGTGTCTGGGGTGTAGATAATAATCGCAAGAACACGGATCCGGGAGCTCTGGCCGCTTTGGCCATTCAAAACAGTTGGGCGTTGGAGTTCGACACACATTTAAATAATTCCACTAGTTATGGAAATTCCGGCGATGCGGATTCGTTCGATGTTTCGATTAAGGGGCCACACATTGCTAGTAATTATCCAGGTGCACCGGAAACCTATGAAATGGTGCGAACAGTGACCTACATTCCTATTTATGGGGTGGGCTATTATGCGACGCAGGCCCATGCAGGCTTGATTAGTGGCGACTACACAATGCTGGCCAATGGGGCCTGGCACCATTTGAGCCTGAACTGGTCGGCTAAGGCACAGGAAATGACCTATACCTTTGATGATAAGGACCCCTTGACGGGTGAGGAAAAGACGGGAACCACGCAGACCGTGCCCCTGGATTTAGCTAAAATTGACCCGAAGGGCACGAATAAGGTTCGTTGGGGGTTCACCGGTGCCACGGGTGAGAGCTATGAAAACAATCTGGTGCTCTTTGAAGAAGTTCCTGGCTTAGTGGATGCCACCGCGAAGACTAAGGTGACCGACACAACCACTGGAAAGACCGTTGGGGAAGGTGAATCCTTCATGGGCACCCACAACGTTCAGGTCGATTATCAATTAGACTATTTTAAGGGTAAGCAGGCCTGGAAGAAGGTTGAGGCGCAAATTCAGCTCCCCGACCACATCGATTACCAGTCCGCCAAAATCACGTACAGTGATGGGACTACGGCAGATGTTAGTCTGGCGGATCTGAGCGATAACCAGGTTCGTTACACGCTGACGGAGGATTTGTCGGACACCAATAAATCGGCCGTGATTTCCTTCACCGGTAAAGCAGAAGACGTGAAGGGGACGACCCCGCTCGATTCGACGGTGAGCACCTTCGCCGCGGTTAACGGTGTCGTAACGACATCGACCCCGTCAATGGTGTTGAACCCGACGCTAGACCTGTATGCACTTTCCCTATCCGGCGCGGGTACTGAAGCCGAGGCTGGTGAGGATGTTAGTATGCGGGGGTTAGTGGTTATTCCCGAAGGCCTGGGTCTGGGAAACTCCGACATGACGGTTAAGCCGAAGATCAACGGCGAAAATTTACCGGATTTCCAGATTCCGGAAGGTGAGGGTGACGACAGCGGAGTCTTCACGGTGACGGTACCCGCTGCCAAGCTTAAATCGGGGCGTAACAAGCTGACCTTTGTCGTTGGAGACCCATTTGGCAACCTTTCAAATGAGGTGACCTATACTATCGATGTTAACCGGCAACTATTATTGCAGACCGGTGATGGGACGGGGGCCTTTGCCGACACGATGCTGACTGGAACGAAGCAGAAAGTGCGGCGGCTAACCGGCTGGCAGGTCGAGGTTTTAGACACTCGTGAGGCCGGGGCTAAATGGAGCCTGCAGGTCACCGGGACAGACTTTAAACGGTCTGATGGAACCAAACTAGCTGGAAATTTATTCTACTTCGATCGGGGCGATCAGACGCCGATTACGGATGTGGCGACGACCGTGGGTACGGGAACCGCCACCGATGACGATGATCTAACCGATGTCGCCGGTGATTGGGACGATGATCAAGGATTGATGTTGGAACTCAATAGTGCTGCCGTTCATGGTGACTATGAAGCCCAATTAACTTGGACATTGAATGATGTGCCATCCTAGACTAGGGCATGAACGATGAAGATAACCGACTCGCGGACACGGGTGAGTGACTAGGGCACCGCTATCTCAAGCGATCAAAAAAAGCCGACCAATTGGTCGGCTTTTTCGTTTGACGCCGGTGGTTAATCGACAGCGTCGAGTTTTGCAGCCTTGGCTTGGGCAGCTTGGGCCACAATGTTTAAGTAGTTGAATGGCCGGTCGAAGTTAGGTTGGAAGAGCATATCAACCATGGCCAGATCATCAATCGTGTTTTCATTTTGGATGCAGACGGACAGGGTGTTTGCCGATTGCGAAACATCGTATTGACTCATCAGCGCACCACCCAAGATCCGACGAGTGCTAGGGTCAAAGACTAAGGACATCAAGACCGGAGTGGTCGAAGGCATGAACTCTGGACGGTAATTGTCCTTAACGATGACTTGTTCTGCTTTGATACCTTGATCCTCGGCTGCGGCTAAGGTTAGTCCGGTTGAAACAATGGTCTTGCCATATAGGGCCAAACCAGAGGTTGACTGGGTTCCCATGTACTTCACCGTTGGCTTAACGAGGTTTTGGCCGACCAAGATCCCTTGGCGAACCGCATTAGTTGCTAGCGGAATGTAGGCGTTCTTATGAGTTGGATTGTAGTGAACGGCGGCACTATCACCGGCAGCGAAGATGTCGGCGTTGGATGACCGCATGTAATCATCCGTGATGATGGCACCATTAGGGGCCATGTCGACCTTACCCTTCAGGAGATCGGTGTTTGGCCGGAAGCCGATGCACAGGATGGCCAGATCGGTGTCGTAGCTCCCCTTATCGGTGGTGATCTTTAACCGATCGCCGTCATGGTCAAAGCTCTTGACGGTTTCACCCAAGGCTAACTGAACATTGTTGTCCCGGTAGTCTGCTTCAATGGCGTCAGTGAATTCTTTGTCAAAGTATTTTGGCATGACACGGTCCATGGCATCAATTAACGTGACGTCATGGCCAGTGGTCGAGTAAGCTTCTGCCAGTTCTGCGCCAATGTAGCCGGCACCAATGACGGTAATGTGCTTAGCGGATTTGGCGTCTTCAATCAAGGCCTGTGCGTGAGCCCAGTTCTTGCAAAGTTTAACCTTATCGTTGTCAATCCCCGGAATCTTGGGAACGATTGGCCATGAACCGGAGGTCATAACTAACTTGTCGTAACTATCGGTGGTTTTTTCGTGACTATTTAAGTCTTCTACGGTCACCGTCTTGGCATCTGGGTCGATGACTAAGACGTTGTGATTCATTTGAACATTAGCGCCTAAGCCCTTAAGTTCTTCTGGGCTTGAGTAGAATAAGCCTTGAGGGTCTGCGACCTTGCCGCCAAGGTACAGGGCAATCCCACAGGATAAGAATGAAATGACATCGTTACGTTCGTAGACGGTGACTTCAGCGTCCGGATGTTCTGCTAAGATCTGCTTGATGGCAAAGGTCCCTGCATGTGTACAACCTACAACTGTGACTTTCATAATATGTTGCCTCCCAAAACAAGATTTTGATATTGAAACATTTTTCACAAGCTAATCCAGATGAAAGCCGTTTCAATTGAATACAACTCTATTTTAAGCAATTCGGGATTAATGTCAACACTTTCTTAAATGTGTAACCATTTAGCGGACGATAGGCGAAAAAGCCGAAGCTAGTCGTGGCCGCACAAAAGGGGTACACTATGGCATGTAGGAAATTAATAAGGAGTGGTCATTAAATGAAAGTTGCAAAACATTTATCTGCCTGTACGACCGTATTAGTCGGCAAACAAGCAACGGTTGACGGATCAACCTTGATTGCCAGAAACGACGACACGTTCTTGCCTTTAACTCCTCAACGGTTCGTTATGCATCCCGCTGAGCATGATCAGCCCGATCGGACTTGGGTGTCCAACCAAAATGGGTTTACGGCGCCAATTCCGCATGATGGGTATCGTTATCAAGCGACGCCCAATGTGGAAGTTGATAAGGAAGGGGTCTATGCCGAAAGCGGGTTTAACGACCACAATGTCGCTATGAGTGCCACCGAAAGCGTCTATGGGAATCCCGCGGCCTTAGCCTGTGACCCGTTGGTTGCCAATGGGTTGGCCGAAGACTCACTGCAAACGTTTGTCTTGCCTTACATCACTTCTGCACGTGACGGGGTGCGCTACCTGGGCAACCTGATTAAGCAGTATGGTTCACCCGAAGGTAACGGGGTCTTATTCTCCGACAACGATGAAGTTTGGTATATGGAAATTGTCACTGGACACCACTGGGTTGCGCAACGCATTCCGGATGATGCCTATGCCATTGCGGCTAACCAAGTTGCCATTCAACAGGTGACTTTTGATGATCCCGATAACTTCATGTTCTCTGAGGGAATTGCGGACTTTGTTAAGGAAAACCATTTGAATCCGGACCAAAATGGCTGGAACTTCCGACACATCTTTGGGACCAGTAATGAAAAAGACCGGCACTATAACACGCCACGGGTCTGGTTCGGGCAACGGGTCTTGAATCCCGAGATCGAACAAGATCCTCAATCCAGTGACCTGCCGTTTATTTGCCGGACGAGCCATAAGATTAGTGTAGAAGATGTTGAATACATTTTGAGTTCCCATTACAACGAAACGCCCTATGATCCGTTTGGTCAGGGGAGTGAAGCCGACCGGAAGAAGTTCCGGCCAATCTCCATGAACCGGACACAAAACTCACACGTTTTGCAAATCCGCAACGATGTGCCAGCGGCTAGTTCCGCTATTATGTGGCTATGCTTCGGAGTGCCCGCATTCTCACCATACGTGCCATTCTTCGCTAACGCGACGGATACGGACCCGTCGTATAGCGACACCCCGGTTCATCTGGACGACCAGAGTGCCTACTGGATGTACCGCAAGCTGTCAATGGTGGTGGAGTCTCATTACCGTAACTTTATCGAACGAGATACCGACTACATCACGGCCGCTAAGGAAAGGTTTCGGGCGCATGTCGCCGCTACGCAAGCCCATGCTAAGACGTTGTCCGGGGATGATTTAACCGCCTACCTAACGGCGCAGAACTACGCCATTGTCAAAGCGATGAAGGCCGATACCACCAAGTTTACTAATGACTTAATCGAAGAGGGCCTGAACCTGTCGAAGTTAACCTTTAACATGGATAAGAACCTTTAGTTACAGATTAAAAAATCCAGCGACCATTTTATAATGGTTGCTGGATTTTTTTAGGAATCGGATTTATTTAAATAGTTTCTGTGGGTAACAGATGGGTGTATCGGGCATTGATGTAAGTGTTGGGACCAATCTGATACCAGACAAGTTGCTGGTCATCGATGATGCGGCCGCGGATTTCAAGCGTTGCGCCGTTTTCAATTTCACCGTTGGACTCGCCATAAGGTTCCTCGAAAACGGTGACTGCCTGGTGCGGAACGTAATCGACAACCCCTAACCGGTCGAAGGGCTGTGGGGTCCAGGTGTGATGGGGGAGCTCTGGTTGAACTGGGCCATCCCGACGTTCGACGTCGGTCATGGGAATCCATTGGTCACCACCAAGGTTGAGCCATTCGTCGTGATTGTGTAGGGTGATGATGACGAAGACCCGCCAAATTGAGGTTGCGGGGAATTGGTAGTTGTAGGGATTACCTGCCGGAGCATCGTAGACCACGTGGTCCGTCAGTAACTCCATAAATTGATGAACCCGTTGAACCGTGTCCCAGTCATCTCGCCGGTAGAAGTAAGTCATCTGGTTGGGATGCCGGGAGAAGTGGCCCTTATGATCCCCATGTGCTTGAAAGATTCGGTAGTTTGGAAACTCTGGTGGTATCGAAGCATAAGGGGCACCGAGGATCCCACGGCGGAAATCGGGCAGCTTGAGTAGTTGGCCATTATCGTAATCGAGGTAATAGGTCAGCAGTGGTTGCCCTTGTTCCTTGGTATAAATTAGGGTCATCAGACCATACTCCGATAAGAACGTTTGGGTAAAGCCCTGAATGTCGGTGAGAATGTAACCATCGATCACCGGCAGTTCACCGTGGACAGGACCGAATTGATACCCCGTTAAAATGAGCGCCGGTTGTAATGGTCGGTCGCGTTGATCGACGATTCGAACGACCAGAGTCGCCGTTGGACCCAATTGAACGGGATCTGGTGCCGGGACAACTGGTTTCGGACTCGGTTTTACCGCCGGAGTTGATACTGATGGGACTGAATGAGGGAGAGGGTGGGATTCTGTTGGGGCGGGCCGGCGTGCCAAATGCTGCGGTCGGTGGCTCACGGGGGTATTCCGTGGGGCAATTATTTGCCGCAACCAATTAAAGAATGCCATAACCTTTCACCTCCTAAGATCGTCTATTGTTTTTAGTATACCGCAATCCGCGGTAGCAAGGCAATCTTGCTGAAAGCGATTTAGATTTTCAATACCAACGTGAGCATGGGACTAAAGGTGGTTAGCTGGCGGATATTGACGTTGATAACCAGGGATCTGGGCTTTGGCCGGTTGGGACATCAAGTTTAACTGGAACTGGCGATTGTTAGGGGGTATTTGTGACCATATGAGCGGGGATAACAAAAGGACCTAGGGGTTGTTTACCCTAGGTCCTTCGTGAATAGCTTAGTTTTCGTCTGTGTCTTCCACTGGCTTCGACCCATCATTGTCGGCGGCAATGACAATCTTGCCATCCTCAATCCTGGCAACGAGGTTCTTGGTATCGGTATGATCCAGATAGTAGTCGGCAATTCGATCTTCGATTTCTTCTTGAATAACTCGCCGTAGTGGCCGTGCCCCCATAGCAGGGTTGTAGCCCTTCGTAACCAGTTGTTCTTCGACGGGTTCCGTGACATGAATGTGAATACCTTGCCCCGCCAACATGGTATTGACATCGTCAATCATCAAGTCAACGATGTGCATCAGGTTATCCTTGGACAGGGAGTTGAATTCCACGATATCATCGAACCGGTTTAGGAATTCAGGCTTGAAGTAGTTGGTTAAGTTACCAAGTACCGAGTGTGTCGTTCCTTCGGCCGCAGCACCGAACCCAACGTTGGCTTCGGCGTCGCCGGTCCCAGCGTTACTGGTCATAATGATCAGTGTGTCCTTGAAGGAAACGGTCCGACCTTGAGAATCGGTTAGGCGACCATCGTCAAGAATTTGTAAGAACATATTCATCACGTCGGGGTGGGCTTTTTCGATTTCATCGAGCAGAATTAACGTGTAAGGGTGTCGCCGAACTTGTTCGGTCAGTTGGCCAGCTTCTTCATAGCCCACATAGCCAGGCGGTGATCCAATCAGCTTAGAAATTGAATGTGGTTCCATGTACTCGGACATGTCGAAGCGGACCATGGCGTCGGTAGAACCGAAGAGTTCATTGGCTAGCCGCTTAGCAAGTTCCGTCTTCCCAACCCCAGTAGGGCCAACGAAGAGGAAGGAGCCAATTGGCCGACCGGTACCGTTCAGGCCGATTCGGTTACGCCGGATGGCCCGAGCCACTTTATCAACCGCTTCATTTTGGCCGATGACATGTTTTTCAAGGTCGCCAGCCAAACTGTTGAGTTGATGTTGTTCTTTGGCTTGTAATTCACCAACTGGAATATCGGTCTTTTCTTCCACAATGTCTTGCATGTCCTTGACCGTTACTTCAGCGGAGTTGGTGGCGTCTGCATTCTTAGCAGATTCCTTGGACTTTTCCAATTTCGTGACTTGGTCGCGGTAGTAGGCAGCCTTTTCGTAGTCTTCTTGTTTCAGGGCTGCTTGCTTTTGATCCTCAGCGTTCTTGATCTTTTCGTCGATGGCCTTGGGGTCGGCGACGTTAATGGTCAAGTTCTTCCGTGACCCGGCTTCGTCGAGTAAATCGATGGCCTTGTCGGGTAAGAAACGGTCCTGGATGTAGCGATCGGATAGCCGAACAGCAGCCTCAATCGCATCGTCAGCGTAATGAACATGGTGGTAATCCTCATATTTCTTTTGGATACCTTTTAAAATCTTAATGGCTTCATCGGCACTAGGTTCATCCACCGTGACGGGTTGGAACCGACGGGCTAACGCTTGGTCCTTTTCAATATCTCTGTATTCATTTAAAGTCGTGGCCCCAATTAATTGGAAGTCACCCCGAGCGAGCGCCGGCTTCAAAACGTTGCCAGCATCCATGCCGCCTTCAGCGTTACCCGCACCCATGATTTCATGGATTTCATCGATGAAGAGGATGATGTCCGGATTGCTTTGGACCTCTTTCATCAATTGTTGCATCCGCTGTTCAAATTGACCCCGGATACCGGTGCCTTGAACCAGCGAAACGACATCCAAACGGATGATTTGTTTGTTTTCAAGTTTTTGCGGAACGTTACCTTCAACGATACGTTCTGCCAATCCTTCAACCACGGCCGTCTTGCCGACCCCGGCTTCACCAATCAGAACGGGATTGTTCTTGGTCCGACGGTTAAGGATTTCAATGACTTGGGCGGTTTCCTTGTCCCGGCCAATGACTGGGTCAATCTTACCGTCCTTAGCCAGCTGCGTCAGGTTTAACCCGTATTGGTTCAACAGGCCGTTGTTACCAGAGCCCTGGTTGCCTGCAGGCTGAGTAGGCTGGTTGTTTTGTGCGGCTGCTTGCCGATAATCGTTAGGCGTTCCCTGGCCACCTTGCATGGCCCGGAAGATATCGTCCAGGTTACCGAAGCCGAATGGATCTTGTGCCATACGGCCACCTCCATTTCCAGAATCGTTTGATTGTTGCTGCTTCAGCAGCTGATAGCAATTTTGGCACAGGTCAACTTGTTGCCGCTGCCCATTAACACTCATATATAGGTGAATAGTGGCTTCATTGCGGTGGCAATTTTGACATAACATCTTGTCGTCTCCTTTCGTGCCGGAAAATTTTTCGTAGTGACCCACGATTGTCGAGAAAAGGTTTGACCTTTCCTGACCATTGATTACATTATAGCGCGGTCTGCCAGGGTTGCAAGTATTTAGCTTTCCCCAATAAAGCCGGGCGCCACGTGGGTTTTACTCACGAACGCCCTTATTTTAGCACTCTCATCTATAGAATGCTAAACAGACTCCCTCGAAACGATAAAATTTTTGACCGTTGGTGATTTTCACCGTAGAATGAGGTAGTGATAAAAAAGGATGTGGCGATTTGGCAAAGGACTTTACGGCCCTCATGACTCAATTGAAGGAGAAACAATTATCAACGTTTGAAGTTACGCCGGAGGAGTTTCCAGACTTCCAAAAAGCTTTCATGGCTTTCGATACCCGTAAACGGGTGATTGGTCAGGCTGAAAAGGGTGGTAAGCTCATTTATCACTATGATTATGAAGCCGGTAACAGTGACCAATAAGTTTTTTTGATGTAAGCGTTTCACAATGCGCTTGTAATTTAGAGGTGAGATTGATATTCTTAATGAGTAGGCGTAATACTCGGAATGGTTGTTTGGCCAATGCGCAAGGTCAGGGAGTATCACGACCAGATAGAATTCAACCTAAGCTTAAAGGAGATCGATCAATTATGGAAAAACGCGAATTTCATGTTACAGCAGAAACGGGTATTCATGCACGTCCAGCAACGCTGTTAGTTCAGGCTGCCAGCAAGTTCAGTTCAGAAGTTAGCTTGCAGTACCAAGACAAGTCCGTTAACTTAAAGTCCATCATGGGGGTTATGTCATTAGGTGTTGGTCAAAACGCCGAAATCACAATCACGACTGATGGTGAGGACGAAGCGGACGCAATGAACGCTGTTGCCGAAACGCTGAAAAAAGAGGGTTTGTCTGACTAATGACTGTGAATCTCAAGGGAATTGCCGCGAGTGATGGCTTGGTTTGTGGTCGGGCCTACCGATTAGTCGAACCGGACCTGAGCTTCGAACGGCGGCAGGTGTCAAATCTTGATAACGAATTGAAACGATTCCATCAGGCCCTTGAGGCAGCAGTCTCCGATGTTGAGACGATCAAAATGCGTGCAACTAAAAGCCTGGGTACTGATGGTGCCCAGGTTTTTAGTACCCACATAACGATGCTTCAGGATCCCGATCTTATTGCCGCGGTGGAGCGGACAATTCGGGAGGATGGCGTTAACGCCGAGTCCGCTTGGGCAAATGCCGTGGCTGATTTTGAGGAAACACTGGAAAAGATGACGGATAATCCCTATATGCAAGAACGGGTCACGGACCTGCACGACATTAACAAACGGGTGCTAGCCCACCTGTTGCAAGTGGCGTTGCCCGACCTGGCATTGATTGACCAACCGGTGATTGTTGTGACTCACGATTTGATCCCAAGCGACACGGTCTCGGTTAATCCTCAGTTTATCCTGGGGTTCGTAACCGATGTCGGGGGACGGACATCTCACTCGTCAATCTTGGCACGGTCACTGAATATTCCCGCAGTGGTGGGAACACAGACGGCGACTCAGGCGGTAAAGCCGGGGGACCAGTTGGTGATCAATGGGTCCCAGGGGACCGTCATTGTGGACCCAGATTTGGCCACCTGGCAGACCGCTAAGCAGGCCATGGTCGATCGACAGGCTAACCTGGACCACTTGGCGACCTTTAGGAATCATAAGACGACGACCAAGGATGGTCGGGGAGTCACATTGGCGGCGAACATTGGGAATGCAAGTGACCTGCCAAGTGTTTTGCAAAATGGTGCCGAAGCAGTGGGGCTGATGCGGACGGAATTTCTCTATATGAATGGGGATCAATTACCGACGGAGGATGAGCAGTTTGCGGTTTACCGTGAAGTTGTTAAGTCCTTGTCCCCTAAGACGGTGGTCATTCGAACGCTGGATATTGGTGGTGACAAGCCGTTGCCTTACCTACATCAACATCCGGAAGCCAACCCGTTCCTAGGTGAACGGGCCATTCGTCAAAGCTTGGCCCACCAGCAAATCTTCCGTAGCCAATTACGAGCTTTGTTGCGCGCCTCGGCGTATGGCCACCTGCGAATCATGTTTCCGATGATTGCGACGCTCGATGAGTTTCGTCAAGCCAAGGCAATCTACGATGATGAGCGTTCGAAGCTCACCACCAAGCAGGTGCCACTAGGCGACGTGAAGGTTGGTATGATGGTGGAAGTTCCAGCGGCTGCCTTGCTGGCCGATCGCTTTGCTCAGGAGGCTGACTTCATGAGTATTGGCACCAACGACCTCATCGGGTACACACTGGCCGCTGATCGAACGAACCAAGACGTCGCATACCTGTATCAACCCTATCATCCCGCGGTATTGCGGTTGATTAACCAGGTTATTTCTGCGGGTCATGCGGCGGGGATTCCCGTCGCTATGTGTGGTGAGATGGCGGGAGACCCGATTGCCGTTCCGTTACTATTGGGGATGGGCTTAGATGAATTCTCAATGGGGGCGGGCACGATCTTGAAGACGCGGGAGCTGATTGGTCAGTTGACCGCGGACGACCTGGGAGCGCTAGCGGAAACGGCTTTAAACTCGGCTAGCACGAGTCAGGAAGTCGTGACCATGGTGCAGGCCGCCGTTCCAGGCATTGTTTCCTAAATATGAGTGAATAAATGAAACGAAGTGGGAGTCGTTAATGGGTCGTTACTGACCGATTAGCGACTCTTTTATTTTTCCTAGCGATTGACGTTGAGGTTTGCAATCAACTTAGCAAACCCATATAATTGTACTGATTGTATGCTACGAACCGATTTAGTAGTCATAAGAACGTTTAAAAGTAAGGGGGATTGGCGATGAACATTGGTATATTTACGGACACCTATTTCCCTCAAGTGAGTGGGGTCGCAACATCGATTAAAACGTTGCGGGATCAGTTAGAGAAGCAGGGTAACCAGGTCTACATCTTCACTACCACCGATCCACAGGTAGAACGGAATGTTTACGAAAGAAACGTTTTTCGTTTCTCTAGTATTCCGTTCATCTCGTTTACAGAACGCCGAATTGCAGTTAGGGGACTGTTTCAGGCGTACCAAATTGCTAAGGAATTAAATCTGGATGTCGTCCATACGCAAACTGAGTTTTCGATGGGCTGGATTGGTAAGTTTGTGGCGCGGAATCTGGAAATTCCCTGTCTGCACACTTATCACACCATGTATGAGGATTATTTACATTACGTGGCCAACGGCAAGATTTTAAAGCCCGTCCACGTTAAGCAGGGGACGCTGGCCTTTTGTTATCATCTGACGGGAGTTGTGGCTCCGAGTGACCGGGTTTTAACGACCTTAACGGATTATGGGGTTAAGGCGCCGATCCGGGTGATTCCTACCGGGGTTAATCTCCATCAGTATGAACAACCGGATACGGCTGATCTGCGGCGAAATTTGGGCTTTGATGAGGACACGCCAGTCATTCTGTCCCTTAGTCGCTTAGCCTATGAAAAGAATATCTCGGAAAGTATTAATGCGATGCCCAGGATTCTGGAGCAAGTGCCCAACGCCCAGCTATTAATCGTTGGGGATGGTCCCGCCAAGGAAGACTTGGAAGAACAGGTGAAAACGATGGCGCTCAGCGACCATGTCTCGTTCACCGGTGAAGTGGATAATAATGAAGTTTTCCGTTATTACCATATGGCTAACGTCTTTCTATCTTCGTCAGACTCAGAGTCGCAAGGACTGACCTATATTGAGGCCATGGCAGCCGGAACTAAGATTGTTGTCATGACGAGTCCTTATACGGACGAATTATTATCCAGTCGGGCGCTTGGCGTAACCTTTAAGGACCCGGAGACCATGATAAAAAATGTCGTGGACTATCTGCGCCATGGGGATGAAGAACAGGATCCAGATCTCTTGGCCAAAAAGCTTTCAGAGATTTCCGCGGATACCTTTGGGCAACATATTCTGGAGTTTTATCAGGATGCCCAGACTAGCTATGAGCGGACGCATGAAGATACACCAGACTTTAGCAATTAGAGGAGTTATTGGATGTTAAAAATCAATATGTTTTCTGCAGCTGATTCCGTCAAGGGACAGGGTGTTGGTAGCGCCTATAATGAGTTAATGAATTTGTTGCGTACCCGACTGACCAAGGAATTCACGGTTACGGTTAACCAGTACGGTCACGCGGACCTGACACATTATCACACCATTAACTTTTCTTACTACTTGTCGACCTTCCTACCGGGCCGGGGCCGTAAGATCGGATACGTTCACTTTCTACCGGAGACCCTAGAGGGCAGCTTGACTATTCCGCAACCATTTCGGGGGATCTTCTACCGGTATGTGATTGCCTTTTATAAGCGAATGGACCATATCGTGGTGGTCAATCCGACCTTCATTCCGAAGCTGGTGGCCTATGGGATTCCTGAAGAAAAGGTGACCTACATTCCTAACTTTGTAAGTCGCCAAGAATTTTATCCGGTCGATGATGACCGGAAGTTGGCACTGCGTAAGCAGTATCACTATGATGGTCAGAAGTTTACCATTTTAGGGACGGGCCAGATTCAGGAGCGTAAGGGACTATTTGACTTTATCAAGCTAGCCCGCGAGAATCCTAATTTGCAATTCATCTGGGCCGGTGGCTTTTCTTTCGGTCGAATGACGGATGGTTATGCAAAATTAAAGAAGGTGGTGGACGATCCGCCGGCAAACCTAAGCTTTCCGGGGATCGTCGACCGGGATCGACTAGTGGATTACTATAATCTGGCCGACCTATTTTTGTTGCCGTCGTTTAACGAGCTCTTTCCAATGTCGGTCCTGGAGGCCTTTAGCACCGGGACGCCAGTTATGCTGCGTGACTTGGAACTCTACCATGCGATTATCAGTGGGGATTATGCGCCAGCACAGAATTATGCAGAGATGAATGAGCTGCTACAGACCTTGCCGACGGATGAAGCTGCCTTGGCCCATTGGCATGAGCGAAGCCTGCAGGCCGCCAGTCGTTATTCAGAAGAACACCTGACTGATATTTGGCGGGAATTTTATCAGCAGCAAGTAAAAGAGGGGTAACTGAATGTCACGACGAAATAAATGGGTCTTAGCGTTGATGTTACTCTTAGGCATTGGTATTATGATTTTTTCAATGCGTGACATTAAATTCTCGATTTTGGTCGATGACTTTGTTCATATTAACTTCTGGTGGTTCGGGGTAGCCGTGCTGTGCATGCTGGTGTACCTGGCCCTAGAAGGGGTTATCGTCAAAGTCTTCATTTCAGACCGAATTGAAGGTTTTACCTTTAAAGATGCCATCCGAATTCCGATGGTTGAACAATTATTCAATGGGATTACGCCGTTTTCTTCAGGTGGTCAACCGGCGCAACTGATTGCTTTGATGCAAACGGGTGTTGATGCTGGTAAGGCCAGCTCGGTGTTATTAATGAAATTTGTCGTCTACCAATCAATGATCGTGATTAACTTTTTATTTGCGTTGGTGGTTGGATTCCACAGTATTCAAGACAAACTTCACGCCCTGGCGTGGTTGGTGGTCTTTGGGTTTACGATTCATTTGGCCGTCATTATTGGGCTACTCATGGTGATGTTTTGGCATGCTTTTACCAAGAAGATGGTGAAGGTGGTACTGACTCCCATGCGTTGGGTGATGAAAGCCGAACGCTTTAGCCGAATGGAAGACAATATTAATGGGAAGATTGACTCATTTTATGCGGAAAGTGTCCGAATCAGTGGACAATGGAAACTGATGTTACGGGTCTTTGGGATCACCTTTATCCAGCTGATGTTTTATTACTTGATTCCGTACTTTATTATGTTGGCTCTCGGTTATACTACGGCGAACATTGTCATGGTTACCAGTCTACATATTTTAATTGTCATGGTCATTTCACTCTTTCCGATTCCCGGGGGGTCTGGCGGAGCGGAATATAGTTTTGAAATGATCTTCAGGAGTTATATTTCTTCAAATAGTAAATTGGTGCTCGCAATGATTCTTTGGCGGCTATTAACCTACTACTTGGGCATGTTAGCCGGGCTCGTGGCGATGGTCATGCGACCGGATAAGGTGACCGAGAAAGATAATTTACCAAATGACTGAGTTTTTATCGAATAGGTCGTGTCAACCGGACCTAAGTTTGGTAAAATTGATTTGAAGCTAGAAAGGGGATTAACCATGGAAGAATCTCAACTGATTGGTATCATCAATCGTCTGAAGGCGATGCAAGAAGATGCCACCGACGAGCCACAACCCCGTCGATTTGAAAAAGAAGGCGTGGAACAAGCCTTGGTAGTCTTTAACCAAGCAACGCACACCTACACTTTAACTGAACACAATCCGGAAACAACTTTTGAATTCGATAACATTGATTTGGTCGCCATCGAATTATTTGATTTATTGACGGATAACTAACAAAACTATGGGATCCATAGTTTTGTTTTTTTATCGGCTAAAGGTTGAATTTTTTCAAAGGTTATTTTTAAGGAATTGATTCACCGCCAATATCAGCTATACTGTACTAATGTTAATTATTTTCTGGAGGCTGTCTCATGGCGAACTTTATTAAGCGCAAGACAAATTGGTTGAATACCCGAATGGGCTTCTTCCTGTTAGTTGTCGTGTTATTCTGGGTGAAGACTTACATCGCCTATCAAACTGAATTTTCTTTAGGCGCGAAGGGCAGCGTACAACAATTCTTGCTCTTCATTAACCCAATTCCAGCCACCTTGTTGGTCTTTGGAATTGCTTTATACTTTAGGGGCAGACTCGCTTATTGGCTGATGATTATCATCAATGTCTTAGAGTCGACTTGGATTTTTGCCAATATCCTCTATTATCGTGAGTTTTCTGACTTCTTATCATTCGGTATTATGAAAGGGTCTAGCGATGTTGGAAATAATCTGGGGAAGAGTTTGGCCCAAATTACCCATGTCTATGACTTTTTTGTCTATGTCGATATTGTGATTTTGATTGTGTTACTACTGATGCATGTGATTCGGATTGACCCGCGGCCATTTAAGCGCCGCTACGCGTTATCAATCTCTGTGCTGGCATTTGGGTTGATGTTTGCGGAGTTTGGCATGGCCAACGCTGACCGTTCCGGACTGTTGACGCGGACGTTTGATAACAACTACATCGTCAAGTATCTGGGACTCAATGAATATGCTGCATTCAATGCCTACCAAACGCAGAAAGAGAGTGCGACGCGGGCCAGTGCGAATGCGAGTGACATGAAGAGTGTTAAGAAATATCTGAAGCAAAATCAGGTTAGTCCAAATGTGTCGTATTTCGGGAAGGAGAAGGGGAAGAACGTTTTCATTATTCACTTAGAAAGTTTCCAACAGTTCCTGTTGGACTATAAGGTGGATGGTAAAGAAGTTACCCCAACCCTAAACAAGTTCTATCATAGTAAGAATACCCTGTCCTACGACAACTTCTACAACCAGGTTGCTCAGGGGAAGACCTCTGACGCTGAAATGATGCTGGAAAACTCGTTGTTTGGGTTACCGCAAGGATCGGCGATGACCACGTATGGAACGCAGAACACGTTCCAAGCGGCACCGGCGTTGCTAAGTCAGAAGGCCGGCTATACGACGGCGGCTTTCCATGGGGATGTCCCAAGTTTTTGGAATCGGGACAACACCTACAAGTCATGGGGTTATCAATACTTCTTTAGTTCTAGTTACTATACCGAGAAGTCGGGTTACAGCGTTGGCTATGGGCTGAAGGATAAAATCTTCTTTAAGCAATCGGCTAAGTACATTGATCAATTGCCACAACCGTTTTATGCTAAGTTGATTACATTGACCAACCATTATCCATATGAATTGGATAAGAAGAACACCGATTTCCCCGCCACTAAGACGGGGGACAAGACGGTTGACCCGTATGTTCAAACGGCCCATTACCTCGATCAGTCATTTGCCGAGTTCATGACGTATCTTAAGAAGGCGGGACTCTATAAAAACAGTGTTATTGTGGCTTACGGGGATCATTATGGGATTTCGAATAATCACCGTGCCGCCATTGCCCAGTTATTAGGTAAGGACAAAGTGACGAGCTTCGATTTGGCTCAATTCCAGAAGGTACCGTTTATGATTCATGCGGATGGCCTTAAGGGGGGCATCAGTCATACCTATGGTGGGGAGATTGACGTTTTGCCAACGCTGTTGGACTTACTCGGTGTGAAGAATACCGATACCGTGCAGTTTGGTCAGGACCTACTGGCAAAGGATCGGAACCAAACGGTGGCCTTTAGAAACGGGAACTTTGTTTCACCGAAGTATACTAAACTGGGAGGTACGGTCTACGATACGAAGACCGGGAAGGCGTTGACGTTGACCACTAAGCAGAAGAAGGTCGTTGACCAGATGCAAAATCACGTCACAACGGAGCTTTCTCTATCTGACCGGGTGATCTATGGCGATTTGCTACGGTTCTATACGCCTAAGGGCTTTACTAAGGTAGATAAGGGTGACTTTACCTACAAATTGAAGCCGGCTATGGCGAAGTTGGCAGAGGCTCAGGAGAAGGAAAAGACTAGTGTCATGTCTAAGAATGGTAATAAGAACATTGATTACAAGACGGATGCACCGGAGCTGAAATAGCAAAGGTAGGATTTATAAGGCGTCAATTCCTGGATATTCCGGGGGTTGGCGCTTTTTTGATGGATCGCGGCAAGCCTTGTTGTAAGAAATTCAAGTAATTATTCATTTTGTTCTTGACCATTTGGCCAGATATTGGTAAACTATTTTTTGTTGTCAATTCGTGAAAACACGGTCGATAATGAGGCGTCGAAGCCGTACCGATAATTCAATAAAAGGCTTGACGGTCTAATTAATTATTGATATAGTTAGATGTGTTGTTAAGAATATTTATTCACGGACGCAGTAAAACATCAATATTTATTCAAAAAGATGTTTGAAAA